>JAFQON010000007.1 GCA_017403185.1 Clostridia bacterium
GCCAAACCACTACTATTATACTTGGAGGTTTGATTATCTTTCAATCCTTTTGGGCTTGCTTTGAGCTCGCCCGTTTTGGCTTTACTGAAGTCTTTTTTGCCCCCGGCTGTACCGGGGGTTGTCTTTTGCTTAAGCATTAACTCAGAAGGCGACAGGGGATTCCTGTCGCCTTAAATGTTTGTGAAATGCATATTGACAATCTGGCTGGCACATAATATAATGAGTGTAAAGAAATGATTGTTTACACTATATTGTGAGGTGAGATTATGGCAACGGATTACCGCAAGCTTTGCATTGAACTTTTCGGAACAGATAATGTTGAAGAACTCAAAAAGATTGCAAACAAACAAAAAACAGGTCGGAAGAAAGCTTTGAATGATGCTGACATTCAGAAAATAATTGAAATGCAGCAGCAGGGAATAACAACGCAAGAGATTGCAGAAAGCTTCGGTGTCAGCCGTCAGACAATCTCAAAATATCTCAATGCATTCCCCAAGGGCAACTACACGATGCGTATGAATTATATGTTCCGTCAGAAAGTCTGCACGGAAATCTACGTTGATTTCCTCAATGAAAAAATTTCAATCATCAACCGCACAAACGATATTCTCCGCCGTGCATTCGGTGTTATCGAAAATCCGACGTGGGAAGATTTTCAGTATTTCCTGCGTGAAAGATGTTTCCCCGAAGAGCGTGGCAACAAAAAAGAAATTCTGAAATATCTCGGCATTGACCATTTTGACCCGCTTCAGATTATTGAGGCTACCAAGGGCAGAATGGCAGAGGATAACCAATATATCAACTTTGTCTATGAAAGCAGGTGTTGATTTATGAACAACAAAACAATAACAACCAAACCTGTAAAAATGATTACGGATTCATCTTCAAAAGGCAATCAGCCTAAATGGTACGGTGATGGCTTATGGTTCAAAGCTGACCATATGGGATATGAAGGCCTGAGTGAAATTGTTATCTCAAAGCTTCTTGCAAAAACAAATATCCGTAATTTTGTAACTTATCTTCCGACCTTTATCGAATACGAAGGCAAAAAACTTGTCGGGTGTTACTCTGAGAATTTCAAGAAAGATAACGAAACAATTTACACACTCGAAAAGCTTTTCAGAGCATATACAGGTCAGTCTCTGGCAAAGGCATTGCTTGACTATCCCGAAGAGAAAGACAAAATAAAGTTCACCGTTGATTTTATCGAAAAGCACACCAATCTTGAAAACGTTGGTGTATATTTGACGGCTATGCTTGAACTCGATGCGTTCTTCCTCAATGAGGACAGACACACAAACAACATTGCTTTTATCAGAAACGATGACACCGAAGAATTCAGCTTATGCCCCTATTTTGATTTCGGATTTTCGCTTTTATCCGATACCAACGATTATCCGATTGATGCGGATATTTATGAATGCATCTCAAAAGTAAAAGCAAAACCGTTTGATACAGATTTCGATTTGCAGATGGATTCAGCAGAAGAACTCTACGGAGTTCAGCTTGCAATCGGTTTTACAGAAAACGATATTGCCAATGCGGTTGATAAATGCAAAGAGTATTATGACGAAACAATCCGCAACCGTGTGAAAAACATTCTTCGTGTAAGAAGAAATAAGTTTAAATATCTGATAAAATAATTAAAAGCCTTGCTCTTTTTGAGAGCAAGGCTTTTACTGTGTGAATAATTTAAGTCAGGACATTTCTTTTGGAGCTACTGCAGTATTTGTTTCTTGTGCACTTACAATTTCATTAGCTGTTTGTGCTTCGGTTTGTAGTTTGTCTCGCTCCATTTCTAAAATTTTTGTTAAATGGTTATATCTTAATTCGAAATCTGCAAACACTTCACTCCATGTTTTAACATAGATTTTATAATTATTCACCTTAAACACTAATGATTTTTCTCCGTGATGTTCGTTGTTTTTCAGTTCGTTATCCATATAACCATTGCTGTTAAATTTGTTGCCGACAAGATAGAATTCCCACGTCATATTAGGTGCATTAAACTGATCAACGCTTAAGATAACATTCATATACTTTTTGATCTGGCTTAACTGAGTTTCACCTAAAGAAACTTTTGGGTGCTTTAATTCAACTACAATGTTATTAATTTTTCCGTTGGTAAAATCTTGTCTAACAGCAAAAATGTCCATTTGCTTTAATTTGTCAGGGTGATCTACACCGTCTTCTTCATACTCTTTATGCAGGTGATGCACATATCGCCTGAGAGCTTCGGAAAAATTAGGTTCAGCAGCAGTAACTAAATTGTATTGTTCTCCAAATAACCAATAATGTTTTTCTATCATTTTTTGAATATGATCAACTTCATTGGCTGCGAGTTCTTCTTCAAAAACCAGTCGTTTCAAATCATTAACGGCCTTATATCTGTCAGATAAAAGTTTAATGGTTTTAGTTATATTGGACAGTCGTGTGTATTTTAACATATCAGAGAGATCTTCTCTTTCTGTTTCATTCATATCCAATATTTCTTGAAGAATGTTGAACAATGAGTCTATTTCTCCTGTTTGAACAATTAAATCAAGCAATCTAATAAATGTTTTCTTTTGTTCTTTGTTCATTGTTGAAGAAAACATTTTTGGTTGTACAATATATAGACAACCTATCATTTCTTCTATTTGAGATTTTCTGAATTCATCAAGAGGATTTCCTTCTCTGAAGTTCGGAAATGCTTCTAACACTTCTAATGATTCCACAACTTTTGAAACATGTTGTTTTAAAAATGGTTTTCTGATATCTAAAAGAATTTTATTAACTTCTTTTAAGCAGTATCTGAACTCATCACTTTGCTTGGTTTTAAGTGTCGGTCCAACAAGTGTAACTTGTTCAGGAAGCTCAGAAAAGCTGAAATTATCAAATAGATTACTTTTAATAAAGACACTATGATAAAAGCTGTCACCTTTGTTGTTAAAAGTAGTGTTTTCTTTTGCTATTTCTTCTCCGCTCGTTTTCAAATAGTAATATTTTGAATATTCAGCAAGCTTACTACTCCAGCAAACAAATGATGCATCAAAAGAAAATGATGTGTTTTCTATTTCAAATTTATGATCTTTTCTTTCGATAACTAAGTGTTCATAAGAAAGAGCTTCTCCGTTAACAAATATTTTGTAACCGTCATTTTTGTGTAACTCTAAATACCAACAAAACTCTTTAGCTAAAGACTGTTTGATAGACTCTATTGAAAGTTCAGGATCATTTACATTATAGAATGAAACTTTTGTTCCGGTAGTGGTGTCTACTTCTGTTTCTTCAGATGCTTCATACGTATCGAGACTATCAGACATGGCTGTAATTTTATATTGATAATTCTTTCCTTCTTTTTCGTAAACCGTAACCCATTCCGCCATTGTTGCAAAAGTAAAAAAAGTTAATCTGCCGACACCGTTTTTACCATGGGTTGCAGAATGTTTGATTTCGGGATCATAAACTTTTTCTGACTGAAAGAAGGGTTTGAATTTAGCTTTTAACAAATGGTTTTCAATTCCGTGTCCGTTATCAGCAACTGAAATCTCATATATTTTTTCTAATTCATTTATTGATGCGCTAATATATACTTGGGTAGCTTTAGCATCAAAACCGTTCCATATATATTCTGAAATTGATTTTAAAGATTTATATTTTCTAAGTGAGTTTTTTATGCCATTGGAAGTTATTTGAATATTGTCATATAATTTCACCAGAACACCTTCTCAAATATTAATATAATTTAGTTTAATTATTATATCACAAAACAAAACTTGTTTCAACATAAAGGATAATTGTAAAAATCAATCTCATAAAAAAATTTGAGCGAGAATTATAATGTTTATCGGATAAAACAATTAAAAGCTTTGTTCCTAAAATAAAAGAACAAAGCTTTTGATTATGTAAAGATTTAGCAATTAAACTTCGTCGAGTTTTTCCAACATTTTCACGATATTTACTGTTGGTAAAACAAGGGGTGTCTTATTAGCGTTTAAAGTCAACATAGAAATTGTAGAACGAAGATAAGGAAAAAGAATTGCAACTGAGTTTTTGTTTACAAGTGTATCATAATTCGAATCGGAACATTCGACTTCAAAATTGCCTGTTATAATTACCTCCAAAGAAAACGGAAAAGGATTTTCTTCTGTTGGTTCAATTTTACATCCCAAAACAACACTGAATTTTTTATCGTCTTCAAATTTTATTTCACTCATTAATTCAGGCATAACATTATATGAATTGTTTGTGGATTCTTTATTTTCAAAAAACAAATGGTTAACAGTATAACCTTTAAACTGCAGACTTGAATTCATATTGACGTTGTTGTTCTTCATATGTGAATCCTCCAAAAAATAAATCTTTAATTCCATATGCTGTTGCATTTTGGTTGTTAAATAATAATTTTACTTCTCGTCCTGAAAGAATTTCCTCGATTTTTGCAATTTCCTCTGGTCTTAAAATGCTTTTCTGTTTTTCAAACAAAACTTTAAAATTATTAATGTTTTTTGCAAGAAGTATCAAATTGTTTTGAGCTGTATCTTGAATTGAACCATTTTCATATCTTGTAATTGTTTTTTCGCCAAGACCAAGAATTCTTGAAAAGGTGGATTGAGAAATATTATAGTTTTCACGGATGAACTTGATATCACTTGATGTTAACAAGCCATGATTTTTCTTGTAAAGCTCATATGCTTTTATTAGATTGTTATTGTCCAATTCTTCATTCCAAACTTTGGCATTGCAATTTTTGCAATAAGTTACCTCAGATTCAATTTCAATATCTTCTCCTCTGACAACAATTGTTTCGTGTTCTTTTTTTGTTTCAAAGTTGGTGTCATTATAGCAGTTTAGACAAATCATAAAATCCCTCCTTAAAAATTATGGTTCATCAATATGAAAACTAAGTACCAAAAGGCTTTTGTTATTTTGATATAAAATTTTAAGTTTTATGTATATGGTTTCACCCATCATCCCTTTTTTAAATACCCAAAGATGATCATGTTGAGGAAAATCACGATCGATTTCAGGGCCCTTAATATAGTTTGAAAACGATAATTCGTTAATCTCGTCAATAGCATCTTTCCATGTTATTCCAAGCTGTGCTAAAGTGTTAAGGTTTTTATCGCGATCAATAGGCGTATAATTTTTCTGCCTTATTGCATTTTTTACATCGCTTAAAAAAAGATCCACATCCCGTTTTGCACTCCTCATATAATCCCACCCTTCAAATGATAGGTATCATATGATACTTTAGCAACTTTTTTCGATTTTGTCAAGTAGGTAAACATATTATTGCACCTCTTTGTTTAAATAATTCAAGCTTTAAACATTATTCTTTTTTGAAAGCCATTCAGAAAAAAGTTTATATATTTTATCAAGTTGTAAAATGTTAGAAGTAATTAAACCACCCCAACTTATTCCAAGAGCACTCATTTTATCTATATTAACCTTATATAAATGTGCTTCTCTAAATACAACTTCGTTTTCTTTTAAAAATTCAAAAATATTATTTTTAAGATAATCATCTCCGACGACAACAAAATCAATTTTTTCAGCATCTCTTGCAGGCATATCTTTTCCGTGTGTTCTAAAGCTGGACATGATTTTCCTTAAAGAATGAATAAAAATGTAAATATCGATTTTTGATGTGTCATTCGAATTATATTTAAAACGATTAAATTTCGGAAATTCATAAATGTTGGGGACATCAATTTTTATTTCGCCAGAATTGTTAAATGAGATGTTTAATGGAGGTGATTTTAAGGCTTTTATACTTGAAGAGCATTGTATGGTAGTGATACTTGGAGAAAAAGCGTTAATTAATAAATTTTTTGAATTAATAAGAAGATTGTTGCAAGCGATTGAAGAATCCGTAATTTGTGTGTTACCTTTTCCTCCAATTTTAATATCATTATCAATGTTTATTGACATATTATTAATAGAATCAAAAATAAACATATTATCTATTACACTTACATTCATACAAACTGTATCGATAAGGTCCTTCCCTTTAAACATTCTAAATGTGGCAACAGTTTCGTTTGAATCTTGACTAATGTCTATGTAAATTTGATGACCAGAACTGATTTTTGATTTGTATGCTTCTAATAAATAAGAAAAATGCTTACTTTTTATTGTTTTATTGTTTAGATCTATGTAATGATTCCAGAAAAGTTGAGAAGGGAAATGAGATGTTGAGCTTTCTGATTGGTAATATAATTCTGCGCTGTCTTCATATTCATCATCAAGAATTATTCTTGCCAAACAGTAATCCCTAAACGCTGGTCCTGCAAAATCTATATTAGTCTCCGTTTCGTTAGTACAAAACATTTGTACAAAAGGATGCTGTGGAATAAATAGAGCAATTGTTTCCTCATAGTCATCGACTAAATAATCCGGCAAAGAAGCCAACTGATAGTCTTTATATGAAATTTCTCCTAAAATGATATAGTTTATTATTCTGACTAATTGCTCCTTAGCACTATAAATCTCTGACCACTTATTTATTTTGTTTTTATCACTATTAATTCTTTCTTTAAACGCAGAAACAAATTTATTCTGTTCTCGTTCAAGAAGATTTTCCATTATTGTTTTAATTAAAGAAATTTCGTCAGATTTTTCTTGCAAATTGCTTATAAGGCGTGCAGTATTAGAGATTTCGGTAATGTGTGTTGCAATTGCCTCCAAAACAGGTGCATAGCCCAAGAACTTATTTAATGTTTCTTTGTCACTAATTAATGCTTTTACTTGCATAAAATATCCATCAACGCAATCCACGATAGCTTTAGTTAATTCTTTTCTTTTTTCAGCAGTTCTTAAAACAAAATCTCTTGCGTTGGTTTCAGGAAAGTAGTCGATTTCTAAATGCTTAAACGGAATTTCATTTGCAGTAAAAAATGTTGCTATGTTCTGTGCGGTTTCTGTTCTTGAAAGTAGAACAATAGAGCAACAGATTGAATCTTCTAAAAACTCATTTGCTTCGTAAAGAAAAGTCTCAATATTTTTTCTACCTGAAATTATTTCCGCCTCGTCAAAAGCATCAATTATTAAAGTTGATTTACCAAGTTTTAGTTTTTGGGCATACTCCGAAATTTTTGATGCACCTAAAGCTTTGTAAAGTGTTCCTTGGAACGTTCCATCTCCTATGTGTAAATCAGCTAAATTCCAGTAAAGTGCTTTTTTGATATATGCCAAATACTTTCCGAATGCGCTTTTGCCTGTTGCTCCGGGAGCAGAAACAATAACAAATTTAGGGTTAAGTTTTATATCGATTTGTTTAAAATTTGTACCAATATAAAACGGAGCTTCGTTAATCTGTTTTACAGACTTGTGAGCTGAATCCAAAAGTTTTACAGGAGAATCTCCTTTTATGTCAGTTAACACTCTTTCTAATGTCATAAAAACAATCCTTTTCTTTTCTAATAAATAATTGTGAATATTGTACATTTGTATTCCTCCAGTAAATTCTATAATCTGATTTAATAATACTATACATTATTTGCAGATATAGACGAAAACTGAAAGGATATGTTATATCAATGTTGTGTGCAGGAACTGTGAATCTAATCTTCGCTATTTGTAATAATTTTCACATAGTATATTTTGTTTTGTTCTGATAATGCTTTCTCAAAAATAAAAGCTTGAGAATCATTATCATACTCAAATTTACCATCAACAAAATGTTCGTTTGTTTTTGGGTTAAGTGAATTTAATGATACTACCGAGTTTTTAGTTAAAATTTGTCCATCTGTACGAACAATAATATTTAATTTTTGTATGTTTTCAGCAAAATTTTTGGGGTCAATTAACAAAAAGTCAAAAGTAGGATTAAAACACTGGGGCCAACAGTATTTAAGTTTTATTTTAAATTCATTGTTTGGCGATATGGGCGTTGTAAATTCCATTTTTAAAAGATGAAAAGTAGCAGAACTAAACTTTGGTACATCTTCAACGTTCATTTTGTTTCTGTCAGCACAAAGTTTATTTATTGCAAGATCGCATTTTTTGAGATTTTCACAACAAGAGTTGTTTTCTTTACAAGAGAAAGCTTCGATTTTTAAGTGTTTAAAATCGGTACTACTGTCTCCTCCAATTCGTTGATATATTTTGTCTAAATTTTCATTGGAAATATTTATACCTTCATGTATCCACAAAACCTCTAAATCATTATGTCTTTTTTTCTTAATCTCATTAATAAGACGTATATCTAAGGTTAATCTATTTAGTTTGCATTTATTGTTTTTATATTCATCCGGTATATCTTTTGAAATATAGTTCACTATTCCATACAAAGGATAGTTTGAATTAAGTGTTGCTTTATAAAATTTCAGTTCTGAATTTGTTTTTTTATACTTTAATCTAAAGTAGACAACAAAAGAGACCAACAGTGCTATCACAAAAATAGCTAAAATATGTATCGTTTTACCATTTATATAGGAAAATATACTTAATAATATAGCTAAAGTCCAGTCAATAATATGATATATAAAATCTATGCTTTTATTGTTCATATTTTCACCTCAAAAAATCTTTTCACTTAAAATATGGGGAGCGATTAGTTCCATGCGCATTGCTCCCGAACCTTTAATGTAAATTGCGGTGTTTTCATCGACACCTATTTCAAATAAGGTTTCCAATATATCTTCGTATTCATAAAAAGAATGGATATTTTGGGGAATAACATTATGTACATTTGTTGCAATATAAAAAGCAGCTTCGCCTAATGTTATCAAGTGGGAAATATCACAATTAGTAGAAATGTATTCTCCAACTCGTTTGTGTTCGCTTTCAGTATGAACGCCAAGTTCCATCATAGAGCCTAAAATTACGATCTTTTTTTTGTGGCTTAATGAGGAAAAATATTCTAACCCGTTTTTAATAGAAGAGTAGTTGGCGTTATAAGAGTCTAATAATATAAACGAATTGTTAATCCCTTTAAAACCTTGAAATCTACCAAGAGGTGATTTGATTTTTGAAATTCCTTTTAGAATATCATCATATTCATAATTACATTCTTTAGCGAAGTAAAGTGAGAAAAGCAGTGCATATATTGTGCCTTTGCTTGGAGAGCTTATTGTGAAATTTCCATAATCTTTTTTTGAGATATTTAGATTGAAATTTAATAAATTATAATCGCCAACAGCAGAAATGTTACTAACGACTATATCTGACCAATTATAATTAATTCCAATCGAATAGATTTTGTCATTGTTTATGCTTCTGCTCCAATTGATCAAATTTTCGTCGTCCCCATTAATTATGCACTTTCCGTTTTTATTCATAAAATCGTATATTTGAGTTTTTTCTTTTATAATTGATTCTGTACTGTTGAATCTACTGTAATGCGATAGATTTATTGCTGTTATTATTGAGTAGTCTGGCTGTGCTATATTGCAGAAGTTTTTTATCTGGTTTTCTGCATCTAATTGCATTTCTACAATTAAAAAATCGTCATCTATGCAAAGGTTTTGAATAATGTCTATACACATACCTAAAACAGAATTTCTTATTCGATGTATTCTTTTCACTCGGTACTTTACTGACAAAAAGTTATATAAAGCTATTGTGGTAGTTGTTTTTCCTGTGCTTCCTGTTATGGCGATTACTTTTGCTTTTGATTTACTTAAATATTTTTTGGTAATATCAATAATTAATTGAAGGCAGTCATCGACTAAAATGAAACGAGTAGATTGGTTTTGGCGTATGTGTTTTATGTCATCGACAATAATTATTGAAGCATTGTTTTTAATGGCTAAATCAATCTTATCCATAGTATTGATGTTTCCGCCCAATCCAAAAACGCTGTCTTCATTGTTTGTAAAACCTAACCCTCCATCGGTTTTTGAATATTTTGTGCTATCAATAGAAATAAAGACAGATCCATTATTTACTCTTTCAGCAAAAATACAAAAACGGAGTTCGTTCATATTTAATAACCATTGATATTGTTTTTTGTTTGTGCTCAAAAGATCATACAGTTCTAATCCAGAAATAAATATTCTATTCACATTTTTAACCTCCTTAAAAATTAATCTATATATATATGACAAAAATCGCGAAATGTTACGCAAAAATTTTTAGAAAATTGCTTGTTTTCTTTAGTTTCTCTGTTTTAGACAAAATTCGACATTACAATTTGTACACAATCACAATGAATTAAACGCAGAAAAGCACCGCCGTACGCAATTATACGGTGGTGCTTTATTATTACCTGTTATTTTATTCGTATATATACCCCTCAATAGGATGAATGGTAATTACATCGCCGGTATTTATATCTTTAAAAACTTTGGCAATGGCAAACGAACGACGGTCTAATTGTTTTTCTATCAGCAAAGCCACTTCATAAACCAAAAGACATTCATCAAGTTTTTCAAACTCACGGATGCCATCAGTCATCTCATAACCGCATTCGCAGCAATCGCTTTTTTCTATATATCCGAAAGCATATTTCTGATAAACGAGATTGAACTCAAACGACAAGATTATATCTTTGTATGTTTCAAGAAAGCATATAGATTCATCAACATCGAAAGTTCTGTCGAGAGCAACGAATACGGAGTTTACGGTTGCATTTTCATCGGGTTTCTGTATAGTTTTATATACCTGGATATGACCCCAATAAGCTTTTAAATCATCCTTAAACTGTTCGGGGCAACCGTCTGCCGTGTATTCAATCTGAATGCCAATGGTCATATTTTCAGTATTCGTATTATCCATAAGCTGTTTTAAATCTTTTAATTTATCTATAAAGAAACTCCGTGTGTCAGAATCTTGTTTTGCCTTGCTCATCTTACCAACCCTCCCCAGAGGCGAGAACAAACGGGAATGGATTTATCTTTGATTGAATTATCGTAAAGAACCAAGATAAGATCTATGTTTCTGTTTTCTTTTTGCGTTGAAGATAATTTCTTTAAAGCCGCTTCAGCTTTCTTTTCAGAATCATATTCACCGATAATGTTTTCGTATTTGAAGAGTATTTCGTTTTCATTTCCTTCGGGGTTTTCGGTATAAGCGATTATGTATTTTCCGACAAGATTTATTTTAGCGGAAAGGTAACATCCGTTTGAGAATGTTAAGTTATGGATAAAAGCAAATTCTTCTTCGCTGAAATAACGGATATATAATGTGTAGGGTTTTCTTTCAACAGGCAGATCGGAAATCAAATCCCGATCCATTTCGTAAAACTCAAAGTTATTTGTTTTGAAAAACTCCACGAGTAATTTATATTTTTCTTCATCGAGTGTTGCTGCAACGGCAAAGGTATCTTTTAAAAGCATATTTTTTATTCCTTTCTGTTCGGTAGTTTTTTTGCACAAAGAGCGCAGCCGTTGGGATAACGGTTGCGCTCTGAGCACAAGGAGAAAAATGCAATTGTTTGTATTGACAACCCTTTTGAGTGAGGGGTCGGGCATCTCTATGTCCGAAAGATGCCCGTTGAGCCTCATAATCAAATGGAGGGTTGAAAAAGTTTATTGTTGCGTGCAGCTTATGCTGCAAAAGCGCCTGTGATGAAAGCTGCTATTTTAGCAAACCAAGAGCAAATCACATCAAATATGTATTTGATGAAAAGCGAGAAATTGAATTTATAGGTTGCTTCAAGTTCAATATCATTGTCGGGCATAATTGTGCTGATTGATTCAGCGGAGCGCTGTTCATCGGAGAGGGTTATACCTGATTCATTTACCCAGCCTGTAAACTCATAATAAGGCTTTTCGTGAGCGGGAGCGTTGATTGTAACGGTATCACCATACTTATATGTAACGGGTTCCAGACCAACAACTTTAACATTATGCTGAAGCTTAATGTCATCAGCAACAGCGGTAACCTTTGTTACTTTATAGGGATCGTTTTCAGCTTCGTTATAAACGATTTCGTAGGTGTAAACGCCGCTCTTATCCTGTTTTACTGCAAATGTTTCATTGAACTTAACGCCTTCAATTGTGCCGGATTCTTTACCATCAATGAAGTATTTAACATCAAAATCGCCGTTAAGATGATATGTGTCGCCGCCTTCGATATAAATCTGCTTGCCGCCTACAACATCTTTTACTTTGAGTTCGAGTTCAAGCTGATTAACAATAACTTTGAATTTGAGTGTTCCGCCTTCAAAGTTTGAATTATTAACTGATACTTTCACTTCATATTCATGTGAGCCGGGAGTGATGAGCTTGCCATAATCTTCTGTGTCTGAGTAATTGAAAGATGCTGAAACATTAAGATATTCCTTGAGATAACCGTTAAGGTCATCGCCAACTTTGTAACCGTAGGGAAGAGTGATTTCGGGAACGATTTCTTCGCCGGATTCATCAACAAACTTTACTGTGCCTTTGTTAACTGTTACGGGAATTGTAAATGAATACGGAAGAGCTGCTTCGGGGTCTGCTGGTGTGAAAACTATAGGAAGGTTATGATTACCTACTGTAGGAGTAATATCCTTATATACTTCGTCTACGGCAAATGTGCCTTCAACCTCTGTGCCTTCAACTGCTAAAACAGCTTTTCCACCTATAATTTTTACATCTTTCCATGTAAGTTTGGAATTATATGAAAAATTGGCTATTGTAGGTGTTTCTACAATTGTTGTTTCGGGAATTTCGCCTGCTATACGCACATAAACCTGTGCCGTTGTAACTGTATAACCAACAGGTATAAACTTAGCTTCATAATATCCGCTTTCGTTAACAATAGTGTCTGGTTTTGACCACTCCCATGTTCGTGCTAAAATGTTAGGTTCTTCAGCATTGTATGGGTTTATCATTGTTCCGCCAGTAAGAGTTGAAGTTCTGAGAGTTGCACCAGCTTCAACTTCTGTAGCAACAATAGGATCGTTTACTTCATCAGCAAAAACAGGTGTTGTTTCAATTACTGTGTAAACGATAACACTTCTCGATTTATTAAAACCAGCATATGTATTTTCATCGTCAGGAACAAATTTTATTGTTGCTTTAATATTGCTACCAACAGTAGGAATACCGGCAGGATTTTTGAATTCAAAGTGTCCTGCAACTTGGTTTCCACTTGCATCTAAAACGATTTCATCGTCATTAATTGTAATAGCTTCTTCAAATGTCTGACCGTAGAAAACTGATTCTTGATTATTGTTATACACATATGTTGGCCATTGGGTAACATTAGTGGCTGTAAGCGCAACAGGTTCAGTAGCAAAAACAAGTGGTGCTGAAACAGCAAGCATTAAAACAGCAAGGATAACTGACAAGGCTCTGCTAAAAGTTTTTTTCATAAAATATCATTCCTTTCGTATTTTCAAAATTCACAAATAAATTTTATTTTATGTTCAGCTAAGGGTCATCGGGGACTATTTTTCGCGGTTTTGTTTTGGGTGTCATTGCTTTTCTCCTTTTCTTTATTAAGTGCCTTTATGAGTGCAGAATGATGAGTGCAGAACGCAGAACGAAAAGTCTCTTTTGCGTGATTTATTATCACGCAATGCATTGGTTAAAGATGAATTCGTCATATAAAAAGCCTTATATTATTAATCTAAGATTCCGACAAAAAAGGTTACATAAAAAAAACAAAAAATCCGCACTCTTTTCCTGATTTGGGAACAGATAATGCGGATTTTTATATTTAGTGATGTTTTTTAAAGTTCTTTTGCGAAACAAAAAGACCAAATGAATTTAACTCTGCACTTATTCTTCATATTCTTTCATGTTTGAAACAATGGTTACAATGTCATCGTAGGTTGGGGCTAATATTTTATATAATGAATTATCCCAAGTAAAATAACACATTATTTCAGATTCAGGATTAGATATGTAACATTGATAATCACCTATGCTTTGAACAGAAAAATCTTTATGTTTTAGAAAGAATTTGTCAGATTCAGGATTTGTATCTACTAAAATTGAATAATTATCTTGATTGTTTGAAACAAAGCTGATTACATTATAGTTTTCTAAAACATTATATTTTTCATCATATGAATTCATTATCACAATTTTATTGATTTGTATTTTATCAGGCATTTCAGCAGGATACAAAATTTCAAAATCCGTATTTTCAAAGAAAGATTTGATGTCGATGTATTGCTTATATTCTCCAGTCTTTACTATTGTGTGTCCGTTAAACTCCGTTTTCTCCCCCTCAAACATTTCGATTATCCTATCGCCAAATTCTTTCAGAATTGCAAGTGAATCATATCCCATTGCCATAGCTACAAAGTTTGCTGCAAGAAGAAGCGATACAGAAATAACGGCGGCAATCAAAAGCTTTCTGATTTTGGGAATACGCTTAATCTTTTTATGCCCGGTCTTTTCAGGCTCGGTTGTAACATCATCTTCCTCATTGTCCCATTCGGAAAAGATTTTTCTGATTTCGTCAATGTCGGCGGCTTCCATAATGAAATCATCCTTTATATCGCCCATAGCCTCCATAAAAAGTCTGCCGTTCATATCTCCACCCCTTTCGTGCCGAGAAATTCCTTGAGTTCATTGCGGATTCGCATAACTCGCACTTTGAGTGCACCCGTTTTGATGCCCGTCATTTCGGAAATTTCTTCGTATGTATCCATAAACCAATATCTTCTGATAAAAAGAATGCGGTTTGCCTTGCTGATTGATTCAAGAAATTCGTTGATATAAACCGTCAGCTGCTTCATTTCAAAGCTTGTTTCGGGCGTTTCGTCTGCTTCAATTTTATAGCCGATTTCGTCAAGACAGACGGCATAGTTACCCGCTCTTTTCTTCGCCGAGTTATAATCAAAGCGATTGAGCGCACAGTTACGCACAAGTCTGAGAATATAGGACATCAAGGGGTTGGGCTTCTTGGGCGGAATGCTGTTCCACGCTCCGAGATATGAATCGTTGACACATTCCTCCGAATCCTCATAGTTGTTGAGAATATTGAACGCCACCTTGAAACACGCCTTGCCGTATTTCTCCGCAACCGCTTCAATCGCTTTTTCAGAGCGGGCAAAAAATAATTCGATAATTTTGCTGTCTTCCAACATATTTACACCTCCGCATATTTTATGCTTTAAATATATACAAAG
Source organism: Clostridia bacterium (assembly GCA_017403185.1). Classification (GTDB taxonomy): domain Bacteria; phylum Bacillota; class Clostridia; order Oscillospirales; family Acutalibacteraceae; genus CAG-177. Next base: position 14,999 of record JAFQON010000007.1, read on the forward strand.
CAAAAAAATAAAAAGGTTACATAAAAATTGAAAATTTTTTATTTAATTATATTTCATTGGGTTTGGTAACGTCAAGGTGGAGAAAATGGAAAGATACCGACCAACTGAATCTTACATACTTTGTATGAAACTTAGCTACGACTGGAGACGCAGATATCCAAGTCGTAGCTTTTTTCTATTCTGAACCTCCATTACTTTTTCATTCTTGACTCCTATTCTTACATACTTTTATTGAAAAAGAAGCTACGCTTGGAGAAATGATTCAAGCGTGTTTCTTATAGCGTTTCAGACATCTTGAATCTGCGGCAATCTGCAGCCGCAACTAAATTTAAGGAGGAGATTAACCCCATTAATGTGTCAACCTGACAACAGCCCAATACGCCTCTTATATCACCGTCTTATAATTCACTTTTTGTTGTCAGCAAAATCATTTAAAGGAGATATGTGTAATGCAAGAAACGCCGCCCCCTCCATGACGAATGATCATGGAAAAAAGTGCAGGGAACAGAAATGCTGTTCCCTGTGCTTTCAGTCAAGCAGACAGATATTTTTTAGTCTGCGAATATGTAAATTAACCCTCGCCTCTCAGGGAGCCCGTCCATTTTCAGAGAAAATGGTATAACGGGCTACACCAAATTTCGCGAGGCGATAAAACCGTATACAGAAATTTTGAAGAAAGGAGAAATTATGCACGTAGAAAAGTTTCATAAGAATGTTGCAGGAGTTATGCTTGACCACATCGGCAGAAGCGATTCCAAAAGGAATTGTAAAAGAAGCAACGAAAACATTGACCCCGAACGCACACATCTCAACTATAATATTGCAGCCGAAATTCAGCCTCTTCCGCAAACAGTTTTTCTGAAGAAGCGTCTTGGAGAAATCAAAGTTCACGGTAACGCAAGCGTCCATTTTTTCAGTTGGGTAGTTACTGCTCCGAAAAATCTGCCCGAAAGTGAACACGAAGAATTTTTCAAGGCTTGCTTTGATAAATTTTGTAATACATACGGAAAAGAGAATATTATTTCATGCTTCGTACATCGCGATGAAACATCAGAACATTTTCATTGTGCAATAATTCCGGCAAAAAGAACAGACAAAGGCGAAAAGCTTTGTGCAAAGGAAGTTATTACAAGAAATCATCTTCAGAAAGCACATGAGGAAATGGAAGAATATGTTTCTGCACGGCTTGGACATCATGTTGATATTCTCAACGGAGCGACAAAAGAGGGTAACAAATCTCTTGCCGATTTCAAAAGAGGCAAAGCAAAAGAAGATATAGAAAATGCAAAAACACAAGCCGATAAAATCGTATCAGAAGCTAAAAACGAAGCCAAACAGATTAAAGCCGAACAAAATGCAGGTTTGCTTGAATATGAAGCGAAAATGGGTTTTGTCAATAAGTTAACCGATGAGATAAACGGATTTGATTTAAGCCGTGTCAGAGAGCATCAGCCAACCATTTCCGATCCCGAACACTATTACAAAGTTCCGCCCGATGTTTTGCGCACGCAGTTTGTTTCAAAATCCGTTTTAAACGGGTTTAAAGAGATAAACGAAACTTATGTTGAAAGTATTGAAAAAACGGCTGAAATCGAGAAAGAGAACAAGAAATTAAAGAGAGAAAATATACAACTGCGTGAAAGAAAGAAGTTTCTTGAAGATGCTTTGGAAAAAGCCAGAAGATATATAGAGAGAATAAATAAGGTTTTGAATATACTTAATGAAAAAATCCCCAACCTGCGGGAGCTGTTCACAAAAGCCGTTTCGCAGGTGAAAAGAGAAGAAAATTATGAGGATATACCCACAAGTTCATTTGCAGAAGATTATCCCGAAAGGGATTGAAGATAGAACAAACCCCGCCGCAATTAAGCGACGGGGTCATTTAATCAGTTTGAAAATATGGTTCTCATATAGTCTGTTCTTAAATCAAGAATTCTGATAACTTCAATTTTATCATTATCGGGAATATAAAACACACCGTAATTACCGCTGAACAGACAACGGTAATCTGTAGCTCTGCCTGTTTTTTCAGCAACATCAATGCCGAGATGAGGCTGCTCAGAAAGTAAATGTGTACTTTTGATTATTTTATCTGTTACATTTTTGGCTGCTGAAGGGTTCTTCAAGACCTGTGTGATATAATCCCGGATTTCTCTTAAATCATCCCTTGCCTGCGGTGAATAAATAATTTTCATACATTAACACCGAATTCGGATAAAATATCCTCTTCCGAAACCCAATCTGCATTAGTTTTAATTGAATCTTCGCCCTTTTTCAATTCACTCATAAGAATTGCAACTGCCTGCTCTTTGAGAGCCTCCTTGCTGTTCTGAGTAACAATAAGAGGCATACCTTCAACATTTATCGACTGCTGTATAAAAACATTTATAGCATCTGTTAATGTCATTCCGCAGCGTGCGTAAATGCTTTCAACATATTCCTTAACTTCGGGATTTATTCTCATCTGAAAAGTTGATGTTTTGGGTGAATTTGCAACTGAAATAAATTCTGACATAACATATCATCTCCTTCATCAATAGTATAACCTAAAATATGTTTAATGTCAATACAATGTCATTACATAATATTTCTGCTCAGAAAGTTCATTTGCAGAAGATTATCCCGAAAGGGATTGGAGATAGATAAGGATAAAAACAATATCCGTGAAATATACTTTGTGTGAAACTGTTTTAGGAGGAGTATGCTTGAAAAGGTCATTGAAATTATGGCAGCTTTGCGGTTTTATCTTCACGGGAATTGCAGGAGTTTTGCTGCACTTTCTTTTTGATTGGACTAATCAAAGCATTATTGTTGCACCGTTTTCAGCGGTAAATGAGTCGATATGGGAACACATAAAGCTGCTGTTCTTCCCGATGTTTGTATTTGCTTTGGTTGAATATCGGGCTTTGGGAAAGAATTACGAAAACTTCTGGTGTTCAAAGCTTGCAGGAACAGCGGCAGGCTTGCTGTTGATACCGATGCTTTACTATACCTACACAGGTGCATTGGGAGTAACTGCGGATTGGTTTAATATTGTCATATTTTTCGTATCAGCAGGAGCGGCGTATTGTTTGGAAACAAAACTTCTGAATAAAAAAATCAATTTTTGCAAATCACCAATAACTGCATTTGTTATTCTGTGTTTGATTGCTTTGTTGTTTGTTGTGTTAACTTTTGTGCAACCGCAAATCCCGCTATTTCAAGACCCGACAACAGGTAATTACGGTATATAAATAACAACTTATCATGACAGACTGAAAATGCCCGGAGGAAAGCAAAATCCTCCGGGCGTATTTTTTTCTGCTCAGAAACAAGAGTTGAAAAAACTTTCTTACATACTTTCAGTGCAAATCAAAACTGTGAAAGGAGAACACGGCAATGGCTGTTGAAATAATTCCCATCATTTCAAAAAATAATGAATATACGGTTGAAGCCAACCCCGACGGCTCCGGTATCCGCTTTATGCAGAAATTCCCGAACGGATACACTCGGTGGGCGGCAACAATCATTGATAACGGCGATGAATTCGTATTTGCCAAGCTGCTTATGACAGGTGTGGAAATACAGTCGTTCAGTCCTACGATGGAAATGCAACTGAAAAACGGCAAAATGCCTCCTGTTGAAGTTGACAATCAGGTAGAAGCCAACACTCCTTATGCAAAGAAAATGTTTGCACGTTATCTTTATGCCGATGAAAAACCGTCAGGTGTAATTATCGGCTATTCAGACGGTTCAAAGCTATGGTCAGTAGCGTTATGCACCGAAAAGGACGATTCGCTCCTGTTCAGCTTTTCACGGTAAAGATTTGTGTCCTTTCATTTCCTTCTTTTTCATGAGTGAACTCCGATTCGTTATGAGTCGGAGTTTGCTTATATTTGCAAAGTGCTTGCCCTGAGTATCAATACGTCAGTATTCCGATTAGTGTGGCGAGCATATTCGCAAGTGTAAAGTAAAGGCAATAAGGAAGGGGCAAACAATATTAATGTATTTATATTTTTAGTCTGTTGTTTGCTGCCAAGTGTAATGAGCTGCCTGATGTTACGGCGAATGTAACCGATTACTCTTGTTGTGTTTGTCCTTTGCTTGCCTGCAGACGCTCTTAAGCTGAAGAAAATCCATAACTTGTAATGATATGTCTCACAGCTTGTCTGTGATGCTGTAAAACACTTTTGCTCAATGTTTGTAATGAAACTGCTCATTGATTGTCGTGAACTGCTTAAAACGGCATTGGAGCGTTAAATACAAAACACGCTTTAAATGCCGTTTCAATATTTGCGTTCGGTGTCCAAATTAAACTGTCAATTATGTCCTCTCTTCTTGAGAGAGACATTGACAGGTAATTTTGACACCTTGGTTTTGCCTTGAGATTGTCTGAAGGGTGCATAATGCTTGCTTAATTGTTTTTGCAATATCATTCTTACATACTTTATCTGTAAGGCTTTTGGCAATATATTTTGTAATTTCAGGCAAGTGTTTTACATTTTCAGTTGTTTGAGAGAATTTTTGCAATCAATCTTACATACTTTCTCTGAAAGCATTTTCAAAGCAGAAAAGGCAGTGAATCATTTTGCAAGCTTTTTGCAATCGAGTCTTACATACTGTTATGTGTACGGTTCTGTCAGCATAATGCAAACCGTCTTGCAATTTAGGTTAAATGTTGGCACAGGTTACTGTAATTTTGATGCAAAACGCAAAAAAACTCATCAAAATTCAACTCAACCTTACATACTTTCCTTGAAAGCTGTGTAAAACAAACTGTTTCGCATCCCATACTGCAAACAGGAATTTTGCTTTCAAATTTTAATATGAAAGGAATGATAAACTTAATGGATAATCAAAACATACCATTTGAAGTAACCGATGATTTAGAAGACCGTCAAGAATGGCTGGCAATCATCGACCCCCAACTACGCAGCGAACCTGAATGCCCAAACGAGATTGCGAGTAAGAATGCCTTTGAACAAATCATCAAACCCGTAGGCAAGTTATACTTACTCAGACCAGGCTATTACAAGTTTAAGGTTGTTAACTGCAAACGCGAGATACTGCCCGAAACCGCAACAAAACCTGCACGCCCCATTATCAGACTTCGCCTTATAATTGAGAACGAAGAAGCTAACGTTGTAATTAATCATGTTATTTTCATTAATGAATACAACAATAAAGAGATTCATGCATTTTTCTCCTCGATCGGTCTTGCGGAAGACCGCGATTATGTAACCAATTGGGATGTTGTAGGTAGAACCGGTGGGTGCCATCTCATCGTAAAAAATCTCGATTTTAAGGCGGTCAATGCGATTGATCGCTTCGTACCTCAAAATTAAAGAAAGGAAATGTTATGAAAGAACCAATACCAAAAGATGTTTCTGATTTCACCTTTGAAACAGACGATTTTACTCTTTCGTGCATCACGAACATGCCAAAGCAAGAAGAGATGCCGCCGATACTGATAGAAAATATTCTTTACAAAAATCATTCTATGCTTTTTTACGGGCCGTCAAAATCTTGCAAGTCTTTTTTACTACTCATGTTAACAGTAGCAATTATCTCAGGCGGAGAATGGCTCGGATTTAAATGCTCTTGCGGCAATGTTCTTATAATTGAGTTCGAAAACGGACAGGCAATGACTTATGAACGCATTAAAGCAATAATAAAAGAGAACAACATTGATGAAAAATATCTTTCAAGAGTATCGGTAATCACTCTGAAAAAGCGTGCAGATATCAACACTTTGGTTGACGGACTTATAAAGAACATACCGCCTGAAAAGTATTCCGCAATAATAATTGACCCCGTATACAAATTGCTTTCGGGCGGTGAGAGCCAGGCAGAAATCGTTGATGCTGTATTGTCAAAGATAGAAGAGCTTTCAAAGAAACTCAAAACTTCTGTTATTCTTTGTCATCACACGAAAAAAGAGGGGCAAACCTATCAAAATATCATTGACAGAATTTCGGGCTCGGGATTAATTGGCAGAGATATGGCGGCGCTTATCGGCATATCTTCAGTTTCAAAAAAAGATGATTACAAAAGAGAACGTATTGAAATGGAGCTCAGACACTTCCCGCAACAACCGCCATTTTATATCAATATCAGCGGCAGTTCATGTTTTGTTGAAAAGAACAAAGACAGCTCAAAAACAAACACTGCCTCAACATCAGCAAAAGACGATTGCTCAGAAAAATCAAAAGATTTAATCCGTTTCTATAACTTTCTGAACAATATGAACGGAACGGTAAAAATCAGTCAGCTTGAAGAACTGATGCAATTAAGTAAAAACACAATCAAGACCTATATAGACAACACTCCCGGTTTTACGAGAGATAACAAGGGCGTTGTTACATATACAGAGCCCGAAAAATAACTTTATTATCCGCATCCGTTAATATTCGGATGTTGATATATATGATGAAATTCAGAAATGATTTCATCAATCTGAGGATACGGGAACGATTTGATTCGCCCGTTACTAATTGTAAATGAAGAATGAAAACGAAAATAACTCTCTTCGGAGTTCAGAATATCAATCCTCGAAAAATACTTACGGAGGTATAGATCATGTATGACGGAAAAGAATTCCTCTCTGTGAAAGAATTCTGTGAATACTTCGGTTTTGAAAGACACGCAATTTACAGATATATCAGAGACAAGAAAATCTTTGCTATCAAAATAGGTACAAAATATTTTATACCTATTAGCAAACTCTATGATTTGGAATACAAAGGTTAATATTCCAATGTTTACAAAAAGTTCGCAATTCGGCCTCGACAAGAGGTCGGGTTGCGCGCTAAAATCGGAGTGCAACTCCAAAACTGCGGCGAAGGGAACAGAGTTTTGAGCACCGTTTCCGCAGGAGGAAAATAAATTGTGAAGCGGCTGTATGCCATGTTTTAACCCGCAAACAAATATATCCGAAAGGTTCCGCCTTCGCAATGACTAAAACCGAAAGTGCTGCAAAAAATAGCCATGAAAGTTCTGTCGAAAGAGGGTTTCTGTTGAATAACAGCAGTGCTAAAAAGGCTATTTCACAAGAGCTTTGGTTTAACTACTTTACCGATACTCTTTATTCCAAAGGGTTAATTAAAGCAGAGCACAAAGCCAAACTCAACAATCAAATTGCAGCCAAAAACAGCAACAAGTTTTTAAACAACTGATAATGTATGAGTGCAGGGTGCTTATATGCCCTGCACCCGTTACCAGCATTTACATATCGCAATCACAGATGATTGCGATTATAATTAAACCATACAAATATTTTTTAGGAGTGATAATTTGAATATTTTTGAAGTTCAAAAACTTCTTATTAAGGGCATAAGAATACAGGATATTCCTATGAGAGTTACATTCTATGCCCGTGTTTCAAGTGAAAAAGATGAACAGTTGAATTCTCTTGAAAACCAGGTTTCATATTATGAAAATCTTATTAAATCGAACCCGAAATGGAAATATGTAGAAGGATACATCGATGAGGGCATTTCGGGTAAAAGTACGAAGAAAAGAGTAAGCTTTAACAAGATGATATCCGATGGCAAAAACGGTCTGTTTGATTTCGTTATTACTAAAGAAATATCCCGTTTTGCCCGTAATACGGTTGACAGTCTTAATTACACAAGAGACCTTCTTGAATGTGGAGTAGGTATTTATTTTGAGAGTAACAACATCAACACCTTTGACCAAAGCTCGGAATTTGTGTTAAGCCTTATGTCGTCAATCGCCCAGAATGAACTCAGAGTTCTTTCCGAAAGAGTAAAATTCGGTCACGCACAAGCTATTGAAAAAGGTGTTGTTCTCGGCAACAGCAGAATATTCGGCTATGACAAGCTTAAAAAACGTCTTGTTATCAATCCTGATGAAGCTCCGATGGTTGTTGAACTTTACGAGCTTTATGCGACAGGCGATTACAGCATGAAACAGATTGAGAATATCTTTTGGACCAAAGGGTATCGCAACAGAAACGGCAATAAAATCGCACACAGCACATTGGCAAATATAATCGCAAACCCCAAATACAAGGGTTATTATGTTGGAGGTAAGGTAAAAAATCTTGACTTGTTCAGCGAAAAAAGAGAGTTTGTTCCCGAAGAGGAATGGACCATGTATAAAGACGAAACAGGTGAAATCGTTCCTGCCATTGTTGACGAAGAACTTTGGGAAAGGGCTAATTTCATTCTGAAAAAACGCAGCAATGATGTGAAAAACCGTCAGGGCATCTGCAATCACGCAAATCTTCTGACCGGTAAAATTGTATGCAAAAACTGCGGTTCACCTTATTACAGAAAAGACAGCGTTGACAAAAGCGGCAACAAGAATTCAAAATGGATTTGCAGCGGCAAAATAAAAAACGGCAAAGAATACTGTAATTCCTTTGCAATCTATGAAAGCGAAATTAAAAAGGTGCTTTACGAAACATTTAAAGACACAACTGAAGACATCGAAAGAATCATCGACGAGTACACGCAGATGCTTTGGGAGATTATGAAGGACGACGGTCTCGAAAAAGCCCTTGAAAGAGCAGAAGAGCAAAAAGACAAGCTCTACAAGAAAAAAGCAAAGCTTCTTGATCTTTATGTTGACGAAGCCTATACCGAAGCTGAATTCAAAAAATTGAACGCAAGCAACTCAAAAGAGATTGAAAAGGTTGAGGCTGAAATTGAAGATTTAAAGAAACAGCTTGAATCCGACGCAGGTTTCAAGGACAGCATTGAAGAAATTAAATCTTCGCTTGTTAGTGCGGCAAAGGTCGCATCCGAAGGCTTGATTACGAAGAATTTTATCGACAAATATGTTGATAAGATATTTGTGAGCGTCGAGAATGACTCTCACGCAAAAATCGAAATCAAGCTTGTAACGGGCGAAACAACCGAAAAATATCTGCTTAAACTCAAGGCAAGACAAAGGGCTGAAATCGTTGATATTACTGCGATTCAGGGCTCTGAAACCTGTAACTGTCGTACGGGTCATACATCTAAGAAGATGATCGAGGCTTATGAAAACGGCATGAAATAAGTGAATCAACGGGATTCGGGGCTGCCGCAGGTTTCTGTGGCGGCTCTTTTTATGCGGTTGTTCATATATTGTTTGCAAACCGATAAACTTTTATATGATTATTACTGTTGACTGATTTTAATTATTATTATATAATACTATGTTAAGAAAGTGTTTTTTAAGGATACTTTACATCGTTTTATCCGCTTTTCAGGCGGCAAAAGGAGTTACATATATGATGAAAGAAGAAAACATAAGAATGATGCCCACGGTTGCTCTCAGGGGGCTTGTCGTTTTTCCGAATATGTTCATACATTTCGATGTCGGCAGAGAAAAATCAATTAATGCGCTCAAAAAAGCAATGGATACCGACCAGGAAATTTTTCTTGTTACGCAAAAGGATATTTCCGTTGATGACCCTGATTACAGTGAGCTTTATGAAATCGGCGTTGTCGCAAGTGTCAAGCAGGTGCTCAAGCTGCCCGGTAAAAGCGGCAATGTGCGTGTTGCGGTTGAAGGGTTGTACCGTGCAAGGCTTATCGAAGGTCTTGCTGTCGGCAAGGGCAATTATCTCAAAACAATGATATTCCCGATTGACGAGCCTGCAATCCGTGCCGATAAGGTGGATTATGCAAAGGCACTTGTGCGTCACACAAAGGATGTTTTTGCCGAGTATTCGGACTGTGCGCCGCAGATGCCTGCCGATATTGTGACGGGCATTATGCAGAAAACCGAGCCGGGTGACCTTGCGGACTATATTGCGGGCAACATTATGCTTGAATATGAGGACAGACAGCACATTCTCTCAACGGTTAATCCGATAAAACGCCTTGAAGAGATGTGCATTCTGCTTGCAAATGAGGGCAATCTGCTTTCGATTGAAGCCGAAATCGGCGACAAGGTGCAGGAGCAGATTGACAAAAATCAGCGTGAATATTATCTGCGTGAGCAGATGAAGGTTATCTCGACCGAGCTTGGCGGCGGAGTTTCTCAGGAAGAGGAGCTTGATTATTTCAGAGAAACAATATTTAACATGAAGGCCTCGGATGAGGTTAAAGAAAAGCTTTTCAAGGAATGTGACAGGCTTGAGAAATATTCGCCGAATTCTCCCGAAGCGGCGGTGAGCAGGAATTATATCGAAACCTGCATTGCCCTTCCGTGGGATAACATGAGCGAAGAAAACACGGATATTGCCAAATCAAGGAAGATACTTGAAAACGACCACTACGGTCTTGATAAGATAAAGCAGAGAATTCTCGAATACCTTGCGGTGCGTGTTATGGCGCCCGATATCAAGGGTCAGATTATCTGCCTTGTAGGCCCTCCGGGTGTCGGCAAAACATCGGTTGCGCGCTCGGTTGCGTCTGCAACGGGCAGGGAATATGTCAGAATTTCTCTCGGCGGCGTCAAGGATGAGGCTGAAATCAGAGGCCACAGAAAAACCTATATCGGCTCAATGCCCGGCAGAATAATTGATGCAATGAAGCGTGCGGGCACAAGCAATCCGCTTGTTCTTCTTGACGAGGTGGATAAGCTTTCATCGGATTACAAGGGCGACCCGACATCGGCGCTGCTTGAAGTGCTTGACCCCGAGCAGAATAACGAATTCAGGGATCATTATATCGAGCTTCCGTTTGATCTGAGCAGGGTTATGTTTATCACAACCGCCAATGTTGAGGCGAATATTCCCGACCCGCTGCGTGACAGAATGGAGATTATAGAGCTCGGCAGCTACACGAGTGAGGAAAAATTCAATATTGCAAAAAAGCATCTTATTCCCAAGCAGATGAAGCGTCACGGTCTGACCTCGGCTAAATTCAGAATAACGGATAAGGCGATAAGGCTTGTTATCGAAGGCTATACCCGTGAAGCGGGCGTGAGAGCGCTTGAGCAGAAGATAGCGGCAATATGCAGAAAAGCCGTTATGGAGCTTGTTGAGGGCAAGACGGAAAAGATTTCCGTTAAGCCCGAAAACATTGAAGAATTGCTCGGTGCGCGCAAATTCAGGGCGGATAATCTTATCCGCGAAAACGAAATCGGCGTTGTGAACGGTCTTGCATGGACTTCGGTTGGCGGCGATATGCTTGAAATTGAAGCGGCGGTGCTTAAGGGCACGGGCAAGCTTGAGCTTACGGGCTCGCTCGGCGATGTTATGCAGGAGAGCGCAAAGGCGGCGGTGAGCTATATCCGCTCAAAGTCGGATGAGCTTCCGCTTAACGGCAATTTCTATAAAGAATGCGATATCCATATTCATGTTCCCGAGGGCGCAACCCCCAAGGACGGCCCCTCTGCGGGCGTGACGATTGCAACCTCTCTTGTTTCCGCGCTGACGGGCAGAAGGGTGCGCAAGGATGTTGCGATGACGGGTGAAATCACCCTCAGGGGAAGAGTGCTCCCCATCGGCGGGCTCAAAGAAAAATCAATGGCGGCTTACAGAGCGGGAATAAAAACCGTTGTTATTCCTTACGATAACATTGCAGACCTTGACGAGGTTGACCCCAAGGTGAGGGAAGCGATTAATTTTGAACCCGTAAAAACCGTTGAAGCGGTTTGGGAAATTGCTCTTGAAAAGGAAGAAACCGCGGCGCAGAAGAAGTCAAAGCCTGTTGAAATCGGCAAAGGCTCCCGTGCGGCAATAACACAGTAACAGAGGTTTGAAATGAGATTTGATAAAATAGAATTTAATGCGGCTTACGGCACATCGAAGCAGCTCCCGCCGTCAAAAGAAGCCGAAATCGTGTTCTCGGGTCGCTCAAATGTGGGCAAATCTTCTCTTATAAACAAGGTTTTTAACCGTAAAAATCTTGCAAGAGTGAGCTCAATGCCGGGCAAAACCATAACCGTAAATTTCTTTAAGGGCGACGGCGTTTATTTTGTTGACCTTCCCGGCTACGGCTACGCAAAGCGTGAGCAGAGCGAAAAGAAAAGATGGGCGGAGCTTATGGAGGGCTATTTCCACTCGGGCAGAAATATCGCAATGGTAATTCAGCTTGTGGATATGCGTCATGCACCGTCTGCGGATGATATGATGATGCTTAACTTCCTTCGTGAATGTGAAATTCCGTTTATGATTGCGCTCACAAAATGCGATAAGCTTAACAAGACCGAAACCGAAAAGCGCAGGGCAGAGCTTGCCGAAGAGCTTCGGGATTATTCGGATATAAAAACAGTTGAGTTCTCTGCGGTCAAGGGAACAGGTGTTGAAGAGATGAAGGCGGCAATTATTGCTGCTTTGAAATAGGAGAAAATAATTTATGTATGTTTCGGATTGTATTTCAATAAACGGTAGCGGCAACCTGACAATCGGCGGTGCGGATACCGTTGAAATAGCGAAGGAATACGGCACGCCCGTTTATGTTTTTGATGAAAATGAAATAAGAAAGAATCTTGCGGCGTTCAGGGATTCGATGAATGAATATTACGGCGGCAACGGGCTTGCGGTTTATGCGAGCAAGGCATTCTGCTGCAAGGAAATGTGCCGCATCTGTATGCAGGAGGGCACGGGAATTGATGTTGTGTCGGGCGGCGAGCTTTATACCGCTCTTTCCGTCGGCTTCCCTGCGGATAAAATTGTTTTTCACGGCAACAACAAAACCTTTGACGAGCTTTCGGCTGCGGTTGAAAACGGAGTGGGAAGAATTGTTGTTGACAACATAACGGAGCTTGAAACGCTGAGCAGAATTGCCGCTGAAAAAGGCAGAACCGCAGGCATTATGTTCAGAATCAAGCCGGGCATCGATGCACATACACACGATTTCATAAAGACGGGTCAGATTGATTCAAAATTCGGCTTTGCGCTTGAAACGGGCGAAGCAATGGAGGCTGTCAGGAAGGCTCTCACGATGCCGGATGTGAAGCTCCGCGGCCTGCATTGCCATATCGGTTCGCAGATTTTTGATATCGACCCGTTTGAGCTTGCGGCGGAGGTTATGCTTAATCTCTATAAGCAAATCAAGGATGAAACGGGCTATGAGTTTGACGAGCTCAATCTCGGCGGCGGCTTCGGAATAAAATATCTTGAAAGCGAGCAGCCCAAGCCCTATGCGGAATATATGAAGAATGTTTCCGCTGTGGTCAGAGCGCGCTGCGAAGAGCTCGGCCTGAAAATGCCGTTTGTTCTCATTGAGCCGGGCCGCTCGGTTGTGGGCGCAGCGGGAATCACTCTTTACACCGTCGGCGCGGTCAAGGATATCCCCGATATCCGCACCTATGTTTCAATTGACGGCGGTATGGCGGATAACCCCAGATACGCGCTCTACAACGCAGATTACGAGGTTGTCTGCGCCAACAAAGCAGCCGAAGAAAGAAGCGAAACGGTTACCGTTGCGGGCAAATGCTGCGAAAGCGGCGACCTTATTCAGGAGAATACGAAGCTCCAGAAGGTTGAGCCCGGCGATATTCTTGCCGTTCTTTCAACGGGTGCGTATAACTACTCAATGGCGTCAAATTATAACCGCATACCCCGTCCTCCCGTTGTGATGGTGAAAGACGGCGTATCAAGAGTGGTTGTAAAAAGAGAAACTTACGAAAAAATCACGGAAAACGACATATAATAAATAAAAACATTTTAAGGAAGTGACACAATGCCTCAGGTCAGAATGTTAGCCGACAGAGTGCGCCTCGTTTCTGAGCAGACAGACAGATTCAAAACAGGACGCATTTCGGTATCCATAGCCTTGCCCATGAATGACATGGCGGCGGCAAATTCACTGCTCATATATCTTCTCAAGCGTTCATGCAAGGAATACCCCGATTTTTCGCTGCTTAACGGAAAGCTTGATGAGCTTTACGGCGCGGCGGTTTCGGCGGGAGTTACGAAAATCGGTGAAGCGCAGGTGCTCACCCTTTCGATGACCTGCCTTGATGACCGTTTTGCGCTGACCGATGAGAGCATTGCCGAGCAGTGCGCGCAGCTTCTTGCAAGCATGATTTTCAAGCCCAACTGCAAATGCGGCAGCTTCGGCGCAGATAATCTTGCAACCGAAAAGAGGCTTCTTATTCAGAGAATCGAAGAAGAGCTTAATGACAAACGCACCTATGCGTTTAATAAATGTATTGAATATATGTGTGCTAAAGAAGCATACGGCAGGGATAAATACGGCACAATTGAAGAAATCAATGCCGTTAAAATGGCGGATGTATACGCTGCGTGGAAAAACCTTCTTTCAACGGCGATTTTTCAGATTACCGTTACGGGCAGTGCCGATGCTGAGAAAATTGCCGGTATCTTTGAAATGCAATTCAAAAAAATCGAGAGAAATCCCATTGTGCCCGAAACGGTGTTTATCCTCAGGGGTGGTCATTTCAACAGGTATGAAGAAACCTTCCCCGTCAATCAGGGCAAGCTTGTTATCGGCTTTAGGGCCGGTATGCAGCACAGCCGTGACAACATCCACGCCGTAACGGTTATGAATGATATCTTCGGAATGGGCACCTATTCCAAGCTCTTTATGAATGTGCGTGAAAAGCTCAGCCTTGCATATTATTGCTGGTCAAGGCTTGTTGCAAGCAAGGGAATCGTGCTTGTTGAAGGCGGCATAGATACCGATAAAGAGAAAAAGGCTTCGGCAGAAATCCTCAGCCAGCTTTCTGATCTGAGAAACGGCAAAACAGACCCTGAGGTGCTTGAGTCATCAAAGCGTTCGCTTAAAGAGAGATACACCTTCACAACCCCCGAGGGTATTTGCTCGTGGTATGCTTCACAGCTTCTTCAGGATGAAATAATCACTCCTGAGGATATGGTGAGCGGCGTTGAAACCGTAACTATGGAGCAGGTTTGTGAGGCTGCAAAGAAGCTTTCGATAGACACCATATATATGCTTAAAGCACAGGAGGCTGCCGCAGATGAAAATTAAACAGATAACCAACGAAAAGCTCGGCGAAACCGTGTTTTGCGCAAAGCATTCTTCGGGGCTTGAAATCAGAGTAATGCCCAAAGCGGGCTACAGCTCGGCATATGCCGTTTTCGGTGTTAAATACGGCTCGATTGACACTGCTGTCAAAAATGACAAAGGCAACTTTGAAACGATTCCCGAGGGCACTGCTCATTTTCTTGAGCACAAGCTGTTTGAAAGTGAAGACCTGAATGCGTTTGAGCGCTTCGCAAAAACGGGCGCAAGTGCAAATGCCTACACAAGCTTTGAAAAAACAGCATATCTTTTCAAAGGCTCCGAGAATATAGGGGAATCCCTCGAAATCCTTCTCGATTTTGTTCAGAATCCTTATTTCACTCAGCAGACTGTTGAAAAAGAACAGGGGATTATCGGGCAGGAAATCAGGATGTATCAGGATTTGCCCGATTGGCAGGTAATGTTCAATCTTCTCAGGGCGCTTTACAGTGACCACCCCGTGAGAATTGATATTGCAGGCACTCAGGACTCAATCGCAAAGATAGATGCCGACCTGCTTTACAGGCTTTACAAAGAATTTTACAACCCTTCAAACATGGTTCTCAGCGTTGTCGGCGCAATTGAGCCTCAGGAAGTGTTTGATATTGTTGACAGATGTATAAAAAGCTTTGAGGGCAAGGCTGCTGAAAGAAAATTCGTCAAAGAAAGCCCGCAGCCCGTTCAGAGTTATATTGAAGAAAAGCTTTCCGTTGCTCAGAAGCAGTTCCTTCTCGGCTTCAAGGAAAATCTCAGCGAGCCTCTGCTCAGCCTTGAGGATGAGATTGCATCGCAGATGATGCTTGAAGCAATCGCAGGCAAATCCTCACCGCTTTTCAAGAAGCTGCTTGATGAAGAGCTTATAGACATGGGCTTCGGCGGCGAGCTTTTCAACGGCTTCGGCTTCTCGTGCGTGATGCTCGGTGGCACAAGCAAGGATCCCGAAAAGGCGTGCTCAATAATCAGAGATGAGTTTAGCCGCTGCAAGGCAGAGGGCATTGACTCTGTCGCTTTTGAAAGAGCAAAGCGCAAGTTCTACGGCAGATATGTTATGAGCTATAATGATATTGATGACACTGCAAACCTTATGATGAACCTGCATTTTAACGGCTATGAGCCGTTTGCTGAGCTTGAAGCGTGCAAGGGCATTACACTTGAAAAAGCGCAGAAAAGGCTTGAAGAAATCAAAGATGAAGCATCGGCGCTGTCGGTTATTATCCCTATAGAGTAAAATGGGAGGAATTTAAAAAAGATGTCAGATTATACGGTTGTTTATTTCAGCGGAATCGAAAGAGGCTTCAGCATTCCGAGCATTCTTGCCGACTTTTCGATTTTCGGAATTGATGTTCAGATAAGATTTTACGGCGCAATTATTGCGTTCGGTTTTCTGCTTGCCGTGCTTTTCGGCGGCAGAATGGCTTATAAGTGGAAAATGAGCCTTGATAAGATGATTGATGTTCTTATTTACGGCACAATTGCCGCCATCATCGGAGCAAGACTCTATTATGTTTTTTCAAAATGGGATTATTACAGCGCAAACCCTGCTGAGATTTTTCAGATATGGGAGGGCGGACTTGCCATCTACGGCGGAATAATCGGCGGAGTTATCGCAGCGTTTTTTGTGTGCAGAATAAGAAAAATGAATTTCTGGAATCTGCTTGATATCGCATCCATGAGCCTTCTTATAGGTCAGGGCATCGGCAGATGGGGCAACTTCACAAATCAGGAGGCTTTCGGCGTTAACACCGATAAGCCGTGGGGTATGTGGAGCGAAAAAATTGCCGAGGATGTTATCAGAAATCAGGCGGAATATGCCGAAAAGGGCTTTTCGGTTGACCCGTCTTTGCCCGTGCATCCCACCTTCCTGTATGAATCGATATGGTGCCTTCTCGGCGTGCTTGTGCTCTATATAATCTGCCGCAAGTTCAGAAAATTCAGCGGTCAGGTTGCTCTTTGCTACGGCATATGGTACGGCGCAGAGAGAACCTTTGTTGAAGGCCTCAGAACAGACAGCCTTTATATCGCAGGCACAAATATCCGCACTTCTCAGGTGCTTTCGGCAGCGATAGTTGTTGTGTGTGCAGTTCTTCTTGTTATGCTTCTTATAAAATACACAAAGAACCCTCAGCCGATTGACGGTGTGGATTTCTTCCTTGAAGAGGAGCTCAAGAAGCAGGCTGAGGAAGCAAAGCGGGAGGCTGCTGAGCCTGAAAAAGAAGAATCCGAAACGGCAGAAGATGAAGCCGAAAAAGAAAGCTCTGCAGAGGAACAGCCCGAAGAAGCAGAAGAAACAAAAGAAGAACCCGATACAACCGAAGAAAAGGTTGAGGAAACCGAAGAAGGAGAGGCAGAAAATGGCGAAGATAATTGACGGCAAAGCAATACGAGAATTCAATCTTGATAAAATATCCGAGCAGGTTGCAGAGCTCAAGGAGCAGGGGATTCTCCCCACTCTTGCGGTTATAATTGTCGGCAGCGACCCTGCATCGAGAATTTATGTTAACAACAAAAAAGCCGCCTGCGAAAGAACGGGTATGCGCTCGCTTGAATTTGCTCTCCCCGAAGAAACAACAACCGAGGAGCTTCTTGAGCTTATTGACAAGCTGAATGCCGATAAAACAGTCAACGGCATTCTCTGCCAGCTTCCCGTGCCCAAACACATCAATAAAAACGAAGTGCTTGAAAGAATCCTGCCCGAAAAGGATGTTGACTGCTTCCACCCCGAAAATGTGGGCAAGCTCTGCATCGGCAACGGCGGCCTCGTACCCTGCACACCGATGGGCATGGTCAAAATGCTTGAATATGAAGGCATTGACCCCACGGGCAAGCACTGTGTAATCATCGGCAGAAGCGATATCGTTGGTAAGCCCATGGCAATGCTCATGCTTGCAAGGAATGCAACTGTGACGGTGTGTCACTCAAAGACGGTTAACCTTGCCGAAATCACAAAGCAGGCGGATATCCTTGTTGCGGCGGTTGGTATTGCAAAATTCGTGAAAGCCGATATGGTCAAAGACGGTGCAATCGTGCTTGATGTAGGTATGGACAGGGATGAAAACGGCAAGCTCTGCGGTGATGTTGACTATGATGAGGTCAAAGAAAAGGCATCAATGATAACTCCCGTGCCCGGCGGCGTCGGCCCGATGACAATTGCAATGCTGATGAGAAACACTCTCACAGCCGCAAAAATGCAGAATAATATAGAATAATTATAAAAAAACATTTGACAACAGTTGACTGTTGTGCTATAATCTTTCATGCCGCATATTCGGGGCGGGTGAGTTATGCCCAAAAACAGATATTTTCTGTGCCTCAGGTAACCCAGTTATAAGTGTTACAAGAATAGCGAGTCTTAAAGAAAAGGATGATATTCCGATGTACGCAATTATCGAAACAGGCGGCAAGCAGTACAAGGTTCAGGCCGGCGATGTAGTATTCATCGAAAAGCTTGACGCTGAAGAAGCAAGCGAGTACACCTTTGACAAGGTTATCGCAGTTGGAACCGACGACGGTATCACCGTTGGCGCTCCCTATGTTGACGGAGCAAGCGTTTCCGCAAAGATTGTCAAGAACGGCAAGGCAAAGAAGATTACCGTTATGACCTACAAGCCCAAGAAGAACGCAAAGAGAAAGATGGGCCACAGACAGCCTTACACCAAGGTTGAAATCTCTGCTATCAACGCATAAAAAGCTTCCCCATGATAAGGGTTAAGTTTTTATTCGGTAACAAACAACTACATGGCTTTGAAATAAGAGGTCACGCAAACTTCGCCGAAATCGGCAAAGATGTTGTCTGCGCTTCGGTTTCATCAGCGGCATATATGGCGGCAAACACAATAACGGATGTTATCTGTGCGAATGCCGATGCGGTTGACGGCGACGGCGCAATGCGTTTAACTCTTAATCAGCCCGATGAGCAGGCTCAGGCAGTGCTCAGAGGTCTGGAGCTTCACTTAACAGAGCTTTCAAAGCAATATCCCGAAAACATCAAAATAATCTACGGAGGTGTAAAGAATGCTTAAGATAAATGTACAGCTTTTCGCTCATAAAAAAGGTATGGGTTCAACCCGTAACGGTCGTGATTCAGAGTCAAAGAGACTTGGCGCAAAGAGAGCAGACGGTCAGTTCGTTCTCGCAGGCAACATTCTCGTTAGACAGAGAGGCACACACATCCATCCCGGCAACAATGTTGGCAAGGGTTCAGATGACACTCTCTTCGCTCTCATCGACGGCACAGTAAAGTTCGAGCGTATGGGCAAGGACCGCAAGAAGGTCAGTGTTTACGCTGTTGAGCAGTAATTTACAGTAAAAATTAAGGGCACAGTCAGTCGGCTGTGCCCTTTTTTCTGTGTAGGGGCGATTCACGAATCGCCCGTTTTGCTTTTTAATAGGCTAAGTTTTATCTGCCCATATATCTATTTTTATTATGCCGCAGTTTTTGCATAATTCAAAGGACTTTGAGAACAGAGCAGCCTGAATCATATTGCCGTAGTTTTCGTGCCACGAACACTCTGAAATATTTTTATTTTTTTCGTTGATGCGGTATGAAACATCAAGATGGAGCTGCATAAGTTCATCACCGTCGCAGCTGAACTGTCTGACAATCGAAAATAAAAAGATTTTCTCACTGTTACGCACTTGTGCTCCCGATTCGAACAGAAACATTTCGTCCTTGCAATCAGCATCGGTTCTGCACATACGCCCGAATGTGTCAATTATTGAGAGCAAGGACATATTCGGGTTAATGTTTGCATTCAGAAATTTCAGAGTTTTCATTTTATCACCTTAAAACGGCATTTATTTAAGAAGCACAAAATAATCTGTGTATTCCGTGCCGTCATGTCCTATGAGTTTTTTATCGGACAAAGAGAAGCCGAGACTTTTCAGTGCATCAATCCTTTCCGAAGCTTCGGGAATTGATTTGGTTGCTATTTTATCACATCGAAACAGTTTGAAAGTCGGCTGAAGAACAGGAGAGAGAATGCTTATGATTTTGTCTTTCGTTTCGTAATCGCTTCTTAAATCAAGTCTTAATAAACCGCATTTTGTGAAATAATCAGTTGCTTTTCTGTGAAACAGTTCGATTGTGCCTATCGCTTCGTTGCTTGATTTATCGACAATTGACCAACGGACAAAGCCCTTTCTGTTGTATTCGAAGAACCAATACTCAATGGCTTCTTTCATTCTTTCCTTTGTGGTGTAATAAAAATCATCACCATAGCAGTTGTCACTGTTGAAGAAAGGAACAGATTTTTTATCTGAATAAACCTTTAATAAGTCCGAACAGTCCTCAATTTGAACATGACGCAATAAAAAGCGATCATTTTCAAATAAGGGACAAATCTTATAAACATCCATATTTTTCTCCTTTTTCACACCTCATCCGTCACTGCGGTGACACCTTCTCCTCGAGGAGAAGGCAAGGGAAGAGCACTACGCAAGACAAGATTGTTAAATATATCCTGACAAACACTTTCAAACGAAGTGTTTATTTCGTAATTCGAATATCTCAACACAGTTAATCCTAAAGAAGACAGATAACTATCTCTTTCTTTGTCTTTTTCAATTCCTTCATCGAGGAAATGTTGCGTGCCGTCAAGTTCAATAACAATTTTTGCGCTTGCACAATAAAAGTCAACTATATAATTGTTGATTACTTTTTGTCTGTGAAATGTAACGGGCAGCTCTTTGAGAAAATCATACCACAAATGCCGTTCTTCTTTAGTCATATTTTTTCTCAGCTTTTGAGAGTTGTGGGTTAATTTTTTGTTGCAAGTTGTATTCATGTAATCAATCCTTATGTTAAGGCTTCTCCTTGAGGAGAAGCTCCGCCATAGGCGGTGATGAGGTGTGTGTCAAAGAACATCTTTCAGATACATACCCGTATAGGATTTTTTGCATTTTGCAACCTCTTCGGGGGTTCCCTGAGCAACGATTTTTCCGCCGCCGCTGCCGCCCTCGGGTCCAAGGTCGATTATATGGTCGGCAACCTTGATAACATCAAGATTATGCTCAATAACAATAACCGTGTTGCCCTTGTCAACGAATTTCTGCAGCACATCAATCAGCCTGTGAACATCGGCAGTATGCAGACCCGTTGTAGGCTCGTCAAGAATATAAACCGTTTTGCCCGTTGCAACTCTTGCGAGCTCTGTTGCAAGCTTCACTCTTTGCGCTTCGCCGCCCGAAAGAGTTGTTGCGGGCTGACCGATTTTGATATATCCCAAACCGACATCATAGAGGGTCTTTATCTTGCGGTGGATTTTGGGGATGCTTTCAAAGAAATTCATTCCCTCTTCAACCGTCATATCAAGAATATCATGGATGTTTTTGCCCTTGTAACGCACTTCAAGAGTTTCACGGTTATATCGCTGACCCTTGCACACTTCGCAAGGCACATAGATATCGCTCATGAAGTGCATCTCGATTTTAACTATGCCGTCGCCCTGGCAGGCTTCGCATCTGCCGCCCTTCACATTGAACGAAAAACGGCTTGATTTATAGCCCTTTTTCTTTGAATCAACGGTTGATGCGAAAAGCTCTCTGATATCGTTGAAAACGCCCGTATAGGTTGCAGGGTTTGAACGGGGAGTTCTGCCGATGGGGGACTGGTCAATATCAATAACCTTGTCAAGATACTCCGTGCCCGTGATTTTATCGTGGCTTCCCGCAACCTTCTTTGCGCCGTTAAGCTCGGTCACAAGATGCTTTTTGAGGATTTCGTTGACGAGCGACGATTTGCCCGAGCCCGAAACGCCCGATACGCAGATGAACTTACCGAGAGGGAACTCAACATCTATGTTGCAAAGATTGTTTTCCTTTGCGCCGTAGACGGTGAGGGCTTTGCCGCTGCCTTCCCTTCTCTTTTCGGGGACGGGAATGTATTTTTTGCCGCTGAGATACTGACCCGTAACCGATTTTTCGCAGTTCATAATGTCGTCAACGCTGCCGCAACAAACGATTTCGCCGCCGTGAATGCCCGCACCCGGGCCCACATCGACAATGTAATCCGCGGCGTGCATTGTTTCTTCATCGTGTTCAACAACAATCAGAGTGTTGCCCAGATCGCGAAGATTCTGAAGGGTTTTAAGAAGCTTTGCGTTGTCGCGCTGATGCAGACCGATGCTCGGCTCGTCAAGAATATAAAGAACACCCATAAGGGATGAGCCGATCTGCGTTGCAAGGCGGATTCTCTGCGCCTCGCCGCCCGAAAGGGTTGCAGACGGGCGCGCAAGCGTAAGATAATTGAGGCCTACGCTTGAAAGGAAATCAAGCCTGCTCCTGATTTCTTTTATGATCTGCTGAGCAATCATGCTGTCGCGTTCGCTGAGCTGAATGTTATCGAGAAATTCGATTTCTTTATCGATGGATTTATTTGTGAATTCGTCAATGTTGATGCCGCCAACGGTTACGCCGAGCGATTCCTTTCTCAGCCTTGCACCGCCGCATTCGGGGCACTTGACGCTCGACATATAGGTTTCGATTTCTGCTCTTGAATACTCGCTTGTTGTTTCATGGTATCTTCTTTCAAGGTTGTTTATAATGCCTTCAAAATCGGTCATATATGTGCCGCTGCCGTATTCGCTGCGGCGTTCGAGCTTTATTTTTTTGCCTCCGGTGCCGTAGAAAATAACATCCTTAGCCTTTTTTGAAAGGTCTTTGAACGGAGTATCAAGCGAGAAATCATAGGCATTTGCAAGCCCTTCATAATACATCTGTGCTATTGTGCCGCCGTCTGCATTTCCCCAGCCGCTTGCCTGAATTGCGCCCTCTTTAATTGAAAGATTCGGGTTGGGAATAACAAGCTTCGGGTCGATTTTCATAAATACGCTCAGACCTGAGCATTTGGGGCAGGCGCCGAAGGGGTTGTTGAATGAGAATGAGCGCGGCTCAAGCTCCTCAATGCTGACGCCGTGCTCGGGGCAGGCGTAGTTGAGCGAATAGAGCTGCTCTTCGCCGCCGACAACATCAATCAGCAGAAGCCCTTCCGTAAGATTCGTTGCGGTTTCAATTGAATCGGCAAGTCTTGAACGGATGCCGTCTTTTATAACAAGTCGGTCAACAATGACCTCAATATTGTGCTTTATATTCTTTTCAAGCTTGATTTCTTCCGAAAGGTCATAGATGATGCCGTCAATCCTGACCCTTGCAAAGCCGCTTTTGCGGATATGGTCAAGCTCCTTCACATATTCGCCCTTTTTGCCTCTTGCGATGGGCGCCATAACCTGAATTTTTGTTCCTTCTTCAAGCGAAAGCACCTGAGTTGTGATATCGTCAACGGTCTGCCTGCTGATTTCTCTGCCGCATTCGGGGCAGTGTGGGATGCCGATTCTTGCATAAAGCAGACGCAGATAGTCATAAATCTCCGTTACCGTGCCGACGGTTGAACGGGGATTTTTTGATGTTGTTTTCTGGTCAATAGATATAGCGGGGGATAGCCCTTCAATGCTCTCGATGTTGGGCTTTTCCATCTGACCGAGAAACTGCCTTGCGTATGATGAAAGAGATTCAACATATCTTCGCTGACCCTCGGCGTATATCGTGTCAAAGGCAAGGGATGATTTGCCCGAGCCCGAAAGACCCGTGAAAACAACGAGCTTGTCGCGTGGGATTGATATATCAACATTTTTTAGATTGTGCTCTTTCGCACCCTTGACTGTAAGATATTTAACTGCCATTTATTTACCTCTTCTGAGTTTTTCGATTTTATCGCGAAGATAAGCGGCGTGTTCAAATTCAAGTATCTTTGCCGCCGATTTCATCTCAGCCGTGAGCCTGATAATCATTGCTTCGCGCTCCTTCTTGCTCATCTTTGAGATTGATTTTTCTTCGTCGCCCTTAGCGGAAATTTCAATTATTTCGTGAACATCCTTAACGATTGTCTGCGGCACAATGCCGTTTTCTTCGTTGTATTTCATCTGTTTTTGCCTGCGGCGCTCGGTTTCGGTTATCGCTCTTTCCATTGACGGAGTGACGCAGTCGGCATACATTATAACCGTTCCCTGAGCGTTTCTTGCGGCTCTGCCTATGGTCTGAACAAGCGATGTTTCTGAGCGCAGGAAGCCTTCTTTATCCGCGTCAAGAATTGCAACGAGCGAAACCTCGGGAATATCAAGACCTTCGCGCAGAAGGTTGATGCCGATAAGCACATCGAATTCACCGAGCCTCAGGTCGCGGATAATCTCCATTCGCTCTATCGTGTCAATATCGTGGTGCATATAGCGGACCTTGATATCAAGATTTTCAAGGTAATCCGTCAGATCCTCCGCCATGCGCTTTGTGAGGGTTGTCACGAGCACTCTTTCGTCTTTTGC
This sequence comes from Clostridia bacterium, assembly GCA_017403185.1. Lineage (GTDB taxonomy): Bacteria > Bacillota > Clostridia > Oscillospirales > Acutalibacteraceae > CAG-177. Next base: position 39,183 of record JAFQON010000007.1, read on the forward strand.
GGTGCGGATGTTGATTTCGCTCACAAGGTCGTCAATCTGCCCTTCAATCGGTCTTACGGAAATTTCGGGGTCAAGCAGGCCTGTCGGTCTGATAACCTGCTCCGCAATGTGTGCACTCTTCTCTTTTTCAAGCTCGCCGGGAGTTGCGCTGACGAATATTTTCTGACCCGTTCTTTCGTAAAATTCATCAAAGGTAAGAGGTCTGTTGTCATAGGCGGAGGGCAGACGGAAGCCGAAGTTGATAAGGCTCTCTTTTCTTGCTCTGTCGCCGCCGTACATTGCCCTTACCTGCGGCAGGGTAACATGGGATTCGTCAACAAACAGCAGGAAATCATCGGGGAAATAATTGAGAAGTGTAAACGGTGCTGAGCCTGCAGGCCTGCCTGACATGACTCTTGAATAGTTTTCAATGCCCTTGCAAAAGCCCGTTTCACGCAGCATTTCAATATCATATTCTGTTCTCTGCCTGATACGCTGAGCCTCAAGAAGCTTTCCGTTTTCCTGAAAATATTTTTCCCTTTCAAGCATTTCTTCAAAAATATTTTTTATTGAACGCTCCATTTTATCCGGAGCGATAACATAATGCGATGCAGGGTAGATTGCGGCGTGTGACAGCACGCTTTTCACCTGACCCGTCAGCGCATTTATTTCGCTTATGCGGTCAATTTCATCGCCGAAAAATTCAACCCTGATGCCGTTTTCGTTTGAATAAACGGGGAAGATTTCAACCACATCGCCCCTGACCCTGAATTTGTTACGGCTGAAGTCAATATCGTTTCTTTCATACTGAATGGAAACAAGCTTTTCTATCAGTTCATCGCGGCTTTTCTCCATGCCCGTGCGCAGGGAAATAACCATGCTGCGGTAGTCAATGGGGTCGCCGAGAGTGTATATGCACGAAACGCTGGCAACAATGATAACATCGCGCCTTTCGGAGAGCGCAGAGGTTGCGGAGTGGCGGAGCTTATCGATTTCATCGTTGACCGCGGAGTCTTTTTCAATATAAGTATCGGTTGTGGGAATATACGCCTCGGGCTGATAATAGTCATAGTATGAGACGAAATATTCAACCGCGTTTTCGGGGAAGAATTCACGGAATTCCGAGCAAAGCTGAGCGGCAAGGGTTTTGTTGTGCGCAAGCACAAGGGTGGGTCTGTTGGCTTTTTCAATGATGTTTGCCATTGTGAAAGTTTTTCCCGAGCCCGTAACGCCAAGCAGGGTCTGCTCAGCATAGCCTTTGTTGAGCCCGTCAACAAGCTCTGCAATAGCCTGAGGCTGGTCGCCGGTGGGCTTATATTTTGAATGGAGCACAAACTTATCCATGACTTTCCTCCCGATAAAACTATGAACAAATGTTCTTGAATATTATATCACATTAAATTTTAAATGTAAACTGTTTCTTTTAATTTATTTCAATTTTATTTCGAAAGTCAACATATTTCATAAAGGGATATCGAAATATGGCAATGTTTGTTGACATTTTCTACAAATAGTGATATTATAACTGTAATAAATTTTGTTTTGCGGCAAATCAACTTCATTCTGAAACGGAGTGTTTTGTTTGAAAGGAATTATTCTTGCGGGTGGTTCAGGCACAAGGCTTTATCCCCTGACAATGGTCACAAGTAAGCAGCTTCTGCCCGTTTATGATAAACCTATGATATATTATCCCCTCTCAACGCTTATGCTTGCAGGCATCAGAGAGATTCTGATTATTTCCACTCCCACCGATACGCCCAAATTCGAAGAACTTCTCGGCAACGGCAGGCAGTTTGGTTTGAGCCTGTCATATGCTGTGCAGGAGAAGCCTGAGGGTCTTGCCCAGGCATTTATCATCGGCGAAAAATTTATCGGTGACGACGATGTTGCAATGGTTCTGGGTGATAATATTTTCTATGGCAACGGCTTGGGTCATATGCTCAGGCAGGCTGCAAAAAATAAAAACAGAGCCACGATTTTCGGCTATTATGTTGATAATCCGCAGGCCTTCGGTGTTGTTGAATTTAATGAAAACGGAGTGCCTGTTTCGATTGAAGAGAAGCCCGAGGTGCCCAAATCAAACTATGCGGTAACGGGTCTGTATTTCTATGATAACAGAGTTGTGGAATATGCAAAATCCCTCAAGCCCTCAAAAAGAGGTGAGCTTGAGATAACGGATATCAACCAGATGTATCTGCAAAACGGTGACCTTGATATCAAGCTTATGGGCAGAGGCTTCGCGTGGCTTGATACAGGAACGGTTGAAAATCTTATGGATGCGGCAAACTTCATCAAAACCGTTGAAAAGCTTCAGGGAATCAAGATTTCAGCCCCCGAAGAGATTGCGTACAATATGCGTTGGATAAGCCGTGAGGCTTTGCTTCGTTCTGCAGAAAAATACGGAAAATCATCCTACGGTCAGCATCTGCGTTCGGTTGCCGAAGGCAAAATTCTCTATACGGGCGGCAAGCCCGGCGAAAGACCGTGCTGGGGTGTGGAAGGTAACTTGGATTATGAAACTGAATGAAACGGCGGTCAGCGGCGTTTTTGAAATAGAACCTCAGGTTTTTGGTGATAACCGCGGCTGGTTCTGCGAAACATATTCAAAAAGAGAGCTTGAAAAGTTCGGTATAAAGGCAGATTTTGTTCAGGATAACCGCTCTTTTTCGGCTCAGAAGGGCACTCTCAGGGGCCTGCACTGCCAGACCGACCCCAAGTCGCAGGCAAAGCTTGTGAGCTGCACAAGGGGAAAAATTCTTGATGTTGCGGTTGATATCAGAGAGGGCTCACCCACATATATGAAATGGATTGCCGTTGAGCTGAGTGAAGAGAACAAAAAAATGCTCTATATTCCTAAAGGCTGCCTTCACGGTTTTGTTACATTAACTGATAATGTTGAGCTTTCATATAAGGTTGATGAATTCTATTCACCCGAGAATGACAGAAGCATCTGTTGGAATGATGCGGATATCGGCGTTGAATGGGGCGTTGATGACCCTGTGCTTTCGGAAAAGGATAAAAAAGCACCTTTGCTTAAAGACAGCGATGTAAAGTTTGAATTTTAAAAAAATTTGCAAACAATAACAGATGTTGTTGTTTGCATTTTTTATTTTTACGAATATCTTAAGCAAAATCTGCTCATACTATGCGTGAAAAGCAAGTAAGGAGTTGAGACGAATGCTTGATAAAATTTCACTGGCTCTTATTATTGTCGGTGCACTTAACTGGGGCAGCATCGGTCTGTTTCAGTTTGACCTTGTGGCATGGATTTTTGGCGGACAGGGAGCAATTCTCAGCAGGATTGTTTACACTGTTATTGCCCTTGCGGGTATCTGGTGCATTTCTCTGCTTTTCAGAGAATCCGAAACCGCAATCACAGCCGCAGATTCGGACGATATACAGTAAAAAAAGAAAACCGCTGAGAGAATCAAACGATTTTATCAGCGGTTTTTATTTGTAATTGTTAAATCCATCCAAGAAGCGTGAATGCGTTGAGCATAAGCATCATAAGCCTTGATTTTAAAAATACTTTTATGCTTTCGCCAAAGAAAAACTTAACCTTTGCACCGAAGGTTTCGGTATCACGGGCTTCGGATTTTTCTCTGTTGTCGTCAATAGTAAGAGGATTAAGCCAGGATATTGCAGAGGAATTGTCAATTTCTTTTCCGTTACCGTCAATTGTTTTCATATCGGGATAGGCGGGGTCGTTAGTAATCATATCGCTTGCAAGGTTATTCCACAGATTATGATTGAAGATAAACGGTATCCATTCAAGCAAGGGCACATCGGGTGCACTGCTGTAGGATGTGAGCCTCACATCGCTTTTTCTGTTGCTGACCTCACAAAGCCGGTTGTATGATTTGAGAATGCAGTTTTTGTAGCTTGAGTATGTATCCGTTTCTGAACCCATGAACCAGACGGGCATATTTTTGAGTGCCTGAGCCTCGTTTTCGTTTATGGCTCTGTCAGGGCACATAATGGTTGCAGATGCAAATTCATTCGGATAGGTGGTTGCAAGGTTTATCGCACCGTTGCCGCCGAGGCACCAGCCTATTATATGAATTCTGTCTGTATCAACATTAGGGTTCTGCGTGCAGAAGCCGTCAATTGCCGCTTTAAGGCTCGGGGTCAGCTTTGAATAATCCCAATAAAGCCAGTCCTCTTCAGGTGCACGGGCAATGAAAAGGAATGCGTTGCCGTTTTCAAAGCGTGACTGATACTCTGCGGTTGTCCATTTGGGCATTACATTTGCTATAAGCTCAAAGCCCTCCTGAAGCCCTTCAAGTGCACCTGCCATGATGATTATAAGAGGATATTTTTTATCTGTTGAAGCACCGTTTTCAATGGGTGAGTAATAGCTGTAGTCAATATCTATTCCGTTTATTTCGGGGCCGACATTTCTTGACCATGTTGCTCTCACATCATCAATGCGATAATCTATGCTGCTCGGTATTCTGAGCAAAGAAACATTTGATAAAACCAAAAGTGCGCAAAGGAGAATTGCAAAAAAAGCAATCAAAATTTTCTTAACTGTTTTTTTCATATATACAACCACCTCTTTTATATATTATTATACAAATAACAGTGCATATTGTCAAATGACAAATATATAAAAATATTCGATTAACAAATATTTTGACATTATAAAGCCGTGCCGCCTGAATAAATAACTCAGACGGCACGGTTTTTACCGGCTTTTGCAGCCAGCTTCCGCTTTCAAAAAGCTTGGCTGTTGAATAAATTTCAAGATGCGATTCTCTCTCTGCTTCACGGATTGATTTAAGGGTTTCGGTATTCATTTCTTTTTTAACCTTTCACACAGTTCTCTGTCGGGTGTTACCCACATTGTGTTATATGTGTGGTAAATAACCTTGCCCGGCTTTGCACCCGTCGGCTTTTTGAGTGAACGCACTTCCGTATAGTCAACCGCAACCTGAGAGGACTCTCTGCCGCCACTGTGGTATGCCGCCAGAATTGCCGCCTGCCTGCAGGTGAGCTCGGGGATTATATCGCCGTTGCCGATAACAACAACATGGGAGCCGGGGATTTTCTGAGTGTGAAACCACGAATCATCCTTAGCAGCAGTTTTGAAGGTGAGTAAATCATTCTGAACATTGTTTCTGCCCACAAGGATTGTGTAGCCGTCATCCGATACATATTCAAGCGGCGGAAGAGGCTTCGGCTTCTTTGATTTATCATTTTTGGCACGCTTTAAATATCCCTGCTCATAAAGCTCGTTGCGGATTTCGGCAAGCTCTGTGTAGCCGTCTGCACGGTTTACCGAGTCAATGACCGATTCGAGATAGGCAAGCTCTTGCTCGCTTTGCTCAATCAACTCACCGAGCATGCTTTCGGCGGTTTTTGCCTTGCGGTATTCCTTGAAATATTTCTGAGCATTTGCCGAGGGTGAAAGTGCAGGGGCGGCGGGAATGCGCACAACATTGTTATTGTCATAGAAATTTTCAAGGTCATAGAATAACGAGCCCTTCTCAAGCCTGTATTGATTTGCGAGAATCAGCTCAGCGTTGATGCGAAGAGTATCTCGGTCTGCGCAGGCATCAAGCTCCGCCTGCCTGCTCTGCAGCTTTCTTGCCGCTCTTGATGCAGCGTTTGTGAGAAGCTTTAGCAGTGATTGACTGCGCTGACGGGTTCTTTCAAAACGGTCTTTTTCGTAATAAAAGCTGTCAAGAAGCTCGGAGAAACTTTCATATTGCTTTGGCGTTACTGTGAAACCGTATTGCATAATATCCGTAAATGTAAAGTCGTATGGCTTTACGCCCTCACGGATAAGCATGGTTGGATTTCCGCCGCCTTCAAGAAGCATATTTTTTATTTCCGTCAGCTTGCTTTCAAGCCTTTGCTCATTTATTTCATTCATTTCACTTGCTGCAATATCTCCGCCGCAGGCGAATGATGCAATTTCACGGCTTATCAAGGGAGAAACGCCCTCAAGGGATTCAAGAATTGCTCCCGAAAGCCGCTTCCCCGTGCAGCTTTTAATTGTTTTCACAGCTGCTTCGGGTTCGGTTTCAGTCAAATTCAGCTTGCCCTGACGGGGCGGATATTCATACCTGAATGTGGGTAATATCTGACGCACGGATGATTGTGTAAAGTCAACTCGCTTTACAGCATCGACAATAACACCGTCTGAATTGATAAGCACAATGTTGCTGTGTTTTGCCATAATTTCAACGCAGAGCGTGAAGGTTACGGCGTCACCGATTTCGTTCGTGCCCGCAAGGTCAATAAAAACAACTCTGTCAAGCCCGAGCTGGCGTATATCCGTTATAACGCAGCCCGTGAGATGCTTCCTGAAAAGCATACAGAGCATCGGCGGCGTTGCAGGGTTTTCGGGGGCATTGGCCGTGAGATGAAGCCTCGGGCTGTTGGCCGAAGCCGAAACAAGAAGGCGGTATGCACCTTCTCTTGAACGCAGGTGAAACACCAGCTCATCCTTTGAAGGCTGGTGTATTTTTTCTATTCTGCTTCCGATTATATATTGCGAAAGCTCGCTTTTGAGTAAATTTAATGTGATTCCGTCAAGGGGCATAAATGTTTCCTCATCTGTAGTATTTAACCGGTGATTTCTGTGGGATGATTTCAACTTCGCAGCCGAAATTATTTTTTAGTTTTTTCGCAAGAACTGCAACAACGGGATTTTCTGTTTCGAAGTGCCCTGCGGCAATAAGAGTTATTCCGACTTCGGCGGCTTTGAAAAATTCGTGGTGCTTCACTTCGCCCGTGATGTAAGCATCACAGCCCGCAATTTCAAAGAAATCCGATCCTGCACCGCCGCATAATGCAACTTTTTTGATTTCTTTTCCGCCGTCGGCAACGGCAACGCAGGTTGAAAGCTTATCTGCAACAAGCTCGGCAAGCTCATCTGCGGTTGTCGGCTTTATTTCTGCAACTCTTACCATTGCTTCTTCTCCGCTTTCGGTGAGGGGGGATGCGTTTTCAAAGCCGAGTGCCGCCGCAAGCGCATCGTTGACACCGCCCTTTGCAATGTCAAGCGAGGTGTGGGCACATATTGCGGAAATTCCGTTTTTTGCAAGCAAAAAAGCAGGGTCATCGGCATAAAAATTTTTTACCGCTCTGAAGATAACGGGATGGTGGCTCACGATAAGGTCAATTCCGTTTTGGGCGGCGTATTTCACTGCATCGCAGGTGATATCAAGCACAACGCCGATTTTATTGACCTGAGCATTGAAGCTGCCCACAATCAGACCGCTGTTATCCCAATCGCACTGTGCTTCAAAAGGCGCAATACTGTCAATGTAATCAAAAATATCTTTAACCGTCGGCCTGCATTCCATTTATGATTTCCTCCGTTTTGAGAGTGATTTTTTCGAGGTAACAGGCAACCTCTGCCGAGCCGTGAATTTTTTCGGCTTCAAGCTTCTTTTTGAGCTGAGCGTTGATTTTTTCAAGGTAAAGCTTTGCTTCGGGTTTGGCGCATTTTGAAAGCTCACCCGTGTATATGTAAGATATCGGCTTTTCTTTTATTTCGCCCGTGTATTCGGCAGCCATTGCGCAGTAAAGCTTGCCGCTGTCGATGCAGGCATCTTCACAAAGGATTTCAAAGCCGTTTTCAACAAAGAATCTGCGGATATCCTCGGCGTGGGATTGGGGCTGCACAATAATTCTTTTTGACTTATCCTTCAGCCAGTATGCTCTTGAAGCGAGCTGCTCCATAAGCGTACCGCCCATGCCGCACATAATAAAATCATCTGCCTCAAAGGGCTCGATATCGTCAAAACCGTCGGAGAGGCGGAGGGTTATTTTATCCTTCAGACCGTAGTGTTCAACGGTTTTTCGGGCATTTTCAAGCGGACTCTTGCGAATATCGCACGCAAGAGCCTTTGATGCAATGCCGTTTAAAACGAGCCAGGCGGCAAGATAGGCGTGGTCGGTGCCGATATCGGCAACTGCATTACCCTTACGCACCATCTTTGCCGCCATAAGCATTCTTTCGGAAAGATTCATTTATTTTGCGAGGAATGCGTTGATTTTAGCGATGAGCTCATCAGCGTTAACGCCGTGCACCATGCAAGCCTGAGCAACCGATTCGTTTCTTGCCGAGGGGCAGCCGAGGCAGTGCATACCCATCTCAAGGAAGAAGGGAGCAACTTCACGGTTAGCGTCAAGAATTTCGCCGATTTTCATATCTTTTGTGATTTCTGTCATTGTAAAAACATCCTTTCTTTGCGAAGATACAGTTATTATATCATAATTATAAATTAATATCAATCCTTACAGAATAATTAAAATATTCATGTGTTTATACTTATATATTATTGTATAGTTGACAATGCTGCAACGGTGTGCTATACTTTACCATAACTGAGAATTTAATAATTGACCTTTTAAAGATTATGACGGAGACAGTAGCTTGTGCAAGTGCAATCCAAGTGAGGCGGGGATAGTGTGAACCTGCCGATTGCCGCAAAAGTGAATATCACTCCCGAATCGCAAACCGAAAAGCAAATTAATAAATTGCTGAGTAGGCTTTGACGGAATCCCTCCGTTACGGGGAAGCATAAAGATCGGGTTATGCAGGTGTTTTTTGTTGTTCCTTGTCCCGATTAGGGTCAGGGATTATTTTTTTGGTAGAGAATTTTCAAAAATATATCGGAGGAATGAAAAAATGTACGAAAAGGTTTCGTCGAATTTCGATTTCGTCGCCAGAGAAAAGGCAGTGCTTGATTTCTGGAAGGAAAATCAGATTTTCGAAAAGAGCATTGAAGAGAGAAAGGGCTGCCCCACCTATACTTTCTATGACGGCCCTCCCACCGCTAACGGCAAGCCCCATATCGGCCATGTTCTTACCCGTGTTATCAAGGATATGATTCCCAGATACAGAACAATGAAGGGCTATATGGTGCCCAGAAAAGCGGGTTGGGATACTCACGGCCTTCCCGTTGAGCTTGAAATTGAGAAGGAGCTCGGCATCAACGGCAAGGAACAGATTGAAAGCTACGGCCTTGAACCCTTCATCGGCAGATGCAAGGAAAGCGTTTGGAAATACAAGGGAATGTGGGAGGACTTCTCAGGAACTGTCGGCTTCTGGGCTGATATGGATGACCCCTATGTTACCTATCACAACAGCTATATCGAATCAATCTGGTGGTCACTCAAGGAAATCTGGAACAAAGGTCTCCTTTATAAGGGCTTCAAGATTGTTCCCTATTGCCCCCGCTGCGGCACACCTCTTTCATCCCATGAGGTTGCTCAGGGCTATAAGGCAGTAAAAGAGCGCTCGGCAGTTGTTCGCTTCAAGGTTATCGGCGAGGATGCTTATTTCCTTGCATGGACAACAACTCCCTGGACTCTGCCCTCAAACTGCGCCCTCTGCGTTAACCCCACAGAGACCTATTGCAAGGTAAAGGCAGCAGACGGCTACACTTATTATATGGCAAAGGCTCTTCTTGATACCGTTCTCGGCTCACTTGCCGATAAGGAAAGCGGCACTCCCGCTTATGAAATCCTTGAAACCTATGCAGGTACAGACCTTGAGGGCAAGGAATACGAGCCCCTCTTTGAATGCGCAGGCAAGGTTGCCGAAAAGCAGGGCAAAAAGGCTCATTTCGTAACGGTTGACAACTATGTAACCATGTCAGACGGTACGGGTATCGTTCATATCGCACCCGCATTCGGTGAGGATGACGCCAAGGTCGGCAGAGCATATGACCTTCCCTTCATTCAGTTTGTTGACGGCAAGGGCAATATGACCGAGGAAACTCCCTATGCAGGAATGTTCGTCAAGGATGCAGACCCCAAAATCCTTGTTGACCTTGATAAGGAAGGCAAGCTCTTCTCGGCCCCCAAGTTTGAGCATGACTATCCCTTCTGCTGGAGATGCGACACTCCGCTTATCTATTACGCAAGAGAATCATGGTTTATCAAAATGACAGCCGTTAAGGATAACCTTGTCAAGAATAACAACACCGTTAACTGGATTCCCGAAAGCATCGGCAAGGGCCGCTTCGGCGACTGGCTTGAAAATATTCAGGATTGGGGCATCAGCCGTAACCGTTATTGGGGCACACCCCTCAACATCTGGGAATGCGAATGCGGTCACAGACATTCAATCGGCTCAATTGAAGAGCTCAAGTCAATGAGCAGCAATTGCCCCGATGATATTGAGCTTCACAGACCGTTCATCGACGATGTCACAATCAAGTGCGAAAAGTGCGGCGGCGAAATGAAGAGAGTGCCTGAGGTTATCGACTGCTGGTACGATTCAGGTGCAATGCCCTTCGCTCAGCATCACTATCCGTTTGAAAATAAAGACCTCTTTGAGCAGCAGTTCCCCGCAGAGTTCATCTCTGAGGCTGTTGACCAGACAAGAGGCTGGTTCTATTCACTCATGGCAATTTCAACCCTTCTCTTTGACAAGTCACCCTATAAGAATGTTATCGTTCTCGGTCTTGTTCAGGATGAAAACGGTCAGAAGATGTCAAAATCAAAGGGCAACGCTGTTGACCCCTTCGATGCACTTGCAAAGCACGGCGCAGACGCTATCCGCTGGTATTTCTATACTAACTCCGCACCCTGGCTTCCCAACCGCTTCCACGACAACGCTGTTGTTGAGGGCAAGCGTAAGTTTATGGGTACACTCTGGAACACATACGCATTCTATGTGCTCTATGCAAATATCGATAAGTTCAACCCCACAGAGCATACTCTTGATTATGACAAGCTTTCCATCATGGATAAGTGGCTTCTTTCAAGGCTCAACACTCTTATCGACACCGTTGACGGCTATCTTGACAGCTACGCTATCCCCGAAGCTGCAAAGGCGCTTCAGAGCTTTGTTGACGATATGAGTAACTGGTATGTCCGCAGAGGCAGAGAGCGCTATTGGGCACAGGGCCTTGAGCAGGATAAGATCAACGCTTATATGACTCTTTACACTGCTCTTGTAACCGTTGTCAAGCTTGCTGCGCCCATGATTCCCTTCATGGCAGAGGATATCTACCGCAACCTTGTATGCAGCGTTGATAAGAATGCGCCCATCAGCGTTCATCTTTGCGATTATCCCGTTTCGGATGCTGCTTTTGTTGTTAAGGACCTTGAAGCATCAATGGACGAGATTCTCAACATTGTTGTTCTCGGCAGAGCTGCAAGAAACACCGCAAACATCAAGAACAGACAGCCCCTCGGCAAGATTTTCGTGAGCGCAGAGAAGGTTCTCGGCAAGGAATTCTGCGAAATCATTGAGGATGAGCTTAATGTCAAGGCTCTTGAATTTGTTAACGATTCATCGGGCTATGTTTCATATAACTTCAAGCCCCAGCTCAAGACACTCGGCCCCAAGTACGGCAAGCTGCTCGGCGCAATCAGAGAATATCTCGCATCGCTTGACGGCTCGGCAGCAAAGGCAGAGCTTGATGCAAAGGGTGCTCTCACCTTCACCGCAGGCGATACCGAAATTTCGCTCGCAGTTGAAGACCTTCTTATTGAAACCGTTCAGAAGGAAGGCTTCCGTGCCGAAAGCGGCAACGGCGTTACCGTTGTGCTTGACACAAACCTCACCGATGAACTCATTGAAGAAGGCTTCGTAAGAGAGCTTATCTCAAAGATTCAGACCATGCGTAAGGACGCAGGCTTTGAGGTTATGGATACCATTAAAATTTATGTGAGCGGCAACGAAAAGATTGAAGCAATCTTCGCTTCAAACAAAGAAACCGTTATGCACGATGTTCTTGCAACCGATATCATCGCAGCTGCAGGCGGCTCCTTCGCCAAGGATTGGGATATCAACGGCGAAAAGGTAACTCTCGGTGTTGAGAAGAACTGAATAAAATGATTAACGCCCCGTGACACACCGTCACGGGGCGTTGTTTGTTGCCGGAATTTGATGATATTATTCCTTCACGGGCTGAAAGGGCTTTGTGAAGTTGAGCATAAAAATGATTATGTAGGCAACCCACATGGGGATGCTTTCAATTCCGCCGCTTTTGCCGAAGATGAGCAGAAGCACAACCATAAGAATGAGAGTGAGTGCAAGAGTTACAAGCATAATGATGTGCTTCACGCTCTTCTGCATGGATTTGTGGAGCAGGAAGGCTATTATTGCCGCCGCAAAAAACGCCGCAAAGAGCAGGGCAGTTGACCAGTGAGCCGCCATCTGAAGGGGTTTGCCGTCTTCAGGCTCAACCGAGGGGATATGCACGCACGCAAAGATGCAGAAGAAGCCGAGAATTGTGCATACATTGCCGAATTTTGCAAGCTTTTCTGTTTTGAAGGAGTTGAGCTTGTAAAGATAATGAATGTTAAGATAAAGCGATACGCCTGAGAATACTGCCCACCAGATGAAAAGGCGGGGATGGGTTTTGCCTATAACGCTTGCGGTTTTTGCAAGGTCGGGGTTATCAATGAAGCCGTAGACCGTGAAGAAAATGAAGCCCGCAATAAGCCACGCCATGCAGAAATTCCTGTTATCGGTCATTGCGTCGATAAAGTTTAAAAATGCCTGCTTCACGGTCGGCTTTTGTGCAAGCTCAGCTTGCTTTCTGAGTTTTGATGCTTTTGACATAAAAACACTCCTTTTATCATTTTATGGTTATATTCTACAATGTACGGAATACTTTTTCAATATCCATTTGCAAAATATAACTGCTTGCATTATAAAAAAATATATGGTATATTTATACTATATTTTTTAAAGAGGTGCAAAAATGAAAAAAGTATTGAGCGTTTTACTCTCCACCGTGATTATCATTTCATCGCTTGCAATCGGTTTTACCGCCTTTGCGGCAGAGGATGAAACCAAGTTCTTTGTTGCATCAGATTTGCATTACAACATCCCATCGGAAGAACTTGTGCCCATAATTGAAGGCGACGATATTTATTGGTATGCAAACCGCAGAGCTGCTATGGAAGAAGAAAGCAGCTTTATAATTGATGAATTCCTCAGGCAGTGCGCCGAATCGGATGACTGCGAATTCGTTCTTCTCTCGGGTGACCTTGTTGACAACGGCAAGGCAATCCATCAGGAGCATATTGACATGGCTGCAAAGCTTGAAAAGTTTGAGAAGGAATCGGGCAAGCCTGTTTATGTTATCCCCGGCAACCACGATTACGGCGTTGACTGCGAAACAAACCTTGACGATTTTGTAAGAGTATATAATCATTTCGGCTTTGATGAAGCGCTTACCACACTTGAAGGCACAGCTTCATACACTGCAGACCTCAACGATGATTACAGACTTATTGCTCTTGACAGTAACGACCCCACAAAGTCAACAGAAGACGGTATGTCAGCCGAAAAGCTTTCATGGGTAAAAGAGCAGGCAGACAAAGCCAAGGCAGACGGCAAATATCCCATTCTCATGATGCACCACAACCTTCTCGACCATCTTCCTCTTCAGAGAATTCTCAGCAGAAACTTCATCGTAAGATTCCACTATACAACCGCAACTCTTTTTGCCGATTGGGGCATCAAGCTTGTTTTCACAGGTCATGAGCATTGCAGCGATGCCGCAACCTACACATCCCCCTCGGGCAATGTTATCTATGATTTTGCAACAACCTCTCTTACGATGTATCCTCTTGAGTACAGAGCCATGACTCTTACCGATGATGAAATCAAGTATGAGGCAAGAAGCATTGATTCAATCGACACCGATGCGCTCTCTGCAACCGTTGCAGGCTACACTCAGGAGCAGCTTGACCTTATGAACGCAGGTCTTAACGACTACGCAAAGGGCTTCCTCAAAGCGGGCGTTCAGTACCGCCTCGGCAAGGGCTTCAGAATGGAAGAAATGGGCATTGATGAAGACGCTTTCTACTATGACCTTGTTGCAACTGCAGTGGGCGGCCTTGTAAAGATTCTTGAAGATCCCCTCTACGGTGAGGGCGGCATTCAGGAGCTTGCCGCAGAGTATAACCTTGATATCCCCGACAGCGAATACAAAAACGGTTGGGATATCGTAACGGAGCTTGTATCGTGGCATTATGCGGGCAGCGAGCCCTATGACCTCTACAGCAGAGATATCACAATTTTCCTTCGCCTTGTTGCGCTTCTTCTTAAGGATGACCTTGCAACAGTGAGCGATGAGGTGTTCTTTAAAGCGGCAAATGAGCTTTTCTCATTCCTCGGCACGGATTCAATCGTGAGGGATATCACAAAGCTCGGCACATCAATCTTCGGCGGTGTAACATCTGCTGAGTATTTCCTTCTGGCTCTTGTTTCACCTCTTATCAGCGCATTTATTGCCGATGATGACGGTGTTGACGATAACAACGGCACAATCCCCGGCTACGGCACGGTTAACGCACAGAGCAGAATAAGCAACGTGCTTGAGAATATAATCACTATATTCAAGGATGTTCTTGCAGCACTTGTTGATATGGTAACAATTCTCTCGAAAATCTTTATAGCATAAAAATTGGGGCTGTAAAAAAACAGCCCCAAAATTTTTGCATGGATATTTTATTAAATAAAGCTCGGTAATAAATTTTGCCTCCCTCTGATGAGGGAGGTGGATTTTGCGAAGCAAAAGACGGTGGGAGAGAATTACGCAAAGCATTATTCATCAACGATTCTTCGCAAAATCAATCTCTCCTTCAGTCGCTATGCGACAGCTTCCTCGTCAGAGGAAGCCTAATCAGTAAATTTCATTTGTTGTTTATTAATTTCAATAACCCAACAGACGGGGGCTTTTTTTACAGCCCCTTATTTTTTATCCGAGAATTTCAAGAATATTTTTAAACTCCTCAGATGCTTTGAATTCATCCGAAAGGGGATAGTTTACCGTGAAATGGTGCTTCATTCGCTCGCACATTGTTTTTCCTCTTACAGCCTTTTCAAACACCTTTCCTTCAAAAAGAAGTGAGCCGTGCGTTGTTTCTTGCGGCATTTCATCGTATTTTTTTGAAAGTTCGGCGCACTTTCTGAGATATTCAAGAGCCTTGGCGTTTTTGCCCATCTGATGATACCACAGCCCGATGTAGCCGTGGTTATACACCGTGGTGTGCCAGCTTTCGCCGTAATTTCCGTCTGTATATATTGTGTTGGTAACGGCAAGCATTGTTTCGGCAGCCTTGATTTTGCTTTCAGGCGTGAAATCATCGTTGAAATAGCAATAATTGGTTGTTGCGCAGTCAAGAAGATATACAAGCTCCTCAATGGCTTTGCGGCAGGCTGCATTGTGCTTTTCGCCGGGCAGATACATATGGGTTGCGGTGAAATCCCTGCTGTCACGCATAACGGGCAAATCCTTGTTTATCTCTTCCATTTTCTCAATGTATGAGTCGTCTTTTTCGGTGCAGCTCAGGGTTTTGTAATAAGTGCCCATGAGGCGTTTTGCCTTTATTCTGATGCTGTCAGAAACGCAGTGATTCTGAATGGTTTCGTTGATTGTATACATCTCATCAAATATTTTTTTGGGCTCACCGTTCAGCTTGCCTTTTTCTGATAAAAGAGCAGCCATATAGCGGATAAGAAGCCTGAATTCGCCCGGGAATTCTTTGACGGCGGTTTTTATCATTTCAAGCGCTGCAGGAAGGTCTTTGAGGCAAAGTGTTTCATACTCTTCAATATATTGTTCGATTTTTTCTTCATGCTTTGATTTATCTGTGCCGAAAAGTTCGTCGATTGTAACCCCGAAAAAAGAGGCGATAGAAGGAATCAGTGTAACATCGGGGAAGCTTTCGCCCCTCTCCCATTTGCTGATGCTCTGGTATGATACGCCGAGGAAGCTTGCAAGGTTTTCCTGAGTGAGTTCTCTTTCTTTGCGAAGTTTTTTAATTGTTTCACCTAAATAAATTGACATAATAATGATTACCTCCGATTGTTTTCTACAGCGCTGTTTACAACCCAATAATAACCGATAAATCAAAATAAAACAATAACGCATTTCTTGAACACAGTTCAACCAAACGGAGAAATTTTCATCAGAACAGATGTGTTTTGAGTTATAAAAACTGCCATTCAGAGCATATGCAAAGAATGGCAGTTCTTCTAATTGAATTTTATTCCCGAAATCTCCCGTATCTCCTTCATAACTTTGCTCACTTGAAGAGCTCTTTCCTTAACCGTTTCATAATACGGGTCGTTGGGGTCGGCAATGAATTTTTCAAAAGCCTGAGCTTCATAGCCCATAATTTTTTCCTTAGCCACATCGCCGATGATTTCAGTCACATTGCCCTTGCTGTCAACCAGCTTCATATTGATAAGCTTTGAGATTGATTCAATCGTTATTGTGCCCTCATCGCCGAAAATCTGCGAGCCGAGCCTGTCCTGCCCGAGCTTTGAATAAGTCAGATTCACAAGCTTATCATTATACAGCAAGCCTGTATTTCCGCTGCCGTCGGCGCCGCTTTCCATAAAGTGAGCGCAGACGGTTATTTTTTGCGGCAGACCGAAAAGGTCAAGGGCGGGGTAAACGCAGTAAATGCCCAAATCCATAAGGCAGCCCGTTGCGAGAGCGGGGTTAAAAATATTGGGCAGCTCACCTCTGAGATATGCGGGATACTTTGATGAGAGCTGAGAAAAATCAAAATGTACGCTTGTTACCCTGCCGATTTTTTGAATTGCATCTTTCAGCAAATCCTTTGCAGGGTTAAACATATACATAATCGCTTCAATATAAATCAGCCCTTTTTCTTTCGCAAGAGCCTGCAATTCCTCAAGCTCTTCGGGCTCAACCGTTATCGGCTTTTCGCAGATAATGTGTTTGCCGTTTTCAAGCATCAGCTTTGACTGCTCAAAGTGCAGTCGGTTGGGGCTTGCGATATAGACCGCATCAAAGTCACCTTTTGCAAACTCGTTGATGTCGGTGTATACCTTTTCGATTCCGTTTTCTGCGGCAAATTTGCAGCCGCTTTCTTCTGTTCTGGAATAAATTGCCGAAAACTCCGGGCTGCAAAGCATTCTTGCTCCTTCAATAAAGGATTTTGCAATCCAGCCTGTGCCTATAACTCCGTAACGCATATCAAAGCTCCTTTGCCATAACAGTTCCGCTGTTTTTTAAGCTTGCTTTAATTTTAAAGCCGTTTTTCTTGTAAAAGTTTATGCCCCTTGTGTTGCTTGTGCCCACAATGAGCATAATCGCCCTTGAACCGTTTTCTTTCATGTGCTGTGTGAGCGTTGAAATCATTTTTGAGCCGTTGCCGTTACCTCTGAAGGGTTCGTTGATATCAATGTGAAGGTGTGAGGGATATCTGAGCGAGAAAACGGCGTGAGCAAGGATTTCAGCCGATACATCAAGGTAGTATTTTGCGCCGAGCTTGCGCACAGCCTTCAGGTACGGCTTGAAATCCCTGAAATATTTTCTGAAATTCAGTGCGCCGAAAACATAGCCCTGCGCAGTGTCGTTTTCGTCAACAAGCACAAACACATTTTCGGGCTCCTGCTCAATGTAATAGTTGCAGAAGGTGCAGAGAATGAAGTCACGCATAACGGGGTCTGTCAGTGCCGTGTCGGGGCCTGTGTTAAGGCACACCTGCTGAACATCCTCACGGTATTTGGGCTCATAGCTTTTGATTATCACCATAAGTTAACCTCCGATTTCAACGGTGAATTCTCTTTCACCGCTGAACGGAATTTTTTCGCCGTTGTATTCAAAAACGGAGTCGATTTTCGGGTCGGCAAACGCCTTGACAGTGGCTTTGCCGCCACACTTTTCGTATTCAACGCTGATTTTACCGTTTACTGTTGTAATGTGACCCTTCGCACGGTTCATGCCTTCAACAAATCGGGGCGAAACAACAACCTTTTCATAGCCTGCGCTGTCATCGGGCTGACGGATGCCGAGAAGATACATGAAAAGATACTTTGTAACTGCACCGAACATGGGATGATTGCGTGAATCCCTGCCGTTCCAGTTTTCCCAAAGAGTGGTTGCACCGTTGTTTTTCATATATGCAAACGAAACCTCTTTGTCATTTGACAGCAGGTCATATGCAAGCTGATTTTCGTTTATTTCAAACAGACAGCCTATAAGAGCTTCGGTTGCAAAAATGCCTGTGTCAAACATTCCGAGATGTTTGTAGTGATCAACCATACGCTCATTAACCTGCTTGCTGCCGAGCCCTGCGCTGAATGCAAGAGCAGATGCGCCCTGAACACCCATGCAGTAGTGATGGCACCAGGGGTTATAATATGCAACCTTAAGAGAATTCTGTGATTTTTCGATTCTTTCGCTCAGGTGAGCAACCTCACACTGCCTGCCGAGCACCTCAGCCGCTTCAATCGTCTGCTTCATAAATTTGATATAAAGTGCCGTGTTCACAAAGGTTTCGGGCAGCACTACTCCGTTCGGTGCGCACCAGTCGCCGAGGCACCAGCCGTTATCCTCTTCACGCCACACAAGGCCGTTTTCGCTTCTGCTTTCAAGATAATCGAGGAAGCTGAGCATCTTCGGGAAAAACTCGTTGAGCAGTTCTTTATCGCCATACATTTTATAGAATTTTACCGGCACTTCAATCATTGCGCCGCCCCAGCCTGCAGGACCGCCGCCGCCGCCCATAAGGGGTGCGGTGTGGGGAACATGGCCCGTTTTTTTGCACTGGCTGTCCGCAATGTCATAGAGCCATTTGCGGTAGAATTCACGGCTGTCAAGCATCATCATTGCAGCTTCGGCGCAAAGCTGACCGTCGCCCGTGTAGCCGAGTCTTTCTCTGTGAGGGCAGTCTGAGGGCACGCCGCAGTGCATATTGCAAAGCTGAGTTCTGATATATGCCTCATAGAGCCAGTTCAGGTTTTCGTTGTCACTTTCAAACGAAGATGTAACGGGGCAGTCGGAGTGAACAACATCAACCCTTACGGGCTCTGCATCGCCCTGAATTTTGAAATATCTGAAGCCGTGCCAGGTGAAATGGGGGATGTATTCACGGTCTGAGCCGTCGGTTATGAAAACATCGGTCTGATAGCCCTCTTCAAACTTCATGCCGTACCATTCACGGGTGTCGTGAATTTCTTCGGCGTAGCTTACGATGATTTTTTTGCCCTTTTCGGGGCACTTTATAACCGCATAGCCAACCGTGTTTTCTCCCACGTCGTAAAGCTTTGTTTTGCCGTCATCCTCAATGAGCACGGGCTCAAGAGTGCGGCTTACCTTATCTGCAGGTGAAAATTGAATAAAGAATTCACTTTCGGGTGCGGGGATAACGGTGCTTTCTGCAAAATCACCGTCTGCGGGGAGAAGATTATAGTCATGCGTTTCGCCGTAGTAGAGGTTGTTATCGGTGATAAAGCCTTTGTATGAAAGGGTATTTTCGTCGCAGATAACCTCACCGCTTGCCTTTTCTATTATGTAGCAAAGCTTGGGCGTGCCGAAAACAACATTGCCCTCCGCCATACGCTTATTCTGATTATAGTAGCCGTTGCCGACTATGACGGCAAGGGTGTTTTCGCCGTCTGCAAGGTAATCGGTGATATCATATTTCATGCAGTAAATGCGGTGCGATGAATCGTCAAGAATGGGGAATACCAATGAGGCGGTGTCCCTTGCGCTGTAGTCTGTTGCGTTTGGCGCAAGCAGGTCGCCGCTTACTTTTTTGCCGTTGATGAACAGCTTGAAACAGCCAAGACCGCATATGGTGATTTCGGCTTTTTCGCCTTTAACGGCAGTGAATGTTTTTTTGAAAACAGGGGCATCACTGCCCGTGCATTCTATCCATTTTGCATTCTTAAAAATCTGCTGATTTGTCATATTTCCATCTCCGTTAATTCTGTAAGTCTTGCACTCATCTGCTCCCATTCGTCCATAACGGTGAGTTGGGAATCCGTCAGCTCTTCAAGCTGATTTGTGAAGCTTATTACTTTTTCGTAGTCTGCCGATACCTCGGGGGTTGAGAGCATACCGTTAAGCTCTGCGATTTCATTATCAAGGCGTTCAATCTCTTCTTCCGCACGCCTGATTTTGCCCTTAAGGCGGTTTATTTCGCTGTCACGCTCCTTGCGGAGCTTATATAAATTAACTTTTTGTTCGGATTTTTTAGGCTTTTCCTTAGCCTGAGCAAGGGCAATTCCCGTGTAGGCGTCATAATCACCGTCAAACTTCTCAAAGCCGTTTTCACTCATTCGGTAAATGCGTGTTGCAAGTTTGTTGATAAAATATCTGTCATGCGAAACTGCAATTATTGTGCCGTCAAAGTCGCTCAGGGCTGCTTCAAGCACCTCTCTTGACGGGATGTCAAGATGATTTGTAGGCTCGTCGAGCAACAGCACATTTGCGCCCGAGAGCATGAGCTTCAAAAGGCAGAGCTTAGCTTTCTCACCGCCGCTGAGGGTGTCAACACTTTTGAACACATCGTCGCCCCTGAAAAGAAAAAGAGCAAGGTAGCTTCTGACGGTTTTCTCGGTAAACAGCCTGTGCTCATCCCATATTTCGTCAATAACAGTTTTGCCGCCCCTTAGGCTTTCAAGGCTCTGGTCAAAATAACCGATTTTAACATTTGAGCCGAATGTGAAGCTGCCGTCATCGGCGGATTGCTGACGGGTGAGAATGCGCAGAAGCGTTGTTTTGCCGCAGCCGTTTGTGCCGAGCACGAACACTCTGTCGTTTTTATACACTTCCATATCCGCATTGCGGAAAAGGCTCTTTGTGCCGAAGGCTTTTGAAAGACCGCTCACATTGAGCACATCGTTGCCCGTTTCGCAAACGGGTGTAAACTTCATTCGCATTGATGAAAGAGGAGGGTCGGGCACGACAAGCTCCGCCTTTTTCTTTTCAAGCATTTTTCGCTTGCTTTCGGCGGTTATGAAGTTGCGTTCTCTTGCAAATGAACGCTGTTGCTCGATTATTCCTTCAATGCGCTTTATCTCGGCAATCTGATTTTCGTATTGCCTTCTTTCGCTTTCAAGGCGTTCCTCCTTAAGCTTTAAATAGGTGGAATAATTGCCCTTTGAGCAGTGGCTTTTGCCGTGGGAAATTTCAACGGTTTTGTTTGTAACACGGTCAAGGAAATAACGGTCATGCGAAATGACGATTATTGTGCCTCTGAAGGTTGAAAGGTAATTTTCAAGCCATTCCGTGCCCGCAATGTCAAGGTGGTTTGTGGGCTCGTCAAGCAGCAGCAAATCCGAGCCGCTCAGAAGCAGCTTGCACATACTCAGCTTTGACCGCTGACCGCCGCTGAGCTTGTCGCAGGTGAGGGTGAAATCATCCTCACTGAAGCCCAGACCGATGAGTGCGGAGCGTGTGCGGCTTTTATAGGTTAAACCGTCCTGCTCCTGGAACTGCTCGCTCAGGCGGTTCTGCATTTCAATAAGCTCATCCCTGCCGCCTTCGTCGGCATCAATTGCTGCGGCGATATCCTCAAGCTCACGCTCAATCTGCATAAGCGGCTCAAAAACGCTGAGAGCTTCGTTATAAACCGTTTTGACCGAGCCGTGGCAGGCGTGTTGCTCAAGGTAGCCGACCTTAACATTCCTGCCGACGAATGCGCCGCCCTCAGTGGGCTCAATTTCGCCTGTTATAATCTTAAAAAGCGTGGTTTTACCGGTTCCGTTTGCACCTATAAGACCGACGAAATCGCCCGCATTAACATCAAACGAAACATTTTCAAACAGCACCTTGCCGCCAAAATCAACTTTTAAATTCTGAACACTGACTATAGCCATTTTATATCCTTAAATTCTTGTTTCTATAATTTCAAATTCGCCGTTGAGCATATATTTGCCTGCGTTTGCGGGGAGGAATATGCTGTCGCCCTTTTTGATGTCAAGGGTTTCGCCGCAGCATTCAAGAGAGCCCTCGCCCGCCATTATGAGAAGTGATACAAACGAATCATCGCCTGCATTGCCCGTAAATCCGCTCTTTGTTTCAAGCTTCCACACCTTGAACAGAGGACAGTCTGCAAGGAGTTTGCGCTCATCGGTATCAGATGCGGGATTTGAGAAATCGGGCTGTGTGTATTTTTCAAGCTTTGTGACTGCCGCACCGTCTTCAACATGGAGCTCACGGGGCTTGCCGTCTGCGCCCTTGCGGTTGTAATCGTAAATTCTGTAGGTGGTGTTGGAGCTTTCCTGCACCTCGGCAAGTAAAATGCCTTTACAGATAGCGTGGAGCGTGCCCGAATCAATAAAGAAGAAATCGCCCTTTTTAACCTTCACATTCTCAACATAGTCGGTGAGAGTGTTGTTTTCAATAGCAGCCTTGAATTCTTCGGGAGTGATTTTATCCTTAAAGCCGAGAATAAGGCTTGCATCCTCTTCGCAGTCTATGATGTACCAGCATTCGGTTTTGCTCTGACCCTTACCCGTGAGTGCACAGTATTCCTTCGTGGGGTGAACCTGCACCGAAAGATTATCCATCGCATCAATGAATTTTATGAGAATGGGGAAGTCCTCAAATTTTTCTGCGTTCTTGCCGCAAAGAGCAGGATTCTCTTTCACAACATCCGCAAAGGATTTGCCTGCAAATTCGCCGTTTTCAACGCTGCTTGAGCCCGCCTCGTGGCAGGAGAGCATCCAACCCTCGGCGGCATTGTTCTTTTCGGTTTTAACGCCGTATTCTTCAATAAGCTTTTTGCCGCCCCAGATTGTTTCGGAAACATAGGGGATAAGCTTTATGGGATATAATTTCATTGTTTTTTCCTCCGCAAGTAATTTACCGTTTAATTCTATCATATTTGTCCAACAATTTCTATAGAATATTTACAGGAGGACAGAAAATATGGAAAAAAATTTGAATTCAGCAAAGATTTTTTACTATGAAGTGATAAGAAAGCCCGTGAAGCCCGTGCAGGACAGCATTTTGCTGCAGATAAGAGATACCTCGCAGCGGCTTGAGAGTGCCTACAGCAGGTTTGAGAATGAGTGCAACGAGGATTTGCTTGACTCGATCATATATGAAATCAAATCTCTCAAAGCCCTCTACAGATACCTGCTCAAGCTTGCGAAGGAGAAGGGGATAGAGTGCGGCGATATTGCTGTGTTCAGCAGGGAGGTAATATGAACGGGTTTTTCATAACGGCGGCGATAGTTGCCGTAATCTGCGTTATATGGTGGACAGTGAAAAGCGAGAAGGGAGCAACAAGCTTTGCACTGTCCGCCCTGCAGGGCATAGCCGCAATGTGTGCGGTGAATCTTACGGGGCTTGTTACGGGCGTAACCCTTGCGGTAAATTGGTACACAATAGCCACTTTTATTGTGCTCGGTTTGCCGGGAGTAATCGGAGCGCTTGTGTTAAAATTCATAATGGCTGTATGAACATAAAAAAGGGAGTCACAAAGACTCCCTTAATTTTTATACATTATATATCTTTATACCGCCGCTTTGGGTTGTGCGGATATTGCCGAGGACAATATCCGCAGCAGCACCCTCCGGAATTTCGATTTCAACCTCATAGCCGCTTTCGGCTTTCTTCCATTCGCATCTGAGCAGACCGAGAGGGGTTTTAACCGATGTTTTTGCAAATTCAAGCCCGCAGTCAAGCATGGGTTCAACAGTAAACGAACGGTAGCCGTCGCTTACATTGCGTATGCCCGCTATGTGGGTATAGAAAAACTCGTCATAGGTTGCGAGAAAATAGTGGTTTTTGGAGCGTGTTGTTTTCTCCCAACTTTCCCAGGCGGAATCCGTGCCGTTTTGGAGCCAATGACCCCAGCTCGGGTAGGTTTTCTGCATAAGCACCTTAAAGGCGATATCGGAATATCCGTTATCAGCTAAAACGGGGAGCACAAACCGTGTGCCCGTGCAGCCCGTGTCAAGGTGATAATCACGGCTTATAAAATCCTTTGCAAGGTTTTCGGCAACGGCTTTTTTGTGCTCCTCGGGTACAAGCCCGAAGGCGAGGGGCAGAAGGTTTGAAGTCTGCCTGTATTTTGTGCGTGTTCCCTTCTGATTCCATACGCTTGTTTCATATATTTTCAAATCGTGGTTAAAGAATTTTTCGTTAAACACACGGCAGATTTGGCTCATTGCAGACTTGTATTCGGCAATGTCATCCGCTTCGCCGAGCTTTTCGGCAATATAAACCATTGATTTGAGCATTGCGTAAATGAAGGCGGTGCAGCAGATTTCAGCCCCCTCTGATGGGTCAGGCTCAACCTCTGCGTTTTCATCGCCTATGGGAGCAACCCAATCGGCAAGAGCTCTTGTGCCCCAAGCCCATCCGAGGTCTTTCAATTCTTCAATATTTTTTTGTGCATACTCCTTCAAATCAGGGTAAAGCTTTTGCGCATATTCATTTTCACCGCAGTAATCCATAAGTGCCTGCACGGCGAAAACAAAAACAGAATTCCACACAGGCGAATTCTCTATGCTCCAGCTTGCGCTCGGAACTATTACGGGCACGCTGCCGTATTCGTGCAGGCAGTCCGCCATGATATCAACAAAGCTTTCAAGATAGGTGCTCATGTCAAAATTCATCATCATTATCGGCAGAGCGCAGTTTGCATCGCCCAACCAGCCGTTTTTCTCCCACACGGGTGTATCGGTGGGCTTGCCCTGAAAATTGTTGAGCAGGGTGTTGCGCATTATGCGGTGCAGCTTGTTGAGCATTTCGTCAGAACAGCTGAAATCAGAGATAATCTCAACATCATTTGCAATGCGATATATTGTGATATCATCTGAAGTCAGGGCTTCAACACCGTCGATCTGAATGTATTTGAAGCCCTTATAGCTGAATTTGGGTTCGTATTCAAACACATCACCGTTACTGATAAAGCAGTCCCGCTGAATGTAGCTTTCGGGCCACCATTCGCCGCCGTGCCCCTCGTATTTGCCGATTTTCTGAACGGCACCGCTGTCGGTAAGCTTTTCGCCGTAGGTGATATAAACCTCCGTGCCTTCAGCTGCCGAAATTCTGATTTTCGCCCAGCCTGTTACCATTTCAGGCACGGTCACAATAAAGCTGCCGCTTGAAAGCTTTGAGATGCTCATGGGCTTGAATTCGTTTATGCGTCTTATCGGCGGCATATACTGAGCCTTAAGCTGCCCTTCGGGCGCATCAATGCACACCGCATTCTGCCAAGTATATTCGGTGCGCCTTGCATCATAGGTTTCGCCAAGATAAATGCTGTTTGCTGTTATGGGGCCGTCAAGAGTTACAAGCCAATCCGTGCCCGTGGGCATTATTTCTGAGCTGCCGTCGGCATAAGATATAACAACATCTGCAATCAGCTTGGGTGCAGACCTCCACGAGGCGGTGTGCCAATCCCATATGGGTGTTGTTTCGTTGAAAAAGCTGTTGCCGAGCTCTACGGTTACGGTGTTTTCTCCGTTTACGAGTAAATTTTTTATGTTAAAAACTCTGTAGAGCACGGTCTGACTGTATTGTGAATGTGCAGGGTTGAGCACGGTGTCGTCGGGCAGAGAACCGTTGATTTTAAGCTCGAAAAGCCCGAGCCCGCATATATAGATTTCCGCCTTTTCAATTTCTTTTGAAACTGTGAAATCTTTTTTGAAAATCGGTGCAAAACGGTCCTCAACCGTCATCTGAGCGCCTATCCACCTGCCGAGCCACTTGTGATTGTTCATAATTTAAACCGCCTTTTATTATCTTGAAAGGAACCAGCATACCCACAGAGCCACAACAAACGCCGATTCTGCGGGGATGGCAAGCTTTGTGTAGGGGCATTTCCAGCCCTTGTCAACGCAAAGGAAAATTGTTCTTGTGACGAGCACGGTTGTTGCAAAAAACAGACCGCCCACGAGCGAATAAACGGGAGTTTCAAGCGCAACGGTGAGATAAAGAAGAAATGCGCCGAGGGCGAATGAAATTCCGCCGTAGTAAACACGGATTTCTGTTTTGCCCGCATTGTCAACGGGTTTTACGGCAAATTTTTCGGCGTTTTTCAGAGGGCTGGTTATAAAAACGATTGCCATGCCGAAAAAGTAGGCAACAAGGCCGATTACCGCTATGCCTGCGGGGATGTTTGAGAAAAATATTTCTTTCATTTGTATCTTCCTTTCGGTTTGATAAAAACATTATATCATATTTTATCGGATTGAAAAGGGATTTTGAAAATAAAAAAGCGCTGACTGAATTTTGTCAGCGCTCAGCTTTGATTAAAATTATAGTTTTTCGATATCGGATTCTGACATTTCAACATAACGGTTGCGGGAGAATAATGTATCCGTTGTATTTTCAAGCCTTGAAAACAGCTTATCGGTATCGATATCAAATTGAAGATGCTCGTTTTCGGGCAGTTCATTTCTTGCAATGCAGATAAATTCACCTTTATCCCAATCAATATCAAAACGGGTGACTGCGGTTGTGCTGTCAGATATATCGAAAAAGACTTCCGCATTGTCCGTGAAATATTCACGCATAGCCTCATACACAGCGTCTTTGCCGATTTTTATAACACGGTATTTGCCGTCGGGAATTTTGCGTTCAGTCATAAGTTCAGTCTCCTTGAATTATTGATACTTTCTTTCAATGTTTTACAACTGGAAATCAGCTGCTTTCGCAATGGATAAAAAAATTCGACAAGTCGAAACTTGTCGAATTTTTTGGCTGGGGAATAGGGATTCGAACCCCAACAAACAGAGTCAGAGTCTGTCGTGCTACCGTTACACTATTCCCCAATGTAACTCGCAGATGTGGGCTACGGATATATATTATACACAGTTTATTTGAAAAGTCAACACTTTTTTGAAGAAAATTTTTAATTTTTTTCAGCCTTGATTATACTGTCGAAAATACGCTTTGTGTTGTTGCAATCAATATAATCAAAATTGAAATCTCTGAAGCGATGCAGCTTTTCTTCATCATTTACGGGGGATTTTATTGCATTTATAACCTCGTTGAAATCCCGTGCAACCGTGCCGGGCACATAGCTTTCGTAATCGAAATAGAATGAACGCTCTTTTTCATACTCCTCAAGGTCAAATGCGAAGAAAATGCAGGGCTTTGAGAGCAGAGCAAAATCCATGCAGACCGAAGAATAATCCGTTATAAGCATATCGCAGATGAGCGTTAAATCGCCTATATCGTGACCTTGAGTCACATCAACCGTGCCTTCAACGGGCTCGCCCGAGTGAATCTGCGGGTGAAGCTTTATAAGCAGGCAGTATTCTTCGCCAAGCTCACGGCTGAATGTCTGCATATCAATATTTTTAACAATGTTTTTATCTGTTTCGGGGTCGTCACGGAAGGTGGGAGCATAAAGAATGAGCTTTTTGCCCTTGCATTCGGGATGTTTTTCGTCGAATGCCGCTCGGATGCCGGTGGTATCCCTTTCGCGGAGAAGAGAATCAATTCTCGGTGCACCGAGAGGGAGAATTTTGCTCTCATCAACGCCGAAAGCTTCGGCATAAACAGGAGCAACATTTTTTGAAGAGCAAACAATATATGTAAGGCTTGCGGAGCATTTTTTCTCGCGCTCCCTCACTTCATCCGTAAGCGGTGCGGAAAGTCCGAATTTTTTGAATGCGCCCTCTGCGTGCCAAAGCTGGGTGATAACGGCATCCTTGCTGAATCTCAGCGATGCCATGGGCATGAAATTATCGTTGAGAAAAACATATTTTGCCGTTGCGAGAGCCTTTGCCTTTAATGTGAAAAATCCCGCCGCTTTGAGGCAGGATGAGATAAGGCTTTTTATATTCGATTTGTCAATAATCAAATCTCTTGTTGAGATTGTTACGGTTTCAAACCCGCCTGCGTTTTGAACATAAGAGTGCAGAGTGCCCAAGGAATCGTTTTCGCCGCCGTTGTGAGGAGCGACGAAAGCGATTCTGTTTTTCTTTAAAGGCAGTATGCGGCTCATGTTAAAAAACAGAGCATAAAGCATATAAAAAAATCTTTTCAAGATAATTCTCCGCTCGATTTATTTATCCCATTTAAGAACGGTTTTGCCGAAATGACGGCTGATATCCTGAGCAAATGCCTTGTGAATATCGTTGATTGTTCTGATTTCAACAACGCCGCCGATAATGTTTTCAAGGTATGATGACATATCGGGATGCTCAGCGAGCATATCAACGGTTTTTTGGAAATCCTCAACACCGCTGCGGCTTGAGCCGAAGAGAGAAAGCCCCTTTTCAAGCACCATTCTTGTGTTGATATCAACAAACCTTTCGCTCACGCCCATAAGACCTATGGAGCCTTCAGGGTTAATCATATCAATAATCTGAGCGATTGCAAAGCGGGAGCCTTCGCCGCCTACGCATTCAAATGCGTGGTCGATTTTAAGCCCCTCGGGCACATGATCAACATGATATGCACCGTCTGCAAACGAAAAATATGCAAGCTTTTCATAAACAGTGCCGAAAACATAGAGCTTTGTGTCAGGGTAAAGTGCCTTGAGAACAAGCGCAGTGATAAAGCCCACATTGCCGTCGCCCCAGATGCCGATGGAATTCTTTCTTTTATGGGAGAATTTTTCGAATCGTGCAACAGCATGCACACACACGCTGATGAGCTCGGCAAAGGAAGCTACCCTGAGGTCAACGCCGTCGGGAACTCTTACAAGATGGTCGGCGGGCATATCGATATAATCTCTCAAAAAGCCGTCATATCCGCTGGAGCAGAAATGGCTTGAAGGGCGGTAATTCTCTGCGATGATTTCATCATCCTCTGTGGGAATGTTGGGCACGGGGATAACAACTTCGCCCGCCTTGAAGGTGCCTGTGGGGTCAAACACAACCTTTGCAACGCATTCGTGAATGAGTGCCATGGGAAGCTTTGCCTTGAGGGCTTCACGGCTTCTGTTGCCCAGATAATAACGCTGGTCCGCCTTGCAGATTGAAAGATAAAGAGGGCGCAGAATGACGCTGTTTTTAATATCGGGCTGCGTGCAGGCAACCTCAATCATGCCGGGAGCGATTAATCTGTAAACTGAATTAATCATTTGAATCCTTGCCTTTCAGTAAAGTGTGAGCAACCTTCAAATCATAAGGATAGGTGATTTTGATGTTGAAAACCTCACCTTCAACCATATAAACATCTTTGTTCTTTATTGAAAAGATCTTGCAGGCATCTGTGAGGATAGCCTTTTCCTCCTCAGTGAGTGATGAGAGAACTCTTTCAAGCTCCTTTAAGCGGAAGGACTGAGGGGTCTGACCCTGGAACATCTTTGTTCTGTCAGGGATGGAAGTTATCATCTTGCCGTCTGTGCTTTCAACGATGGTATCCGTTGCGGGGATAACCGTATCGCAAGCGCCGTATTTTATGGCGGCATCAACATTTTCTTCAATTATTCTGTGGGTGAGGAAGGGTCTTACCGCATCGTGAGTAACGATAACCGTTTCTTCGTCGGTTTTGCAGTTTTCTTCAATATAAGCAATTGCATTTTCAAGAGTTCCGTTTCTTGATGCGCCGCCGGGGATAACGGTTATCTTTTTGCCCTCGGGCAGGTGTTTTTTGATGAGCGCATTGGTGTGTGCAACCCATGCCTTGGGGCAGAGAACAAGAATTTCATCAATTCTGTTGTTGATAAAGAACTTTTCAATGGTGTGGATTATAACAGGCTTTGTGCCGAGGTCAAGATACTGCTTGGGAGTATCCGAATTTCCCATTCGGCTGCCTATGCCGCCTGCAAACACTGCTGCAAATACCATATTATATCATTCCTTTTTATAATTAATAATAGAATTATTTTCCTTTTACCATCTTTTCGTATTGAGCGCAGATTTCCTTTGCATCACCCTGAGCGATAACTTTGCCTTTTTCAAGGATTATCGCCTTGTTGCAGATGTTGAGCACCTGATTTACGCTGTGGGAAACAAAAAGAACTGTTATGCCCTTGTCAAACATTGAACGGATTTTGGCTTCACTTTTCTTTTTGAATTTTGCATCACCGACCGAAAGCACTTCATCGAGAATAAGAATCTGAGGCTCAACCGCTGTTGCAATTGCAAATCCGAGCCTTGCTCTCATGCCCGAAGAGTAGTTCTTTACGGGCACATCGATAAAGTCGCCGAGCTCCGAAAATTCAACGATTTCATCGTATTTTTCCTCAATAAATTTTCGGGAATAGCCCATTGTTGCGCCGTAGAGAAAAATGTTTTCTCTTCCCGAATAGTTCATATCGAAGCCTGCGCCGAGCTCAAGCATCGGTGCAACAATTCCGTTCACCTTAACCGTGCCCTTTGTGGGCTTGAGTACTCCTGCAATAACCTTGAGAAGGGTTGATTTGCCTGCGCCGTTGAAGCCGAGAATTCCCACTCTGTCACCTTTTTCAACGGTGAAAGAAATATCGTTCAAAGCCCAGAATTCGTTAAAACGGAGCTTTCTTGTTATAAGCTTTATGAAGTATTCTTTTAAGTTGTCAACTTTTTCCTGATGAAGATTAAACATCATGCTGATATTGTCAACAACAATAGCGGGCTTAGCCATAAAAAGCTCCTTTCGCTACTCCGTTCACATTAAATGTGAAGGATGAATTTATCCTGCTTCTTATAGAAAAGAACAAGTCCGATTATAACGGTTGCAATGCTGAAGCAGGCGGAATAGATTATGTGTTTCGGGTTCATCATTTCTCCGAAAAGCACGCAGTCTCTGAACATCTGAATTATTGAATACAGCGGGTTTGCCATAAGGGCAAGCTTGACCGCTTCCGATTGAATTTTAAGGGTTTCAAGCTTGTAGATGATGGGGGTTGCATAGAAGAGAAGCATACAGAAAACTTCATAGAGATACTCAATATCCTTAAAAAAAACTGCAAGAGTGCTGAGAATAAGGCCAACGCCCACGCTGAGGATAAAGAGTATTATTATCGGAACTATTGCAAGAAAAACATACGGTGTTATATGCGGCTGTTGCTCAGAGAAGAAATAATAGTAAGCAACAAAGCACACAAGAACAAGAAGCGAAATCAGAAAGGTGACAAAATTCGCAGTTACATTTGAAAGCGGATAAATGTATTTCGGAACATACACCTTTTTGATAACGGATGCACTGTTTCTTATTGAGCGCATCGCTCTTTTGGTTGATTGTGTGAAGAATTCATAGAGAAGTCTGCCGCAGAGAAGGTAAATGGGATAATTCACCAGGGATTCGTCTTTTTTGCCGAAAATCCCGCCGAAAATAAGTACGAGCACACAGGTTGTGAGCAACGGCTGCAAAAAGGTCCAGAAAATGCCGAGAACGGAGTTTCTGTATTGCAGCTTTATGTTCTTGCGGACTATCTCATAAAGAAGAAATCTGTATTTATAGAAATTTTTGAGATATTTCATTGCTTCTTTTTGCCCCTTATTTAAAGCTCCATTTCAAAAAGTAGTTGAGCATGGAGTTTATCTGAATAAGCTTGAGTTTAAAATTCTTTTTGGATTCGCGGCCCCATTCGTGGTAAACCGTTGCACCGGGGTAGTAAACCGTTCTGTGCTTAAGATTTACCGCACGGGTGAGGTCGCTGTCCTCAAAATACATAAAATAACGCTTGTCAAAGCCGCCGAGCTGTTTGAAAAGCTCTGTTCTTATGAACATAAAGCAGCCGGTTGCGTTCTGAATGTCAACGGGTTTTGAAAGGTCGCAGTCAAGCATGGCGTATTCTCGCAGAGTTTTGCCGGGATCGCCGCTGCCTCTCATTCTGCTTGCCGCAAGGTAGCGAAGGCAGGGGGTGCGCTTGCCGAGAATCTGCAGCCTGCCGTCAGGGAAGCGGATTTCGGGCGATGCCATGCCGATGTCCTCGTTTTCATCAAGAAAAGCTGCGAGCTTTGAAATAACATCATCCCTTATGATTATATCTGGGTTGATGATAACATGGTAATCGGAATCCAGCCTGTCCATAATGAGATTATGCCCTTTGCCGAAGCCGATATTACCGCCGCTTTTAATGAGAGTGACCTGCGGATAGTTTTTTTCTATATGCTCTACCGTACCGTCTGTTGAGCCGTTGTCGACAACATAAAGGCGGAAGGGAGCTTCGGTGTATTTTAAAAGTGAGCTTACGGCGTTGTCTATGGTTGACATATTATTGTAAGTCACAATACAACCGGTTACGGTTTTATTCATCAAATTTTTCCTTTCCAAGGCACATATTGGAAACTGAAAGTGAGATTATCACTTTATCCTTGCCAGAGACAGAATCATTTTTGCTCTCCACCTGATTTTTTGAAGCAATCCGGTTTTGCCGCCGGTCACATTGCCGCCGTGCCTGCGCCAGAGGATAAGCGGCTTATCAAGCAGTGCGACCTTGCGGCCCTTTTTTATGGCGGCGAGGGCTATCCACCAGTCGTGCATCGGCAGCTCCTTGGGGAAGGGGAGCGTGTCGAGCATAACCTGCCTTGTGAATGCCATGCAGCAGCCCACGAAGGTATTTTTTATAAGGTTGCTTATGTAATCGGAGTTTGTTTTGTAAAGAGCGAAAACCGAGGGGGAGGTCACTTTGAGCCTGCCGTCTGTTACGCAGGCATCGTGAAGAACGAGGTCTGCGCCGTTTTCAATTTCAGTCATGACGCTGCTGACCTTGTCGGGCAGCCACACATCATCCTGATCACACAGAAAAATCACATCACCCGTGCAGGCTTTCAGGGCGTTTTCAAAGTTTGCAACAACGCCCCTGCCTTCACCCTCAATATAAATGATTCTTTTATCTTGGTTTGCGTATTTCTGAACGATGCTGCGGGTTTCCCCCTGCGGATAATCGTCGCTTACGATTATTTCATCGTTCTGCCCGAGCTGCTTTATGATGGAGTCAAGCTGCTCGGCTATATACTCCTCGCCTTTGTATGCGGCGAGTGCAACGGATATTTTCATATCATCAGTCAATGCTCTTCATTGTGGGGAAGAGAAGAACATCTCTGATTGCCTGTGAATCGGTAAGAAGCATGCACATTCTGTCGATGCCGAAGCCGATGCCGCCTGTGGGGGGCATACCGTACTCGAGAGCCATGAGGAAGTCCTCGTCGGTGGTGTTTGCTTCATCGTCGCCCTGAGCAAGAAGTGCTTCCTGAGCCTTGAAACGCTCTCTCTGGTCGATGGGGTCGTTAAGCTCCGAGTAAGCATTTGCCATTTCCCAGCCGTTCATGAAGAACTCGAAACGCTCAACAAAGTTGGGATCTTCAGGCTTTTTCTTTGTGAGGGGAGAAATTTCGATGGGGTGGTCCATAACAAATGTGGGCTGAATGAGATGTTCCTCAGCATATTCTTCAAAGAACATTGCAAGGATATCGCCCTTGCCGTGTCTCTTTTCGTATTCGATATGGTGCTTGTCGGCAAGTGTTCTTGCGTCGTCGAGTGTTTTAACCTCGTTCCAGTCGATGCCTGCATATTTCTTGACGGCATCAATCATTGTGATGCGCTCGAAGGGCTTGCCGAGATCCATTTCAACGCCGTTGTATGAAATCTTGGTTGTGCCGAGAACTGCCTGAGCAACATGGCGGTAGAGGTTTTCAGTGAGATCCATCATGCCGTGATAATCGGTATATGCCTGATAGAGCTCCATGAGGGTGAATTCGGGGTTGTGGCGGGTGTCAACGCCTTCATTTCTGAAAACTCTGCCGATTTCATAAACCTTTTCCATGCCGCCTACGATAAGTCTCTTAAGATAAAGCTCAAGTGAAATTCTGAGCTTGAAATCCTCGTTGAGAGCGTTGTGGTGGGTTACAAAGGGTCTTGCAGCTGCACCGCCTGCATTTGAAACAAGAACAGGAGTTTCAACCTCAAGGAAGCCCTGTGAATCAAGATAATTTCTGATTTCACGAAGGATAAGCGAACGCTTGATAAAGGTATCCTTTACATCGGGATTCATTATGAGGTCAAGATAGCGTCTGCGGTAGCGTGTGTCGGTGTTGGTGAGACCGTGGAACTTCTCGGGGAGGGGGAGAAGTGACTTTGTGAGAAGGCGCACTTCCTTTGCGTGAACAGAAACCTCGCCTCTTCTTGTTCTGAAAACAAAGCCCTTTACCTCAACGATATCGCCGATATCCCATTTTTTGAATTCAGCGAAGTTCTCTTCGCCGATTTCGTCAATTTTAACATAAACCTGCATTCTGCCGCTGCGGTCTCTGATATCGATAAAGTTTGCTTTACCCATATCTCTGCGGCTCATCATACGGCCGCTGATGCACACATCCGTGTTTTCGAGCTCTTCAAATCTTTCAACGATTTCAGCGTTGTGAATTGTCTGCTCTGCGGTTGTAATCTGAAACGGGTCCTTGCCTGCAGCCTGAAGAGCTTCAAGCTTTTCAACACGGATTTGTCTGAGCTCGTTAACATCCTGAGCCTGCTCCTCTTCGGGAGCGGCGTTTACAATCTTTTCTTCAGCCATAGTTTTAATTCCTTTTCATTTAGTCAAAAAGCGACAGGCGGAGAAAACTTCTTACCCATCGCCGTGTATTTAATTATTTTGAAATTGCGAGAACCTTCATTTTGATTATTGCGCCTGAAGGAGTGTGAACCTCTGCGATGTCGCCCACCTTTTTGCTCATGAGAGCCGAGCCTACGGGTGAGAGGTCTGAAATGATGCCGTTTTCTATGTCGCTCTTGCCGAGGATTTTGTATTCAACCTCCTCGTCGTATTCCATATCAAGAAGCTTGACCTTTGAGCCGATGTGAATCTGCTCTGTTGTGAGCTCCTCTTCATCAAGGATTTTTGCGTTGCGAAGCGATGCTTCAAGCTTTGCGATTTCGGCTTCCATTTTAGCCTGTTCGTTCATCGCCTCATCGTATTCTGCGTTTTCGGAAAGGTCACCGTGTGAGCGGGCTTCTTTGATTTTTTCCGCAATGTCGTCTCTTCCCTCTGTTTTGAGTCTGTTGAGCTCAGCACTCAGCTTGTTATAATCCTCACGGGTAAAGACTGTTTGTTTTTCCATTTCGATATATCTCCTTTAGCATGAAATATAGGTTACAAAATTATTAGCTGTTATATTATATATTATATATATAATTATGTCAAGTTACAACTTTGTTACACTCTGCCTTCACAATAACATCTCAGGCACGTATCGGGCGACGGATCATCGCAGATATTGCAGGCTGAAGCAATGTTTGAAAACACCGCTCTTTTATATTCACTGCTGCCGCACAGCTCCGTAACCGCACCTGCAAAGTCTGTCGGTTCAATGTCGGGCGGGAGGATTTTTTTGTGAGCATCGGTAAGCTCAACTCCGCTGCAACAGAAGCAGAGTCTGCCCGCCGTGCTTTGCTTGTGAGTAAAGACCGCTGCGCCTTTCATCATCGGGGAGGCTCCGCCGTCGCTGCATATAACAATATCACGCTTTGTCCCCGACTCATATGCAGAGCGAATTATCAGCGATGCGCCGTATTCGTCAAGTGCATTTTTGCACGCAGATGCGTATTTTTCGGGGTGGGAGGTAATGACCCTGACGGTTGATGAAAAGGGGAGCAGTCTGTGCACTCTTGACGGGTGGAGGGCATTCCTGTCTGTGAGAGTGATGCTGACGGTGCACGGGTCAATTGACGCTTTGTCAAGAACGCTTAAAGCTGTGTTGAACACAAGCAACGAAGGCGTGAATGAGGGAATGAATCTTTTAAGTCTGCCGCAATCGGGCAGTGAAAGGCAGCGGGGCGCAACGATTCTTGAAGCATATCTGCCGCATTTTTCGGCAATTCGCTCCCATGAGGAATCGTTCATATGCTCGGGGATATCAAGAATAAAAAACGGCAGCCCCTTCTCTGTCGATATTGATTCCGCACGGGCCTTTTCGAGCGCTTTTCGATGATTTCTCGATTTTAAAAATCCTTTCGGGCTGTTATTTACCCGCAGAATAACAAACACACCATCACTCCTTATTACAAAAATAGTTTTCATATAAAACTATGCGTAAAAGTGTGTGATGATGTGCAAATCTTATTCGTCTGTAAAAACAAGCTCAAGCTCTTCAGCGGTGAGCTCTCTGCATTCGCCCTCTTCAAGCGAGGTGTCAAGCTTCAGCGAGCCTATCTGAATTCTGCGCAGCTGCTCAACATTGTTGCCCAGAGCATGAAACATCCTTTTGACCTGATGATATTTGCCCTCACGGATTTTTATTTCAGCAGCGGGCAAGCCATAGTCTGTTATGAACGGCTTAACCTTGGCAGGCAGGCATTCCGTGCCGTCGCCGAGTGTTATGCCTTCTTCAAGCTTTCTGACATCGTTTTCATCAATCGGAAAGGATAAAACCGCCTGATATGTTTTAAAAACATGGTGAGCGGGGCTCATAATTCTGTGGGCAAATGCGCCGTCATCCGTTATTATAAGCAAACCCGTTGTATCCCTGTCAAGCCTGCCTGCAGGGAAAAGACTGCGCCGCTTGAGAGACTCGGGGATAATATCAATGACCGTTTTCTTTTTCGGGTCTGTTGTGGCGCTGATAACTCCCTGCGGCTTGTTGAGCATGATATATACATGGTCCTTTGCGGTAAAGTTATATCCCTTTACAAAAATATCATCAACATCGGGGTCAACAAGCTCCTCCGCCCTCAGGCAAATCTGTGAATTGACCGTTACCGCAGACTCTTTGATGAGCTTCCGTGCGTCTTTTCTCGAAACATTGCAGTTGAGCGCTATTAACTTGTCAAGGCGTTTTAAACCCATAATGCTATCCTCATTATAATGAAAGGGTCGGCGGATAATGCCGACCCTTAAAATCTATTGTTTTAATTATGCAAGCTCTGCGAAGTACTTGATTGTGCGAACCATCTGGCTTGTGTAGCTGTTTTCGTTGTCATACCATGAAACAACCTGAACCTGATAGAGGCCTTCTTCAATCTTTGTAACCATTGTCTGAGTTGCATCGAAGAGTGAACCGTATGTGATACCGATGATATCGCTTGAAACGAGCTCTTCCTCAGTGTAGCCGAATGAAGCTGATGAAGCAGCCTTCATAGCAGCGTTGATGCCTTCCTTAGTGATGTTGTCGCCCTTAACAACTGCAACAAGAATTGTTGTTGAGCCGGTGGGAACGGGAACTCTCTGAGCTGAGCCGATAAGCTTGCCGTTGAGCTCGGGGATAACAAGACCGATAGCCTTTGCAGCGCCTGTTGAGTTGGGAACGATGTTAGCTGCAGCAGCTCTTGCTCTGCGAAGGTCGCCCTTTCTGTGAGGACCGTCGAGAACCATCTGATCGCCTGTGTAAGCGTGAACTGTTGTCATGATACCGCTCTGGATGGGAGCATAATCGTTGAGAGCCTTAGCCATGGGAGCAAGGCAGTTTGTTGTGCATGATGCTGCTGAGATGATGCTGTCTTCAGCTGTGAGTGTGCCTTCGTTTACGCTGTAAACGATTGTGGGAAGATCGTTGCCTGCGGGAGCTGAGATAACAACCTTCTTTGCACCTGCATCAATGTGAGCCTGGCTCTTAGCCTTTGAGGTGTAGAAGCCTGTGCACTCAAGAACAACATCAACGCCGATTTCGCCCCAGGGGAGCTCAGCTGCGTTAGCCTTAGCGTAGATTTTGATTTCTTTACCGTCAACAGTGATGCTGTCTTCGCCTGCAACTACTGTGTCAGCAAGAGCGTATCTGCCCTGAGCTGAGTCATACTTGAGAAGATGAGCGAGCATCTTGGGGTTTGTAAGATCGTTGATAGCAACGATTTCGTAGCCTTCTGCACCGAACATCTGACGGAATGCGAGACGGCCGATACGACCGAAACCGTTAATTGCAACTTTAACTGCCATAGTGAATTACCTCCAAAAAAGTTTTTATTTTTTTGACCGTATCTATTTTATACATTTTTAAGGAAATATGCAACAGTTTTTTGCTTAATTTTTTTGATTTTTGAAAGATTTGGTAAACTGAACAAAATTACAAAAAAGTTGAGCAAAAAGGGTGCAAAATTTACAAATATTTTTGACCTGTTTTTGAACAAAGAGTGTTATTTGTGGTATTTGCCGCCGCTTGAAATCATGAACGCACGGTAAATCTGCTCAAGAAGCATCACTCTTGCAAGCTGATGGGGGAATGTCATCGGGCTCATTGACAGCCTGAATTTTGCCCTGCTCTTGACAGCGGGGGAAAGGCCGTGGGAGCCGCCGATGACAAAGCACAGCGAGCCGAAGCCCGAAACGGCGCACTTTTCAATCTCCTTTGAAAATGCTTCCGAAGACAGCTCTTTGCCTTCAATACAAAGCGCAAAAACCGCTTCGTTTGGCGAAATTTTGGCAAGAATTCGCTCGCTTTCGTCGCTCAGAGCGGCTTCAATCTGAGCTTCGTTGGGATTATCGGGAAGCCGTGCAGGGGTGAGCTCGGTAACTTTTAATTTGCAGAATGCGCCGAGCCTTTTTTCATATTCGGCACACGCCATGCGAAGGTAATCCTCTTTAAGCTTTCCCACGCAGATTATATTAATATTTATCATTATTATTCTCCTGAAATCAGAGTGCGATAACGGGGTTAAGATCGCCCGCAACGGTAAGCAGATAGTCAATGTTTTCAACGGCTCCCGCCATTTTCATTGCCGCTCTTGTTGTTTCAAATGCAAGGGCGGGTATGTTGTTTTCCTTGCTCAGATGCCCGAGCACAAACCGTGTTGTGCCCGATTCCATAAGCTTCACCGCAGTTTCCGCACAGCGCTCGTTTGAAAGATGCCCGTGATTTGAAAGTATCCTTTCTTTCAGAAAAAAAGGATAAGGGCCGTTACGCAGCATCCCCACATCGTGGTTTGATTCAAGCAGCACAAGGTCGCAGCCGTAGATTGCATCCATAACCGTGTTGTTCACTTCACCGATATCAGTTGCAACCGCAATCCGCTTGCCGTCAGGCGTCATAACGCTGAAGCCCGTGCTTTCACGGCTGTCGTGAGGTGTTCTGAACGGTCTTATAAAAATACCGCCCGCTTCCGTGCCTTCACGGGGAATAACATCTGTTTTCATCTTGGGGGTTATTGCGCCGGCTTCCTCCATTCCCGCAAGAGTGCCGCTTGAAGCATATACCTTTGTGCCGTGCCTTTCGGCGAAAACTCTTATTCCGTTTATGTGGTCGGAATGCTCGTGAGTAACGAAAATTGCGGCAATTGTATTCGGGTCAACGCCTATATTTTTCAGCGCATCGGCGGTTTTTTTGGCACTCACGCCGACATCAATAAGTATTCCGCCCTGCGATGTTCCTATATAGGTGCTGTTGCCGCTGCTTGATGAGTATAAAGAACAAAACTTAGCCATAATTATTATCCTTTTACACTAAAAACGGGCTGCCCGACAAAGAACAGCCCTACTTATATACAATATATATTATCTCAGCCTGCGTTTGTAAGACTGTTGGGTTCGGGGCAGAATACTCTTTTTATATCCGCACCGATACCTCGGAATTTCTCAACAACCTCTTCGTATCCTCTGTCGATGTGAAGG
The DNA here is from genome assembly GCA_017403185.1 of Clostridia bacterium. Classification (GTDB taxonomy): domain Bacteria; phylum Bacillota; class Clostridia; order Oscillospirales; family Acutalibacteraceae; genus CAG-177. The sequence continues at coordinate 78,297 of JAFQON010000007.1, forward strand.
ATATCTTCAACCTCGGTTGTGCCGCTTGCGGCAAGGCCTGCAATAAGCATCGCTGCACCCGCTCTGAGGTCGTCTGCCCTTACCGGTGCGCCTTTAAGCTGCTCCACGCCCTGAATGACGGCAAGCTGACCGTCAGCCTTGATATCCGCACCCATTCTGTTAAGCTGCTCCGCATAGCGGAAGCGGTTTGACCATATGCCCTCTGAAATTATGCTTGTGCCTTCGGCAAGAGCGAGAAGCACTGCCATCTGAGGCTGCATATCGGTGGGAAAGCCGGGGTGGGGCATGGTCTTGATTGTGCATTTGCCGGGGCGTCTGTCAAGGGCAACTCTCACTGCATCGTCAAATTCCTCAACAATTGCTCCGCACTCGACAAGCTTTGTTGAGATGGATTCAAGATGCTTGGGAATAACATTTTTTATAAGAACATCGCCCTTTGTTGCGGCAGCGGCAACCATATAAGTGCCAGCCTCAATCTGGTCGGGGATTATTGAGTATGTGCAGCCGTGGAGCTGTTCAACGCCTCTGATTTTGATAACATCCGTGCCGGCACCTCTGATATCTGCACCCATTGAGTTGAGGAAGTTTGCAAGGTCAACAATATGAGGCTCTTTTGCAGCGTTTTCAATAACGGTGAGACCCTCCGCCTTGACTGCGGCGAGAAGAATGTTGACCGTTGCGCCGACAGATGCCATGTCAAGATAAATCGGGCTGCCGAGGAGCCTGTCTGCCTTTGCCTCAACGATTGCGTTATCCTCAACCGAAACATTTGCGCCGAGAAGCTCAAAGCCCTTGATATGCTGGTCGATGGGTCTTGCGCCGAGGTAGCAGCCGCCGGGCATTGCAACCTTTGCTCTTGAAAATCTGCCGAGAAGTGCGCCGATGAAATAATATGATGCACGCAGATGCTTTGTCATATCGTGTGAAATAACATATGAATCAACATGGCGTGAATCTATTTCAATTGTGTTTTTATTGATAAGCTTTACATTTGCGCCGATGTGCTTGAGAATCTTCATCATGTAGCTCACATCGCTGATGGAAACGGGAACATTCTCAAGAACACAAACATCCTGCGAAAGAATCGCAGCGGGAATAATCGCAAGGGCGGCATTCTTGGCTCCGCTGATTTCAACTTCGCCGTGAAGGGGGAGACCGCCGTTGATTATGAATTTCTCCAAGAGTTTAACCCTCTTTCGTGTTTGTTATTATATGTGAAATGAAGTAAGTGTCTGAAATCTCCAAGGTATTATAACACTTATTTTCTGTTTTGAAAAGACTAAATATAAAAAAATATGTCATTTTTTCTTAGTTTTTTTGTAATTTTTTATCACGATATTTCTTTTTTTGTCGCCGAAACAGAAGAAAGTCTGCAGCTGCTACATATAGTATGCCGAAAAAACGATTTCATATATGCTGTGAAATTTTAAAAGTCAAAAAGGCAGAATGCACAAAATTTTTGTTCAATATTTGTAAAAAAAGCTCAACTGTATTTTGACCGATTTTTGTTTGTGTTTTTGACCAAAATAAAGCCCGAATGATTGAAAATCAACAGAAAATACGGTTATTTTCGACAAACAGTCAGCTCATTTTTTGCTCATTTTATCAAAAAAGAAGCTTTTGCTTGTCAGGTTAAACAAAAGGTCCCGAGCCCTTTTTATGTGCAAAAATTTGGTAATTTTCAATAAAAACGGGGCGAAATTCACAATAAATTCAAAAAAATATTGAAAAAAACCGAATATTTCTATTGCAAAAAACCGATTCATTGTGTAAAATGTATATGTCCCAATGGTCATTTTGTATAAATTCATAATGAAGTCAAAACAAATCGAATGAGGGGTAATAATTATGTCTAACAGAATTTTTCAGGGTCTTGTTCATCAGATGCGTGACGCAGTGGGCAGAACTCTGGGCGTTATTGATGAAACAGGCACCATTATCGCTTGCAGCGAGCTGAGCAAAATAGGCGAGGTTATTTCAACTGCAAACGATGTTTTTGCCGATAACGAGCTCCATTATATTAACGGATATACTTTCTGCAATTTCGGCACACATATTCAGACCGAATATGCCGTTTTTGTTGACGGAACCGATGAGCTTGCAGGCAGATTTGCGGCGGTTTGCTGTGTTTCACTTGAAAACCTCAAGCAGTATTATGAAGAAAAATTCGACAGGGGCAATTTTATTAAAAATGTAATCCTCGATAACATTCTACCCGGCGATATTTATATAAAATCCAGAGAGCTCAGATTCAATGCCGAGGCAACAAGGGTTGTTCTTCTTATCAGAATTACCGACCACAACGATGCAGCGGTGTTTGATGCTGTGCAGAATCTTTTCCCTGACAAGAGCAAGGATTTTGTTATCAACATAAATGAGCACGATATCGCCATTGTCAAAGAAGTCAGAAACAACATCGAAACAAAGGACCTTGAAAAGCTTGCCCGCTCAATCTCGGATTCGCTCAGCACGGAGCTCTACACCCATGTTCTTGTGGGCATAGGCACAACGATTGAGGGCGTGAAGGATCTTGCCCGTTCATTCAAGGAGGCACAGATCGCTCTTGAAGTAGGCAAGGTGTTCGATACCGAAAAGACCATCGTAAGCTACGATAATCTCGGCATCGCAAGGCTTATTTATCAGCTTCCCTCAACTCTCTGCGATATGTTCCTCAGAGAGGTGTTCAAGAGGGGCTCAATTGAAAGCCTTGACCACGAAACACTGTTCACAATTCAGCGTTTCTTTGAGAATAACCTTAATGTTTCAGAAACCTCAAGAAAGCTTTTTGTTCACAGAAACACTCTTGTTTACAGGCTTGAAAAAATCAAGAAGCTCACAGGTCTTGATCTGAGAGAGTTTGACGATGCAATCGTATTTAAAGTAGCTCTTATGGTCAAGAAGTATCTTGATGCAAAGCCCGTTAAGTATTAATTTAAGGACAACAGGTTTCGATATCTGCCAAAATTATTTTTTAAGGATATGATACTGTGATTCAATTCAATAATGTTTCCAAAAAGTATGACAACGGAACTCATGCTTTGAAGGATATAAACCTTAGCATCGACAAGGGCGAATTCGTTTTTGTTGTCGGCTCATCGGGTGCGGGCAAAAGCACCTTCCTTAAGCTGATGATGAGAGAGGAAGTGCCCTCAACAGGCTCAATAGTTGTTGAAGAGGTCGATTTAACGAAGATAAAGAAAAGAGATATACCCAAATTCCGCCGCAGGCTCGGCATAGTTTTTCAGGATTTCAGGCTTATACCTAACATGACGGTGTTTGATAATGTTGCATTTGCCATGCGTGTTATCGGCACAAAGGAGAAGAAAATCCGCCGCAGAGTGCCCTATGTGCTCAGCCTTATGGGGCTTAATGAAAAGGCGAGATGCTATCCTCAGGAGCTTTCGGGCGGCGAGCAGCAGAGAGTTGCCCTTGCAAGAGCTCTTGCAAACAATGCCGAAATTATTATTGCGGACGAGCCCACGGGCAATGTTGACCCGCAGATGAGCTATGAAATCGTCGAGCTGCTTATGCGCCTTAACGAAGCGGGTACAACGGTTATAATGGTTACTCATGAGCACAGCCTTGTGCGCTGCTTTGATAAACGAGTTATCATTCTTGATAAGGGTACCGTTGTTTCAGACGGCGGAGCCCTCATAAGAGAGGCTGCCACATCTCACATCAATCCCGTAAGCGAGCTTGAGAATGAATATGTTGTTCCTCCCGAAGAGGATTATTCTGCCTATGCCGGCATTCAGCTTGACGGCACGGAGGCTCCCGTTGAAATAGCGGAGGATTTTATTGTGACGGGAGGCGAAAACTGATGGGTAATTTAAGATATCTTACCAAAGAGGGCTTTCGCAACCTCAAGGTAAACAAGCTTATGACCATTGCATCTGTAACGGTGCTTTTCAGCTGCCTTATGCTCATAGGCATCGCATTTATGATTCTTGTCAATATTCAGAGCTTTATCACGGGAATCCAGAGCGAAAATGTTATTATGGTCTACGCTGAGCTTGACAGCTCAAACTACAGCTACAAGGCTCTCGGCGAGGATTTAAGAGCACTCGGCAATGTTTCTACGGTTGAGGAAGTGAGAAAAGAAGAGGCCTATGAAGAGCTTCTTGCCGACTCCGAAATGGACGAAAGCACAAAGGAGTATCTCAACAGCCTTGAAAATCCTCTTCCCGATGCTTACAGAGTCACGGTTACGGATATGGCGGGCTTTGAAACGGTTGTGAATGAAATCAAGGAGCTTGACCGCATTGAGAGAGTGTATGAAAACGGAACTCTTGCAAAGCAGCTTCAGGATATCAGGGATTCCGTGTCATATATCAGCATCGGCATAATTCTGATGCTGCTTATCGTTTCTTTGTTTATCATTTCAAATACAATTAAAGTTACCATGTTCAGCCGCCGCCTTGAAATCAGCATTATGAAGAGCGTCGGCGCAACCAATTCGTTTATCCGTTGGCCCTTCATGGTTGAGGGTGTTATTATCGGTGTTATTGCGGGTCTGCTTGCAACGGGTGCCGTATGGGCGGTTTATGAATTTGCGCTCAGCTCATTCGCTTCGGTGCTCTCCGGTCTTGCAGACGGCATCGAGCAGGTTGAATTTACGGACTACGCACTCTGGATTGCCCTTGCATTCATCCTCATCGGCGTTTTCACGGGCGTTTTCGGCAGTGCAACATCAATAAGAAAATACCTTAAAGAAAGGAAGTTTGTTGAGCTTGAAGACTGATAAAAGCATTAAAAAAAGGCTTGCCTGCATTGCTGTTGCTTTGATTTGTGTTTTCACATCAATGGCAATTCCGCCTGCATCGGCTGAGAAAACCGTTGAAGAGCTTAACAATGAAATCGCAAAAATAGAGCAGGATATTCAGGAAAATCAAGAGAAGCTTGATGAGGTTGAGGACGATATCCGCACAAACGAGGACAAGCTCAATGACCTTAACAATCAGATAGATAAAATCAACGATCAGATTGATTTGCTTGATGAAAGCATAGATATTCTCAATGGCGACATAAATTCCATTCAGAATAATATTGAGGTTACCGCAAACGATATTGATGAAATAAACCTTCGCAGAGAAGAAATTCTTCTTCAGATTGCCGAAACGGAATCGCTCATGGCAGAAACAGAAGAAATGCTTCTTGCAAGAATCCGTGAAAACTATATGTCGGGCGGCACCGGCTCAACGCTTGAGTTGCTTCTGTCAAGTGAGGATATGGCAACATTTTTTGCCAGAAAAGAGCTTCTGACAAGAGTGTCCGAGGAGGATACCCGCCTTATCACCGGCCTTTCGGAGGATATAAACGAGCTTAATTCTCTTAACGCAGAGCTTGAAGCAAAGAAAACCGAGCTTGAAGAGAAGGAAGAATCTCTCAACACTCAGATGTCAACTCTCACCGAAAAGCAGGATGACCTTGAAAGCAGCAAGCAGATTCAACAGGGCAAAAAGAATGATGTTACCGATAAGCAGAATGAGGTGAAATACATTCTTGAAGACCTTGATAAGGACAGCGACGCATACAAGGCGGCAATCAAGCGCAAAGAAAAAGAGCGAGAAGCTCTTGAAGCTCAGATTGAAGCTGCTATCAAGCAGGAGGGTTCAATTGCAGGTGATGAGCCTGACGAGGAATACAACAATGACGGTAAGATGATGTGGCCCGTGCCCGGCTCAACAAGGCTCACGGCTACATATCCTTCATACAGCGACGGCAGCCCGCACTGGGGCATTGATATTGTAAGAACCGATGTCACAACCAAGGGTTCACCCTTCCGTGCGGCACAGGGCGGCGAGGTAATCCTTGCACTCAATGACGGCAACTGGAACTACGGCTTCGGCAACTACTGCATCATTGACCACGGCGACGGCAAGCATACTCTTTACGCTCACGCACAGACTCTTTATGTGAGCAAGGGTGATATTGTTCAGAAGGGCGAAGAAATCGGCCGCATCGGCGATACGGGCAACACAACAGGCCCCCACCTTCATTTTGAAGTGAGAATTAAAAATTCCAACGGTGATGTAAGCAGAGTAAATCCCCTCAATTATGTTTCAAAACCATAAGTTAAAAAGGCGGCATTCAGCCGCCTTTTTTTGAAAGAAAGGACGGCCGATTATGAATAAAAAAATTTCGCTCGGTCTGAGTATTTCGCTGATTATCATTTCAATAACCGCAACCTTTGCCATAACAATGGTTGCATCAAAGCAGATTTTCAGCAAAATCATGAATGATATTTCGCAGCGGTCACAGAGTTACCAGTCCGTTGAAGAGATAAGCCAGATAGTTTCAAACTATTTTTACGGAGATGTAAGTGACAGCAATGCGCTCAACGCATCGCTCACTGAGGGTTATGTCAACGGTCTCGGCGACCCCAACAGCATTTATCTGAATTCAACCGAGTATTCGTCATACACAGCTATGCTTGAAGGCGGTGTAACGGGTGTGGGAATTGAAACGGCATATAATTATCAGGCAGGTCAGTTCATTGTAACCTATGTCTATGAGGGCTCACCTGCAGAAAAAGCGGGGCTGAAGGCGCTTGATGTGATAACTGCCATTGATAACACAACCGTCACAATGAGCAATTATTCAACCCTTCAGAATTCTCTTTACGGCAATATGCTTTCATCCGTCAGCATTGAGTATGAGCGTGACGGCGAAACAAAGGTTGCGGAAACCATGCTCGGCTTTGCCATCCCGAGCGTCAAAAGCAATCTCTACGGCAATGTAGGCTATATAAAAATCGGCGGATTCTATAAAAATACCGCCTCGGAATTCAAGGCGGCTGCAGAAAAGCTTATTGAGGGCGGTGCGGAGAGTCTTGTTTTTGATGTAAGGAATGTTTCAAGCGGAACAATTGATTATGCGGCGCAGGTTATAGATGTGATTGTGCCCGCAGTTTCAAAGAATATCGCCGTTGCTAAAGATAAAAACGGCGAGGTATACAAAGATAAAATATACACTGCCGAAAACAGCAATATAACCATGCCCTTCGCCGTGCTTATCAACAGCGGCACGAGCGGACCTGCCGAGCTTTTTGCCTGTGATATGAGAGATATCAGCCAGGCGCACCTTATCGGCGTTAAAACGGCAGGTGTGGGAACGATGCAGGAGCTTTTTGCTCTTGAAGACGGCGGCGCAGTGCTTCTCACCGTTGCATTGGTTGAGCCTAACGGCGGCGAAACTGCCGTGTATAACGGTGTGGGTATTGAGCCCACGGTTGAAGTGACTCTGAATTCAACTGCCGCAAACCTTGATTTGCTTACAACGGAGCAGGATAATCAGCTTTCAACAGCAATCAATATGATGGCATCTTAAAATTTTCTGCGCAGCTCAACCGCCTTCCCGAGAATTGAAACGGGGAGCGACTCTATCTCTTTTTCAGAAAACAGCATAGGCTCAAAAGCAGGGTTTTCAGGCACAAGCATCAGGCTTGTGCCTTTTTTTATTACTCTTTTTACCGAAAGCTCACTCGGTCCGATTGCCACTGCGGCAATATCGCCGCTTCTCACCTCGATGCGGCGGCTGATGATTACCGTGTCATCAAGAATCAGAGTGGGTGCCATGCTTCCGTCATTAACCGTGAGGGCAAAAAAATCCACGCTGCCGAGTTTTTCTTCAGCAGCCTCGGCGGTGATGCGCTCAAAGCCGGGTATAAGGTTTTCATCCTTTGGCTTTTCAATTCCAAGCAGCACCTCAACCGAAACACCGAATACCCTTGAGAGCAGGGTGAGGCTGTTTCTGTCAGGGAGGGTGCGGCCGTTTTCCCACTGACTGACAGCGGTCTGATGAACGCAGCAAAGCTCCGCAAGCTTTTGCTGAGATATATTTTTTTCTGTGCGTAATTTCTTGATTATGTTCATTGTCATTCTCCTTGGCTTTATATCGATATTATGAGTGAAACTATTTAAAAAGTCAAGAAAATTTCCGAAAAATTTAAAATTTTTCTTGACAAACGAACGAATGTTCACTATAATTAATAGCGACACTATTAATTCAAGGAGGTCATAAATGAGAAAAAAACAGAAAACACAAGAAGTGAGAGCCGTTTTTCCGAGCAGGGAGGAGATCAGAGCCGCTCAGCTTGCCTGCTGCGGAAGATGCTGCAATCAATGCGAATCGCCTGCTGAATATGCGTGGCGCAAGCGTGATGTTGATATGGCAATCCTGCTTGAAAAAGCAATTGAAAATGAGCTTACCGAAACAGAGCGTGAAGCGGTGAGAAGGCATTGGTTTGATTTTGAGTCAGTAACCGCCATTGCACAGGGTAAGGGCATAAATCCGTCAGCAGTCAAGCGGACTCTTGAAAGAGCGCAGGATAAGCTTGAAAAGGTGCTCAGGTATGCCGTGTTTTATCAGAATGAGCAGAAAAACGAAAATATCGTTCCGCTTGTTCTCGGCAGAGCGAGGGTTATTGCAGCGGCACGCAATGCGAAGGGCGGCAGCTCGGGAGACAGAATAACGAGGCTCAGGCAAAGCCAGAATCTGACAAAAGAAATTCTCGCACCTGCACTTGATATGAGCGTAAAAAGGCTTGGCGAGCTTGAAAATGATGCAGTGCCCGACGGTGACGAGCTTGCGGTTATGAGCGAATTTTTTGGTGTAACGGCAGATTTTATTCTGAAAGGAGAATCTAATGAATAACGGCAAAACATTAAAACAGCTTGGCGAAGAATATGAAACTGCGGCTCAGCAGGTTAAAAGAAGGATAGAAAACAAAAGGAAGCAGCTCAGAGGCTTGAAGGACAGCGTATGCTCAAATGAAGCCTATGAACTCAAAAGGGAGCTGCAGCTTCTCTATGCGGAGCTCAGAGAAGCAAAGGAAATTGCGGAATACCTGAAAAGCTACTATGAGCCTCATGCGGGGCGCAGGGAGATTTTCAGCTACAAATGAAAAAAAGCTTGACAAACATATTGAGTTTAATATATAATATTATCTGCACTTTGTAAGAGGTGCAGAAAAGGACATTTAGCTCAGCTGGTAGAGCATTCGCTTGACGTGCGAAGGGTCAGCGGTTCGAGTCCGTTAATGTCCACCAATAATCCGGGCTTATTGCCGTTACGGCACTAAGTTCGGATTACTTTATTATTTGAAAATAGGGTGGTAGCAAAATGAAAAAGGTGATTTCTCTTATGCTGAGTATTGCAATGCTCCTTTCCTGCGGTTCGGTTTCTTACGCCGCATTTGATGCCCCGAAGCTCAGCCGTGAGCAGTGGGACACACTTTACAATGAAAATTTCGGCGATAACACTCTGCCCATGCTTTGTGTGGGCGCCGATGAAACTCAGGTCAGCCTTTGCTGGCACGCAGACAAGTCAAAGGCGAAGCCCGAGGTGCTTTGGTCAAAGAATGCCGATATGTCAGCGGCACAGACCTTTAAAGGCATTACCACCGATGCAGAAACAGCCGACCAGCTTGTGTGCCGTGTAACAATTACGGGTCTTGAAGAAAACACAACCTATTATTATCAGTGGAACAGAGACAACGGCTTGAGCGGGATTTGCAAATACGAAACGAAGTCCTTCGGAAGCCACAAGGCGCTTGTTATAGGCGATGTTCAGATTACCGAGTATCTTGAAAATCAGTCGGCAGAGGGCTACGGATGGAACAGTGTTCTTGCCGAAGCTCTTGAAAAGAATCCTGATGTGAGCTATTTTGTGACCCCCGGCGACAACACTTCATCGGGTCAGACTGCCGCTGAATGGCAGACCGTGCTTACCCCTCAGGCGATGAGAAGCCTTCCTATGGCAATGGCAATCGGCAACCACGATAAAAAGGGCATGACATACAATTATTACACCAATATGCCCAACGAATACTACGGCAAGTTCTTCTCGGGTCTTGACCGTGACTTCTGGTTCCGATACGGCGATGTGCTTTATCTTTTCTATGATTCAACCTCGGGTAATGCTCCTGACCACATGGCGATGACAAAGGAAGCGGTGAAGCTTAATCAGGATGCCAAGTGGAGAATAGGTGTTGTTCACCACGGTATTTACGGCGCAGGCGATTCCATAGGAGATATGGAGACCGAGATTCTTCTCAAAGCGATTTTCGCTCCCATCTTTGAAACCTATGACCTCGACCTTGTTATCACGGGTCACACCCATTCTCAGGGCCGTTCGCACTTTATGGAGCAGAACAGAATTGCAGGCGTTGCGGAAAGCGGCAAAACCTACACCGACCCTGAGGGCGTTGTATATATCAACTCGAATTCGGTAAATAATCCCCTTGTTTATGATGTAACCGCAGAGCATCTCGCCTTTAACTATCAGGAGGAGGGCGTCACAACCTACACCACCCTTGAATTCAGCGGCGACACAATGACCGTTGAAACAAGAAGGGGCGACAACAGCGAGCTTCTTGACAGCCTTTCAATTAAAAGAACTCAGCAATACAATGAGAATTCCTTCAAGAACATCGTTCGCAGAATTCTTTATTTACCCATCGAATTTATCGGCTTTGTATATACTGAAATTGATACTCTCGTAAGACTTCTCAGCAAATAAAATATTACTGAATACAAAAACCGTGAACTGCTCAACTGCAGCTCACGGTTTTGCTGTATATTTGGTTTCGTGTAAAAGAGAACACAAAAATGTTATCTCAAAAATATATAATACACAACCCCGTAAAGCACTGCTGACGCCGAGCCGTAGACGAGCACGGGCCCTGCAATTTTGAACATATTTGCACCCGTGCCGAGAATCCTGCCCTCTGACTGATATTCCATGGCGGGCGAAACAACCGAGTTTGCAAAGCCTGTTATGGGCACAACAGTCCCTGCACCCGCATAATATGCTATTTTATCAAATACGCCGAATGCCGTCAGAAAAGCCGTTATAACAATAAGCGTTACGGGGATAAGTGTTTTCACATCATCCGCATCCATACCGATTTTTTCGTATATGATGCCAAAGCCTTCACCCAATGCACAAATCAATCCGCCGATAAGAAAGGCAAGGCTGCCGTTTTTTATTTTGTTGCTCGGCGGCGAGGCTTTTTTTGCCATTTTTTCATATTCTCCGCCCGTAATTGCCATAAAATCACCCTCAGTTTTTTGTTTTACGCATTTAGTTTTGCTTTAATGCTCACTTTTATTCAGCGAATTATTGACATATTCCCTTAAAAGTTATAAAATAACTTGATAATAATTTTTTGAACGGAGTGTTTTATATGGCAGTAAAAAAGCTTAAGTATTTTGCCGGAGGCAAGTGGCTTGATTCTTCCTGCGAAAAATATATGGATGTTTACAATCCCAGCACGGGTGAGGTTATCGCACAGACTCCCTGCTGCACAAAGGATGAAGTAAACGAGGCTGTTGCCTGCGCAAAAGAGGCCTTCAAAACATGGTCAAATGTGCCTGTTATGAAGAGAGTTCAGGTCGTTTTCAAATTCCGTGAGCTTCTTGAAGAGCATATGGACGAGCTTACGGAAATCTGTGCAAGAGAGCACGGCAAGGTGTGGAGCGAAGCAAAGGGCGATATTCTTAAGGTTAAGGAGCCTGTTGAGCTTGCCTGCTCGGCACCCTCACTTCTCATGGGTGAGAGCATGAGAGATACATCGTCAGGCTATGATACAACTCTTTACAGAGAGCCTGTCGGCGTGTTTGCGGGCATTGTTCCCTTCAACTTCCCCGGCATGATTCCCATGGGCTGGATGTCACCCCTCTGCATTGTGTGCGGCAACACAATCGTTCTTAAGGCTGCATCAATGACTCCCATGACCTGCATGAGGCTTGCTGAGCTCTGGCAGGAGGCAGGTCTGCCCGACGGCGTTATCAATATCGTTACCTGCTCGAGAAACGAAGCGGAAATCTTTATGGATCATCCCGACATCAAGGGTATCACATTTGTAGGTTCAACAAGCGTCGGTCTTCACATTTATTCAAGAGCAGCCGCAAACGGCAAGAGAGTTCAGGCTCTTTGCGAAGCGAAGAACCACGGCCTTGTGCTTGAAGATGCAGCTCTTGAAAGAAGTGCAAGAGGCATTATCAATTCATCATTCGGCTGCGCAGGCGAACGCTGCATGGCTCTTCCCGTTATTGTTGCTCAGGAGAGCATTGCAGATGAGCTTGTGGGCTACCTTGTGAAATTTGCAAAGGAGCTTAAGCTCGGCCCCGCATACGATAAGGAATCAACCCTCGGCCCCGTTGTTACCGAGGCTCACAGACAGTCCATTCACAAATGGATTGAAAAGGGAATTGAAGAGGGCGCAGAGCTTGTGCTTGACGGCAGAAATCCCGTTGTGCCCGGCTATGAAAACGGCTTCTATGTAGGCCCCACAATTTTTGACCATGTAACAGAGGATATGACCGTCGGTCAGAGAGAAATCTTCGGTCCCGTTCTCTGCGTCAAGAGAGTCAAGGATTTTGAAGAGGGTCTTGCGGTTATGAACGCAAATCCCTTTGCAAATGGCTCGGTTATCTTCACTCAGAGCGGCTACTATGCAAGAGAATTCGCAAAGAGAACAGACGGCGGCATGGTTGGCGTTAATGTAGGTATTCCCGTGCCCGTAGGCATATTCCCCTTCACAGGCCATAAGCAGTCATTCTTCGGCGACCTTCACTGCCTTGGCAAGGACGGCTTCCGTTTCTACACAGAAACAAAGGCTGTCACAACCCGCTGGTTTGACGAGGAAGAAATGAAAGCTCAGAGTGTTGACACATGGGACGGCTCTGTAGGCGGCGACCTTAAATAATTACATAAAAATCAACAACGGCTGTTTCGTATGAAGCAGCCGTTGTTTTATGTTATCAAATGAAGCTTAAAGTTGCATAGTAATTGAAAAAGAAGAAGAAGTGCATAATCACATTCAAGAAAATCATACTCGGATAAGCAATAAACGCCTCTAATTTATCGTCGGGTTCACCGTATTCAAAAACAAATTCAAGTTCTTCTTTCAAAATTTTAAAAAGCTCTGAATTTGATTCTTTCAATTTATCAAGATTTTCTCCAAGCGATACTTTTTTACCGCTGAACCAATATTCCTTTAATGTTATATACTCCAAGCATATTTCCATACAGCATTTTTGTCTGTTTTTTGTTGGCACAAAATAAAAATCAATTTTCAACTCGTAATTTTGTCCGTTAGGAAGCGTTATATATATCATTCCGTCGAATTCCTCGGTCAGAGTTGTTCCGTCGGTAAAAGTTACGGTAACAGTTTCACCGTAAGGATATACCGCATCAATGTCGCAGTAGTATTCAATTGTGTTTTCCATATAATATTCCGCATTGCTGAGTTCAACATCCGAAATATAATGGGAAGCAGGATACACCGTTGCCGTTGACGGATATTCCTTACCTATGAAAGATATTATAACCTCGTTTTTTCCGTCAACATAGTCAGATTTCATTTTACCCGAAAGCATTCCATCTGTATATTCAACGGTTTTTCCTGATGAAAAAGTAATTGTTGCATCTGCGTATGAATTAAAATGACCGTCGTTATAATAATCAAAATCATAATCCAGAATTTGTTCATGATCAAAAGAAATATCGGTTATGCTTTCACCCATATATTCAAAATAGACTTCTGCAGAATAGAGTGCAGAATAAACATCTACAACCAAAATATATTCGCCTTTTTCAAGGTGATAAACCGATTTATATGTATACTCGTTCCAAAACAAGTCTTCACCGTGTATTTTTTTATAATTATCAGATATATCTAATAATATATATGCTGACATGCTGTTAGTATCATCGCCGTATACAACTTTGTAATAACCGTCATTTTCAACCTTGACAGAATAATACGCATAAACATACTTACCGGCTACTTTTTCACAGACGATATTCCACCCTTCGATCAGCTCACCTGCATAAGTGTATTCGTCACCTAAAAATTCTGCGACGGATTCTGTAGAAAACGCCGTTATTGATGCGCTTAAAGCCAGCACAGCTGAAAGAATTAAAGATAAAATCTTTTTGATTCTCATAACTATTCTCCTTTACATTCACTGAAATAATTTTATCATTTCAGAAATCTGATGTCAAATTTCGATTTTTGTAATTTAATATCGGCTGCTTAAACCATCGGGCTCACCTCTTTCGTCATTTTGAAGTTACATAAAAGGGCAGAATACCCCTTTTTACGAAAAACCTTCATATATATATGACGAAAAATGCGGTTTGTTACGGAAAATTTTTTGGTTTTTTTGTTTTTCTCTCTTTTGCATAAAATGTATGTGCAGTTTTTGGCGGATTTGCCGAGGAGCTGCATTGAAAAATCAACGGCACAAAGGGGTCAGCTGTATAATTTGGTCACCGACCACGGCAAATATATCTGTCATGATTTGTTGTTAATCAAAGTATACTTTATAAGAACAACAATTCCGAAGGAGATTGACAATGAAAAACAATGCTGAAAAAGACAGGCTCCCCGAAATAATAACTGCAGCCGTAGCCGTGCTTGCGGCAGCGGCAATTATTTTTACCCAATCGGCGGGCAGGGTTACGCTTGCCGTGGCGCAGGCAATGTATCGCTCGGGCAAAGAATTGCAGACTCATATCGCCACTGCGCAAAGCACATCCGAAACGGCAAAAGAGGTTCACAGCTCTGCTGTTACTACCGCAAAAGCTGCCGAAAAAACGCCTGACATCACCGAAACGCCTGCCGATATAAAGGCGATTATCGAAAAGTATACGGAGCTTTTTGCCGATGACAAAAAAGACGGCAGCATACGCTCGGTCACATATGTTTCAAAGGGTGCAACTCACAGCTTCGGAAGTGTTCATGTAAAGAATACCACCGAAACCAAGCCGCTTGATATCGAGAAGGTGCTCGGCGAGCCGCTTGAGCTGTCAATTGATAAATCAAAGCCTGCCGTGCTCATTTTTCACAGCCACACCTCAGAGGGGTATGAGCTGATCGAAAGGGATTGGTATGCTCAGGACTATACATCAAGAAGTAATGACGAAAATCTGAATATTGTGCGTGTCGGCACCGAAATTGCGGATTATCTCACCGCTGCAGGGTATACTGTAATACACGATAAAACCATCCATGATAACGACTACAACGGTTCATACCCGAGCTCGAGAAAGACTGTTGCAAAGCATCTTGAGGAGCACCCCGAAATACAGATTGTGCTTGATATTCACAGGGATTCCGTAACTCAGACCAACGGCGACAAGCTGAAATTCACAAACACAATCGGCGGCAAAAAGGCGGCTCAGCTTATGATAATAACGGGTGCAGAAGAGGGGAAGGTGGAGGATTTCCCAGATTGGGAATATAACCTGCGCTTTGCGCTCAGGCTGCAGCAGAAATGCTCGCAGATGTTTCCGGGGCTTATGCGTCCTGTTTTGTTTTCGCAAAGAAAATACAATATGGATATGACCCGTTTCAGCCTGCTTATTGAAATGGGCAGCGAAGCAAACACGCTTGAAGAAGCCTGCTATTCGGGCAGGCTGCTTGCCGCTTCGCTTGCGGCATTGATGGATGAATATACAGAATGATCAAGGAGAGAAAAATGAAAATCTTAAGAGCCTATGCGGTAACGGCGATAATCTGTCTGAGCCTGACAAGCATTGCCGCCTGCATTTTTATTGCGGATGAAAACACAAAAAAAATAAGCCTCGGCAGCGAAAGTGCCGTTGTAGTAATGAGCACCTCCGATGAGAAGCTTTATGAAAACGCCGTTAATCCTTCTGCGGTTATCGGAAAAATCATGAACGCAGCAGAAAAGGCGGCAGGTTTTGCCCCGCCGCCCTTTAACAATTTATATTGGTTTGCCGTCAATACAGAAAAGCTGTTGAGTTGAACACATAGATGATATAGCCCTCTGCAATGTGCCTTTCAACGGAAGGATCGTCAAAATAAATCCAATCGTCTGTTCCCGTGAGGGTTGCCTCTTCGGCTTCTGAGAGAAGCACAAAATATTTGTTAATTCCTTCCTGCATTTCAAACCATTTTTGATTTGCCTGATAAGCGCAGGGGGCAATTCCTCCCTCGTTCACATCAACATTGGCTGCCCTTACCTCGGAATCAGAGAGCACGGTGATCACCTGCGAATTCCAGAAGGTTGCATAGCCGTAGGTGAGCCCGTTTTCTTTAAGGTATTGAATTACAGCGTATTTTTCATTGTTTTCAATGCCGTTTTTGTCCATTTTCGAAACGGTTGCAAATGAAACTCCGCTCATAAGCACAAGCACGCACATAACGGCAGCGACAAGTCTTTTTGGCACGACATATTCCTTTGCGGCTCTGAAAACCGCAAAGCACACAAGCACGCCCGTGCATATCATTGGGCTAAGACGCCAGTTTGCCGCCGAAAGAATGCCGAAAACAAAGCCAAAAAGTATTACGC
The DNA here is from genome assembly GCA_017403185.1 of Clostridia bacterium. Classification (GTDB taxonomy): domain Bacteria; phylum Bacillota; class Clostridia; order Oscillospirales; family Acutalibacteraceae; genus CAG-177. The sequence goes on from JAFQON010000007.1 coordinate 94,625, forward strand.
CGCTCAATCCGAGGTGCGTGAGCACAAGAGCCCTTGTGCCGAAGTCGAGCTTGTTGTAGAAAAACAGTGCGATTAAGGGAACGAGTGCAATCACCGCTGCAGAGGCAATGCGAACCATGTTGACAATTGATTCCGCAGAGAAAAGTGACATTCCGTAGTGTGCATCAACGCCGAAAAGACCAAACCAATGCTCGGGGAATTTAAAAAGATTCGTCAGCCATTCGTTCATGTTCGAATATGTAGAATAAGCGCCTGCATAGCCCGCCGAAACGCCGTTGTCAACAGCACCGAGAATTACAAGCCCTGCAATAACCGAAAATCCGCTTACAAGGCAAAAGGTAACGGGGATTATATTGTCTTTTGAGAAAAGATTTTTGTTCTTGTCAAGAAACATCTCTGCAACAGCGGCAAAAAGCACGGGCACAACACCTGTTGCAATAACCTGCATACCGTCAAGTGCGGCACAAATTGAAATTATGACTGTTGCAAATGTAACCGCCGCAAGCTTGCCGAGCCTGTTTTCGTTTGTGCTTTCTTTGAATTTTATGAAAAGGGAGAGCAGAATGCAGATAATAAGCACACAAATGCTGTAATAGATTACATGCTCATAAAAAATCTCTCTGAGCTTTTCGGAGGCGCAAAGCACTGCGGCGAATGTGCCCACAGTCATCATTGAAAGCGGGAATGAGAATCTGAGGCATTTGCAAAGCCATAACACGGCTGCGAAAAGCAGCAGAGTAAACAGCACCATTCCGATGTGGTGAGTTGTCATCGAAACCCCGAAAATGCCGATAAACGGCAGCATAAGCATTGTGCCGCCGAAGGGGAGCATTGCCGCATAGCCGAAATCGGGGTTGAAGAGCGTTCCGCCGTCATAGCTTGCCTGCGCCCAGAGAATTGTGTCGGTGCAGTCGGCATGAAAATAAGCCGCCGAGGGATAGATGATATAATACAAAACTCCGATTATGCTTGCAGAGGCAAAAAATGCACTCAGCGTATTGATAAGGAATTTTTTCAGTTTTAACAAATCAACAAACATATTCTAACTCCAGAAAACAAAGAAGTCTTTTATCGCCATATAAACATCGGGTGAGTAGGCGGCAAGATTGCCGTTAAGGCTCAGGGATGCCGCCGCAGAGATTACGGCAGTAACCGCAACAAGAGCGGTTATACATTTTCTTGCGGTGTGCGCAAAGCCTTCGCCGTATTTTTTACGCATGAGAGCGCAGAATTCAAGCAGAATAACTGCCGAAAGGAATGCCGCAAACAGCATGATATCCGAGGTGTAGCGGAATATTACTCCGCCGAGGCAGAAATCCGCAAACGCCGTTAAGGGCAGAGCGGCAAGAGAAACCGCAAGCAGGATTTTGCCGTGTTTTGATATTTTATCGCTTTTGAAAAGCACGGGGCTGAGAAACAGTGAAAGCGAAAACGGCAATGCGAATATGCCGAAGCTGCTGTCAACATACATTGATCTCCCGTAGCCGCCGAAGCGCAGCAGATTGATTCCGATATACGGGAAGTATTCGGTTGTTACAAACGGCTGAATAAAGTAATGATAAAGCGACGGTATTATTCCTCCCGAGAAAAGCTCATACTTTGATGCGTCTGCAACGGTGAGCTGATAATCCGTGCCAAACTGAAGCGGGCTGCCGAATCGGGCGTAGTTATACCACAGTGAAAATGCAACAGCCGCCGCAACGGGCAGACCGAGCGCTGCCATTTCCGTTGCAAAATCGGGAATTTTTTTATCCTTAAAGCATTTTATTGCATAAATCGCTATGCCTGCCGCTGTTACAAGTGCCAAGGGTATAATGATGTTTATTCTTGAAAGAAATGCAAGCGAAAAGCTTGTGCCTGCCAAAACCGCATATATGATTTTGACGGTCTTTTTTTCACAGCCGAACGCTTTTATGATGAAAAACAGAAATGCCGAAACAAAAGCCATTCCCGCTATGCTTGCAATATAATAAAAAGCGGCTCTTCCCCTTTGAACAAACGGCACCATTGCCGCAAAATAAGCGCCGATTCCGCACACTGCGGCGAGCCAAGGGCGGTTTTTGCCTCTGAGTTTTGCCCATTCAACAACCGCAAGCGGAAGAAAAACAGCCGTTATAACCGAGAAAAACCCCGTTACAATGCTGTCGCCGGGCACACAGCCCGAAACAAGATAAAACGGCAGATAAAAAGTTAAAATCGGTGCGATTCCGAAATATGAAAAATATTTTCCGTTAAAAAATGCTCTGTCAAAAAGGAAGGCAACGCCGCTTCTCTCGCCCGGATTATAGGGGTTCTCGAGCGCAAGAAGCCCGTCAGACGGCTGAATGTCAAGGTGAAGCTGACCCTTCATAAAAGCATCGAATTGCTGAATATAGGGCTGATATCCTTCAACTCCGCCTTCAAGCGGATAGGGGATATAAAGCTCCCTGCCCTCCGTGAAGCATAAAATCATCATGACGCATGATGCTGCAACGCACACCGCAGCAGATATCGATGCCGCTCCGCCGAAATCCATGCTGCCGAGAGCTTTTCTGACAAATCCGCCCCGTTTCAAGGCGTAAGCAAAGGCGATGAGAGCGAAAATAAGCGAAAATCTCAGAAAATTAAAGCCGAATTTATAAACAGGGTTTATAATCAAATCCGAAACGGTAAGCTCGGTTTTGAAATCCTCAAATGTCACATCAAGGTAGCTTGCATTGCCGTAGGAGCTCAGATACACCGTTACCGTGCGTTCCTGAGGGCCGACTGCAATTTTTTCTCTTTTTGCAAGGGCGGCGGTCTTTGTGCTGTTTTCGTCTGCTATATAAAATCCCGCAACGGCATAGCCGTCTTTTTGTGACGGGTCTGATGTTTTAACAGTGAAGCTCACGGAGTCAATCGGCAAATCAAGACCGCTGAGAGCAAAGCTGCTGTCAAATTCTGAAATTTCGTTTTCGGCAAAATCCTCGGGAGTATAATTCCGCTGAGCGTCTGTGCCTGCAACATAAGCGAAATAAACAAAGTTTGAAAGCAGGAATTCCGCTGCAAGTGACACAACAAGTATCACAAGCACGGGCAAAACTGCCTTAATTCTTGTTTTCATCGGAGCTCTCCTCGTGGTATTCCGCTTCGGTGTTGACGCTCCAGATATTCTCCTTTGTCTGCTTGCCGCTGAGAATATTTGAAACAGCCTCAAATGAGGTTGCCATTGAGTGGTCCATATTATTATATCTGTGCTGACCGTTTCTGCCGACGCAGTAAAGGTTTGAGAAGGTGTTGAGGTAATCAACAAGCTCGTCAATGCGGTCATAGGTGTCGAAATATGCGGGGTATGCCTTCTGCACTCTTTCACGGTGGCTGTCAAGCACCTTTGCATCGGCATCGATAACGCCCATGCTCTTTAATTCCTTAACCGCAAAATCAACGCAGGTCTTTTCGTCCATATTCCAGAAGTCGTCGCCCTCTGCGCAGAAGTATTCAAGACCTACCCAGACAGTGTTCTGAGGGTCTTTGACAAGATAGGGTGACCAGTTGTTGAAAATCTGAATTCTGCCGAGCTTCACGCCCACATCCTGAACATAAATCCAGCAGTCGGGCACAATATTGCCGAGGGTTTTGATGCCTGTTTCGTTTTTGAGGTTGAGCTTGTTGAGAAGCAGACCGACGGTTACAAAATCCCTGTAGGGCAGACCCTTTGCAATCTCTGCGGGAGCAGCGGGCACCGCATCACCCATGCCTGCGACAAGGTCTTTAACGGGCATTGATGATATGAAGATATCGCCCGAAAGCTCCTCGCCGTCAGCGCATTTAATGCTGTTAACCCTGCCGTCGGAAATGTTGATGTCGGTAACCTTTTTGTTGTAAAGAATTTTGCCGCCCATCTTAACGAATTCGTCGCCTACGGTTTCCCAAAGCTGACCGGGACCGAATTTGGGATAGACAAATTCTTCGATAAGCGAGGTTTCAACCTTTCTGTTCTTATTGGGCACAAGCTTCGAGAGCATATCCTTGATAACTGCAAGGATTGAGAGCCCCTTAACACGCTGTGCTCCCCAATCGGCTGAAATTTCGCTCGGATGCCTGCCCCAGAGCTTTTCGGTGTAGCCCTCAAAGAACATGGAATAGAGCACCTTGCCGAAACGGTTGATATAGAAATTCTCCAAAGAGGTTTCTTCCTTCTTTGAAACGGTTGATTTAAGGTAGCTGAAGCCTGCCTTGACAGTTCTCGGCAGACCCATATTGATAAAGGTCTGCGGTTTCATTGAAATGGGATAATCAAAGAATTTGTTGAGGTAATAAATTCTTGAAATTCTGCGGCGGATGAGCATTACCCTGTCCTCTTCCTCGGGGTCGGGGCCGCCCTGAACCAAGGGCTTTTCCCTGCCGAGAATTTTGTCATCAATCGAGGGCGCACCCTGAGTGGGCATAAGCTCAGACCAGAAAGCGGTAACATTTTTATCCTTTGAAAAGAATCTGTGGCCGCCGATATCCATTCTGTTGCCGTTGTGCCTTACCGTTCTTGAAATACCGCCGAGAGCTTCGCTCTGTTCAAGAATGACAACCTCGTATTCATCGGATTTTTTAAGAAGCTCATAGCCTGCGGTGAGCCCTGCAGGACCGCCGCCTATAATTATACATTTTTTCATAAAAATTCCCCCCTGAGCCGGTTTCATTAATCCATTTTTGATTATATCACTTTATGCGGAATAAAGCAATTAAAAAAAGATTACAATAAAGTAAACAATTATACTTTAATTAACAAAAATGAATAGTGAATAATGAAAAGTGAAAAATTTCGGATAGGCTCCGCCTATGACCGATTATATTTGCTTAGGCTCCCCTATGAATTGTGACTGAAAATCATTAAAATTTTGTCATTCTGAGCGAAGCGAAGAATCTCCGCTTATGGCGGCAGCGAGCCCCTCACTGCACGGCATTATTTCACAGTCCGTAAAAACAAATAGTATAACGGGTGTGGGCTTTGCCCACCCTTAATTATTCATTATTCATTTTTCACTGTTCACTTGTTACAGCCCTGTGCATTATCACAAATCATTTTTGTTAATCAAAGTATACTTTGATTAACAACAACACATAAGTCTGAAATACAATAATATCACGCACATTCGTGCATTTTTCTCTTTGACATACGCGCGTATGCCTGCATCGAAGAAATGCCCGACTGCACGCAATCTATTGCATTTCAGATGCA
>JAFQON010000043.1 GCA_017403185.1 Clostridia bacterium
AAGGTTTTGAAAGGAATATTTCCGCCCCGTCTGCGTTAAAAATCTTCGAAATAGCCCCGTATTCCTTCAGATTTTCGCCTTGCCGTGACGAAAATCTTCTCTTTCAAAACTGCTTTGCATCTGAAATGCAATAGATTGCGTACAGTCGGGCATTTCTTCGATGCAGGCATACGCGCGTATGTCAAAGAGAAAAATGCTCGAATGTGCGTGATATTATTGTATTTCAGACTTATGTGTTGTTAATCAAAGTATACAAACCGTATATATACAACAGGCACGGTGTGACATCTGTCACACCGTGCCGTTTTTCTTAAGGAATTCTTAATAAACAAAACAGCAACAAACCGTTGAAATTTGAACACATATATATTGGAGGGGTAATCTTTTCCAAAATGCGGAATTTTACCCTGAGTATAGAATGGGGATTTTTTTGAAAAGGCGGTGTTGTTCAAAAAAAGAATGTTGAAGCACACGGTGAAGCTTGTGCTTTGCCGCAACAAAGCAGAATGACTCGTTATATCAGAATATCGTCAAAGCTCACATCAAGAATTTCCTTGATAAGCTTGATTTCGTCGGGGTAGAGATGCCTCTGACCAACCTCTATTTTTGCGAGTGCACTTCGTGTTATGTCGCACCCGCACACCTGAAGCTTTGCCGAGAGTTGCTCTTGAGTCAACTCTGCTTTTTCACGCAATTCTCTTATTCTGCCGCCTATAAGTTTTTCATAATCGTGATTCATATAATGTCCTTTCTTTGCACCTGAATAGGAGCAAATATTTCTTGACATTATTTTATGGTAATGATACAATCTTTTTGCACCTATATAGGTGCAAACGGCGGATGAAAGAGATTTTTATTCAGCATAAGAAGGGAGATTAAAAGATGGAGTTTAATATTTCAAAAGAAAAATTGCTTGAAGGAATGCACACAATGAATTCCTTCGGCGCAAGGCTTACGGGCTCGGCAGGGCACAATGCCTTTGTTTCTTACTTGAAAAAAGAGATAACGGATATGGGGCTTGAAGTATATTCGGATCGTTATTCCTTTGACCGTTGGGAAGCAACGGAATCATCAATTTTAATTCATTCCGACAGCGGTATTGAAAGTGTCGAGGTTTCATCGGAATGGCCGTATTCAGGCGAAACACCAAAAGAAGGAATCACTGCCGAAATCGTTGAGGTCAAAGAGAAACATATAGGATTTATTGGCGTGAAAAATAAAATCGCTTTGGTTAAGGTTCACGATTTGGGTCAGATACCTACGGGCGTAGCTTTTAATCAGCGAAATTCTTTTCCGAAAGAATTGAGCCTTCCTGCTCATTATAAAGGACCCGTTGCAACGGCATTTGTGAATTTTCCGCTGTTTTCTGCTGCAAAGAAAATGGGCGCAAAGGCGATAATCTGCATCTGGCAGGGCATGAGCAGCGAAATGGTAAAGGGTCAGTATCTTTCGTTTATTCAGTCTTATCTTGGTATTCCTTGTTTATGGGTGAGCGAAAAAGAAGGTAAGAAGCTGCTTCGTGCATCCCAAAACAAGCAAAAAGTAACATTAACTCTGCTTGCAGAAAAAGAGAAAAACGCCAAAACAGAGAGCTTTTATTCTGTTATTGAAGGCAAGAACAGCAAGGAAGCAATTATCATTAACACACATACCGACGGCTCAAACTGTGTTGAAGAAAACGGCCCGATTGCAATGCTTGAAATGATGAAATATTTTAAGGATAAACAACTTAACAGAACACTCATCTTTGTTTTTGTTACGGGGCATTTCAGGCTTCATGAGTTCAAGCAAAATGATATTCAGGCATCGTCAAAGTGGCTGAAAAATCACCGTGATATGTGGGACGGAAAAAAAGGTCATATCAAAGCCGTTGCAGGCGTAAGTGTTGAGCATCTCGGCTGCACGGAATGGAAAGATGTTGGCGGCGTATATCAGAAAACAAATGATATAGATGTAGAGCTTGTCTACACGGGCAACAAGAAAATGGATGAAATATATTATGAATCCGTCAAAGACAGAAAACATATCAGAACAATAACTCTGCGCGGACATAATATTCTTCATTTCGGCGAAGGTCAGCCTTTGAGGAATGTGGGAATACCCGAAATCGCACTTGTTACCGCACCCGATTATCTAACCGTTGTCAGTGAAAGTCACGAGATGGAAAAGTTTAATCTGGATTTGATGTATGAACAAACGCTGACATTTATGAAAATCATACATAAAATAGACGCAACACCTGCCGATAAGCTCGGCAATCCCGACCCGTACACCTTCGGATTGGGTCGAATAAAAAACAAACACAAAGCATAAATCAAAAAATGAGCTGCCCCGATTTTGTGAGGCAGCTCGTTGATTTTATTGTTTTTTGAGTCTTATAACATTCCAGCTTAAGGGTTTGAGCTCGGCTTCAAGCATTGAGCCGTCGAGCGATGGCACGGGGTTGTTGTGAGGCTTCACGGCGACTGCGTCAAAGGTGTTTTCAGCCTTCTTATCATAGCCGTCCATTGAAATGAATTGGGTGGGTTTATATCCCGCAAAATTCATAAGGTTAACATTGAGCACAACGCTTTCGTCAAGGCTCTTGTTGACGCAGAATATCGCCATTTCTTCGTTTTCTTCATCATATGTTGCGATGCTTTCAATATAAGGAACATCCGTGAACGCCTTGCAGTCATATTTAGGACAGTCAATGAGAGGGAGAAGCGCACTTCCTCTGCCGTAGTTTGAAAGGTGCATGAACGGGAAGTAGATTGTCTGTTCAAAAACTCCGCCGCCCGTTTTGGTGAAAATGGGAGCGATAACATTCACAAGCTGTGCAAGGCAGGCAATTTTTATTCTGTCGCAGTGGCGCAGAAGCGTGATGAGAAGCGAGCCGACGAGAAGAGCATCCTCAAAGTTATAGATGTCTTCAAGTCTCGGCGGTGCGACACTCCATTTTTCAAACGGAATGTTATTGGAGTGATACCACACATTCCATTCGTCAAACGAAAGGTTAATGGTTTTCTTTGAGCGTTTTCTTGCCTTCACATAGTCGCAGATGCAGATTACGGAATAGATGAAATCGTCAAATTCAAGAGTTCTTGCAAGGAAGCTCTGAATATCGTCATCGTGGTTGCCGTAATATTGGTGAAGTGAAACATAGTCAATGCTGTCATAAGCAATATCAAGCGTTTCAGCCTCCCACTTGCCGAAGGTGCTCATGTTTCTGCTTGATGAGCCGCAGAGCACTGTTTCGATTGAAGGGTCGGTCCATTTCATCAGCTTTGAAGCTTCAAGAGCGGTTCTGCCGTATTCGACGGCGGTTTTTGCGCCCATCTGCCAGGGACCGTCCATCTCATTGCCGAGGCACCAGAGCTTGATGTTATGGGGCTCCTTATATCCGTGAGATATTCTCAGGTCAGACCAATATGAGCCGGATTTGTGGTTGCAGTATTCAACAAGATTTCTTGCCTCGTCAGGGCCTCTTGTGCCGAGGTTTACCGCCATCATGCACTCGGCATTTGCCTTTTGGCACCATTTTACAAATTCGTTTGTGCCGATGTAATTGGGCTCTGTGGTGCCCCACGCAAGGTCAAGGCGTTTGGGTCTGCTTTCAACAGGGCCTACGCCGTCCTCCCAATTGTAGCCCGAAACAAAGTTACCGCCCGGGTAGCGCACAACGGGCACATTGAGCTTCCTGACAAGGTCGATAACATCTCGGCGGAAGCCGTTTTCGTCTGCAGTGGGGTGGTCAGGCTCATAAATTCCGCCGTAAACAGCTCTGCCGAGGTGCTCAATAAATGAACCGTAGATGCGTTTGTCAATATCGCCTATTCTGAATTCTTTTGCAAGAGTAATTTTTGCTTTCATGCTTTCACCTGCTTATCAAGGTTTTTCTTTGTTTAAAATATACAAGATTTTACACCTTTAGTCAACATTAATTATCGCACTGTTCATAAATTTTTGTGAGGCGTTACAAGTGTTGACATTTTGTAAACATTTTAGTAAAATAATATAGTTAAAGTATTGCCAAAAAGGAGATTTTTGCATGAAATCGATGCTTAAAAGGTTGGTTTCTCTTGTTATTGCAGCGGCAACAGCATTTTCTGTTTGCTCGGTTGCTTTTGCACAAAGCGCAGCCGATAATGCTGTTAACGGCTTCACTGCAGAGGATTATCTCACAACCCACGGGCAGAACATCGTCAATCAGAAGGGCGAAAAGGTTCAGCTTAAGGGTGTTAATCTCGGCGCATGGATGATATGGGAGGGTTGGCTGTGCCCCTATGAGGACGACCTTGACCATTACACCGTGCTCGAAGAGCTTACAAGACGCTTCGGTGAAGAGGGCGCATATGAGCTTTTCAATACTTATATGGATAACTGGATTACGGAATATGACCTTGACGAGATAAAGTCAATGGGCTTCAACTGCGTGCGTGTTCCGTTCTGGTTCAGGAATTTTTATTATGACGATAAGGGCAGAAAAATCCTTGACGAAAACGGTGAGTGGGATTTCTCACGCCTTGAATGGATTGTTGAAGAATGCTCTGAAAGAGAGATTTATGTTGTGCTTGATATGCACGGCGCCGTAGGCTATCAGAGTGATGCTCCTCACAACGGCAAAAAAGGCAGTGTGGGTCTTTATGCCGATACCGAGCAGGGCGAGCGTTACCGTGAGCTTACCGATGAGCTGTGGAGAGAGATTGCGCTGCGCTTCAAGGGCAACCCCGCCGTTGCGATGCTTGACCTTCTTAATGAACCCATGTGTGATGTTGATGCGGATGAGTTTGAGAGAAGAAAGAACAATGAGATGATTTATACCCGTCTTTACAACACTATCCGTGAGGTCGATGAGGACAGAATCCTCACCATGGAGGCTATCTGGACTGCCATTGCTTTGCCTATGGCTTGGACAAAGGGCTGGGATAATGTTGTTTATCAGGTTCATTTTTACAACAACTCCAACTTTATTTTTAATCTTTTTGCATGGTTCACAAAGTTTATTTATTCAGATGTTCCCATGATGATGGGTGAGTTTTATCCTCACCAGAAAACCACATGGGAGAATTGCTTCAACACCCTTGACAAGGCAAATTACAGCTGGTTCCTTTGGACCTACAAGGCAACGGGTCACGGAATGTGGAGCTCTGACTGGTGCCTGAGAGGCAGCAAAGACGGCTTTGAAAGAGTTGATGTTTACAACGATTCCTATGAGGAAATCGCACGCAAGTGGGGCGAATGTATCCGCACCGAAAACGGTTTTCAGGATTCGGGTCACTATAATAAAAATGTGAAAGACCACATTTAACAGGGAGGACAAATGAAGACATTAAAGAGAGTTATTGCACTGATTCTTACCCTTGCAATCGGATTTTCCGTTTGCGCACCCTCGGCAAATGCGTTCGTCGCATCACCCGAGAATTTTGATGAATACCGTGAAATTATTGAAGACGGCGGATACCCCGCACTTTCATCAAAGCAGTTTCTTGAAATAGTTAAGGTGTTCAATACTGCAATCCGATTCTTAACAGGCAGAGGCTTTATTAAGCAGGAGCATTTTAACATTACGGCCGATGCACTTCTGACTGAAGTATGCAATTCTGTTGCAAATGAAAGCGGTTTTGATATTCTTATGCTTGTCAGCCGTTTTCCGGAAAGCAAGCAGTATGCAGAGTTTGTAACCGAAACATTTCAGATTGACACAACCGCTCTGAGAGAAAAATTCTATGAGCTCAGATACGCAGAGGATGCCAAGGGCAACGTGCCTATGGCTTGCGTGTATTATTTTCTCGGTTTATATTTCAGCGTAATTGAGGAATGCCACGCATACTGCGAACCTCTTGAGGGCAGCGAAAGCGAATACGAAGTCTGCCTTAAAATTATTCTTAAAGACGGAACCTTTGAAAGAGTAGGCACAGGCGTTGTCATTAACACCGAAACAGGTATGGTTACGGGTAAAGACGGCGGCAGCATTCTCGGAATCGGTTTTGAATTTTCATACACAGAGCTTCTCCTTTATGCTCAGACCAATGTGTGGATGCGCGATTTCGGCTTTACATTCCTTTACGATCTTTTTTGCTACACCACACCGTTTTTCTTCTATGATACCCGCAGAATCAAGTTCGATTATGAGGACAAGGAGTGGATGATTCAGGTATGGAAGGGCAATTATCTTGTCAGCAACGGTGCAGAGGTCGGTATTTATAACCGTGAGCCCGGCTCATTCGGCACATATTATGACTGCGTTGACGACAGTGGTATGATGAATATGTCAATGGAGCTTTATCACGGTGATGATTTGATTCTTGAACGCCCCGAGCAGCTTCATTGGTGGCTTACGGGCTTTAAAATCAGCGACAGACTTTATCCCGCAAACAAGCTTACACTTGATTTTACAATCAAAATGCAGAGCGAAGAAATGCTTGATGCGTTCTGTGAAGCCGTTGAAAACCACTACAGGCACGATATGGAATACACTGTTGACGGTCTTACTGTCAATGTTGTATGGTAAAATTATTCCGCAGGGCTGCAGCCTTGCGGTTTTTTTATATGTAAACTCTGCTTTACACAGCAATTTTTCGGGTTTGTAAAGCGGATTTGCTTGAAAAAGGTGCAAAACAGTGCTATGATGACAGCAAGATAAAACGAAAGGGGGCTTTCAAATGAAATTGAAAGCAAAAATTCTGTCATTGATTGTGGCGTTTGCCTGCCTCGTTTCGATGTTTTCAATGCCGTCCTATGCGGCGGATGAAATCGAAGAGCAGATAATCGTTGCGGCAGGGCAGGGAATCACGGATTCAGGCTATTGGAAAATCGGCGCATTCGGCAAGGTGTCGGCTGCAAACGAGGGCAACTATAACATTGCCTATGATGCGCAGAGCAACACCCTTACGCTCAGAAATGCCGAGTTTGAAAACAAAATAATCGGTGCATATGCGGGTGCAAACTTCGATATGGCAACGGGTATTGTGTCAACCCGTGATCTGAACATTAAGCTTATCGGTGAAAACTCAATTACCGTTGAGACAGAAAAATATCAGGAAGCAACGGGTATTTTCAATGTTTACGGCTCAACTTACTTCAGCGGTGAGGGCAGCCTCACAATAAACATTGATACCGATAATGCAATAAGCACTGCTATCGTTGCGGGCTACGGCGAAATCCATATTGACGAAACAACCGTTAACATCAATGCTGAGGATTGCTCGTCACAGGGCACCTGCGGCATAATTTCAAACAAAATTGCAATCGACAAATCGGATGTTAATATCAGCTTCAAAAATTCCGATAATTCCTACGGCGTATTCTCCAATCCCACGGGCAATCTGCTTGAGGTTATTGATTCTGATTTGAGCATAACATTTGAGGGCTGCACCAATGCAAACGCCATTGAGATTTTCTCCGTAACCTTCAAGGACAGCAATGTCAACATAAAGCTCAACAATCAGGTTAAATCGTGGGAAGCGATAAATCACGGTATCTATACCTACTCCCTTCTCATCCAGAACAGCTATGTCGATGTTGACATCATTTCTTTGTCGGGTCACGGATATAACAGTGTTCTTACATATGCAATCTGTATGATTGATAATTTTGTTGACCGCGGTCATATGCAGATAAATCAGTATCACACGGGTATGAAAATCACCCCCGACGGCTTCTCATTCAAGGCGAATAACATCGACCTCGGGCTCTGCTCCGTTTTTTCTCAGGGCATGTATGATGACAGCGCAATGGCTTATTACGATGCAAGCAACAGTGCTTCTTCAACAAACGGCGACAACTGGAATTTCCGCTACGACATAGAAACAAATACCCTTTATCTTAAAAATCTTGAGGCAACAAAAAATCTTAATATAAACGGTTATGTAAATATCAGCCTTGTCGGTGAAAACAAGCTTTACTGCACGGGGCAGTCGGCTTTGAGTTGTAACGAAGCTCCTGTTATTACGGGCAGCGGCACTCTCACTCTTGTATCGGATTCGACGGGAGCAATCGAAAAATCAGGCGGCATTATTCTCGGTGAAAACACAACCGCTGTTGCATCGCTTTCAGCAGACGGTTCAGCCCCTGAAGCATATGATAACTCAAAGGCGGAGCAATACAAATGGGTTCAGATTACCGCTGCAAATGAGCCCGAGCAAAACGAAGAAGAATTGAACTTTTTTGAAAAAATCATCCAATTCTTCCGCAACCTTTTCCAAAAAATATTTTCAATTTTTTCATAAACAAAACTTTTTGTAATATTATGAAAGTTTGATTAACAGCGATTTGCCCTGCGGCATAAACAGACTTTCATCACGATTCATACAAATTATCACCCGAACGCAGATTACAGCTGTCTGCGCTCGGGTGTTTTTTTGTTTCTCAAAGCATTTTTTTTCGGTTTCAGCCCGGATGTATGATGTTGAGTTAAAAAGCAAACTTTTGGAGACTGAACATTTAATACATAAAAACGGAAAAGGGTGAAAATATATGCAATAAATTGTATAAAAATGTTGAATTTTTATTTCGCTTTTGATATAATTTATAAATAATACTCTGCTCTCAAAATGTTTACATTTGGATTAAAGGATGTGAAATAATTGCTGAGAATAGTAATTTATACAGGCAATGAGGCTAATTCTCAAAAAATCTTTGCAATAGCGCAGGATGCAGTCAAATCTGCAAAGGTAATGTGCGAGCTTTCTTATGCAAAAACCGCCGAAAAGATTATTGATAATCTTTCTGCTTCGCCGACCTGCTATGATGTGCTGCTGCTTGATGCCCTTGATGAGAAGTGCAAAAAAATTGCAGGAGCGGTCAGAAAAAGCAATATAAACGCAACGATTGTTTTCTTCTCAAACAACGATATTAATAATGTATTGAATGTAATGAAATACCGCCCGTCAGGGGTTGTTGTTATGCCGTGCAAGTCGGCGGATGTTGCTGATACAATCAAAGCGGCAATAAGTGAGCAGTTGTCCATGAATCAGTGGTTCACAGTCAAAACCAAGGAGCTGATTTACAGAATTCCCTATGCAAGCATTATTTATTTTGAAAGCAGCCAAAGAAAAGCTGTGCTTCACACCGATAAGCAGATTATTGAGTTTTACGGCAAGCTGAATGATGTTACGGCACTGCTTCCTGCAGAGATGTTTGCAAGGTGCCACCAAAGCTACATAATCAATTTTTCGAAGGTCAGAAGGCTTGATAAAACGGAGCGCAGCTTCACTATGGTATCGGGCGATGTTATAGAAATCAGCAAGAGCCATTATTCTCAGGTCGTGCAGGCTTACGAGGCTTTTGTTGATAAAAACTGAGAAAAAATCCGGAATATTACATTTGAAGGTTCAAAAATTACATAATCGTTGAATATGTTTTTTTGGCGTGATATTTTAATGTTGCAAACAGCGAAACACAAATTCAAAATAAAAAGGAGAATAAAAAATGTTTGATTACGATGGACTTAACTTTGACTTTGACGGTGACGGTGTAAACGATTCTCTTGCTCAGGGTGCAGACCTTGACGGTGACGGCATTGAAGACGGAATGCAGTTTTTGATTGATTCCGACGGTGACGGAGCAATCGATATGATTTATGAAGAATATGACATGAACGCTGACGGTGCAGTGGATGTTGCTTATGCCGAAACAGACACAAACGGCGACGGAGTTCTTGACACTGCGGTTCTTGAGCAGGATACAAACTTTGACGGCTACACAGACGAAGTTACTGTAGGCTATGATTACAACGGTGACGGTGAATTTGACGAGGTTGTTTCAGACTCTGCGGCTGCTGCTGAGCCCGAATACGCAAATTACAGCGAGGACACATCAACCGATTATGCCGCTCAGGGCACCACTGTTGACCTTAACGGTGACGGCATTGACGATGCGTTCGTTCAGGAAGCAGATGCAGACGGCGACGGCGTTGCAGACGGCTTTCAGTATTTAATCGATACCGACGGTGACGGCAATATCGATTCTCTTTATGAAGAATATGATATGAACGGTGACGGTGCAGTGGATGTTGCTTATGCCGAAACAGACACAAACGGCGACGGTGCTGTTGACACGGCAGTTCTTGAGCAGGATACAGATTTTGACGGCTACACAGACGAAGTAATAACAGGCTATGACTATGACGGCGACGGTATTTTTGATGATGTTGTAACTGACTCTGCGGCTGCTGCGACCACCGAAGTTGCTGTTGAAGCAGATTATGCAGCCGCCACTGCGGACCTTGACGGTGACGGCATTGATGATGCGTTTGTTCAGGAGGTAGATCTTGACGGTGACGGCGAAACAGACGGCTTTCAGTATTTGATTGATTCTGACGGTGACGGCAACATTGACACAGTGTATGAAGAATTTGACATTCATCAGGACGGAACACCTGATGTTGTTGCAATAACAACTGATTCTGACGGTGACGGTGTTCTCGACACAACAGTTTTAGAGCAGGATACCAATAATGACGGAATAACCGATTTTGTTGCAGAGAGTGCAGACCTTGACGGTGACGGCATTATGGAATCGTTGGTAACTTCGATTGATACCGATTATGATGATGATATTGATACAGTAAGAGCAACATCGGACCTTGACGGTGACGGATATCAGGATTATATGTACGAAGAGTCATTCGTTGACTCTGACGGCGACGGTGTGGATGACACATTTATCGTTCGTGCAGACGAAAATCTTGACGGCGTGTTTGATGCTGTTGAAATTTATGAATATGATGCCGATACAGGCGCAATCGAATTTGTTCCCCTTGATGAATCGGACTTCACATATGAACCCGTTAACATCGATGTTGAGAATTTTGACCCCTCTCAGGCAGATTCCGATAAGGTAGTCGGTGACCCCGGCGAAGCAATGGAGCATTGGGAAAATCAGGGCGATACAAACAGATGCGCTCTCTATTCTCAGCTTTTTGTAATCGAAGAGGTTACAGGTCAGGAGATTGATATTGAGGAGCTTGCTGATGTTGCTGAAGCAAACGGCTGGTTCACCGAAGAGGGCGGTACACCTGCAGCAGATATGAACAAGATTCTTGAATACTACGGCGTAGAAAATGAAATGAGCTACGGCAATGATATTGACGATATCATCAAGTGCCTTGAAAATGACGGCAAGGTTATCGTTTCAATTGATGCCGACGAAGTATGGTATGAAGAGAACAGCGGTCTTTACGCTCCCGATGACGGTGCCGACCACGCAGTTCAGGTTATCGGTATTGACTACAGCGACCCCGACAATCCCATGGTAATCCTTAACGATTCAGGTCATCCCGACGGCTGCGGCGAAATGGTTCCCCTTGATGATTTTGTTGACGCATGGGAAGACAGCGGCTGCCAGATGATAGCTGTAATGTAATAAGATAAGGAAGGTTTAGAAATGAATAAAGAATTTTTTCAGGTCGTGTTCAGAAGACCTACGGATAAGCTGCTTACTCAGGGTTCGTTCATGTATAACAACGGAAAAATTACTTTGTCAAAATATAAGAGTGTGCTTTTTCGCACATTGAGAAATCAGGAAACAGTAATGGAGTTCACTGAGAATGATATTGCAGAGTGCAGAAACGGTGAAATAAAAGGCTACACTTCGGTAAGATTCATTCTCACAAGCGGAGAAATGATTGATGTTTCATTAACAAAAAATGTTGCGGAATATTTTCTTCAGACAAAACATAAATAATCAAGCCGTAAAAGCTGTTATCACAGAGGAAAGGAACAATCACAATTATGAACAAGAAAATTGACACAAAAAAATTACTCAAGAGCTTAAAGACCAACGATTTTGTTCTCAGCTGCAGAATGCCCATGGGCTATTCCTACGGAATCCCCGTGCTTGAGGTTCGCAACGGTTATCTTTGCATGACGGTGCCTTATCTCAAATATCATGTTACCGGTGAGGTTGACAAAACCCTTGTTTATCCTGCAAGAAACACAATCACCATAAGCCTGCCCGATGAAAAAATCATTGCATTTGAGGATCTGAGATTCAACCCCAGATTTGCAAAGGTTAACTTCTCAATGCCTGTCGGTCTTTTCAGACCCGACAAGCTTAAGGAAATCAACAAGAAACAATATGAAGCTCTCAAAAACGAGCTCTATTCTCTCTATGATAAGCTTATTGATGCTCTGATTAACGACAAGCCCTTCAGCGAAGAGGATAACGCAAGGCTCGGTGAGCTGCTCAAGCTTCTTGTTGAGCCCTGTCTGTATCCCATCTACAGAGCACTTGACCTTGATTTCTATAACAAATATCTTGTGTAAGGAGCATCATGACAATGAAACCAATAAAAAACATTGATTTTTTCAAGAGCGATAAATCGTCACTCAATGTTACCGGAACGGTTGAATGTGCGCCTGCAGAACAAAAAAAGCCTGCCGCTGTACGCAGAGAGAGGGTTGCACCGCTTCACATAAGCGGAGAGGCTGTTGAAACGCTTAAGATGATTGAAGAAACATTTGCAAAAAACGGCATGAAAAAGCCTGCTGCAAAAATTTCGGCAGTCTGCAAGCAGGCTTCGAGAGAAAGATTTGCGGTGGCGGTTGTCGGCGAATTCAGCAGAGGTAAGAGCACTTTTATTAACAAACTGCTTGACAAGGAGCTTCTGCCCGTTGCGGACCTTCCTACAACGGCGATTATGACACGAATCCGCAGCAACAGCACGGATACAATGGTGCTTGTTGATGAAAAGGGTGCAAAGGTCAAAACAATGCCTGCCAAGGCTTCATCGTGGGAAGGACTCGTTGCTGATAATTTCACCGATAATGACCCGAAGGGCGTTATGTTTGCGGGAATTGATAATGAATGGCTTGAAGCCAATTCGCTTGAAATCATAGATACTCCCGGTGCGGGTGACCTTGAAGAAAAGAGGGCAAAGGTAATCGGCGATGCTCTTGTGGGCTGTGACGGTGCAATCATCACAATAAGCGCACTCTCGGCTCTGAGCATGAGCGAAAAGCTTTTTATTGAGCAGCGCCTCATTTCAAGAAAAACTCCGTTTCTTATGCTTATCATCACAAAGCTTGACCTTGTGCCCTTTGAAGAGCGTGCAGAGGTTATCGGCTACATAAAACAAAAGCTTGATATGTGGGGAATGGATATTCCCGTATACGTGCCCTATGATGTTGAAATCTCCGTTGATACATATGACGGCATCATCGGCATGGATAAAGTGAAGGCGTGCGTTGAAGGCTGGGTACGCAATCCCGAAAGAGCAAGGCTCACCGAGGAATGGCTTCTTGCCCGTGCGGCACAGATTGTTGACGGCGAGATTGGAGCTCTCAACGAGCAGCTTGCGCTTCTCAGTGTCGATGACAGCAAGAGAAAAGAGCTTATCGAAGAGAAAAAACGCCTTCTCTCAAAGGCTAAAATTGCATGGGAGGACACAAGGATAAAGTTGCTGCAGAAATGCAATGATTGCTACAGCCTTTTCCTTGAAAAGGTTGAGGAATCAAAGGCTTCTATTGTTGAAAGGCTGCAGTTTGAAGCTTCTCACAGCAATAACCTTCAGAAATGGTGGGCAGAGGATTACCCCTACCGCCTGAAGATTGAGCTTACCAATATGTCGGTCAGCATTGAAAATGTTGTTTCAAGAAGGTTTTCCGACGATGCAAGGTGGTTCAATTCATTGCTTGAGCAGCAGTTCAAGTCCCATGTAATATATGACAGCGGCAGAATTACCGACAAAACCTTCTTCAATGCTACCGAAATCAATTCGGTTGAGCTTGAGGACCTCAACAAAAAACGCATCATGGCCCGTGTGGGCACAACGGCAGTCAGCCTTGCACTTTATCCCATTTGTGCTGCGGTGGGCTTTATGCCTCTTATTGCAACAATGGGTGTGAGCACAGGCTCAAGCATCATCACCGAAAAGGTGTTTGGCGGCAAAGTTGAAAAGCAGCGTCAGACAGTCAAGGATGCAATAGCAGTGAATGTTCCTCAGATGATTGACAGCTCCATCAAGGACAGCGAGGGCAGGCTCAAGGCGATTTATGATGAGGTTATCAAATCCGCCGTTGAAAAAGAAAACGAATGGCTCGAGGCTCAGTATGCGGCAATTGAGAATTCAATAAAGCCTGAAAACACTCAGCAGAAAGCAAAGGTTGAAGCACTTATAAACACATTAAAAGAATTTACAAAATAAAGGGGTATTAAAATGGAAAACACAAACACAAACACCAACTACACTCAGTATGCGGATTACAAGAAAAAGCAGAGTGAGCTTGCAGGGCTTATGGACAGCGCAGCAGGCGTTATCTCTGAGCTCAACATGAACAACTACAAACAGAATCTTGAATCACTTGCAGAAAAGGTGCACAATGAAACCTTCAAAATCATGGTTGTGGGCACCTTCAAAAACGGCAAATCAACATTTATCAATTCCTTCCTCGGCGAGTCGGTTCTCCCTGCTTATGCAATTCCCACCACGGCGGTTATCAATGAGGTGAAGTGGGGCAAGGATAAAAAGGCTGTTGTTCACTTCAAAAATCCTCTTCCCGAAACCCTTCCCACGACTCTTCCCGCAAAGGCACTCGAGCATATCAGTTCATTCAACAAAACCGATGTTCCTCCTCTTGAAATTCCCTATGATGAAATTGAGGCTTATGCGGTTATTCCCTTCGGTTCAAGCCCTTCTGAAATGATTCTTGAAAGCCCCTATGAGAAGATTGAGCTTTTCTGGCCCCTTCCTCTTCTTGAAAACGGTATTGAGATTATTGACTCCCCGGGTCTTAATGAGCACGAAACAAGAACAAAGGTAACAATGGACTACCTTGCAAAGGCAGATGCAATCCTCTTTGTTCTCAATTCTCTTGCCGCCTGCTCTCAGGAGGAAATGCGCTTTATCGAAAACAACCTTAAATCTCAGGGCTTCACAGACCCCTTCTTTGTAGTCAACAGATTTGACTGCATCCCCGAGGGTCAGCGTGAAATGATGAAGAACTTTGTAAACACAAAGCTTAAGGGCTATTCAAGCAACGAAATTCACTTTGTTTCAGCTCTCAATGCTCTTGAAGGCAAGCAGCAGAATGACGATGCAAAGTTTGAAGCATCGGGCATGAAGGCATTTGAAGAAAGGCTTTCAGAATTCCTTACAAAGGAAAAGGGCAAGGCAAAGCTTGCTCAGCCTGCAAGAGAGCTCAAGAGAATTCTTAATGACGAAGCTCTTTTCAAGGTTATTCCCTCACAGCGTGCCATTCTTTCAACATCACTCGACGAGGTCAAGGCACGCTACGAAAAGGCTCAGCCCGCTCTTGCTGACCTTAAAATCAAAAAAGAGCAGGTATACAACAAGCTCCTTCTCAGAATCGAGCAGAGCAAGCCCGAATTCAGAAGAGCCATTGCTCATAACTACACAACCCTTGTTGACAGCATTGCAGCATGGGTTGACGAAACAGAGCCTCAAACAAAAATCGGTCTTGTCCCAACGAAGGATAAAATATCTGCTGTTACAACAGAAATTTCAGATATTGTTATTGAAAAAATAGAAGATAACCAGATTGAATGGAAAACATCTGTGCTTGAACCTCTTATCCGTGAAAAAGGCGATGAGCTTCTGGGCTCTGTTGAGGCTGATGTTGATGCCATTTTTGCTGAAATCGACACTATCAATGTTGATGTGAGCGGCAAAGAGTATGATACAAATTCTGTTCCCACTTGGCAGAGAGTTGCAGGCGTGCTTGGCGGTCTTGCACTCGGGGATCTTGGTCTTGCTTTCTCGGGTGGTATGCACGGTATCGGTAAGGAATTTGTAAAAACCCTTGCACTTGAGTGCGGAGCTTACTTTATTCTTGGTGCACTGGGTCTATTTAATCCCGTAACATTTATCGCTGTTATTGCTGCGGCAATCTTAGGTAATATGTGGAGAGGTCAAAATCAGGCTGTAGAAAAGATAAAGCTTCAGATGAAAGATGAACTCATCAAGCAGATAAGTGAAACATCGGAAGCCAATACAGACAACATTGTCAACTCAATCACAGAGAAGTTTATTGAGGTTTCAAAGCTTGTTACAACTGCTCTTGATACCGAAATCACCGAAACAGAAAATCAGATTAAGGCTATCATTGAAGAGATGGATAAGGGCAACGAAAACATAAACGAAAGAAACAACATCATCAGCAAGTGCGAAGAAGACGCAAAAGAGCTCAGCGGCAAGCTTGATAATCTTATCTTCAGCCTTGTTGAAGAATAAGGGGTAGAATTACGGGATGAAGGCAGATGTCGTAAAGCATAAAAGCATTGTTGCGGATGAAAATTATTTTGAAACAGAAAATCTGGGGCAGATAGTCGATATCGACAGCCACCTTGATTTCCTTAAAAATGTTTCCGAAAAATATATCCACAAAAAAGAAGATAAAAAGAATTTTAAAGAGCTTCTGACCGCCGCAGAGCGCAAGCAGACGGATAAGCTGCTCAACATGAGCGTTATCGGCGAATTCTCGGGCGGCAAAAGCACCTTTATCAATGCTCTTATGCGCAGCGAGCTGCTTTCAGCCTGTTCACTTCAGGGCACAACGGTTGCAAACACCGTTATTGAATACTCAAAGGATTATTCAATAAAGCTCATTTTCAAAAAGGGCAAGCCTCAAAAAGAAAAATTCAATTCGCTTGAAGAGCTTGCAAAAAAGGTTGATGAATACACAACCGACCCCGAATTCACCCGTAACCTTCATTCGGTTGAAATAGGCATACCTTCAGAAAACATAAAAGACAAATTCAGAATCATCGATACTCCGGGCACAAATTCGCTTGAGCTGTGGCATGAGGAGGTCACGAAAAACGCTCTCAGGGAGCTTTCGGATATCTCGGTAATCCTTATGGATTCAACAAAGCCCTTTCCTCAATCACTCTGCAGCTTTGTGAGCGCAAATCTTGAAAAAATCCTGCCTCAGTGCGTGTTTGTGCTCACCAAATTTGACCTGATTCCCGAAAAAGAGCAAAAAATGATGCTTTCTTATGCCAAAACAAAGGCTGAAAGCATCTTCGGGCTCAGTGATGCGCTTATTCTGCCGTTTTCTTCGATTGCCGTTCTTGAAGGCAACGAGGAGAGCGAGATGTATAAGCTTTCTGTTGAGAGTGAAAAGCGGCTGCTTGAATTTATGGGCAAAAAGAAAACCGTGGCTCAGCTCAAAAAGGTTATCTCGTTTGCAGATATGCTCTATGCTTCTGCTGAAGAAAATATAGATGCTGCTTCAAAAGATACGGAAAATCAGCTTGCACTGCTTATGAAAACCAAGCAGACCGATCTTTCAGATTTCATAAGCAAGCAAAAAACGCAGCGAAATCAGGCGTTTCTTGACGAGGCCCGTGCAGCCGAAGCTGAAATGACCGAGGAAATGATGCGCCTTGCAACAGTTGCAATGAAGAGTGTGGTTGCGGATATTGAAAGCCAGACTACAATAGATGATTTAAAAAAATATGTCAACGCTTCTCTTGCAGGAAATTGTCAGAAGAAGGTTCAGGCCATTGCCGATTGTGTTGATGCCAAGAGCAACGGGCTTTTTGAAAGCTCGGTTTTGCAGGTTTTACTTTTTCAGGATGAATTCAAAAAATTATTTGAAGAGCTGCAGATACTTGATTTTGACTTTGAAAAGCATGCAAATAAGCGCTCTATGCAGATTTATGCCCCCGTTAATCATATGTCGGGCACTCAGAAATTTGTTTCGAATGAGCTCAGCAAGGAAAATTATGCGTTTTTCGGCGGAGCGGCTGCAGGTGCAGCGGTCGGCACAGTGATTCTTCCCGTTGTGGGCACGGTAATCGGTGCGGTTGCAGGCTTTTTTGCGGGTGGCTTTTTCAGCCCGAAGATTGAAAAGGTAAGGCAGCAAACCATAGATAAGGTAAGGCCGAGCCTGAATTCTTATATCAACAGCACATGCAACAGCCTGGCAAACGGTTTCAAAAGCAGGATAAAGCAGTTGTCTGACAGCATTGAAAAAGAAATTGATGCCTACTACACCGCTTACAAAGAAACGGTTGATGAAAAAATTACTGAGGAGACGAATAAAAAGGCGGATATAATGAATAAAATTAACAGTATAAAAGCCGATTTGGAAGAGGTTAAAAACAGGAAGCATATTCTTGCTTCTGCAGAAAAACAAATTGATTTGATCGGCAGAAAGGAGAATGACATTGAATAACAGAGAGAACTTTTTAAAGTGCTGGGACAAATTTTCGAAAAATCTCAGGGGAAAAATTCTCAATCAGACCGATAAGCAGAATTTCAGCTTCCCCGTGCTTAAGCTTATACTTGCTGAAGCTGTAACCGCTTGGGAAAACAAATATGACGAGTGCGGCAGGTGGCTCATTGATTACAGCAAGGAAAATCCCGAAAAAGGCGAGCTTATAAAGCAAATTCTGCTCAGAGATATGAAATTCACCGAGGTTACCGTTAAAAAAGGCAACTCACGCAATGCGGCGCTGCTTGCTTCGGTTGGCGTCGCGGCAGCAGGCTTCGGAATTTCACATTTTCTCAATGCAGGCACGGCGGCTACTGTTGCGGCAACTGTTCTGCCCGCAATTGCAGCTTACCCCACTGTTACTGCAACAACAAAAGCGGTGAACGGTAAAAAAGAAAGCGATACGCTTGAAGTTTACATGAGTCAGCTTGAAAAATTCAGGCTCAGCATTCTGAATGTTATTGATAATTGATTTTTGCAAAACGAAAACGGAGAATCTCAATCTGAGATTCTCCGTTGTTTTTTATACATTTGCAGCTTCTTCTTCTGTTTTTTCTTCTTTCTCTTTATCCTCAACGGGCGGGAGCTCAACCTTCTGCAGCGAAACAATAAGGTTTGTTATTGCGGAGAAAAGGAATGCCGCACCGCTCACATAAACACCCCAGCTCGGTCCGCAATTGCTGATTACATCTGCAAGAGAGCCTGCTTCCATCATAGCAGAGAACTGAGTGAAGAAATATGAGCTTGCAAACATCATTGCGCTTGCGACAAGGTTTGTTATGAAAAGACCCTTGCTGTTGAACTTTTTGAAGTTGAGCAGCAGGAATACAAGACTGACGAGAAGCGAGAGCACCGAGAGCACCACAAGAAGCAGTGCAAGCACAAAATTCAGAGCCGTGTCGCCGATAATTGCAGATGACGGTGCCTTAAGAATACCGCCGATATCAAAGTTCAGTATGTTCATAACTATTGATATTGCGTTAAGGGTGATGTTGCCGCTTTCATAGAAGGGGATTGAAACCGCTATTGTGCCCAAGGGAAGAAGAAAAGTGAAGAGCGGCAGCACGCTGATGGGAATTCTTGCAATTCTGAGCTTTGTGCCGACAAAGGAATATTTGAATCTGCGAAGTGTTTCACGAAGCTTTGCAAAAGCAATTTCAGCTTCAATCGCATCCTGCTCAAGTCTGTTTTCCCAATCATAGTTTGCTATGTTTACGCCGCAGTCGGGGCACTCGGCTTTAACATTCCATATATGAAGCTTGCGGTTGCATTTAGGACATCTTGCCATAAAATCACACCTTTAAATTTTGTATACAAAAATATTTTATACTGAAGTTCAATTCATGTCAAGCCTTTATTTCTGACCGTAATAAGCACCTGCACCGTGCTTTCTGAAATAGTGCTTTTTCTGAATGTGTTCATTTGCTGCCTGAGCCTGCATTGTTTTGCTCAGATAAGCCATTTTTGCAACCTCTTCAAGGATTGCGGAGTTCTTTGCCGCAGCATCACCGTTTTTGCCCCATGTGAAGGGTCCGTGTGAACGCACAAGCACTGCGGGCACAGCGTTGTAGTCAATATTGCCCTGCTCAAAGCATTCTGCGATAACCTTGCCCGTGTTGAGCTCATATTCGCCTTCGATTTCCTCTTTTGTCAAATCCCTTGTGCAGGGCACGCTGCCATAGGCAAAGTCTGCATGGGTTGTGCCGTAGCAGGGAATGTCGCTTGCTGCCTGAGCAAAGGAAACGGCAAAGGTTGAATGCGTGTGCGCAACGCCGCCGATA
The DNA here is from genome assembly GCA_017403185.1 of Clostridia bacterium. Taxonomy (GTDB): domain Bacteria; phylum Bacillota; class Clostridia; order Oscillospirales; family Acutalibacteraceae; genus CAG-177. The sequence continues at coordinate 19,943 of JAFQON010000043.1, forward strand.
TCGGGGAAGCGGCGGTAAAGCTCAAGATGGGTGGGCGTGTCTGATGAAGGATTGAGCTCGCCCTCAACCTTTTCACCGTTGAGATTCATAACAACCATATCCTCGGGCTTCATCTTGTCATAGTCAACGCCTGAGGGCTTGATTACAACAAGGCCTGTTTCCCTGTCAATTTCTGAAACATTGCCCCATGTGAAGAGCACAAGCTTATATTCAACAAGCTTAAGATTAGCTTCGTATACTTTTTGTTTGAGATTTTCGAGCATATTTTTACTCCTTATACATAAAGGGATGTTACCACTGTTGAATAAACATGAGAAGGATTTTTCAAAAAGTTGTGTTTGAGCTGCTCAGCCTGCTCAAAATCGGCTGCATAAACGGTCAGCTCCATAAGATTTTCGCATTTATGAGTTACCCTGAAGGTGACGAAATAGCCCTTTTCTGTTTTTGTGATGTCAACGGTGTTTTCGCTTTCACGCTTTTCGAGAAGCTGAAGGTTGAGAGCATCCGCAACTGCCGTTTCCTTAACGGATTTGGGAATTTCCTGCGACAGCTCGTCAACAGAAAGAGCACCCTTGGGCGTTATATAAACAAGCCCGTCGGCGGTTGAAAGGTTGCCGTTGTCGATAAGCTCATCGAGAGCTTGGCTTACCTCGAAATAGTTGGCAAGCCCGTGAAGCTGAAGAGCTTCGATAATCAGGGTATCCTTCATGGGCTCCTTGATTTTGCTTACCATAAAGGTGATAAGTATTTTTATCTGTGTTCTGCTGCGCAAGCCGCCGGGCTCAATGCCCTCGGTAAACGCATCGAATTCGTTATTAATCGACATTTGATATCTCCCTGCGTGCATTGAGCTCCATGATAATCTTGTCTTTCTTCTTGCCGGTGTAATCGTTGAAGAACATGGGGATTGCGGCAAGGGCAAGGCTGATTGCGGGTATGATTGTTACCATGAAGAACATACCGTCAAGTGTTCTTTCGCTCTGCTGCTGAACAATTTCAACAAGCTTACCTGCTGCGTTATATTCTCTGACAGGCTGAACATAGCCGAAAATTTCAAGTACCTGAGTGGTGATGAAGTTTGAAATGCCTGCGGTAAGATTGCTGATGAAGGTCTGGCAGGCAAAGCAGGCACCCTCTGAGCGTCTGCCTGTTTTCCATTCAAGGTAGTCAACGCTGTCTGCAATCATTGCATAGGTGATAACATTGAAGATGCCGAGGGGCAGACCTGCAAAAACAAGCATTCCGAGGAAGAGATAGAAATTGCCGTAGCCCACGAAATACATTATAAGGTGAACGATTGCGCCGAAGAATGCCGATGCTATGTAGATATTCTTAAGCGACATCTTTTTGCGCATAACGGGCATAAGCACCATGGCGACCATCATGCCTGCACCGATTGCAACCGTCATAACGGTCTGCACGGGGAATTTTTCTTTGTAAGGGGTGAAAAGATAGTTTGCAAGGTAAGCGCCCGAGGTCTGTGCCATAAGCATTGCCGAGCCGAGGATGCTTGAAATGATAACAAGAATAAGGGGCTTGTTTTTTGTGTAAACGGCAAAGTATTCCTTGACCGTAACCTTTTCTTTTTTATCCTCAAGTCTTTCCTTTGTGCCGAAGAAAGCAAGCCACGAAAGGCTTGTGCCGACAACGGAGATTGCAACTGCGCTGATAAGGTATCCCTTTGAAAGACCAAGAGCCTTTGTGATGGGGTCGATGAGAAGGGTGGGCACGATACCGCCGATTGTGCAGAAGATTCTTGCGGTTGAAAGGAGCTTGTTTCTTTCGTTTTCAATGGGGGAAACAACGGAGCTCATGCCCCAGAAGGGAACATCCTGAATGGTAAAACACGTCGCCCACAGAATATATGTAGCCGCCGAATAAACAAGCCTGAAGGTGTAGTTATCTGTGTTGGGTACATAGAAAAGCAGGATTGTTGCAACAAGAATCAGCGGGGGTGAAATAAGAAGGAAGGGGCGAAGCTTGCCGAATTTTGTTCTTGTTTTGTCAACAATGATGCCCATTACGGGGTCGTTGAATGCGTCAAAAATACGGGTAATGAGGATGATTGCGCCTGCGTGTGAAAATTCAAGGTGCATTGCATCCGTGTAGAAAATGAGCAGGAAGGTTGACATGAGATTGTAAATCATGCTTCTGCCGAAACCTGCCGTTGAGAAGCTGAGAAGCTCCGAGGTTTTGAGATATTTTTTTACCATTATTTTGCTCTCCTTCTGCCTTGATATGTTTTTTAAACGATTACTATAATAATATCATACTATACAATTTTTTGCAACCAAAAAAATGCCTGAGGGTTACTCAGGCATTTTGAGGTTATGATTTTTTCTTTTTTACAACCGCAACAATGATTGCAGCGGCAACCGCAACACCGGCACACACACTGATTATGATAACTGCGGTTGACGGACTTTTTTCTTCCGTATCATTTTCGCCCGAAGAGTCAGGCTTCGTTACAAGCTCGGGTGCATCGGCGGATTTTTCTGCTTCAAGCGGTTGTGCGCCGAAGGGTGCGTCAAGCTGCTTTTCAGAGCCTTCGATATAGGCGGCTTCCTCTTCTGCGTTATGAATCCAGCCCTGCTTGCCGCCATGTTCAACATATGACCAATAGGATTTTTCGGCATCCTTTGTTTCGCTGATTTCATAAATGCAGGTTACGGTTGTGCCCTTGGGTATAACAGATATCTCTTCGGAATCATCATAGGGAGCGGTCTGCATGGCAACGCCGTCTTCCGCTGTGATTTTTAAATCAAATGCGTTGAGCATATAGCAGTATTCAGAAGCGTCTGCGCTGAAAATCCAGCCGTCTGTGCCGTTATAATTGGTGTGCATCCATTTGTATTCCACGATTTCGCCGTCGCTTTGACCTGCATCACGGTAAACATAGTCAACGCAAAGATTCGTGCCTTCGGGAACAATTGCGGCAGGCTCGTCACTCTCTTCAAAAGCGTTTGTATAAAGGGGCAGACCGTTTTTGCTGAGCACATAAATACCGCCTTTTTCACCCGTTGCTGTTTGGGCAGAGTCGGTTTTTGTGCGAAGCCAGCCCTTTGTGCCGTTGTATTCAACAAATGCGCTGATTGAATCATAAAATTCATAATAATATCTGAATGAAAGGGTAGTGCCTGCAGGGATGCCTTCGGCAATTTTTGCAGATGCGGGATCGGGAGATTCCGTGAGAAATGCGCCGTCGGTCAGCACTTTGAGCGAGCCTGTATAGTTGCTTGAACCGTCGAGCACAACTGCGCAGTCAAAGTTGCTTGTTAAGCCATATTGACAAATATAAAGCCAGCCCTTAACGCCGTTATGTTCCGTGTAAGCCCACTGCGCATATGCTTCTTCTTCGCAGTTTACCGCTTGGTAGCTTACAACCGTGCCGTAGGGGATCGCTTCGGTTGCGGCATCATATGCAAGCGAAGGCCCTTTGCGAAGGGGCGAACCCGCCTTGTTTATGATTATTACACTGTGCTCGGATGCCGTGGGATATGCCGCTTCTTCACCGACATTCTGCACATTTATCAGGGCTTTTGAGCTCTTTATATACGCAAAAAAATCCTTGTATTCAACTGCAAGGTAAAGCTCACCGTTGAATTCAATCTCATCTAAAACAACAAGCTGAGTGCCCACGGGTGCAAGCACCGTCATGGGGCGAAGAATGCTTCTTGTCATATCGTCGTTCCACACAACATCATACAGCACCGCCCCTGATTCCGAGGCTACGGTGATATCATACGGCGTAAAATATACGCCCGTTTCGTTGGCGAAGACGGGGAATATGCTCATAATACAAATCACAGCAGCAATAATTGCAGTGAGAATTCTTTTTTTCATGGATTTATCTCCCTTCTTATGGGTGCTTATATTTTATCACATCCGTAATATGCGGTCAAGCTTTATTAACGGCAAAGGTTATATGCTTTTGATAATCAAGATTAAAAATATTTAAATATTTATAGTGACTTTTAGAGATTATTGTGTTATACTAAACTGTAATCATGGCGTTATAGGGTGAGAGTATGTTCGAACAAATCATAAATGTTGACAGAATGGAGCAGGCGGTGAGCCTTTTCGGCAGCTTTGATGAAAATATCAAGCTTATTGAAAAGGAGTTTTCCGTTTCTGTTATCAGCAGAGGCTCGGAGCTCAAAGTTGCGGGTGAGGCTGAGAATGTGCAGAAGGGTGTGCGTGCCATCAACGGCTTGCTCACTCTTATCAACAGAGGCGAATCGCTCAGCGACCAGAATGTGCGTTATGTGCTCTCGCTTGTCAATGACGGCAACGAGGATAAGCTTGTTCATATGGCGGCGGATTGCGTTTGCATCACCTCAAAGGGCAAGCCCGTAAAGCCGAAAACGCTCGGCCAGAAAAAATATATCGAAACCATCCGCAACAACACAATCACCTTCGGCATAGGCCCTGCAGGCACGGGCAAAACCTACCTTGCCGTTGCAATGGCGGTTACTGCCTTCAGAGCTAAAGAGATCAACAGAATTGTTCTTACAAGACCTGCCGTTGAAGCAGGTGAAAAGCTCGGCTTCCTGCCGGGTGATTTGCAGCAGAAGGTTGACCCTTATCTGCGACCCCTTTATGATGCGCTTTTTGATATGCTCGGTGCAGAGAACTTTCAAAAGCATCAGGAGAGGGGCGACATAGAGGTTGCTCCGCTTGCTTATATGCGAGGACGCACCCTTGATGACAGCTTCATCATTCTTGACGAAGCGCAGAACACAACCGCAGAGCAGATGAAAATGTTCCTCACCCGTCTCGGCTTCAACTCAAAAATGGTTGTGACGGGCGATGTGACTCAGATTGATCTGCCTGACGGCAAACGCTCGGGGCTTAAGGAAGCGGTGAGAATCCTTAAGAATATAGAGGATATAGGAACCGTAAGGTTCAGTGAAAAGGATGTTGTGCGTCATAGGCTTGTGCAGGATATTATCAAGGCTTATGAAAAACAGGATGAGGAGCGAAAAAGGAAATGAGCAAGGTAAAGGTTATTATTTCCAATGAGCAGAATGAAATGCGAATCCCCACGGGCGTTCGTATGCTTGTGCGCCGCTGCTGCACTGCCGTTCTTGTTCAGGAAGAGTTTGAAGGCTCCGCAGAGGTGAGCGTAACATTTGTGGATGATGATGCGATTCATCAGCTCAATCTGCAATACAGAAACATCGACAGAGCAACTGATGTTCTTTCTTTCCCGTTGGGCGAAAACGGCGTTTATGACATAAATAACGATACAGGAGCAAAGCTGCTTGGCGATATTGTTATTTCAATACCCCATGCGGTTGACCAGGCGGACAGATACGGTCACACCCTTCAGCGAGAGATCGGTTTCCTTACAGTTCATTCAATGTTGCATCTGCTCGGCTATGACCATGTTAACGGCGGCATGGAAAGCGTGAGAATGAGAGAAAAGGAAGAAACCGTACTTACAAAACTCGGTCTTAAGAGAAACTCCAGCTACTATATGGATGATGAGAACATATGAGAAACTTATTAAAAAGCTTTTTCTATGCGTTCAGAGGAATAGGTCACTGCATATGCAGCGAAAGAAACATGAGGATACACCTGTGCTTTACGGTGTATATGTTCGGCTTTCTCACGGTGTTTGATTTTTTTGAGGTAAGCCGTGGTCAGGCTGCAATACTGATTGCCCTTTGCGCTCTTGTTATGTCGCTTGAAGCAGTTAACACTGCGGTTGAAAATGCGGTTGACCTTGCGACCGACAAGCAGCATGAGCTTGCGAGAATTGCAAAGGATTCGGCTGCAGGCGCAGTGCTTATTGCAGCTTTAGCTTCGGTTGCAGCGGGAATAGCGGTTCTCTGGCAGCCCGACGCATTCCGTGCAATGTTTGCATATTATGCGCAGAATATTCCTGTTTTGATTGTGTTTATTATAAGTATTATTTTGAGCCTTGTGTTTATCTTTGCAGGGCCGGTCAAAATAAAAGAATTTTTTATAAGAGGTAAAAAATGACTAAAACCGCATTTGTTGCAATAGTTGGATGCCCCAATGTGGGCAAGTCGTCGCTCCTTAACAGGATGCTCGGTCAGAAGGTGGCAATTGTTACTCAGAAGCCGCAGACCACACGCACAAGGATAATGGGTGTGCTCACCGAGGGTGAAACTCAGCTTGTTTTCACCGATACTCCGGGGTATCACAGACCCAAAACAAAGCTTGGCGAAAAGATGATAAAAGCCGTGGGTGACGGTATTGCAGGTGTGGATGCCTGCCTTTTTGTGACCGAGCCCGAGGGCGATATCAGAGAGACCGAGCTTGAGCTTCTCAAACGCCTTAAGGCGGAGAAGGCACCCGTTGTGCTTGCGGTCAATAAGATTGATACCGTTAAACAAAAAGAGCAGATAATGGAGAAAATTGCAAAGCTCACGGCGGAGTTTGAGTTTGAGGCGGTTGTTCCCGTCAGTGCTCTTAAAAACGAAAATATTGATATTATCATAGAAGAGCTTAATAAGCTCACATATGAATCCGTTCATTTCTTCCCTGACGATACTCTTACCGACCAGCCTGAAAGGGTGCTTGCAGGCGAGATAATCAGGGAGAAAATGCTCCTTCTTCTTGATAAAGAAGTGCCACACGGTGTTGCGGTCAGCATTGAAAAGATGCGTGAGCGTTCAACAGGCAATATTATGGATGTTGAGGCAACCATTTATTGTGAGAAGGATACCCACAAGGGCATCATCATCGGCAAAAAAGGCGAAATGCTTAAGAGAATTTCCTCAAAGGCAAGAGTTGATATGGAGAATTTCTTTCAATGCAAAATCAACCTTCAGTGTTGGGTAAAGGTTAAAGAAGGCTGGAGAAACAGAGAGGGTATTATCCATAACTTTGGCTTGGATTGATGTCTGATTGTGATAAATGCGACAGAACACTTTGTTTGATGTTTTTTTACTTTCGGCGTATACCTGATACGCCCTCAAGCAAGAAAAACATCATCTGTCATCATTTCTCACCAATCATACATTCAATCCGTATAACAGATGTCTGATTGTGATAATCACAACTCAATTATTCACTTGAAACATAAAATTTTCCGCTTATATCTTCCTGCCAAACGGTTAACTTATTAACGGGAGGATGATGAGATGGAAAGAGAAAAGGCGTGGAGAAAATTTTCGCAATCCGGCTCGGTTGCGGATTATCTTGAATTCAGAAACTGCGTTTCGAACAGCACGGCAGGAGTAAAAACAAATGAGAATGACTACCGACGCTCTGGTGCTCAAAGTAACGGATACGGGGGAAAGTGACCGTCTTGTTACTCTTCTGACCGCCGAGTACGGCGTGCTCAGGGCATTTGCAAACAGGGCAAAAAAGATAAACAGCAAAATGCACGGCGCAACTCAGTCCCTTTGCTACGGCGATTTTTCAATCTATAAGAGCAGGGACAGCTACATAATCGACGATGCCGTTGCAAAGGAAGTTTTCTTCGGCTTGCGCAGCGATATTGAAAAGCTTGCGCTTTCGCAGTATTTCTGCTCCGTTGCATCTGAGCTTGTGCCTGAAATGGAGCCGGCAAGGGATTATCTCAGGGTTATTCTCAATTCCATGCACCTGCTTGAAAAGCAGAAACGCTCAAATGACTTTATTAAAGCTGTAACAGAGCTTAAATTTATGGTGTTTTCGGGCTTTATGCCCGATTTAACGGCGTGCCCCCACTGCGGAGCAGCAGATGGCGATATGGTCTTTAGTGTTGAAGACGGCTGCATTTACTGCAAAAGCAGCGGCAAAAAAGGGGAGAGGATAAACCCCACCGTGCTTGCCGCAATGCGCCATGTGTGCTCAAACCCGATTGAGAAAATATATTCGTTTTCTCTTCCCGCTTCGGATGAAAAGCGTTTTGCTTATCTTTGTGAGAGATTTCTTGTTTCTCAGACAAGGATAAACACAAAAACGCTTGAATTTTATAAATCACTTTAACAATGAAAGGAAACCGTAAAAATGAATCAAGGATTTTTACACAAGCTGTTCGGAACAACTCCGGGCAAGGGCGTTCAGCCTAAAGAGGCTATTGCCTACAGTATAGCCGGCTTTGGTCAGAACTTCATCTGTACCATCATCGGCTCATACATAACCGTATTTATGACCGATGCGCTTCTTTTCGGTGCTGACGGTGTTACGGTGGGCAATGTGAGCGGTGCAATCGCTGTTGCGATTCTTATGCTTGCTGCCCGTGTTTTTGATGCTTTCAACGACCCCATTATGGGCTCTGTTGTTGACAAGACCCGCACAAAGTGGGGCAAATGCCGCCCTTATCTTAAGTGGATGGCATTCCCCATCGGTATTATGACAATCCTCTGCTTCCTCCCCATCTTCAGTGCGGAGTCTGTTTATGACGGCTCAAAGACAATTCAGACCTTTGTTACAATAGCCGTTATCTATGTTGTATGGAGCGTTGTTTACACAATTGCCGATGTTCCTTACTGGGGTCTTTCAACCTGCCTTACAAACAACACCGAAACAAGAGGTAACATCCTTACCGTTGCCCGTATGTTCTGCACAGTCGGCGCAGGAATCGTTACCGTTTTCGTTCCCATGATTACGGGTGCTCTTACCGAAAAGTTCAAGTATGCCGATACTGATGCCGATAAGGCGCTTATTGCAATTGACAAAGCTGAAGCTATTGCAAATATGGTTGCAAATCAGGGTATCAATAAATCTGAAGCAATCCAGACCTTTGTAGGCACGGTTAAAGAGGGTATGGAAATTGCAAATGCAGACACCCTTAAAATTATTTATTTTGTTTGTGCGGTTGTTCTTGTTGTTGCGGCAATTCCCATGTTCTTCTACGGCTTCAAGAACACAAAAGAACGCTTCACATCAGACGAAAATCCCCCTTCATTCGGTCACAACCTTAAGCTTCTCTTCAAGAACGACCAGCTTCTCCTCATCGTTCTTTCGGGCGTTCTCGGCGGTGCAAGAATGGTTTATTCATACACAGGCGGTCTTTATTTTGCAAAATATATCCTTCACAACGAAGGTCTTTACGGCGTAATCACTCTGCTTGTTGTTCCCGGCGGCTTGGTTGCATCAATCCTTGTTCCCTGGATGTCAAAGAAATTCACAAAGAAATGGTCATATATCGCAGTTCATCTTTTCGGCGGCGTTGTAATGGCGATTATGTATTTCATCGGCTACGATGCACCGTGGAAGATGATTATCTGCGCTATCGGTCTTGTTCTTCTCGGCATTCCTCAGGGTGTTAACAACATCATCACCTACGCTATGATAGGCGACACCGTTGACTATCTTGAATGGAAGACAGGCGAGAGAGGCGAGGGCATCTGCTTTGCAATGCAGACTCTTATCAATAAAATCGGTATGGCAGTCGGTGCATTCATCGGTGTTCTTTCAATGAGCATCGCAGGCATCAATGCAAGAACATATGAGGTTGCAAACCCTGATGCACTCTGGGATGTTCTCATCATTTCGGGTATTGTAAGTATGTTTGCCTGCGCAGTTCCTCTCTTCTTCTATAAGGTTACAGAGAAGAAACAGGCAGAAATGGTTGCCGAAATCGAAGCAAGAAAATCAGAAGCTTCAAAATAAAATGAATTGAGAGGTGGGCAAATGAAAAGGCAGTCTGTTTATCAGGTTGTTGCCGTTATCGTTTCGGCATTGCTTATTTTGTTTGCCTACCTTTATGTTGCCGACAGCGGCACTATTTTCAAAGGCACAATGGACGGCGAAACCGTAAAATGCATAGTTATTCGTGTTACGGATGTGAAAACCGATAATGTGAGCGGTGAAAATGAATTTGTAACCGTTACATTCAAAGCTCAGGCGCTCAACACGGCTCTGAGAGGAAAAACTCTTGAAGTTGTGCAGGAGATGGATAAATCCTATGTTTTCTGCCCCAAGCAGGTTGAGCAGGGCGACGAAATACTTGTTGAAAGCTATGATAACGGCGGTGAAACGCAGTATTACTTCGGCGATTATGTGAGAATAACTCCGCTTTTGTGGCTTTTGGTTGTTTTTTGTATTCTTATAATAGTTTTTTCAAGGCTGCAGGGGCTCAAAACCGTTGTTTCACTCGGCTTCACCTGTCTTTCCGTTTTTGTTGTGCTTATTCCGGCAATTCTTAACGGACATAACATTTATTTCTGGTCAATAACCGTCTGTGTTTTCATAACGGTTGTGACTCTGAGCATTATCAGCGGCTTCAATGTGAAGGCACTCTGCGCAGGCATCGGCTGTGTCTGCGGCGTGCTCTGCTCGGGGCTTATCGTGCTGATAATGGATAAATTCCTCAATATGACGGGTCTTCTTGAAGAAGAATCCGTTTACCTTATTCAGCTTTATCCCGATAACCCGATTAATCTCAAAGCAATTATATTTGCGATGATAATAGTCGGTGCAGTCGGTGCCGTAATGGATGTTTCGATGTCCATTTCATCATCGCTTTATGAACTCAGAATAAAATCTCCCGATATCGCTCCCAAGGAGCTTATGAAATCGGGCTTCACCATCGGCAGAGATATGATGGGCACAATGGCTAACACCCTTGTGCTTGCCTATATCGGCAGCTCGCTGACGAGTGTTTTGCTTTTGGTTGCTTATAATGCCAACATAGAGCAGGTAATTAATAAGGAAATGATTGTTGCGGAAATTCTGCAGGCGCTTGCAGGCAGCCTCGGTATGCTTCTTACCCTGCCGCTCACAAGCGCAGTCTGTGCCGCAATTTACTATAGAGTAAAGGAGAAAAAATCCGATGCCTCTTGTTAATATGGCACCGCTTCTCAAAAAAGCAAGAGAGGGCGGTTATGCCGTCGGCAGCTTCAGTGTTGCCAATATGGAAATGGTGCTCGGCGTGCTGAAGGCTGTTGAAGAAACAAAAAGCCCCGCAATCATTCAGATTGCAGAGGTAAGGCTTAATCATTCGCCGCTTGAAATAATCGGTCCTCTTATGGTCGCAGCCGCAAAAAGCAGCTCAATGCCCGTTGCCGTGCATTTTGATCACGGCAAAACTACCGAAAAAATAAAGCAGGCTATTGATATTGGCTTCACAAGCGTTATGCTTGACGGCTCACATCTTCCGTTTGAGGAAAATGTGAGAATAACCGCCGAAACAAAAAAGCTTGCCACATCATACGGTGCGGATTGTGAGGGCGAAATCGGCTGCGTAGGCGGCAGCGAGGACGGCAGCGAGGATATAGCAATCAACTGCACTGCACCCGCACAGGCTTTGGAGTTTTATGAAAAAACAGGTGTTGATGCTCTCGCCGTTGCAATCGGCAATGCCCACGGTAACTATAAACAGGCACCGAAACTCCGTTTTGATATTCTCCAAGAAACCGCAAATCTCGTAAAGGCTCCGCTTGTGCTTCACGGCGGCACGGGTATTCTGCCTGAGGATTTCAAAAAGTGTATAACGCTTGGCATCAACAAAATAAATATCGCAACCGCAACCTTTGACAGTGTTGAGCAGTCGGTGAGGGCTGCTTATGCTAATCAAAAGATTAACGGCTACTACGATTTGCAGAGTGCAGAGGTTGAAGGTGCATATCTAAATGCGATGAAGCATATAGAAATATTCGGTTGCAGCATGAAAGGATGATATAAATGAGCTATATTGAATTTGACAAAACAAAGCCTCTCGATGTAATTCCTATCGGACGAATTGCAATCGACTTTAACCCCACTGATATGAATATGCCGCTTTCACAGAGCAGCAATTTCAACAAATATGTCGGCGGCTCGCCTGCGAATATTGCAGTCGGTCTTGCAAGGCTCGGCGCAAAGTGCGGGTTCATCGCAAGGGTATCCGATGATCAATTCGGCGATTATGTTGAAAACTATTTCAAGGCAGACGGCATTGATGTTTCTCATGTTTTCAGATGCGAAAACGGCGAAAATCTCGGCCTCACCTTCACTGAAATACTCAGCCCCACACAGAGCAGCATTCTTATGTACCGTGAAGGCGTTGCAGATCTTCAGGTATGCGTTGACGATGTTGACGAGGAATATATAAAGAGTGCAAAAGCAGTTGTTATCTCGGGCACGGCGCTTTGTGCAAGCCCCTCAAGAGAAGCAGCGCTCAAAACTCTTTTCCTTGCCAAGAAAAACGGCGTGGTTGTTATTTTTGATATCGACTACAGAAGCTATACATGGAAGAATAAGGACGAAATTTCGCTCTATTATTCAATCGCTGCAAAGAACAGCGATATCATTCTCGGCTCAAGAGAAGAGTTTGACCTCACAGAAGCTGTTGAAGGTGTATGTGCAAGCGATGAGGAATCATCAGCACGCTGGTTCTCCTACGGCAACAAAATCGTAATCATCAAGCACGGCAAGGAAGGCTCTGTTGCTTATCTTGATGACGGTTCGGCTTATAAGGTTAAGCCCTTCCCCGTAAAGATGCTCAAGGGCTTCGGCGGCGGTGACGGCTACGCATCTGCATTCATTTATTCTCTTCTTAACGGCAAGAGTGTTCCCGATGCACTTGAATTTGCAACCGCATCGGCATCAATGCTTGTTTCGGCTCACAGCTGCTCTGCAGCTATGCCCTCGGCACAGGCTGTGCAGGATTTTATCGATAAAACCAAGCCTGCCTCAGGAGAGGTTATTGAGAAGATTAAATAAAAAAAGGGTGCATATGCACCCTTATATATCCGCCCGTGGCGCAGCCGGATAACGCAGCAGATTCCGATTCTGAAGAACGGGGGTTCGAATCCCTTCGGGCGGGCCATTATGAGTGTTAATAACGGATTCAAGTTATTAACACTCTTTTTTTGCTGAAAATTAAGTTTTTTATTGGTCGCAGACTTTTTACGGTCTGCGACCTTTCTTGTTTTATGCTGTCAGGTATTCAACTGCAACACCTTGCCGTATGTCAGCCTTGTAGTTTTCGCCTGAGGTTGGCAATTCAAGATAGCCCACAAATCGGTAATGGATAACAATTCTTTGAGTTCTGTTTTTGCCTGTACCTTCAATCTCGTGAACCTCAATTCGGTCAATCAGTTCGTGCAGCAGAGGCGCTGTCAGCGTTTCCATTTGCATAAACTTCCGTATTGCGGCTATAAAAATTTCTTTGCCCTTTTGTGTCTTTTCCAAAGAGCCAATCTGTTTGCGAAGCTCGGGAACCTTCGCTTTCAGTTCAACTCTTTCAACCTCATACTTGTGGGACATACACATAAACCATTCGTCTGTAACCTTGCCGCTTGAATTATCCTCATAGAGCTTGAGATAAAGTCTTTCAACAGTTTCAATTCTTTCTATCGTTTTCTTTAACTCAGCTTGAAGATGATTTTTCTGTGCAAGTATATCGGCGTTGGTTTTGTTTGAAAGAATTTCTGCAAAAGCCTCCTCGTCATACTCCATAAACGAAATCAGTTTTCTCAACTCCATCAAAACAATCTGCTCTATTGCATCTGTTCTCACATAATGCCTGCTTTCACAGGTGCCTCGGTAATCCTTCTTGTAGTTGGAACAACTGAAGAAATGAATATCTTTGTTGCGGGGATTGACGTGTGACCACAGCTTTTTACCGCAATCTGCACAGTAGAGAAAATCACAAAAGATGCTCTTTTCACCGTTTTCGGGTTTAGGCGCCCTGCGTTTGGTTTTTGCGTTTTTCTCCTGCACCATTTCAAAAACCGCTCTGTCAATAATAGGCTCATTGACGTCTTTGAATATCAGCCAGTTTTCACGGTCGTTCATATACCGTCTTTTGTTTTTGAATGACTTTGAATAGGTTTTGAAGTTAATCACATCACCGCAGTGTTCTTGCTGATGCAGTATCCCTGATACGGTTGACGGCAACCATTTATACGGGTCCTCATAAGCCTTTTTGCCGCCTCTGCCGATACCCTTGCTTTGCCAATAGGCTCTCGGTTTCAGCACCTTGTTTTCGTGCAGAATGTGTGCGATCGTTTCGTTACCCTTGCCCTCAAGACACATTTCAAAAACGCTTCTGACAACTTCGGCAGCCTCAACATCAATTACCCATTTCTTCGGATTCAGCGGGTCTTTGTTATATCCGTAAGGCGGCTGTGCCAACGGCTCTCCGCAGTTACCTCTGATACGGCAAGCTGAACGGACTTTCTTTGAAATATCGCGGGCATACATTTCGTTCATTATGTTTTTAAACGGTGCGATTTCGTTTTCTCCTTCTGCACTGTCAACCAAATCATTGATTGCAATAAATCTTATGTTGTGGTCGGGAAAGAAACTGTCCGTATAATGACCTACCGAAACATAATCTCTGCCGAGTCGTGATAGGTCTTTCACCATAATGGTACTGATATATCCCATATCAATATCGTCAAGTAAATCCTGAAATCCCGGGCGATTGAAATTAGTTCCTGTGTAACCGTCATCAACATAGTATTTAATATTAGACAACCCCAATTCTTTTGCCTTCTGAGCGAGCAATTTCTTTTGATTGGCTATTGAGTTACTCTCTTTGTCTGTACGGTCATCTCTTGAAAGACGACAGTACAGAGCAGTAATTCCTACATTGTTTGACTGCATTAGTCCTCCTTTCCGGCAGTCGAACATACATATTCCGCTTGTATTGTATTTTTATCTTCGTTGTTTGTCAAATGTGCGAAATCGCTACCGATAAAATCTGATAATTTTTCTATCATAGTTTTGTTTTCTGTTTTGCTGAATTGAGTTGAAACAATATAGCGGACACCATTGATAATATATTCGTTAGAATTGTTATCTTTGTTGAGTTTTAGTTCAGCACGAGTGTTACCGATTATTTCGTTAAACTTTGATTTTATAATTTGCCAAAATCTCATCATCTTGCCTCCCGATTTCTCTTTTTCTGCAGATACTTTGCATAATATTCACAAGCCTTGATTATGAATTCCTGCATTTGTCTTTCATCAGCTTTCGGAGAGTATTTCTGTAATCGTTCCATAGACATCTTGAACATCGGTTTTTGGTTGGCTTTTTCTTCGTTCATAATAGTGTTAATTGAGTTTTCGTTCAGTTCTCCCGATTGGAATAGCTTTCGTATTCTGTTTGCCTGCGAGTATGACGGAGTACATTCTGTTTCCTCAATTATTCCCAATAATTCATACTGTTTGGAATCATCAAGATACGATAACTCCACTGCAACGGAAAACGCAATTTTGTTTTCATCCACCATTTGAAGCAGTTCGGGGATAAGCATAGTCAGACGAATATATCGCTGTACCTGCCTGCCGCTGTCAGTGTCAGAAACATCTTCTCTGGACTTGTGGACAGCTTGTCCACAAGTTAAATCTGTCCTCTTACCTTGTGCTTTCAAAGCATCGAGCTTCAGCTTGTACGCCTTTGCTTTTTCACTCGGTAAAATATGTTCTCTGTGCAGGTTGCTGTCAACAAGCATAATAGCCGCTTCTTCTCTGCTTACGTCACAAACGGTAACGGGTACAGCTTCAAGATTAAGCATACGAGCGGCGTGAAGTCTGCGGTGTCCCGATATGACTTCATATTTACCTTTATCCTCCGTAGGTCTGACAACAAGGGGTGAGATTATGCCGTTCTCACTTATGCTGTCGAGCAGCGATTCCAACTCTTCACCCTCACGGATTCGGTAAGGATTTTCATTAAACGGTAAAAGATTGTTGATATTTACTTTATCAATTTTCATAATTTGACTCCTTTCTTTTTCTTACGTTTTATGTCGTAAGATACATAATTTACATTCATTAAAATATTCAATGTTTCATACACAAGTTCTGAAGTGTTGTTTGCCTCTGTTCCTTGGAAAAGCAAAGCTCCCATATTTGTTGCGAGTTTACCCAAGGTAAGTTCAAGCCGCTTACAATCATCTGAAGGTTTTTCTTGAATCGGATAACCTGTAACGATAAGCCGTATCAGTTTTTCTTTCGGGAATATACTTTTACTTACCATTTCATTGATACGGTCAAATTCCTTGTTTGTAACTCTGACTGCAATTCTGTTATTTCTGTTTCTCATGGTTAATCTCCTTTGTTAATTCATTTTTGATATTTGTCATAAGTATTTGTGTGTCCTGAATAACTTTCCGAAACATCGGAACATCAAGAACTCTGCTGTGCCAGGCACGGTCAGCAACAACTCTGAAGCGTTCAATAATATCTGTGGCTTCACGGGTAAATTCAACATAGTTAATATTTACTGTCGGTTTCATAACCGTTTCATTGATACATCTGCGAACATACTCTGAGCGAGTTATTCCTGCAATGTCTGCTTCTTCATCAAGGTCTTTTAGTTCTTCATCGTCCAGATAGAAGAATATTGTTTTGGTGTATTTCATTTCTACCTCCTTTCTGCGGGTTTTAGGGGTGCGGGGCTCCGGTGGAGACCTTTGAATGCATTTTGCATTCAAAAGCACCGACCGAGCCGGCAGGCGAGAAGTCCCTAACGTGCGGATTTGTATGCACAAATCCATTGCTCGCTAAGACTAATGCCACGGACAAAGCCGTGGTTTTGTTTTGCCTTTCGGCGGGTACTAAATCATAAGCATCAACTCCTTATTTTTTTGATGAAGGGCAAAACTTCTCTCACTTATTTGGAATTTCAGAGGGTGTTTTGTATAGTCTGTTTTCATAAAATTTAAAATTACCCTTCATTATGTTTGCACTGGGAGAGGGCAAATTGGGGTGATTTTTCAGAGAAAATTTAAATATCCCTTCACTTATTTGAACAAGCACCCCAAAAATGGACACCCAAAATTCGCTGTTTTTCGGAAAAGTTCAAAAAGTTTTTTGAAAATACCCTCCACTATATATGCACTGGGAGAGGGCAATTTGTGGGGTGTTTTGCAAAAAAAATTAAAATAGCCTTCACTTATTCCCACCGAGAGAAGACATTTGTACGCCCTAATTCCGAAATATTTACAAAGAATTCAAAAAGTCCTCTCATTATGTTTGCACTGGGAGAAGCTAAATTCGGCATCATTTCTGAAAGTTTTTTAAAAAAATTTTTTATGACGGCAAAAGTGCCGTCATAAACTCAAAATCATTCTGCATTCGCTGTAAGATTACGGCAGATTTGCCGTCACTTTTTTCAACACTCCTCACTTGTTTGGAATTAGAAAATACTTTTGTTCACCATGATTTCGAAAAAACTTTACGATAAAAAATGCCTTCCCGAAAAATCGGGAAGGCAAAAAAGAACCGCACCTTATGTGGGCACGGTTCGTAAAACAGTTTTCGATAATTCTTATTCCTAAGTCTACAGCGGGTGAAAAAAGCAGGCAACATCATTTGAAGATGTTACCTGCGTTCTATATTAGAAAACCAATTTTGATGTTCCGTTTTTTACTCCGAAGCAGTCATACTCTACCCATTCTTCAGCATAGAGATATGAGTCAACATGAGCTCCGCCGGGATTACCGAAGTAACCGCAGCATTCATAAGTATAATTCCCCAAAAATGCGTTGGCAACCAGAACGGGGCTGAGATAAGGAACAGCATCTCCGCTGTCTGCCACTCGGTGCAAATCGCCCTCACGTTTTCCTGTAATTACAAAAGGTGAACCCATGGTAAGGGTATTTATTATATTATAACGGCTCTTCATTTCTTTATCTGCCGAAAACTGCTGGGCAATCATTCCGCCGAGGCTGTGTCCGATAAGAACAACGAAAGATCCCTCGGGAATTTTTGAGATTGCTTCATTTTTTACGGCTTCAAGATAATCGGTGTTAAATGAAAATCCGCTTTTAAGGCAGTTTTGAGTGCGGTTCAGGTCTTCTTTATTCCAAGTGAAATCAGATCCTCTCAAAGCAATTAAATAAACCTTACCGACATATTTTTCTGCAGTATAGAGCGATGCCTTGCGAACAGTAATAACATTCTCGTGCTTTACAATAAAGTTCATTGCGTCGTTTACATTAGCTATAGTATATGAATTGCTTGCATAACACGGGAGCCCGCACGATAAAGCTATCAAAACTGCCGAAATAAGAATCAAAAATATTTTCTTTTTCATTTTTCTCACCTGATTATTTTATTTTCAAAGTAACTGTTGTTGCTCCGCCCTGTTCAAAGGTTACGGGTATTTCGAAAACACCGTTTTTGCCCGTAAATGTTTTTGAGTGACCTGCGGCAACACCGACATTGCCGTTTTCACTTTGATTTACGGGAGTAAGTGTAAGTTTGTTACCGCTTTCATCGAGCGACCAATGACCGTCTGACCACATTGAGTACTCCTCGCCGGTTTTTACATAAGTAACATGGAGCTCATAAACCTTACCTTTTTCTCCCCATTCATTGGGAGTGTCAATGTTTTTGAATTCCATATAACATTCACCGAGCATTCCTGCCCAGATTTTTGAGTTGCAGTCTGCCCTGTAGAGAGTACCTTTTTTCTCTGCAACAGTTGTGTTTTCGGTTAAAACCTGAAGGCTTGTTGTTTCGGTTCGTGCTAATGTAGTGCCGTCAACTGTTTCGGGCACATTCACTTGAGTGCTGATATCGGTTGTTGCAGAACTTTCGGAAATGTTTTCGTTTGTTGCCAAAGTGATTTTCGTTTGCTCTGTCGGTGTTGTGCTGTTAGCAACATTATCGTCCTTTTCAGAACCGCAGGCTGCAAAAGAAACAACTGACATTACGCATACAATAATCAAGCAAAGAATTTTAAATGTTTTACTCATGGCAAACGCCTCCTTTTTCTTAATTATATATCCTTACCACAATTTGTATTGCAAAATCATCCATATTATTGTAAAATTATCTTCGAGGTGACGATGATGAAATCTGATGAATATTGCAAACTGTTTTATGCTTCTCACTATATACCAATTGCATACTATGATTCCCGGAGCAACTGTTTTTCTGTCGGCTTTTCGCGAGAAGAAGATCCGTATCTTAAAATAAAAAACGAATTTAAAATGTCAGCCGTACCTTGCGTGTATGATTCCGGAGATTCGGGCTGTTACGGTTATGTTTCCTGTTCAGACGGGTATTATATCATCGGTCCTGTTTACAGTACTGCAATCAGCGATGCCGCTGCCCGTGCATTTATACGCATTCATTCCTTAACGAAAACCGACATAGACGAAGCGCTTCAGTTTCTTAACGGTATTCCGAAAATAACATACAATCAATTCACTAATCTGCTTGCTTTTCTGCATTATTCACTCAACGGCGAACTTATAAATGTATGCGATATATTTAATTTTGAAAGTGCCGGCAACGAGCATAATATAGCAAAAAAGCAGATTGAATCTGCCTATCTCGAAAGAGAAGAAAACATTTATCACGGAACATATTTCTTTGAACGCAGAATGCTTGACACGATAGAAAAAGGCGATTTGCAGGCTGTTGAGAATTTCTTCCTTTCCGCTCTGGATAACGAAAATCTCAGGGAAGGTCAGCTTGCAGACACACCGATACGTCAGGCGAAAAATCTTCTTATCGGTACCGCAACAATGGTAGGGAAAGAAGCCGCAATTCCTGCAGGAGTAGATATTGAAGAGGTCTATCAGCTTATAGATGCGTATATTCAGGAGTGCGAGAAGCTGCAAACTATTGAGGCGATAAAATCTTTGCAGTACAATATGATAATTGACTTTACAAAACGAATTGCCAAAAACAAGCTCCCCGATAATATTTCGTCTGATGTAAGACGGTGCATTCAGTTCATTCACAGAAACCTCAATATCACTCTGACTGTAAACGATATAGCAAACCATATAGGAAAAAGCCGTGCTTATATATGCGACAGATTCAAACGTGAAATGGATATGGGAATAGCAAAATATGTAACAATAGCAAAACTTCGCGAGGCACAGTCGCTGCTTAAGTATACGGATAAATCCTTGAGTGAAATCAGCACTTATTTGAGCTTTTCAAGCCAGTCGTATTTTCAGAACACATTCAAAAAATATTACGGCATAACTCCGCTTGAATACAGAAACGCATCAGGAACGGAGTTATGCGTTAAATCAAAGCTAAAGAAATAATTACAATAATTAAGACGATTTTACAATACCTGCTGTTCTGCGAATGATATTATATAATTACAATATTAACCTACAGAGGTGAAAAAGTATGAAACAGATACAGCTTCTCCGACATGGCCTTTTTGAAAAGCCGTTTATGGACAGCAGGATTCACACACAATCCGTTTCAAAGAAAGAAAAAATACTTGGTCACGTTATCGGCCCGCTCGGACTGATTTTCGTTGTAAACACCGTTGCGGCACTTGTTGAAAAGTTTTTCACCCAGCAGGTCGGCGCAATGTACGGCGTTGATAATATCGAAATGATAAGGATAATGGGCGGCAAATACGAAGTGGTAATGACTCTCGCCAAAATTCTTGCCGTCGGCACAAGTCTGCTTAACGGATGGCTTTTGCAACACACCAAATCACGTCAGGGCAGAATGCGTCCGTGGCATATTATATTCGGATTTGTTTCTATAGCAATCGGAAGTCTTATCTTTGCTTTTCCGAACACCACACTCACCGAAAATTATTGGTATTATTTCTTCTTCCTTCTGATTGCGTACCATACCGTCGGCTCAACATATTTCTATCTGTTCAGAGATAATATCTGCTCTCTTATCACAAGAAATCCTTACGAGAAAACGCAGATAAGCTTTTTGAGAAAAATGAGCTGGACCCTGATTTCGGGAATAATCATCGGTATGGTTATCAATATGGTTGTTCTTCCGATGTGGCTTGAAAAGAACATAAGAGGCTATATGGTCCTTATGGCTGTAATTTCTGCAGTTGCCGTTCCGTTTCTTCTTATGGAATATTACTATACCCGTGAACGCATTATTGAAGACGTTGCAAGCAGAGCAAGCCTCGGAAGCGAAAACCGTATTCCTCTCGGTGAGCAGATGAAGGCACTTTTCACCAATAAATATTTTGTTATTCTGATAATTATCGCCACGGTTACGGGTATTGTTGATAACTTCAAAGGCGGTAATGTTCAGTATTTCTATATCAAATTTCTTCTCGGCGGTGCCGAAAATCCTCTGATGTATACCATTTATCAGGTTGTAACGGGAATTCCGCTCGGCATCGGTGCGATAGCCATTTACCCCATCGCAAAAAAGGTCGGTATACGCAACCTTACCGTTGCGGGATATGCAATGGTGCTTGTGGGAAGCATAATCGGCTGGGTATTCCCCGATAAGCTCGTTCCCGCACTTATCAGCGGATTTCTCAGGAATATCGGTTGGATGCCCAACGCATATATTTTCGCAACATTGCTTTGCTTTGCGTTTGACAGCATTGAATACAAATCAAAGCTTCGTCTGGAAGGCTTGCTTGGTGTGTCCGTAATCACGGCGGCTCAATGGCTTATTTACGCACCGTTTGCAGGCGGCTATGAATCATCCATTCTGAAGCTCGGATTCGTTGACGTTGAAGGAATCATTCCTTCTCCTGAAGTTATAAAATATATGACCGCCGCATTCTATCTTTTTGATATTATACTTGCTGCAGTTGTTGTTATCCTGCTTCCGTTTGTTGATGTTGAAAAGCAACTGCCGACAATCAATGCAGAGCTTATCCGCCGCAAAAAAGAGGCTGTTCTTGCAAGAGGCGAAGAATGGATTGATCCCGATGAACTTGAACGTATTGAAAAGGAACAGGCAGAGGCGGATTTTGAAGAAAACAGAATTCAGGATTTAAAGGCATACTGTCAGAAGAAAAATCTTGATTTTGACACAGAAAATGCAAAATATCTTGAAAAGAAAATGAAAAAAGAAGCAAAGAAAGTCGCAAAACGATAAATAAAACAGTGAGGAACGGAAATGAAAATAAATATCAGCCGTAATTCAAATACAAAACCGACGAATTTTTCGTGGCAGGCAGGTTTCGGAAACTGTCACGCTTATCTTCTTCACCGTACGGATATCATTGAACATATCAAGCTCGCTCACGACGAACTCGGCATCAAATCAATCCGCTGTCACGGTGTGCTTGACGATGATATGCTGACCTATCAGCGTATGGGTGACTGCAGAATGTTCAGAACCGTGCCCGGCAAAAACAAAATCAAAGAAATAAATTTCCGTCAGATCGGTCATATCTATGACAATCTGCTTTCAGTCGGCGTTAAACCGTTTGTTGAGTTGTCGTTTATGCCTTCCGCTCTTGCAAGCGGCAAGAAGCTCGGGCTTCGCTATAACCCTAACATAACAATGCCGAAATCCCCGAAACAATGGTCGGAATATATTACGGGTTTTATCTGTTTCCTGATTGACCGCTATGGCAGGGATGAAGTGGAAAGCTGGTATTTTGAAGTCTGGAACGAACCCGACCTTTCCTGCTTTTTTGCAGGCAGCCGGAAGGATTATTTCAAGCTGTACGAAGCCACCGCCAAAGCGGTAAAAAGCGTTGACAGAAATCTGCGTGTGGGCGGACCTTCAACAAGTGCCTGCAAATGGATTCCCGAGTTTCTTGCGTTCTGCAAAGAGAATGATGTGCCGTGCGATTTTGTGTCCACGCACCATTATCCCGGTGATGCATTCGGCAATTTCATTAATCTTTCCAATGTAAAGAAAATGTTTTCCGCATCAAGGAATGCGGTAAAAAACAATAAAAAACTCAGCGAAGCAATGACAGAAATGTTTTTTCTGCCCGATGACTGGAAACGGTGGGAAAAAGGCATTTTTAAAAAAATGGATAAGAAAGCAAAAGAGCAGGCAGGAGATTTACCGCTTATAATAACCGAGTGGAATTCAATGGCGGTTTTCGGTTCGCCTGTTCACGATGAAAAATATTCTGCTGCTTTTGCGGTAAAAACCTGTCTTGACCTTGACGGCAGTGCAGAGGGATATATGTTCTGGTGCTGCTCCGACTTGTTTGAAGAACAGTTTATGCTTCCCCGACCCTTTGTGGGCAGTTTCGGTGTTGTTTCTTCCGACGGCATTCCCAAGCCTAATTTCTGGGGCTTTAAAATGCTCAGTCAGCTTTATCCGAACCGCCTTGAGCTTGCTGATACGGGGAATGTTGACTGCGGAGCATTTACCGACAGTAAAAATGTTCAGCTTGTCATTACGCCGCAGGACGGTGATTACTGCAAAGATGAGCAGATAAAGCTTGACATAACTTTTGATTTTGAGGCTGCCGATGTAACGGTGCAGAAAATTGACGATGATAACTGCAATCCTAAGCGTATCTGGAAAGAAATGGGTTCTCCCAATAATCTTACGAAATCGCAGGTTGCCGAAATAAAAGAGAAATCAAGCCTTCGTGAAGAAAAAATCCCGTTTGCCGTAAGTAACGGAAAAACCGATGTCAAGCTTTCACTTCGTACAAACGATGTTGTTCTGATTACTGTGAGGTCAAAATAATGGAAGATTATATCTGTAATCCGATTTTTCCGCTCAATGAGTATGTGCCTGACGGAGAACCGCACGTTTTCGGCGACCGTGTCTATCTTTACGGCAGCCACGATGCTGCAGGGTCCGAACGCTTCTGCGTTGAAAACTATACTATATGGTCTGCGCCTGTTGACAATCTTACCGATTGGACAAACCACGGAATAACCTACAAAAAAACGCAGGATCCCCGTTCCTCCCCGGTTAAAAGCGTGGATTTCTATGCTCCTGACTGTGTTGTGGGCAATGACGGAAGATATTATCTTTATTATTTTTCGGCAGGACCGAATACAACTCCTTTCGGTCCGTTATCTGCGGCAGTCTCCGATTGTCCGTGCGGACCTTTTGAATATCTGGGCGATGTACGATATCCCGACGGAAAAACTGTGCTCCGATATCTGACCAACGATCCTGCGGTTCTCAATGACAACGGCAGAATTTATCTTTACTACGGTTGGGGGCTCGGAAGAGATTTCAGAAGTAAAATCCTTCAGCCTCTTTACCGGTTTGTTCTCAGTAAGCTGACACACAGGTCATATGCAGAGGTAAAAAATACAAAGCCGAGCATTCTTTCCTGTGCGGTGACAGAGCTTGAGGATGATATGCTTACGGTGAAATATGAGCCGAAAGCAGTTCTTGACAGCAAAACAACCGCCGCAAAAGGAAGTGAATTATATAATCATCCATTCTACGAGGCCCCGTCTGTAAGAAAATTCGGCAATCTGTATTATCTTGTCTATTCTTCGGGCGAAAACAACGAGCTTGCTTATGCAACCTCTGAATATCCTGACAGAGATTTCAGATATCGGGGTGTTATAGTTTCAAACAGCGACCTCGGTTTCAACGGAAACACTGTACCGAAAAACAATTCGGGCACAATTCACGGAGGAATTGAGTGCATAAACGATAAATATTATATTTTTTACCACAGATGCACAAACAATACGGATTTTTCAAGACAGGCGTGCGCCGAGCCGATTGAAATTGCAAGCGACGGCACAATCCGTCAGGTTGAAATTACCACTCAGGGACTGAATGCTAAACCGCTGATGGGAAAAGGAACTTTTCCTGCATCAATCTGTTGCAATCTGATTACAAAAAAACATATCCGTTTGGGTTTGGGTAATCAGCAGTCTCTTCCGCGAATAACCGAAAAAAATGGAATATCCTGCCTTGCCGATATAACATCTGGAACAAAAGCGGTATACAAATATTTCGATTTGAGCAATGCTGAGTCAATCACCGTTGAATACAAAGGCGATGCCGAATTATCGATAAACGGAAACAAATTGAATGCTGATAATAGCACTTGCTTAAGCGGAAACTGCCGTGATGTTATTACAATAGAGGTTACAAGCGGCAAAGCAGACATACTCTCGTTTACGATTAAGGAGAAATAAATATGTTGGAAATCCGAGATATCACTGTTGATAATCAAAAGAACTCTATTGTTACGGATAATTCCGTGCCTGAAGTTGGTTTTGCACTTCACAGCGATATCCCGGATACTTTTTTGCAGTCTGCAAAGGTGACTGTTTTTGATCGGGTTTTTGATTGCGGAACAAATCAGGTCTGCATTCCGCTTGACGGAATTGGTCTGAAACCTTTTACGGTTTGTCCGATAGAAATTTATGCCACGGATAATCACGGCAACAGTGCGGTAAGCGGTTCGAGCTTTCAAACCGCACGGCTCGGAATGCCTTGGGATGCCCGATGGATTACCGATAAATCATATAATTTCGGCAAGAAAACATCTCCCGTGCCGATGACATTCAGCAGAAAATTCAGTATTCACAAGCCTATAAAAAAAGCGTATATTACATCAACCGCAATGGGGATTTATGAGCTGATGCTCAACGATGAAAAGGTTGGTGAGGATTATTTTGCTCCGGGATTTACAAGCTACAGAAAAAATCTTCAATATCAATTCTATGATGTAACCCGACAACTCAGGCATGATAACACATTGGTTGCTGTTGTTGCGGGCGGATGGGCAGCAGGCAGATTTACTTATGAAAGCAAAAATAAAATCACCGTTGACCGTCAGGCATTTCTGCTTGAACTTTTTCTGGAGTATTCCGATTCAAGCACAGAAAAAATCATAACAGACGAAAACTGGCTTGTTACTATGCAAGGCAACTACCGCTTTGCCTGCCTTTATGACGGTGAAACTTATGACGCCACCGTTAATTTGAATAATGCCCAGTGGAAACCTGCCGATATTATAAAGCTGAAATTCAATCCCCGGATAACTGTCAGCAACGGTAATATGGTCAAGCGACACGAATTATTGAAGCCTGTCAGCAGTTTTCACAACGGTGACAGGGAACTGATTTATGATTTCGGTCAGAATTTTGCCGGCGTTGTTTCTTTAAAAATACAAGGTAAACAAGGGCAAAAAATTACCGTTCGCCACGCAGAAGTGCTTGACGGCGAAAGGCTTTATACAAAATCCCTGCGTACTGCCAAAGCTACAGCTGTTTATATTTGCAAGAACGGAATACAAACATATTCTCCGAAACTCACCTATATGGGCTTCCGCTATATCGGTATCACGGGAATATCACCTGAAGATGTGGAAGTATCTGCTTATGCTCTGTATTCGGATTTTTCGCAGACAGGCAGCTTTGAATGTTCGGATCTCCGTCTCAACAAGCTTCAGAATAACATTCTTTGGGCCGGCAAATCCAATTTTGTCGATATACCCACGGATTGCCCTCAACGGGACGAAAGACAAGGATGGACAGGCGACATCTCAATTTTTGCCTCTACCGCCTGTTATAACTTTGATTTAAGCCGCTTTATTGCAAAGTGGCTGAAAGATGTCCGTCTTGAGCAAGGTCGCGGCGGAGGCATTCCGATGGTTGTTCCCCGACACGGAAATACAGCTCCTGTTGTGGCTACAGCCTGTTGGGGTGACAGCTGCATATTGGTTCCGTGGGCAGAATATCTGGCACGGGGCAGCACTCGCTTGCTCCGTCAGCAATATCCGTGTATGAAAAGATTTATGAAAGCCGTTAAATTCTGGTCATCGCTTTACGGTCCGGGAGACCGAAGATATATTTTTAAATGGCTTTTTCAGTTCGGCGATTGGTGTGCTCCCGAAGGAAAAATAACAGATTGGCTGAACAGGGGGAAATGGATGGGCACGGCATACTATGCCAACTCTGCTTATATTATGTCAGAAATTGCAACAATTCTCGGTGAAACCGAAGACAGCAAATACTATAAAAATTTGCAGAAAAACATTTGTCGGGCATTCCGCAATGTTCTGACCGACGGTCACGGAAAGCTCAGAAAAGAGTTTCAGACGGGATATGTGTTGCCTCTTTATTTTGAAATGGAAGCGGGAGAAAACCGACAGCGTATGGCTGACAACCTGAACAGACTGGTGAAAGATAACGGTTACCGTCTGTCAACAGGATTTCCTGGAACTCCCTATATTCTTTTTGCTCTTGCAGATAACGGGCATAAAGATACAGCTTTTCGTCTTCTGTTGCAGGAAGACTGTCCGTCGTGGCTCTACTGCGTGAAAATGAGCGGCACGACTTTCTGGGAACAATGGAATACCATAACTCCCGAAGGCGAAATACGTGAGCCTTCTATGAATCACTATGCATACGGTGCCGTGGGAGACTTTTTCTATCGCCGCATCCTCGGAATCGAGGCAACAAGCGGCGGATATCGTAATTTCTGTGTCAAACCCGTGTTGGGTGGCGGAATCGGTTGGGCAAAAGGCGGTGTTCAGACACCTTACGGTATGATTTACGTGAGCAGGTATACCGAAAACGACGAATTCATAATAACCACGGAGGTCCCTGTTTCAACCGAATGCGAGTTGATTATGCCGAGCGGCAAAAAAATCAGGCTGACAAGCGGAACTCATACACATTCTGAAAAGATTACCAAGGAGCAGTCTTTATGAAATTTCAATTGCTCGGTACCGATTCACCGAATGAATCTCAAAGAGAACGAAACAACCGTGCTTTGGCAAGAGAAGCTGCGGCAGAGGGTATTGTGTTGCTCGAAAATAACGGAGTTCTTCCTTTGAATCCTCAAAAAATTGCACTTTATGGTCCGGGAAGCCGAATGACAGTTAAAGGCGGGTCGGGCAGCGGTGATGTTCAGGAGCGTTACAGCGTTACCGTTGAAGATGGTTTGAAAAATGCGGGATTCACATATCCCGATACTTTATGGATGGACCGCTTTCAGAAGAAATATGAGGATGAAATTGCCACCTGGAAAGCGGAGCTTGAAAATCAGATTAAAAAATATAATCCCATTCAGACTATGCAGATGTTCATTTATATAGGAGAACATCAGAAGCCTTATCCTTCCTGCACTCCGATTCTTGAGGATGAACTGACGAAAGAAACCGATACCGCAGTTTATGTTATTTCAAGACAGGCGGGAGAAGGTCATGACCGCAGAGTAGAAAAAGGTGACTTTCTTCTTTCCGATATTGAAGAAAACAGCCTTCGCACGCTGCGCAAACACTATAAAAACCTTATTGTTGTTCTTAATTGCGGCAGCGTTATGGATTTGTCTGTTTTTGATGAAATCAAACCCGATGCAGTGATCTTGTCAGGTCAAGGCGGTGCAGAAGGCGGCAATGCGCTTGCGGATGTGATAACAGGCAAGATTACTCCGAGCGGAAGACTTACTGACACTTGGGCAAAAGAATACGAAGATTATCCGAGCGCCGAAACCTTCGGCCACCGAAACGGTGATTTGGAAAATGAAGAATATTACGAAGATATTTATGTTGGCTACAGATGGTTTGACAAGCATAATATAAAACCCCGATATCCGTTTGGACACGGACTCAGTTATACGGAATTTTCATATAAAACCGAAAATATCAGCGAATGCGAAGCGGTTGTATCCGTCACGAATACGGGAGCATATAACGGCAAAGAAACTTTAATGGTTTTTATTTCAAAACCTGAAAGCGAAAACGGTTGTGAAAAGAAAAGTCTTGTTGCTTTCGCAAAAACAAAAACACTTTCACCCGCCGAAACTCAAAAAATCACTGTCAAATTCAAATTGGCGGATATTGCTTCTTTTTGTGAAGATAAATCAGCATTTATTTTAGAATCGGGAGAATACACCGTCTTTCTGAACAATACCGAAATCGGAAAATTTGATTTAAAAGAAAAGGTTTTGGAAACAGTAAAACCTATCGGAAAAGATATTCCTGAACAAATTATCAAAACATTTTCTTCTCCGATACAGTCTTTGCTTGACAGCCTCTCGGAACGGGATAAAATCCGCCTTGTAACCGGTGGCGGCTATGATATACGCTGCTATAACAATGTTATGGGGGCGGCAGGACGCACCTGCACAAAGCTGTTGAAAAAGGGTATTCCCAATATTGCAATGGCAGACGGGCCTGCAGGTCTGAATGTAAATCAATCGGCTTCTCTGACAGCTAATGCAATTCCTCGTTATCCCGACGGGTTGCCAAAAGATTGGAATTGGGGTTGGCTCAGAAAAATCAGCCCGATTCTGAAAAAAGCTCCGGGCAGATACAAAACCGTTTATCGCTATATGACCGCCTGGCCAAGCGAAACCGTGCAGGCTCAGACCTGGAATACACAGCTGATAGAAAAAATCGGTGCCGCAGTAGGCAGAGAAATGCTTGAAATCGGCGTTTCTGTCTGGCTTGCACCGGGACTGAATATTCACAGGAATCCTCTTTGCGGCAGAAATTTTGAGTATTATTCTGAGGACCCTGTTGTTTCGGGCAAGATAGCGGCAGCCATCACCCGAGGCGTTCAGAGTGCCGGCGGAGTGGGCGTTGCTCAAAAGCATTTCTGTTGCAATAATCAAGAAGACAATCGAATGAATGTCTCTGCCAATGTTTCTCAAAGAGCATTGAGGGAAATTTATCTTCGTGCATTTCGTATTGCTGTTACAGAGGGGAAACCTTGGACTGTTATGTCATCTTATAACCGTGTCAACGGAAAATATGTTTGCAACAGTTATGATTTCTGCACTCGTGTTCTCAGGAATGAATGGGGCTTTGACGGTCTGGTAATGAGCGATTGGAATGCAACTGAGCAATGCTCATATCCTCAGGCAATAAATGCGGGTAATGACCTGATTATGCCCGGCACAAAAGCCGTTGCAAAAAAACTTGAAGAAGAATTGAAAAACGGCAGACTCAACAAAGCTGCATTGAATTTGTCTGCGGGACGGGTTCTTGAACTGGTTTTCAAGAGTGAAGCCTGCAAGGATTTTCGATTGAAAGGATAAGAATTATGAGCGATACAGTATTTCCCCGAAATTTTCTTTGGGGAGCAGCATCCGCATCCGCACAAATTGAGGGCGGATGGAATGCAGATGGCAGAACTCCGAGCATCTGGGATGTTGCAAATCCGACACAGATAAAAAACAGTGAAAACTGTCACGATGCCTGCGACCACTATCACAGATTTCGTGAAGATATTGCTCTGATGAAGAAAATCGGACTTAAAAGCTACCGCTTTTCCATCAGTTGGTCAAGAGTAATTCCCGAAGAAGGTAAAATAAATGAAGCAGGCATAAAATTTTATTCCGACCTCGTTGATGAACTTGTTTCTGCAGGAATAGAGCCTATGGTTACGGTTTACCATTGGGATATGCCAATATGGGTATTTGAAAAAGGCGGATGGATGAGTGAAAAAATTATTCCTCTGTTCCGAGATTACACCAAGATTCTTGTTGATGCCCTTTCCGACAGAGTCAGCTGGTGGATGACTATGAATGAACCGGGCTGCTTTATTATGAACGGATATATGCAGGGTGTTCATGCACCGTTCAAGCGTAATTATTTCGCACTTTCACGGCTTTCAAAAAACTGTATGCTTGCTCACGCAGAAGCGGTAAAAACAATCCGCAGATATTCAAAGAAAAAGCCTAAAGTTGGCGTTGCATTTTCTTCGGGGGCATTTGTTCCGCCGAATGATTCTCCCGATGCAATTGAAAAAGCAAGGCGAATGACAACCGAAACCTCTAACGGTTTGATGAGTAACCGTTGGTGGATGGATCCTATGATACTCGGGAAGCCTGTCCGGGCTTACGGAATTTATCATTCCGATGCAAAGAATATGGAGGCAATATGTCAGCCTCTTGATTTTATGGGGCTCAATATATACACATCGTTTAACTATGCCGGATGGGGAAACGGTAAAGAAATACCGCCCGAAGGTACACAGAAAAATTCTCTTGGCTGGGTAATAGATGAACGCTGTATGTATTGGAATGTCAAGTTCATGTATGAACGCTACGGTTTGCCAATAATGATTACCGAAAACGGTCTTGCCGCAAATGATATAATTGATAAAGACGGCAAGGTTCATGATCCGCAGCGAACAGATTTTATCCGACGTTATCTCGGTCAGCTGAGTCAGGCAATTTCTGAGGGCATTCCCGTGCTGGGCTATCAGCATTGGTCCGTTATGGATAATTTTGAATGGGCCGAGGGATATGAGCCTCGCTTCGGTCTTGTGTATGTGGACTATAAAACTCAAAAAAGAATAATCAAAGACTCTGCTTGGGAGTATAAAAAAATCATTGAAACAAACGGAGCCGAGCTTTGACAAAGCTGATGTTGTTGTACAGATTGTTTTTATAAAGTATTGGTCTTAGCGAGCAATGGATTTGTGCATACAAATCCGCAATTAAGGGGTCGCCCCTTGCACCCCACAGATAAATCAATTCAAGCCGCACGAATTATCATATCCGTGCGGCTTACTTGTTGAAACCTTGAGTTTATTTAGTGATTTGTTTTTAGCTGATTCTTATCGGTCTGAGCCGTACAAAATTAGCTTTTGTCTAATGGATTTTGTTTGTTCGAAGCAATATGTGTTCAGGAAAGCTTAAACGGTAAAATGTAATTCTTAATGGTTTGTAGTATGCTTTTATCAGTTGGTTTATATTATACCCTCAACAATAAATCAACTCGTGACTAACAATTTCTCTTGCCCGTGCTTCAATATTATTCATACGGGCAAGCCACTCCATTTGTGCATCTGATTTGAGTTGTTCCGTTATGCCCTCATTAACCTTCATCTGTTCTGCCAGCCGAGAGAACATAGCGGATGCTTGTTCATCAATCTCTGCAAGGTGAGTCCACAATGTGCCATTCATAAGCATAATGTTAAACTGCACTCGTTTGTTTTGCATAAGATAATACTTTCGTTTCATTCCCCATACGCCGAGTGGTTTATTGGTTTCGGTGGGTAATGTGATGTTGGGAATTCTGTAATCGCCAACTGTTCTATATGTGCCGCCGCTTTGTTCAAATGATGATTTATTCATAACTGTAACTTCCTTTCAATCTGTAACAAATGTGTCGTATGTGAATTTAGCACCAAGTCTGAAACCTGCTATAAAGCTATCTGCATTGCTTACACAAAGGAACTCGCTTGACTGACTTGCATACTTAATAAACATTTCTTTTTCTTCATCGGTCAGTTTTGCTGTAAACTGTTCTTCAGTTTGTGACAGCTCATCCAACTTCTTCTTGATTTCCGCTTTTAGTTCTGTTATACTTTCTTGGGGTTCAATATTTCCGTAATAAAACTCTTCAATAAAATGTGACATAACAATCTCCTTGTAATTAAGTTGTTATTTTCAGCAAAAGTACAAGTGTAGAATATGTATGTTACGGCCGACAAGTATTTATTTTATTGAATCCGTTATTAACAATCGTACCAGACAGCGCCTCTTACGAGGCTAAAAGAAGAAAGAATAGAGAATAAATGATAAATAATAAAATCGTGCTTCGGTGCTGTTTGTATTATTCTTTATTCAATATTCTTTCTTCTTTATTCTTTTGAGGTAAAAAAATGAAAGAAAATATATTGTTAGACAAATCCTTGAAATTTGCCGCAAGAATAGTAAAACTCCATAAATATCTTGTTAGGGAGAAAAAAGAAACAATCATCTCAAAACAGATAGTTCGTTCGGGAACAAGCATCGGCGCAAATGCAAATGAAGCTGTTTACGGTGTTTCAAAAGCTGATTTTGTTGCTAAACTTCAGATTTCACTTAAAGAAACCGCAGAAACAGAATATTGGTTAAGACTTTTGGCGTTGTCGGAATATATTACGGAACAAGAGGGCGAATCGTTGCTTAATGATTGTTTGGAAATCAAAAGAATTCTTGTTTCAACTCTAAACACAGCCAAAAACAGTTCAAAAGGATGATCTGTAATGATAGAGTTAACAACAAAAATTGAACAGATAACTGTAGAGCCCGGAAAACGAATTCTTGTTACAAGCGATATTCACGGTCATTTGTCTTACCTTAAAAAAGTTTTGGAAAAAGCTTCTTTTTGTGATAACGACATTTTATTCATAGTTGGAGATATGATTGAAAAAGGTCCCGAGAATCTGAAAACTTTGCGCTATGTCATGGAGCTTTGTAAACAAGGAAACGTCATTCCTCTTATCGGCAATGTGGATGCCTACAGATTGAAGCTGATATATGAGCTTTCCGAAGAAAATGTGTGCGGTTTTTATAATTATGTTTTAAATTTAAGGCAGTGGACAGGCACATCCTTTTATGAGGAGCTTGCCGCCGAATGCGGCTACACGATAAACAGTCCTGATGATATCCTTTTATCAAAGCAGGCTGTTATTAATCATTTTGAAGATGAATTCAAGTTTCTCGCCAATCTGCCGACTGTTGCAGAAACGCAAAATTATGTTTTTGTTCACGGAGGATTGCCGGAAAAGAAGATTTCGGACAATATTGACAAAAATGTTTTTGAGCTAACAAAATTTGATGCTTTTGCAGAGAGAACTTCCGATGTTTTTGATAAATATGTAATTGCGGGTCATTGGCCTGTTGTTTTATACGGCTCCGACATACCGCAAATGAATCCGATTATTAACCGTGACAAGAAAATTATTTCCATAGACGGTGGATGCGGAGTGAAAAAAGACGGACAGTTAAACCTTCTCATCATTCCCGATATAAACTGCTCTGTTGACGATATAACCCATATATGCTATGATGAAATTCCGATGGCATATGCCCTTGACAGTCAAAAACCGAGCATTGATTCCGTATACATATCGTGGCTTAACAAGGAAATCAGAATATTGGAAAAAGGCGAAGAATTTTCATATATTGAACATATGAAAAGCGGGCGGAAATTACATATTCCAAACTCTTATCTTAGAAATGAAACGGAATGTTTTGACTATACTGATTACGTTCTTCCTGTAAAGAAGGGTGACAGGCTGTCAATTATTTCAAAGAATTCAAAAGGTTATATTGCAAAAAAAGAGGGTATAATCGGATGGTATTGCGGAGATTTAGAAAACGGATAAATCCGTTATTAACAACCGTACCAAACAAAAAGCAGCCGAAAGACTGCTTTTTTATTTTATACATTATTATATAATATAAAGCCCATTAATTTCTTGATTTTTAAATTAAAATACTGTATATTGAAGTTACAAGAAAGGGGAAAAGAAAAATGAAAAAATATTTAAAGCTGTTATTGACCGTTACCGTGTTGGTTACCGTTATTGCTTTTGCTGAATTATCTGCAAGTGCATTAAGCTTCGATTCGGGCATGCAATATCAAACGGAAAGCAGAGTTACACTCTGGAGTAAAAAAGAATACAAGGGCAAGAGCAAGCATTTTGGAATAGGCGAATATTCATCTGTCGATTTCAAGTCAAGAAGCATAACCGTGCCTCAGGAATTTGTGGTTTACGCTTATTCAGAGGAGAATTTCGGCGGCGACGAATATGTTTTTAATGACAGTGTTGATAAATTCTTCAAAATCAGTCTGACTGACGGCATTTCGTCCGTAAAGAATATAAGGAGCCTAAAGGTAGGGCTTATTGAAAGCGAAGCTGTTGATATTACAGGGCTTGATGATGAGATGAAAAACCGGATTATGACTGATTATGCACCGCGCATTCATATGGCGCAAGGCGACCCATATCAAGCTGTTTCAATGGATTGGACTTTCGAGCATTTTGACAGGGTTATGGATTCAAACGGTGATTCACGCATTGTGATGAAAGAAAAGATTGACGGTCCGTTTGATATCTGTGAAACTTTTTACGGCGATCAGGCTTCTGCTGTTGCCTATGCCTTTTGGGTTGAAAAAGAAAATAACTATGTCGATATAGTTTATTTTATATACTGTTCTTATGACAGCGGCAAGCACATATGGCTGATCAACAGCATGGTTGGCGGTCATCCCGGTGATTGGGAGCATTTCACGCTCAGATTCTTAACATATGAGGAGAACGGCAAAAAATATATGCGTCCCGTAAAAACAGCTTTTGCTGCGCATACCTTTGCAGAAATCGAAACATGGGAAGAGCTTGAAATGTTTGATAACACGCATTGCACAATTTATTGCGCGGCAGGCACGCACGGCTTATACCCGCACACCGGCACCTATACTTATATGAATTTTATCGTTGTTCAGCTTAAGGATGTGTGCACAAAAGGCGAAGCATGGGATCTTTGGCTGCCCGGTAAGCTTGAAACCTTTGAGCTTGTTCCTGAGGAAAGCTGCCGTGCATTGGCAGGCTCAAAGTGGGCAGAGGCGTTCAGTTATGATGTTGAAAATCCTGACAGCCTGGCAACTCTTTATTGGGGCAACGAGGCAACATATCCTCCGTTTATGAACAGCGGTCCTCAAGGTCCTCAGTTCAAAACAGAGATGACAAGCAAATCCAGTTTCAAATAACAAAACGCTCTTAAATTCTGTCTTGCTCTTTTTGCTTTGCTGTGTTAATATATTTTTATCTTTAATGCTTGAAAGGAAGCTGTAATGAAAGATAAATCAACTTTAGTGTTCACAGGTGATATTGGCTTTGACCGCTATATGTACGGCAAGTGGGATGATGAAGAACTTATTTCATCTGAAATTCTTGATTTTCTCCACGGGGCAGACCATGTCATAGCAAATGTTGAGGGTCCTGTTGCGCCTGTTGAGCAGAATACAACCAAAGACGGTGTTCAGCAGCTTTTGCATACGATTGACCCCGAGGCTGTTAAGGTGCTTAACAAAATGAATGCCGATATATGGAATATCTGCAACAACCATATTATGGATGCAGGCGAATACGGCATAAAAAGCACGCTTGAAATCGCCAAAGAGAACGGAGCAAAAACAATCGGTGCAGGCATGAATATACACGAAGCAAGAAAACCCGTAATTCTTGATGAAGCGGGCGGAATCGGTATGTTTGGGGTAGGCTATCAGCGTGCCTGCAGAAAAGCTGACGAAAACAAGGCGGGCTGCTACAGCTGGAGCGACCTTGACGAAATCCGGAACACCATAAAAGAAATAAAAAAAACTTGCCGATGGTGCATAGTCGTTGCCCATGCCGGCGAGGAATTCACGCCGCTGCCGTCGCCCTACACAAGAGAAAGATATCACAAATACCTTGAAATGGGTGCGGATATCGTGGTATCACACCACCCCCATGTACCCATGAATTACGAAACCGTGGGCGATAAAGTCATTTTCTATTCGCTCGGCAATTTTATTTTTGACACGGATTATCAGCGTTCGCAGTTCAACACGGAATTCGGTCTGCTTGTGAAGCTGAATTTTACCGAAGATGAATTTTCGTGGGAGCCTATGGGGCTTGAAATTGTCAGAGGTGATGAGCGCATCGTGAAAGCACCTCTTCCGAGGATTTTTGTTGATGTGCAGGAACAAGAGTTTAACCTTCTCTCTCCGCTTTCGGCAAAGATGCACATTGCCGCCACAAGGCGTCAGATGACCTATCTCAACCCCGCAAGGTTCAAAAATGCAACCGAAGAGGAATGGGCGGAGCATTTTGCCGAGCCTTTGAGGACGGGGCGTGTGCCGGGCGAAACTCTGGACTTCTTTATCCTTTGCCCCCTTGCTGAAAAAGCGGAGTCAGGCGAATGGAAAAAGAGCAGGCTTGAAGATGTGAAGCAGTATATTCTGGAGCAGATATGAAAAAACAGAGGGTCTCAATTGACCCTCTGTAATTTTTTATTTGGCAGTGTTCATTGAATTTCTGTAAACAACAAATCGGCAATAGAGATATTCCGTTACAAGATTTACTGCCATTGTTCCGATTTCAATTATGTATTCGTTAATTCCCATGTCTGTGAATTCATGAGTCCACCAGGTTGAAAGGGGAGCAAACACACAGTAGAAGGCTGCAACCTTGAGCATTGCCACAGGCACATTTGCAGCAGATTTGAAGGTGAATTTTCTGTTGAAGGTGAAATTCCACAGCACAGAAAGTGTAAGCGAGATTATGTAACTCACTGTGTTATTGAGGTGAAAGACCTCAAAAAGCAGAGTGAATGATACAAGCTGAATTATTCCTGCCGATGCAGAGAAAAGCGCAAATTTGATAATCTGAATAATATTTTGCTTTTTTGTCATTTTTTCGCTCATTTTGTTTTCTCCTTTTCAATCATCATAGCCGCAATCCTGCAGGCTCTGTTATAAGCTTCTGCAATGTATTCTTCAATCGGCATGGCGGCATATTTATCGTTATCGTGTCTGCCGGGCTTGCTGAGTGTGCTCAGCTCAAAGGTGAGGCTGCCGTTATAGCTGCAGTTTACAAGCCTTTGCGCAACGCTGCTCCAATCGTGAATTCCGTCGAAGGGCAGCAGGTGAAGGTCATCAATATATGTTATTCTGCCCGCAAAATCACGGATTCCGAGATTATCGTTAAGGTGTGTGCAGAAAAGTCTGTCACCGTAAAGCTCTGTTAAATTCTTACCGTAGTTATAGCATAGTTCATGCCCAGAGTCCCAGCAGAAACCGACGGATTTTTTGCCTTTCAGAGCACCCATAAGAGCGTCGAGGTATTCAAAGCCCTCAGTGTTTTCAAGTGCAAGCTTGATGCCGAGCGTCTCCGCTCTTTCAGCAAGAGTGCCGAAGCGTTCAATTCCGATTTGTGTGGGAATATACGGCTCGTCAAAGCCTATGAATGTGTGCGCAACCATAACGGGTATTTCAGCTGCGGCGCATTTTTCTGCATATCCGATAAGCTCGTTGAGCGCAATTTCCCCAAGCTCACCCTCAGCCCACATATCGTCAGATTTGTTGAAGGGTGCGTGAAGATATTCGATAAACATATTTTCTTCTTTACCGATTGAAACAAGCTTTTTAATATCGGTGTTTCTGCCGCTGTCATCAATGGCGAAGCCCTCAAAGCCTGTTTTTTTGAAAAGAAGAATCTGCTCTTCGGCAGATATTCCGAAACTGCCGCTCAATGAAATCGCAAGTTTTTTATTATACATTAGATATCACCTGTATTAATGTTAAAACAAAATTATGCTGTTGTCAAGACAGACTGATTGTGATAGAATAATTAAAGAGGTGATTTTTATGGGAATTATTATAGGTGTAGGCGGCGGAAGATACAGCGATAATGAGGTGCTGCCGATTTTTGAGCATATTGTGTCACTTGCTGAAAAGAAAAATCCGTCAGTGCTTTTTGTGCCGACTGCGGGCTTTGACGATATCAACGGCGATGAGCATATTTTCAGGTTATTTATCGGTCTGGGCTGCAGCGTATCTGCGCTTCTTCTTACGGATAAATCTCTTTCAAAAAAAGAAATCGAAGAAAAAATACTTTCAAGCGATATTGTCTATGCAGGCGGAGGAAATCTTAAGTTTCTGATGGATACATGGAAAGAAACGGGTGCAGACGAAATATTCAAAAAGGCATATGAAAACGGAGTTATTCTCTCGGGCTACAGCTCAGGCTCAATGTGCTGGTTTGCAGAAGGCTATGACGATTGCGGTGAAAACCACGAGTTTATGTTTGTGGACTGCTTGGGTCTGCTGCCCTATTGTAACTGCCCGCATTTTGAAAGTGACTACTGGCAGAGCTTTGCCGATGCAATAAAGGGCAGAGAGCATTCGGGGCTCGCAGTCGATGACGGTGCGGCAATAGTTTACAACAACGGTAAATATTACACCCTTCAGGGCAATGACGGGGGCGATGTTTACTTCTTTGACAAGAGCAAGGGTCACGCAAAATCTCCCTTTGAATTTGCAGAATAATCATATATATAATGTATATTAATAATATAATAAGCATATAATACCTATGCAGGCATTTTATTCCTGTTTATAACAAGAGTGAAATGCCTGCTTTTATTATTTTTTCTGAAAATGTAACCGTTTTTTACACTTTTGTAACCATTTGTAACTTTTTCTGTTTTTCACAAAGAAATTCCCTTCTTTTGACAAAAACCTGCATAAAGCCCTGCTGTCCTTTATGCTTAATTGGTAAAAAGAGAAAAACACTTTGTGCAAAATAGACAAAAAATCATTCTCAAAAAATTTGACAAATCAAACTTTTGTCAATATAATGTCACTCGTTGCAAAAGGAAATCGAGGTTTGACCCAAAAAGCCATTACCACAAAAACTACTAATGCACAAAATAAGGAGAGAATTATGATTACAAATTCAGCATCCGTAAACATCGGAGTGCACAGCAGACGCTTCAAAATTCTGTCGGCTGTTGTAGCGTTTCTGTTTGTTTGCTCGGTGACTCTCACTGCCTTCGCTTCACAGGAAGCGGTTGAAGTTACCGTAGTTGACGGAGAAAAATCGGTAAGCATATCTGCCGTACCGGGCAGCCCCCGAGACATCGTTAAAAAGGCAGGGTTTACACTCAGCGCTAACGATGATCTTGATCTTTCGGAGTATGATTCCGAAGAAGGCGGTACAATAACAATTGAGAGAGCAAAGGTTGTAAGAGTTGAAGATAACGGCCTTATCTCATATTTCGTGGGTTACGGTGAAACCATCGGCGATGTTTTCAAAAAGGAAGGCATTGAGCTTACCGGCGATGATGAAATCGGTGTAAACACAGCAAGCGATATTTATGACGGCATGCAGGTTTTCATTAAGAGAGCATTTACCGTCAATATTGAGGCTGACGGCGAAATTCACAAAGCATATATCGCAGAGGGTACTGTTGCAGATGCGCTTGAGAAGGCAGGCATTGAGCTTGGCAGTGACGATACGGTTTACCCCGAACTCAGCGCAGAGCTTGCAGGCTTTACAGAAATCAAGGTATCAAGAGTCACCTACGAAACATCAGAAGAAACACAGAAGATCGATTTCAGCACAGAGGTCATCTACAGCGATGAAATGAAGCTCGGCGATACAGAAATCGTCACACCGGGCGTTAAGGGCGAAAAGGTTGTTTACTACAACGAAAAATATGTTGACGGTGAGCTTGAAGAAAAAACAGTTTCAGGTGAGGAAATCACAAAGAAGCCTGTCAACGAAATCAAAAAAATAGGCACAAAGCCTGAGAATACGCTTGCTGCTTATAGAAATACGGGAGCTCCGATTTCCGAGCTTGATGCTCCCAAGGATCTTGAGCTTGATGAAAACGGCATCCCCGTTAACTATACAAAGCGTGTTGAAGCAAAGGCTACCGCATACACGGGCGACCCGGCAACATCAACAGGCAGAAAGCCTATGCCCGGTCACATTGCGGTTGACCCCGAAGAATATCCCTACGGCACCGAGTTTTATATTGTTTCGGCAGACGGAAGCTATGTCTACGGCTATTGCGTTGCAGCCGATACAGGCGGATTTGTTGAGATGGGCAACACGGATGTTGACCTTTATCTTGATAATGAAGATATGTGCTACAATTGGGGTAACAGAGACATTATAATTTATGTTCTCAACTGAATGACTTGTTGATTATGCTGCGAAAAGCAGGGCTTGCAACACCTTGCTTTTCGCTTTTTTCTTTTGAATATGGGAATTTATTCCGAAAATTCTGTTTATGTAATACAAAAAATCGTTTTGTCTATCGTCAATTTGAACAAAACAAAAATTTTTGTTTGCCCTTGGTTTGGCCGACAAGCCGAATTATTCGTTTAGGGGTCAAAACTGTGTTTAAAAATGTTGACGAAGCAAAGTTTTATGGTATAATATGTAGTGTAAAAAAAA
This sequence comes from Clostridia bacterium, assembly GCA_017403185.1. GTDB lineage: Bacteria > Bacillota > Clostridia > Oscillospirales > Acutalibacteraceae > CAG-177. The sequence goes on from JAFQON010000043.1 coordinate 60,180, forward strand.
GAAATATACTGTTTGGGAGATATAGATATGTTTGTTAAAGATGTCACAGTTCAGAATCAGGTAGGTCTTCATGCCCGCCCTGCAACCTTTTTTATTCAGAAGGCTAATGAATTCAAATCATCAATCTGGGTTGAGAAGGAAGAGCGCAGAGTAAACGCAAAGAGCCTTCTTGGTGTTCTTTCACTCGGCATTATGGGCGGCACAGACATCCGCATCATTGCAGGCGGCCCCGATGAAGAGCAGGCAGTCACAGAGCTTGTTAAGCTTGTGGAAGCAGGCTTTGCAGAGTAATTGAATAATCAAAATGAAAAAAACTGACCGAAAGCTGCTTTCGGTCAGTTTTTGTTATGTAGTCAGCTTAAAATCACATTTATCCTTGATATTAAACTCTTCGAAATATCGGTTTTCAAAAGGAATCCACTTGTTTACGAAAGCTTTGAGTGCCTCTTCGCCATTTCTGTTTCGGATGCGTTCGAGCTGAGTTTCGAGGCCTGTTTCAATAAAAATCTTAATCTCGGCAACATCCGGTATTTCGGGGTGAAGCGAGTATGAGCCTTCAATTATAATGTTTTTTTGAGGGTTGATTGTATGATAGCTTTTAATACGCCCCTCAGAGCAGCTGTAAATGCCGTATTCAAAGCTTTTGCCGCTTCTGATGCCGTTGGCCACTTCGTCGCAAAACCTCTCATAATGCACATTACCGCCCGCTTGTGAGAGCCTTTGCTCAGTGCGCATATGAACAGGCAGGAAGAAATCGTCCATATGAATAACCTGAGCATCAATTTGCTCTGCAAGGCGGTTTGCAAGTGTGGTTTTGCCCGATGCGCAGCAGCCGTCTATTACAACGGTGATTCTGCCGTTTAAGGATATAATTTCTTTTATTGTTTTGATAAGCTTTTCCATATAACACCAATATTCAAGCCCCGACGAAACCGCCGGGGCTTTGTTTATATTATTCTGCTGATGTATCATTGCCTGTCTGATCGTTAAATTCCTTAACTTCAGCCGCAATAGCTTTTCTTCTTTCGCGAAGCTCAAGATACATTCTGTCTCTCTTTTCGCCCTGAAGGTCATAGAAGAGCTGGGGAATAACACTGAGAATTCCCGTAACAACGGGGAGAAGTGTGCACATCCAGAAGAGTGCATGGCGTGCCTGCTGGGTCTGATTGCCGCTTGTTGCGTTGGGGTCATATCCGAACGCCTTGAGGAGAAGGGGCTGAATAATACCCTTGAACACGCCAACCATTTTGGTGATAGTGTTCTTTGCAACACCGATCATACTTTCTGAACGGAAGCCGTTCTTCCATTCGCCGTAGTCGATGGCTTCGTTTCTCATCTCTTCGGGAATAACTTTTCTGATGCCCCAGAAGAACATCCATATGGTTTCACGAAGCATGAATGCGGGTATCATTACCCAAAGGTTTTCGTAACCTTTCTTGCCGCCAAAGTTAATCAGCTCGCCGGCTGCATAAACGCCGAGCATGAGCACGCTGTCAACATGGGAGCCTGCAATCCAAAGAGTCTTGGTTGAGAACTTTGAGCGGGCCCAGGGAACATATGAATAGCTGATAGGTGAAACAATTGCGCCGGGGATGCCGACAACTGTTGACATTGACGCAAAGTTAAGAACATTGATATAATAAAGGTTTGTGCCCGAGTTAAGGCTGAATGCGCCGAGGAATTCGGAAAGAGTGATAAGAAGAATAGGCTTGTTGTTGATAATTGACTTTATGCCGCTTATTATGCTGGGGCGTTCAATCGTCTGCATAACTCTTTCTTTTGCCACAAACGCATAGAAGAGTGCGAAGAGACCCGAAACAACCGATGTAATTACGCCGCCTAAAACAAAGAGTTTGTTATAGCCTAACTGATAAGCGGTGTTGTTAGTGATTTCAAGCACCTTGTTGCCCGGGCTGTTGATGTAAATATCAATCAAAAGACCCATAAGGATTTCGGGAGCCTTCTCAACAAAGCCCGAAAGAAGGTTTGCCTGGGTTATCAGTCGCGTTCGGTCAATAATGTTTGGCGTTATGGTTGAGGTCATACCCAGACGGACAATTGCGATAAGCGAGCTTGCAAGGTTTGAAAAAATCTGAAGCAGCAGGTAAGCTGAGAACCTCGGGATGTTTGCACCGATACCCTGAGTGCCGAAGAATAAAGGCAGTGCCCAGAAAATAACGGAAACAAGAACACCGGGAATGGCGTAAACAACAAGCCAGGGCTTGAACTTGCCCCAACGGGTACGGGTTCTGTCAACAATAGCTGCGAGGAAAAGGTCGTTGATAATATCCCACACGCCGATAACGCCGTTTGTAAGCGATTGAAGGCCGAGGTCAATCTTGAGGATGTTCATCTTGAAAACATCATCATATTTGCCTATGTTAAAGCTTTGAGCGATGTCATCAAGTATGTATGCGAAGGTTTCTTTTGAGCCAACATATCGCCTGTCCTTGGGAACTGCGGATTTCGGCTGCTCGTCAAGAACCTTGGCGGTTGATTCAGATGCCATAGAATCTCTCCTTGTCTAAAAATAATATATACTATATTAACACAGTGTTAATGTATTTTCAATACCACAATATTTTTTTATGAAATCTATACAGTAAACAAAGTGAAATTTTGGTTATAAAGACAACAAAAAGGGGCAGGCTTGCAAAACCTGCCCCCTGTGTATTTCAAAAATGATATTATACTTTGAAATTAACCGATTTGTCGCCTTTTTCATCCGTGCCGAATTCATAATCCTTGCCGGGGAGAATTGCGTTGAGAATGATGCCGACAAGTGCGCCTACTGCAAGACCCGAAAGGCTGATTGTAACCGAGCCTACGGGAATCTGGATTGCGCCTGCGTAGTTGATGCCGATTGAAAGAACAAGGATAAGAGCCGCTATAATAACATTTCTTGTGTTCTCAAAGTTTACCTTGTTTTCAACAACATTGCGCACACCTACTGCCGAAATCATGCCGTAAAGCACGAGTGATGCACCGCCGATTGTGGCTGTGGGCATAAGACTTACGAGGGCCGCAAATTTGGGAGAGAATGAGAAAAGCACTGCAAGATATGCCGCAATTCTTACAACCTTGGGGTCAAAAACCTTTGAAAGCGAAAGAACGCCTGTGTTTTCGCCGTATGTGGTGTTTGCGGGTGCTCCGAAGAGTGAGGCGAGAGTCGTTGCAATACCGTCGCCGAGAAGAGTTCTGTGGAGGCCGGGGTCTGCAATATAGTTCCTTTTGCAGGTGGAGCTGATGGCGGATATATCGCCGATATGCTCAACCATGGTTGCAAGCGAGATAGGCATAATCGTGATGACAGCCGAAACGAGAAGATTTTTGTCAAAATCACTCGAAAGCAAGCCGAAAACAGTATCCTTCATCTGGAAAGGAAGGCCGACCCATGCTGCGGCTTTGAAGTCTTCAAGCTTTGCGGGGTCAAAGATTTCCATAGAGGTTGTAAGGTCAAGAATAACTGCAATTGCGGATGAACCGAGAACACCGAGCATAATGGGAATAATTTTAATCATACCCTTGCCGAAAATGTTGCAGATAATGATAATTGCGATTGCAATAACGGCGACAAGCCAATTCGATGAACAGTTGCCGATTGCGCTTGATGAAAGAGTGAGTCCTATAGCTATAATGATCGGACCCGTAACGATGGGCGGGAAGAAACGCATAACTTTCTTTGCACCGAAAATCCTGATGAGACCTGCAAGAGCAAGATAGACAAGGCCTGCGCACGCAACGCCGAAGCAGGCGTAGGGAAGAAGGCTGTAGTCGTGAACAGCATTGCCGGCTTCGTCTGCGCCTATCTGAGTTACAGCAGCATATCCGCCGATAAATGCGAATGACGAACCGAGGAATGCAGGAACCTTACCTTTGGTGACAAGGTGGAAGAAAAGTGTGCCCAAGCCTGCAAAAAGAAGGGTGGCTGAAACGCTCAGACCTGTGAGAGCGGGTACAAGCACGGTTGCGCCGAACATAGCAAACATATGCTGAAAGCCGAGAAGCCCCATCTGAGGGTAGCCGAGCTGCTTTGCATCATAGATGCCGTCGCCGAGTTCAAATTTTTTCTTTGACATTTCTTTAACCTCCTGAGTTTCTTTAGTATAAAATTACCATATTATGAACGGTTTGTAAATAGCTTTCTGTTAAAAATATCCCGAAACCGACAATATTTTGCCTGTTTCGGGATTCGGTTATTCTGTTGCTTCAAAAAGAACAAGCTCCGATGACATTGAGGCGGTGATTGAAACGGGGATGCCGTGCAAAAGGATTTCAAAGCCCTTTGCGGTATATGATGCGCCGCTGTTGTCAAGCGTGATTTTATAGCTTGTTCCGGCATTTATGCCCTTGGGGATGAAATTCAAAGAGCTGCTTCGGGCATTCGGCAGGGTGAATATTGCGGCAGCGCCCTTTTTGCAATCGGGAGATGCAGCTTCAAGAATATAAAAATCATCTTTCAGCAACCCCGATTCGGGAGTGTGATGATATATTTTCGATTCGGGCAGAAACGGGCGGATAAAATTTTTGTAAATTTCAACGCTGTGCCTTATAAACTCTGCCTGAGCGGGGCTTTCGGGAAGTGCTGCAGGTGAAATAACATTGAGCGACATATGTGTGAGCATGGTGTTTCTCATCTGCATATCTATAGTGCCGTGCTCATGGCAGCCCATGCCGGCAAAAAGCCTGTCAACTCTTTCAGGCGGCAGAGCCATGGTCATTCCGTTTGTGACCGTGAGTGAGCGTGGGGCTCTCTGACAGTCCGAAACCCATGTGTGATTGAAATTTTTCATCATTCCGAGGTCCGTGCGTCCGCCGCCGCCTGCGCAGTTTTCGAAAATAACATTCGGAAAACGCTTTTTAAGGTTTCTGTACATCTTGTAAACTGCGGAATGATGACGGATTGATGCACACTCGGCAATTCCCGTGCCTGCATCACGCATCGTGAAATAATCACGGAAGGAAACATTGTGGTCAACCCGCAGAAGGTCAAGATTGTATTCTTCAATAATTCTTGCAAGCTCGTTTTCAGCCCATCCTGCGGCTTCGGGTATGCTTAAGTCGGCAAGATTTTCGCTTTGAGTGCCGAGAATTGTTTTTGAGCGCCACTCGGGATGCTCTTCAAATATTTTTGATTTTCTGCCGAGGTTTTCGATGTCGACCCACAAACCGAATTTCATTCCAATCGAATGGCAGTAATCGGATAATTCCGCAATTCCGTCGGGGTAGCGGTCAGGATTGGGGATGTTCATTCCGTTATAGTTTCCCCATTCTGTTTCTTTATCGGGCGGGCACTCCCAGCCTGCATCAACGATGAAAACTTCACCGCCCAAACCGGCAAGGCGTTTTGCAAAAATCTTTGAAGTTTCAACCGACATATCGTGCTCAGCGCCCATTCCGGCGCCTACAAGGCATTCTGCGGGTGATGCTTCGGGCATATCAAGCACCGATTTGCGTATATGAGCGTGCATTTCATTTATCGCATCGTCAAGCCCGCCTGCGATAACTCCCATGTGAACTTCGGGAGAAATAAAAGTGCCGTAAGGCTCAATGACGGTTAAGGGCTTGTGGGATGTGATTTCAGCCTTAAAGGAAAGGCGGCTGTCATTTCTTTCGAGGTCGGTGTGATGATCAACCGAAAAGCTGCAGCCCGCACTCCAACCGATTTGCGAAAAATACATTACCCCTGTGAGGTTGTTGCGAATAAAAATCAGCGGGTGACGGAAACGGTCCCTGCCGAAGCGGCATTTGACAGTAAGCTCGTCGGGCGTAAGGTCATTCCACTCGAATTCTCCTTCTCTGCCCCATCTGTCGCTGTTGAAATAGCCTGCAGAATAGATTTTACCGATGCTTATTTCATTGGTGTAGTGAGAGCGGTCGGTTTTTTCAAGCCCTCCCGAAAGCAGAGAAAGCCTGCTGAGATTTAAGGGCTTGTCAGAAAGATTTTCAATTTCAATATATCGGGTAAACATCTGAGTGCCGTCAAGGGTGGTGTGAATTTTTATTTTGACCGGTTTGATACCGCTTTTAAGAGTTGTTACGGCTTCAATTTTATTTTCATTTTGCAGTGTTTCAAAATTTTCAAGCTCAAGGCCGTAATCGACGCATTGACCGTCAAGCTCGATGTTGAAGGCTGACGGTTCATGAAAATCAACGGGATTCAGCCTTGTGGGGAAATTTGAAAGCACATTGAGCGGGTAGCCTGCCGAGTTATAGCCTGAGGACACAAGCACACCGCCGAAAAGTGTTTCTTCATAAACGGCAAGTCCGCTTCTGTAGCAAAAAACGGGGTTTTCACCCTGCTGATAATTTACATCAAAACAGTTCTGTTTCATAGCATTTGCCCTTTTCGGTTGTATTTTATCTTCATTTTAATTGCATTGCTCTGCTTTGTCAACAAAAAACTCCTTTGCCTGAGCAAAGGAGCTTTCCTGCCGTATTTACCAATTATACATCTGTTCGGGGTTTTTGAAGATTTCCTCAAGTCTTCTGACAAACGGTGCAACATCGCCGAAGTCAACCGCTCTGTGGTCAAAGACAAGGCTGATGGGCATTTCCTGACCCACAACTATGATATCATTGCCGTTTTCATCCTGTTTTACAACGGGCTTTTTGATTGCAGAGCCAATGCAAACAACAAAAATCTGCGGAGGAATAATTGAGAGAAGAGCTGCATGACCGGGGATTCCTCTTGTTATTGAGCCGATGTTTGAAATCGTAACGGTACCCTGCTTGATGTCATAAGCGGTAAGTCTGTCCGTTTCAGGGATTGAATAATACTCCTTTTTGGCTTTGCCTGAGAGAGTTTTGATTTTGTATTTGCCTGTTTTTGCGCCGATAAGGCGGAGAATAGCCTGCTTGATTTTGCCTTTTTTGAGCTTGTCTATTGTATCATTGAATGAAACCGAGAACATAACCTCGGTAAGGTCGGTGTTGCCGATTTTTCTGCTTACATCGGCAATGTATTCCGTGAGCTCAACGAGGCTTTTGTTGCCGATATCGTGAAGATTGATTGTCATCATCTCACCGTTGGGCAGAATCCATGTCATGCCTGCGTGAATTTCATCCCATTCGGTTATTTCGCCCCTTACAAGCTTGCGGTTAAAGTCGATATGTGCGTTAAGCTGGGGGGCAGCCTTGAATGCTTCGGTGAGAGCCTTGAGCATAATGGTGTTAACCGTAATCTTAACGGGGAATTTGCCAGAGTCGTTAAGCTCTTTAACTACCCTTAAAAAATCAGATACTTCGGGCTCATAAACATATGAAATATGTGGGATGGTTTCCCAGCTTTCGGAAGTCATGTTTGCAACGATTTTACGCTGAATACCGAAATGTGTTACTTTTGTGGCTTTCATAGGTAATCCTCCTGTAAATTTCAAATCACAATAATTTTATCATGTTACACGAAAAATATTATTCCAAAATAGAAAATTAGAATTATTTAACAATCAATATTATCTGTTCGTGACTGTTTACAAAGGTGATAGATTATGGTAAAATATATATTCAAAATTTTCTTCGGAAGGTTATCTGCTTATGAAAAAACTGTTGAAATATCTTAAAGGAAGCCGAGCACAGTGTGTTCTTGCACCGCTTTTTAAAATGCTCGAAGCGATTCTTGAACTTTTTGTTCCTATCGTTGTTGCGAGAGTAATTGACACGGGCATTGCAAACGGTGATACGGGCTATGTTGTCAGAATGTGTGCTCTGCTTGTGCTTCTGGGCGCGGTGGGTCTTGCCTTTTCGCTTACGGCTCAATTTTTTGCGGCAAAGGCATCCGTGGATTTTGTCAAAAGACTTAAACACGCTGTGTTTGCGCACATAGGCAGGTTTTCTTATGAAAAGGTTGATGCCTCAGGCACCGCAACTCTCATTACCCGCATGACCGGCGATATGGACAGTGTGCAGAACGGCTTGAATTTAACGCTCCGTCTGCTTCTGCGCTCACCCTTTGTGGTTATCGGTGCTATGATAATGGCGTTTACCGTTGATGCAAAAGCTGCTGTTGTATTTGCGGTTGTTATCCCTCTTCTTTCAATTGTTGTTTTCGGAATAATGATTATCAGCATTCCGCTTTATAAAAAAGTGCGCCTTGCGCTTGATAAAGTGCTTTGCACGGCAAGAGAAAGCCTCACGGGTGCAAGAGTTATCCGTGCATTCTGCAAGGAGGATGAGCAGGTTGATGAATTCAGGGAGCGCAATGATGCTCTTACCGCAATTCAGGAATATACGGGCAGAATATCGGCGCTTCTCAATCCGGTTACTTGTGTAATCATCAATATAGGTATTGCGGTGCTTATTTACAAAGGTGCAATCAGGGTTGAGGCGGGCTTGCTCACACAAGGGGCAGTTGTTGCGCTCTATAACTATATGTCACAAATTCTTGTAGAGCTTGTGAAATTTGCAAGCCTTATTATAAGTATCACAAAATCCGTTGCCTGTGCGGGCAGAATAAGTGCAGTGCTTGACACTGATGCAGAATATGACGGCGAAAGCAACGAAGCAGACGAAAAAAGTGAAAACATCGTTGAATTCCGCAATGTTTCGTTTGCGTATTCGGGCGCAGGTGACAAATCTCTTGAAAACATATCTTTTGCAGTAAAAAGAGGCGAAACCGTCGGAATCATCGGTTCGACCGGTTCGGGCAAAACAACGCTCGTTAATCTTATACCCGCATTCTATCGGGCAAGCGGCGGAGAAGTGCTTGTGAGCGGCGTGGATGTCAACAAGCTTTCGCTCGAGAAATTGCGCTCAAAGATTGCTGTTGTGCCTCAGAAATCCGTGCTTTTCAAAGGCACAATCCGTGAGAATATGTTTTGGGGCAAGGAAGATGCAACCGATGAGGAGATTATGAAGGCGCTTGAAATTGCTCAGGCAAAGGATTTTGTTATGAAAAAAGACGGCGGTCTTGATGCTTGCGTTGAGCAGGGGGGCAGAAACTTCTCGGGCGGTCAGCGGCAAAGGCTTGCCGTTGCAAGAGCAGTGATAAAGGATGCCGATATTCTTATTCTTGACGACAGCTCAAGTGCTCTGGACTACGCAACAGATGCCGCAATGAGAAGGGCAATCGCTGCAAATCAGGGCGAAAAATCGGTGTTTATCGTATCGCAACGCACCTCGTCAATTATGCACGCCGACAAAATAATTGTTCTTGATGACGGTCACGCAGAAATCGGCACTCATGAAGAGCTTCTCAAAAACAACGCTGTTTACAGAGAAATTCATCTCTCACAGTTTGACGGGGAGGAGAGTGCGTGATGAAAAACAAGGTGAACAAAGGCACTGTAAAAAAAGTGCTGCATTATGTAGGCAGATATAAAATTCATCTTTTCGCATCTGTTTTTCTTGCAGCTGCAAGTGTTGCCATGAGCCTTTATATTCCCGTGCTTGCGGGCGGTGCGATAGACACGGCAATCGGGGAGGGCAGGGTTGATTTCACTGCGCTCATGCCGTATCTTTACAAAATCGGTATAATTGCACTTGCTGCGGCGGTAACTCAGTGGATAATGAATACTCTCAATAACCGCATCACATTCAGGGTTGTAAGGGATATTCGCAATGCGGCGATGGAAAAAATTCAGGTGATTCCGCTCGGCTATATTGACTCAAAGCCTGCAGGGGATACGGTAAGCAGAATTATCTCGGATGCCGACCAGTTTGCAGACGGTCTTCTTATGGGCTTTACCCAACTTTTTACGGGTGTGGTAACGATTCTCGGCACTCTCGGTTTTATGCTTTCGATAAATTGGAAGATAACACTTGTTGTTGTGATTCTCACTCCTCTTTCGCTTTTTGTTGCGAGATTCATTGCAAAAAGAACACATTCAATGTTTACTCTGCAGGCAAAAACAAGGGGAGAGCAGACCTCCTATGTTGAAGAAACCGTAGGTAATAAAAAGGTCGTAACTGCCTTTTCAAGAGAAGAGAAAACGCTTGAGGAATTTGATGAAATCAACGAGAGGTATGCAAAATATTCTCTTAAGGCAATATTCTTTTCATCGCTTACAAATCCCTGCACCCGCTTTGTCAACAGCATGGTTTATGCGGCAGTAGGTCTTGCAGGCGCATTTTCCGTTATTAACGGTGCAATCAGTGTAGGCGGGCTTTCATGCTTTCTCAGCTATGCAAATCAGTACACAAAGCCGTTCAACGAAATTTTGGGCGTTATTGCGGAGCTGCAGAATGCGCTTGCCTGTGCGGAAAGACTTTTTGAGCTTGTTGAGCAGCAGCCGCAGACACCCGATGCACCCGGTGCAAAGGAGCTTTCGGATGTTGGCGGCAGGGTTGAAATAGAAAATGTTGCTTTCTCATATTCAAAGGATAAGGAGCTTATAAAAAATCTCAGCCTTTCTGTTGAAAGCGGCAACAGAGTGGCGATAGTAGGCCCCACGGGCTGCGGAAAAACAACGCTTGTTAATCTGCTTATGCGTTTTTATGATGTTGATGAGGGCAAAATCAGCGTTGACGGTGTTGATATCAACAGCGCAACAAGAGAGAGCCTTCGCAAAAGCTACGGCATGGTGCTGCAGGATACATGGCTTAAAGAGGGCACGGTCAAAGAAAATATCGCTATGGGTAAGCCTGATGCCACCGATGAAGAAATCATTGAGGCTGCAAAAGCATCGCACGCTCACAGCTTTATAAAGCGCCTGCCTGACGGCTACAATACCGTTATTTCGGATGAAGCATCAGGGCTTTCGCAGGGTCAGAAGCAGCTTCTCTGTATTGCAAGGGTTATGCTCTGCCTGCCGCCTATGCTTATTCTCGACGAGGCAACCTCTTCAATCGATACACGAACCGAAATCAGAATTCAGAAGGCATTCACAAAGATGATGCAGGGCAGAACAAGCTTTATAGTTGCTCACAGACTTTCAACAATCAAGAATGCTGATGTTATTCTGGTTATGAAAGACGGAAATATTGTTGAACAGGGCAGCCATGCCGAGCTTATGGAAAAGGGCGGATTTTACAGCGAGCTTTATAACAGCCGCACCGATGCAACGGCATAAAACAAAAATATGGTTGACAAATTCGCTTTATTATGGTAATGTAATACCACAATAATAAATTAAAAGGAGCAAGAAAAATGAAAAAGATTTTCGCATTGATTCTCGCAGGGCTTATGCTCTTCTCGTTCGCAGCCTGCGGCGGTTCAGGTGACACTGAAACAACAACTGCAGCCCCCAATGAAGGTGCACAGGCAAACGATGCCGAGAAAAAAGAGCCTATCGTTGTTGGCTACACAATTTACGAACCCATGAACTATGAAGAAAACGGTGAACTCGTAGGCTTTGATACAGAGCTTGCAAAGAAGGTTTTCGGCAACCTCGGTTATGAAGTTATCTTCCAGGAAATCGAGTGGAGCAGCAAGTACACAGACCTCAACTCAGGCACAATAGACTGCATTTGGAACGGTTTCACTGCCAATGTAGCTGATGATGATGACGGCATTCTCCGTTCAGAGAAAGTGGATTTCTCATATAACTATATGGAAAACCGCCAGGTAGTTGTTGTTAAGGCCGATTCAGGCATTGATTCCGCAGAAGCTCTCAGCGGTAAGTTCGGTGTTGCTGAAAGCGGTTCAGCAGGCGAAACATATGCAAAGTCATTTGAAGGCACAAGCTTCAAGGGCTTTATCAAGCAGACAGAATGTCTCACCGAAATCAGCGCAGGCACAGCTGATTTTGCGGTTGTTGATGCTCAGCTCGCAAAGAGCTATGTAGGCAAGGGCGACTATGCAGACCTTGCTGTTGTTGATTCACTTTCAAGCGATGTTGAATACTATGCAATCGGCTTTGAAAAGGGCAGCGAGCTCACAGCCAATGTTAATGCACAGCTTGAAGCTCTTGCAGCAGACGGCACAATTGCTGCTCTTGCAGAGAAATACGGTGTTGCAACAACTGTTATTACAGATTTCTCGGACCAGAAATAATTTAAAGATATACCAATTGGAGTTTTAATATGTCCTTTTTAGAAGTCACGGCTTTTTTGTTCGACGGCTTTAAAATATCTTTGCTTATCTTTGCGGTGACGCTGCTTTGCGGCGCACCGCTTGGTTTGCCTATAGCCTTTTGTTCGATGAGCCGGTTCAAAATAGTCAAATCAATTTCAAAAGTGGTGGTCTGGGTTGTCAGAGGCATTCCTCTGATGCTTCAGATTTTTATTATCTATTATGTGCCCGGTCTGCTGTTTGATTATCAGCTTTTCGGGCAGATTGACCGATTCATGTATCTCGAATACGGAATTTCCGATGCGGGAAGAATTACGGCGGTTCTTATTGCGTTCACGCTCAACTATGCCTGCTATTTTTCAGAGATTTACAGAGGCGGAATAGAGAGCATTCCCCGCGGTCAGCATGAGGCAGGCTATGTGCTTGGTCTCACAAAGTCACAGATATTCAGAAAAATCATTCTTAAGCAGGTTATAAAGCGTATTGTTCCGCCGATGTCAAATGAGATTATAACCCTCATAAAAGATACCGCACTTGCGAATTGTATTATGGTTTGTGAAATTATCAAGAATGCAAAAGAGCTTGCGGCAACAAAGGCAATGATATGGCCCCTGTTCTTTACGGGTGTGTTCTATCTTGTGTTTGTTGGTATTCTTACCATCGCTTCCGGCAGGATAGAAAAGAAGCTGAGCTATTTCAGGAGTTGAATTATGTCAATATTAGAAGTAAGTAACATCAGAAAAAGCTTCGGCAAAACCGAGGTTCTCAAGGATATAAGCTTTACTCTCGAAAAGGGTGAGGTTCTTTCGATCATAGGCTCGTCAGGCAGCGGTAAAACAACCTTGCTCAGATGCCTTAATTTTCTTGAAACTGCCGATTGCGGCAGAATTGCCGTTGACGACAATGTTTTGTTTGACAGCAGCAGCAAAATAAAGCTCACCGATGAAAAGGTGAGAGAAAACAGGCTTAATTTCGGCCTTGTGTTTCAGAATTTCAACCTTTTCCCTCAGTACACTGTTCTGCAGAATCTTACTCTTGCGCCGACTCTTTTGAAAAAAGATAACATTGCAGCTATAAACCAAAGGGCTTTTGAACTGATAAAGAAGGTTGGTCTTGAAGAGAAGGCGGATGCTTATCCCTGCCAGCTTTCAGGCGGTCAGCAGCAGCGAGTTGCAATAGCAAGAGCGCTTGCTCTCAACCCCAAAATCCTTTTCTTTGATGAGCCCACTTCTGCTCTTGACCCTGAGCTTACGGGCGAAATTCTCAAGGTTATCAAGGGGCTTGCGGCTGAGAAGATGACAATGGTTATCGTTACTCACGAAATGGCGTTTGCAAGGGATGTTTCCGATAAGGTTATATTTATGGACGGCGGCGTGATTGTTGAGCAGGGTAAACCCGAGGATGTTATCAACAATCCTCAGCAGGAGAGAACAAGGCATTTCCTCAGCCGTTTTCAGGAAAACAAAACAATTTAATTAATAATGCTCCGAAAGACTATTGTTTTTCGGAGCATTTTATTTTATAATAATCGTATCAAGAGGTGATAAAAATGAAATTTATGATTGCATCCGATATTCACGGCTCGGAGTTTTACTGCCAAAAGCTGCTTGATGCTTATAAAAATGAATGCGCAGACAGGCTTGTGCTTCTCGGCGATATCCTTTATCACGGGCCGAGGAATGATTTGCCCGAGGGCTATGCACCCAAAAAGGTGATTGACCTTCTCAATGCAATAAAAAATGAAATCCTTTGCGTGAGGGGCAACTGTGATACCGAGGTTGACCAGATGGTGCTTGACTTCCCCATTCTTGCGGATTATGCTGTTTTAACCGCAGGCGACAGGCTCATTTATGTAACTCACGGTCACAAGTTTAATGAAAATAATCTTCCGCCGCTTCAGAAGGGGGATATTCTCCTTCACGGGCATACTCATGTGCCTAAATGCGTGGAGCACGAAAATTATGTTTATCTCAATCCCGGCTCTGTTTCAATTCCTAAAGAAAATTCATGGCACGGATATATGATTTTTGAAAACGAAAAATTCACATGGAAGAATCTTGAAGGCGAAATAATGATGACATATTAAGGAGGGTTTTTATGAATGTTCTGAATGTACGCAGACTTACCCCCGGCGTTAAGGCGATGCTTGTGCTCGGCTGTGCTGTTATGACCGGTTTTATGTGGAGGGTCAGAGGCTCTCACGGCTGGGGTTCGATGTGGGGAATGTTTGCAGTGGGCGTAATGCTTGTGCTTTTTATTTTTGCATTTTTCGGTAACCGCAAAAAGATGAGCCTTGAAGCGATCCCTATAGCCGTGATTTTGCTCGGAATAACCAACGGCGGCTGGGGCACTCTCAACTCGCAGATGGGCGGTTATCTTCAGAGCACCGTTCCGTTTACGGGTCAGGAGGCGGTCGATATAACCGAAATCAGCGCAGGCTCGGGTATGGCAATAATGCTTCTTCTGGGCTTCGGCTGGATGCCGCTTTTTGCAATGTATATCGGCTCTCTTTTCTCAAAAAAGCAATATAAAATATGGCATTACATAACTCTTATTGCCGTATTTTATGCTGTTGTATACATATTCCAATTCTTTGTTGCCCACTATATTCTGCCTTTTATCAATTCGCAGGCGGTTGAGAGCTTCAAGCTCGGCCTTGCCGACAGGGGAATTGAGATGTCGCCGATGATGGCATATATCAAGAACCTCGGCAATGAGGCGTGGTTCAAGAAAATTCCCTACGGCAGAAATTATTTTGCAAGCATCAGGGTTATCTCTTATGCCGTGGGTGCGCTCGTGCTCTCTCTTGCAACTCTTATTGCAAAAAAAGATACCGTTACTGCATTTGTTTCATTCGCAATAAATGCAATCTGTGCCGTTTCAATCACTCTTGCCGATGTGGTTATGGTTGTTGATTCCGACAGAGGATTTTTCGCAGCCGTAAATAATGTGCCCCGCTTTCTTCAGGGCGGTAACTGGTCGCTGTGGGAATATCTTACGGGATTTTTACTCGGCTTCGGCATAATGCTTCTGCTTGTCTGCCTGCCCAAGAAGATAACGGGCGGCGAGGGCGATTTCGATTATGTGCTCCCGATAAAAAACAATAAGCTATATGCGGCTTACAGTGCGGTGCTCACACTTTTTGCTTCATTTGTTGTAACCGTTGCAAGACCTGCGGGCATGAGAATTGCGGAGCTTGCTGTTTATAAAAACGAAGCTCTTGATGAAGATATGATAACATACATTGCAATTGCCGTGATGTGCGTTATCGGAATTATTCCGTGCGCAATAATTGCTCATAAGAATATTGTTAAAAAGAATATGCCCAATCTTCTCAACATAAGAACAGAGGATTTTTGCCTGAAAGCAATACCTGCTTATTTTGCAATAACCGCAATCCTCTATTTTGTTTTCAGCGATTCGGGAATTTTCTATTGCATTCCTTTTGCAGAAATAAACAGCCCCGCATCATTGCTTGAAATGATACGGAGCGGTAGAATTCTTATTGTTACGATTATGCTTGTCAGCTTTGTGCTGTTTAATATTATTTATTATGCAGCTTCAAAGAAGGCTGTCAGGAAAAAATAATTTTTCTTATATCATCGGTGTTGTCGGCAATGTAGGTTGAGCCCGCTTTTTCGAGCTCTTCTCTGCTGCCGTAGCCGAAGGTTACGCCGATGCTTTTTACTCCCGCACCGTTTGCACCGTCAATGTCAAAGCAGCGGTCACCGACCATCAGCGCACGGCTTTTGTCAACGCCGAAATGCTTAACCGCTTTTTCAACAAGCACGGCTTTGCCTTCGGGTGCCTTGTCGCTTTCGGGCGCAGCAATAAAATCAATCAGACTGTCCATTTTTAAAAATTCAACGAGTCTTACAACGAACTTTTCGGGCTTTGAGCTTGCAATTGCAACCTTGATGCCCGAATTTTTTAAATCTCTGATTAATTCTTCAATTCCTTCGTATACTTCAAGCTGATAAATTCCGCTTTCACTGTAGCGCTCACGGTATTTTTCAACGGCTTTTGCGCTTTGCTCATCGTTCATGCCGAGCTCACGCCTGAACGAATTGAAAATAGGCGGCCCGATAAAGGTGCGCAGTCTGCTGTCGGGCAGGGGCGGGAAGCCCATTGCCGCTATTGCGTAGCTTACGGAGCTGAATATGCCCTCTCCCGTGTCGGCTATTGTGCCGTCAAAATCAAAGAAAACGGCATCAAAATCAGATTTCATACAATTCACTCTCCAATGTTGAAAGTATATCACAGATAAATTATCCGTTCAATGATTATTTTTCATTTACTTTTTAAAAATTATATGATATACTTACAATATTATAGGCTTATTTTGAAAACTTATCCCGAAAGGACTGAAAATAAATGGACTACAAATTTGCAAAGGGCGTGGCATCTCTCAAGCCATCGATAATCAGAGAGATTCTCAAAAGCTCGGGCGGCACAATTCCTCTTGCCGCAGGCAATCCCGCACCCGATGCCTTCCCTGTTGACGATATAAAGAAAATCGTTGCCGATATTTATGAAAATGACCCCATTCTTGCACTTCAGTATGGTGTGAGCGAGGGCTATACTCCTCTTATTGAAAAGCTCACGGAGCTTGCCAAAAGCCGCTATGGCGTTGGCAGTGAGAATGACGGACTTATAGTTGTAAGCGGTGCACAGCAGGTTATGAGCCTTATGAGCCAGTGCTTCATCAACCACGGCGACTGCATTATCTGCGAAGAGCCCTCGTTTATCGGCTCGCTCAACTGCTTCAGAAGCTACGGTGCAAGGCTCAGCGGCGTGCCTGCCGACAGCGACGGCATCAACATCGAAGCTCTCGAAGAAAAGCTTAAAACAGAAGAAAATGTTAAGTTTATTTATACAATCCCCAACTTTCAGAATCCCGCAGGCGTAACCATGTCACTTGAAAAGAGAAAGGCAGTTTATGAGCTCGCGAAAAAATACGGTGTGCTTATTCTTGAGGATAATCCCTATGGTGACCTTCGTGTTTCAGGTGAAAGCGTGCCCGCAATTAAGAGCTTTGATGAAGACGGCATTGTTGTTTATGCGGGCTCTTTTTCAAAGATTGTTGCACCGGGTATCCGTGTAGGTTTTGCACTTGCCCCCAAAGAGGTAATTGCAAAGCTCACCGTTGCAAAGCAAACTCAGGATGTTCACACTCCGCTTATGTCACAGCTTGTTGTTTATAAGTGGCTTACCGAATATGATTTTGAAGCCCACATTGAGAAAATCAGAGAAATATATAAGCGCAAGCTCAACCTTCTCTGTGACTGCGTTGATAATGAGCTTTCAGATTTTCTTACATATCACAGACCCGAAGGCGGACTCTTCGTTTGGGCAAAGCTCAATGACGGCATTGATATGCTCGATTTCTGCCGCAAGGCAAGCGCAGCGGGTGTATCAGTTGTGCCGGGCAACGCATTTATGGTTGACGGCGATAAGGAATGCAGCTATATCCGAATGAATTTTTCAACTCCCTCTGATGAGGATATTGTCAAGGGTGTTAAGATTCTCGGTGAGGTTGCCCGTTCACTTTAATTAAGGAAGGTAATTTACTATGGAAAATACAGCTCCCGAGCGCAAGCCGATAGTGCTCAGCATGATTCAGCCCACATCAATTCCCACACTCGGCAATTATCTGGGTGCGCTTAAAAACTGGAAGGCAATGAGCGAGGATTACAACTGCCTTTATGCTGTTGCCGACCTTCACGCTCTCACAATTCATCCCGAGCCTGCAAAGCTCCGTCAGCAGATTCTCGAAATGTATGCGATTATGCTTGCGGTTGGTCTTGACCCCGAAAAGAATATCGTTTTCATTCAAAGTCAGGTTGCCGCTCACGCAGAGCTTGCATGGATTCTTGATTGCTACACGCAGTTTGGCGAGACTTCAAGAATGACTCAGTTCAAAGAAAAGTCGCAAAAGCACGCAGATAATGTCAATGTAGGCCTTTTTGCATATCCCGTGCTCATGGCGGCGGATATTCTTCTTTATCAGGCAAACTTCGTGCCCATCGGCGCAGACCAGAAGCAGCATCTTGAAATTGCGAGGGATATTGCCAACCGTTTTAATACTCTCAGAGGCAACACCTTCACTCTCCCCGAGCCGTTTATCGGCAAGGTTGGCGCAAGAGTTATGAGCCTTCAGGACCCCACACAGAAGATGTCGAAGAGCGACCCCAACCCCAAGGCTTCGGTTTCGCTGCTTGATACACCCGAAGCAATTCTCAAAAAGTTCAAGTCAGCCGTTACCGACAGTGAAGCCTGCGTAAGATATGCAGACGGCAAGGACGGCATCAATAACCTTATGGCTGTCTATTCCTGTTGTACGGGTCTTGACTATGCCGCAATCGAAAAGGAATTTGAGGGCAAGGGCTACGGCGACTTCAAGGTCAAGGTTGCCGAGGCGGTTATCGAAGAACTCCGACCTGTGCAGGATGAATACAAGCGCCTTATTGCGGACAAGCAGTATCTTCTTGATACGGCAAACGCAGGAGCAGAGAAAGCGGCACGCATTGCAAACCGTACTCTCACAAAAGCGAAGAAAAAAGTCGGACTTTTGCTCGGTTAATCGGCAAAAAAACCATATTTTTTGTTGAATACGCCAAATTTGCATAAATATTCAAAATACGCTTGATTTTTTGAATAATAAGTGTATAATCAATGTATAAACTAACATAAAGAACGGAGAATTATCATGAAAGAAATCAAAAAAGTTGTTCTTGCCTACTCAGGCGGTCTTGATACATCAATCATCATCCCTTGGCTTAAAGAAAACTATAACAATTGCGAGGTTATTGCTGTTTCGGGCGATGTAGGTCAGGGCACAGAGCTTGACGGTCTTGAAGAAAAGGCAATCAAAACGGGCGCATCAAAGCTTTACATTGAAAACCTTCAGGATGAATTTGTAAGCGATTATATTTTCCCCACCCTCAAGGCAGGTGCGGTTTATGAGAAGGAATATCTTCTCGGCACATCATTTGCTCGCCCCATCATTGCAAAGAGAATCGTTGAAATCGCTAAGGCTGAAGGCGCAGATGCTATCTGCCACGGCTGCACCGGTAAGGGCAATGACCAGGTAAGATTTGAGCTCACAATCAAGGCGTTTGCTCCTGAAATGGAAATTATCGCTCCCTGGAGAATATGGGATATCAAGTCCCGTGAAGAAGAAATTGAATATGCAGAGGCACACAACATTCCTCTTAAGATAAACCGTGAAACCAATTATTCAAAGGATAAGAACCTCTGGCACCTTTCACACGAAGGTCTTGATCTTGAGGATCCCGCAAACGAGCCCCAGTATAACAAGCCCGGCTTCCTTGAAATGGGCGTTTCACCCGAAATGGCTCCAGATGAGCCCACATATATTACAATTCATTTTGAAAAGGGCGTTCCCACTGCAGTTAACGGCAAGGAAATGGGCGGCGTAGAGCTTATCAAATACCTTAACGAAGTCGGCGGCAAGAACGGCATCGGTCTCAATGATATCGTTGAAAACCGTCTTGTGGGCATGAAGTCAAGAGGCGTTTACGAAAATCCTGCAGGCTCAATCCTTTTTAAGGCTCACGATGTGCTTGAAACCATCACTCTTGACAGAGATACACAGCACTATAAAGAAATCGTTGCTCATAAGTTTGCAGAGCTTGTTTACTTCGGTCAGTGGTTCACACCGCTGCGTGAAGCTCTTTCAGCTTTTGTTGATAAGACACAGGAAACAGTTACAGGCGATGTTAAGCTTAAGCTTTACAAGGGTAACATGATTAACGCAGGTGTAACCTCACCCTATACCCTCTACAGCGAGGATTTTGCAACATTTGATGCAGACGAAGTTTATGACCAGAAGGATTCCGCAGGTTTCATCAACCTCTTCGGTCTTCCCATCAAGGTAAAGGCAATTCTTGAAGCTGAAAGAAACAAATAATCTTCATAGGATTGCGAAATACTGCTTGATTATTAACAACAAAATATAAGAGCCGTCTTATGGCGGCTCTTTTTCCCGTATAAGGAGAGAATTATATGAAACTTTGGGCAGGCCGTTTCTCAAAGGAAGCGGATAAAAAAACAAACGATTTCAATTCATCAATAGCAACCGATTCCAGAATGTACTATCATGATATTGAGGGCAGCATTGCCCACGCAACAATGCTTGCGGCGCAGGGCATAATCTCTCAGGATGACGGCGCACTTATTTGCTCTGAGCTTGCAAAAATAAGAAGTGAAATTTCGGCAGGCGAGCTTCTCATTGACCCCAATGCAGAGGATATTCACACCTTCATCGAGCAAACTCTCACCGAGCGCATAGGCTCGGCAGGCAAGCGCCTGCACACAGGCAGAAGCCGTAATGACCAGGTTGCACTTGATGTGAGGCTTTTTCTTCGTGAGCAGTGTGACGAAACTCTTGTGCTTGTCAAAAATCTTATCAAAGCCCTTGAAGAAAAAGGCGATGAATATGCCGATGCAATTATGCCGGGCTATACTCATCTTCAGCGTGCGCAGCCCATCACCTTCAAAGCTCACCTCACCGCATACACAGAGATGCTGACCCGTGACCTCGGCAGAATTGAGGATGCAAAGAAGCGCATGAATTCGTCACCCCTCGGCAGCGGTGCCCTTGCAGGTACAACCTATCCCATTGACAGAGCAATGACTGCCGAAATCCTCGGCTTTGATTCATACACAAAGAGCACGCTTGACGGCGTTGCGGACAGAGACTTCTGCATTGAGCTTGCAAGTGCACTCTCAATCTGTATGGTTCATCTTTCAAGGCTTTGTGAGGAAATTATTCTCTGGTGCTCGTGGGAATTCAAGTTTGTTGAGCTTGACGATGCTTTCTCAACGGGCTCAAGCATTATGCCGCAGAAGAAAAATCCCGATATTGCAGAGCTTGTAAGAGGCAAGAGCGGCAGAGTATTCGGCGACCTTATGACGCTTCTTACCGTTATGAAGGGTCTGCCCCTTGCTTATAATAAGGATATGCAGGAGGATAAGGATGCAATTTTTGATGCGTTTGATACCGTTAAAATCTGCCTTGTTACTCTTGAGCCTATGATTCAGACAATGAAGGCAATTCCCGAAAACATGAGAAAGGCTGCTGCAGGCGGATTTATCAACGCCACAGACTGCGCCGACTACCTTGTTTCAAAGGGCTTGCCCTTCAGAGATGCTTATAAGGCAACAGGTGAGCTTGTCGCCCTCTGCATAAGAGAAAATAAGACTCTTGAAACTCTCTCACTTGAAGAATATCAGGGTGTATGTGACCTTTTTGATAACGGTGTGTATGATGCAATCAAGCTTGAAAACTGCGTAAGGCGCAGAGGAATGTAATAACAAAAATGCCCCTCAAAAAGTAATTTTACTTTTTGAGGGGCATTAAAATTTTTAATTATTTCTCCACATAATCGTGGAATACAACCTTAACTGTTTCTTCGGGAAGCTCGAAAACGCATTTTTCAACAATGTCACCCTTGCCTGCGCCGTCAAGAGATGCTTGCAAATGAGTTTCTCTTATAACTGTGCCGTTCTTGTCATATGCAGTATATCCTATTTTCATATAATCCTCACCAAGGCTCTTGCCCATGATTTCAACTGAGGCAAGACCTGCTATGGGGTCTACATTAAGCATAACATATTCGAGAGAAAAATCTTTGATTTTTGCAACACAGTTATTATAAACATAATAGCTGCTCATGACAAATTCAATGTCGTTGACTGTTTCAAGATACTGAACCTTGTCATGTTTTTCCGCATTCTGAGGTGCAGCAACCGTTTCGCCGTAGGGGTTAACATATGAATGGTTTTCAACTGTTGTTGTTGCAGGCTCCTTAGGCACATTCGAGCATCCGAAAAGGCAAAGGGTTACTGCAGCTAAAACAAGTAAGATACTGATGACTGATTTCATGAAAAATCAAATCCTTTCTTTGTGAATAATGATATAATATCATATATTTTTGCTTTTTTCAACCGTATTAATAATTTCGGCAACGGTTTGTGCAATTGTTTCTGCGGTTTTGGGGCCGAGAGAGTTTGTTTCTTCATAATGTCTGCGCCCGTGAATGTCCCGTCCGTTTTCAAAATACGGTGTTTCGTCATGCAGAATGAAGTCATTCGGCGGCAGCACATATCCGAGCTCATCGTTTGCAAGGCCGATAATCATAACATCCTCGCCCACAATTTCCTGCAAGGGCACGGGGTTAATTTCCGCACCGCAGCCTGTTGCCGATTCTTCTGCCGTGAGGTATCCGCCGTAGACAAGCTCAGGGAAAATCTCGCAGGGAAGAAGCAGAATTTTGAGCGAATCGATTTCAATATAGCTGATTTCGGATTTCATTACGAAGCCCGAGCCGTCAGGCATTCTGTATTCATCCGCTTCAAGAATACCCGCTTTTGCCGCAAGCATGAGCAGGGTATTTTCTGTTTTGAAGTAAACCTCCTGCCTTATGCAGCCGATTTTCGGCTTAAGCTCGGTTTCTTCATTTATCGAAAGTGCGTATTCTGCAAGCTTTTTACCGATGTTAGCTGTCGATTCGGCGAAGTCGCTGCCGTTATCACGGATTTCCTGCTCATCGGGGATATCCATGCTTATCATTCCGCCGATTGCGCCAACGCAGTAGAGAGTCCGAGCGCCTGTTTCCTGCTTGATTTTTTCTCGCAGATAATGCGGAAAATCTGCACTGACACGCTCGTTGCAGCCCTGAAGAGATTCAGAATGAGAGGCAAAATTGATTATGTATGTTTGCTGTGAACCGTCGTCGGGCTCAAATCTTAAACGGGTTAGAGTTTTTGAATACACAATCGGAGTGCGTATATCCTCCTGCATATCGGGCACCTCGGTTTTGCCCAGATAAAGCCTGCCGAGCTTGCGGTTTGCATATGCGTCCTTAACCGCTTTCACGGTTTGTGAAAATACAAGCTCCATGTACTTCGGATTTTTGCCGCTCAGGGGCAGAGGACCCCATATTCCCATGGTGTCAATGCCTGCGTGGGAGTGGGTGCTGACTATATTTATGCTTCTGCAGCCTGAATACATTGCAAAATCGTGCAGCCTTGCTCTCAGGCGGTTAACATCCTTGTTGAGCATTCCCACATTATCAATCGAAACGAGCACAATTCCGCCCTTGCCTGAAAGGTCATCAATCCACACGGCGTGAGTGTGAGGCGCATCAAGCACGCCCTTTGCAGGCTTATTTTCACCGTAGCCGGCTATGTAGTATTTCTTTTTATCAATGTCGGCAGGCAGAATGGATTCCTTTGAAAAGCCGAGCAAAAATCTGTTGCCCTTTTCTTTGGGCGGGGCAATAAATTCCGCTTTTTCAATGGGGAGAGCTTCCTTCTTTTGAGTGATATGCTTTGATTGAGTGCGAAAAACAAAATCAATGGCTTTGTATGCTGCGGTCAACGGTTTCATTTTTATCATTCTTTCCAATCAAATTTTGTGAGTTTTCCTTTGAGGAGCAAATCGGGGAAATTCCATTGTCTGAGCACTTCATAAACACCGATTGCAACGGAATTCGAAAGATTCAGGCTTCTTGCTGCGCTGTTGTTAATCATTGGCAGACGCACGCAGTTCTCTTGATTTCTCAGCAGCAGTTCTTCAGGCAGACCTGCCGTTTCTTTGCCGAAAACAAGATATGTATTATCGGGATACTCAATTTCAGAATATATTTTTGTCGCCTTTGTGGAAAAATAAAAAAAGCTTCCGTCTTTATTTTTCTCAAAAAAATAGTCAAGATTTTCGTAATATGTGATATCGAGCAGGTGCCAGTAATCAAGGCCTGCTCTTTTGAGCTTGGCATCGTCAACACGAAAGCCCATGGGCTCAACGAGGTGAAGCCTTGCTCCCGTTGCGGCGCAGGTGCGGGCAATATTGCCCGTATTCTGCGGAATCTGCGGCTCAACAAGAACAATGTTTAAAATTGACATTATATAACTTCCTTAAAAATTATTGGCATTGTTTTATCCTCTGCATCAGGACAAAATATTAATAATACTGTTGAATGGAGGGAAAACAATGTTTGAATCATCAAAAAACATGGATTTGGTCAAAAGCATGGGCATCGGACTTGCAGTCGGCACGGCAGCTGCGGTTGCGAGCACAAAAATGATGAGCAAAAGCGGCAGAAAAGCCTGCCGCAAAAGCGCTGCCAAATGTATGAAAAATGTTGAAAGCATGATTTCGGGTATGTCCGCAATGATGAAATAATCAGCTGTTGTAGCTGCTCATTGCTTTATCCGTATCTCCGCATACAATAAGCTCTACGGCAGAGCAGGCATTCTCAGCAGCCTGACGAAGCTGAGGGATTTCATCCTTTTTAAAGCTTGAAAGTACCCAGTCTGCAAGGTCATAATCGGGGTGAGGCTTTTCGCCCACTCCGAGCTTGACTCTGGGGAAGTTATCGGAATTGAGATGATAAATTATGCTTTTCATTCCGTTGTGACCGCCTGCGCTGCCCTTGCGCCTGATGCGCATTTTGCCGCAGGGCAGGGAGATATCGTCAAACACAACTATGATTTTTTCAAGCGGTATTTTGTAAAAAGAAGCCGCCTGCTTGACCGCCTCACCGCTGTTATTCATAAGTGTCTGAGGCTTTATGAGCAGGCATTTGTGACCGCCGAGCTCAATATTGGCGGTCACGGATTTGAATTGAATTTTACTTATTTTTGCATTGTTTTTATCCGCAAGTAAATCCGCAAACAGGAAGCCCGCATTGTGGCGGGTAAGCTCATACTGCTTGCCGGGATTTCCGAGCCCCACGATGAGGTATTCCGGTGCACCTGCGGGTGATTTGTATTTGTTAAAGAACCCCATTTTTGCCATCCTTATTCCGCAAATTCAAGTGTGACCTTCTGTGTTTCTTCAACACTTTCGGTGCCGTCATCAAATTCTGCGGGAGTTTTTGTGTAAAGCACTTTTATTTTGAAATCTGAAACAAGCTCTTTTGCTTCATCGGTTGAAAGGTCGCCGTTTTCACAGAATACGGAGAAGGAAGCGGGGCCGTAGCCGCCGGGAGCAATATCAAGCTCGCCGCCGGTTGATGTGGAGATATAAACTCCGCCCTTGCCGTTATTGTCAACCTCAAAGCCGTATACTCTGATGCTGTCTGCCGAGTTGTTGTAAACCGTGAGCGACTGACCGTAAACAAGCCACTCCTCGGGGCATTCATAGAATTCCTGAGCCTTTTTTTCGCTCATTTCATATTCGTTGATAAGATTTTCAGTGTATCTTTCAGGGTGCTGAGCCGTTCTTTCAAGAAGGAAAGTATCTTCAACAAAATCCACGGCAACTGCACTTACCCCGCTTTTTTCTTCTTTATCGTTGAAAAGGAACGATGCGCCTATTCCTGCCGCAGCAGCAAGTGCAACAAAGGCAACAACACCGGCGATAATGAGTGAGATTTTATTTTTTTTCATAAAGAGCCCTCCGATTTATATTATACAAGCATTATGACAGATTTTATTAAAAAAAACAATAGAATAACAAAAGAATAATAAATTATTTACATCTTATTTAAAAAGGGTTGCCTCGCTGCCGAGACAACCCTTTAAGATTATTTCTGATTGAATTCGAAAGAATCGTTTTCGTAATTGCAGATATATTCATTGCCTGCAGTGAGCTTACCCTCAAGCATTTCCTCTGAGAGCTTATCTTCGATCCTTTGCTGAATTGCTCTTCTGAGAGGTCTTGCACCGTAAACGGGGTCAAAGCCTGCCTTACCGATTGCTTCAATTGCCTGCTGTGAGAATTCAAGAGTGATGTCAAGCTCTTTTACTCTTTTGGCAAGGGATGTGAGCATTCTTTTTGCAATTTCGTTGATATCCTCTCTGCCGAGCTGGCGGAATACGATTATATCATCAACACGGTTTATGAATTCAGGTCTGAACACATTTTTCAGCTCGCCCATAACCGCTTCACGGATTCTTTTGTCGCTCATCGTTTCGCTTTCTGCGGGGGCAAAGCCGAGTGTGCCTGCACCGCTCTGTGCGATGAGTTTTGCGCCGACATTTGATGTCATTATTATGATACAGTTTTTGAAATCGACCCTTCTGCCCTGAGAATCCGTGAGTATGCCGTCTTCAAGAATCTGAAGGAGCATATTGAAAACATCGGGATGAGCTTTTTCTATTTCATCAAAAAGAACAACGGAATACGGTCTGCGGCGCACCTTTTCGGTCAGCTGACCGCCTTCATCATAGCCCACATAGCCGGGAGGGGAGCCCACAAGCCTTGAAACGGTGTGCTTCTCCATGTATTCGGACATATCAAGCCGTATCATCGCATTTTCATCGCCGAAAACGCAAGCGGCAAGGGTTTTGCAAAGCTCTGTTTTGCCCACACCCGTCGGACCGAGAAAAATGAAGGAGCCAGTCGGTCTTTTCGGGTCTTTAAGCCCTGCTCTGCCTCGTCTGATTGCTCTTGCAACCGCATTTACCGCTTCATCCTGACCGACTATTCTGCCATGAAGCTCATCCTCCATATGAAGCAGTCTTTCGCTTTCTTCCTGAGTTATCTGCACAACGGGGATTCCCGTCCACTGCGAAACAATAGCCGCAATTTCGTGCTCTGACACCTCGCCCGCACAGTGCGTGTTTTTTTCTTGCCAGAGCTTGCGCTCATTTTCAAGGTCTGCAGCAATTTTGTTTTTTTCATCTCTTATTTTGGCAGCTTGTTCAAAATCCTGAGAGTTTACCGCAGCTTCCATCTCTTCGCCGAGTGATTTGAGCCTGCTTTCAAGTGCCTTTAAATCGGGCGGAGCTGTAAAGGCTTTGAGTCTTACACGGGAGGCGGCTTCGTCAACAAGGTCAATTGCCTTGTCAGGCAGATACCTGTCGCCGATATATCTTGACGACATTTTAACCGCCGCAAGAATTGCCCCGTCTGTTATTTTCACCTTGTGATGTGCCTCATATTTGTCACGCAGACCCTTAAGAATTTCAACCGCCTCCGATTCCGACGGCTCGCCTACTGTTACAGGCTGAAATCTTCTTTCAAGTGCGGCATCTTTTTCGATATGCTTGCGGTATTCCTCGAGAGTGGTTGCACCTATAACCTGAATTTCTCCCCTTGCGAGTGAGGGCTTGAGGATATTTGCCGCATCCACCGCACCTTCAGCAGAGCCTGCACCGATTAGGGTGTGGACCTCATCAATAAAGAGGATGATATCTCCCGCTTTTTTGACTTCTTCGATTGCGTTGCGTATTCTTTCTTCGAAATCGCCTCTGTATTTTGTGCCTGCAACCATACCCGTGAGGTCAAGGGTTATAATACGCTTGTTGCGGAGCGTTTCGGGCACCTCGCCCGTTGCAATTTTGAGTGCAAGCCCCTCTGCAATGGCGGTTTTGCCTACTCCCGGTTCACCGATAAGGCAGGGATTATTTTTTGTGCGCCTGCTGAGAATCTGTATTACCCTTTCAATCTCCTTCTGTCTGCCGATTACGGGGTCGATTTTGCCTTGCAGAGCATATACCGTGAGGTCTCTGCCGAACTGGCTGAGAGTCGGGGTATCTGATTTTTCTTTTGCCTCTTTTTTGCTGCCTGCAGTGCTGCCGCTGCTTCCGAGCGCAGCGGTGAGGTCGCTGAGCAAATCCTGGGGCTGAACACCCATGCGGCTGAGAATCTCTGTTGCGGCACCTGCACCTTCACGGATTATACCCATGAGAATATGCTCCGTGCCGATATACGAATGCCCCATACCCTTGCCCTGAAGAATGGCTGTGTCCATTATATTTTTTGCTCTCGGAGTGAAATCTCCCGGTGACAGCACGGTGGGAGAGCCTATTCCGATGCTGCTTTTTATGATTGCCTCAACCTCACTGAAGCTGATTTTTCGTGCCGTGAGGGCAGCGTAAGCCATGCCGCCTTTTTCCGCAAGAAGGCCGAGCAAAATGTGTTCACTGCCCACATAGGTGTGACCGAAGTTTTCTGCAATTGTTATTGCACTGTTGAGTGCGTCATTGGCTTTCTGAGTAAAGCCTGTAAATCTGTACATTTTCATTCCCCCTGATAAACATACTGTCCTTCTTTAATTATGCAAGTGCTTCACGCACAGCTTTTGCTCTTATTGCATCTCTTGCCGAGGGTGTTGCCGCATCCTCGTTTGCAACGCTCACCGTTGCAGGCTGCATACTGACTATGAGCTCGTTGAGCTTTTCGACGGATATTTCAAAAAGACCTCTTGCAGCGCCGAGCCTTACGAGTGATGCAAGCTCCATGAATTCGTCCGTGCTGAGCAGACGGGCATTTCTGAGTATGCCCAATGCCCTGAAGATTTTATCCTCATCGGCGGGCTTTTTGACTATTTCCGCAGCAGCCGACCTTTCCTGAGCAACAAGCTGAAGCACAATGGATTTGAGGTTAGCGATGGCAGTTTCTTCAGTGATGCCGAGGGTAATCTGATTGCTTATCTGGTAAATATCCCCCTTGGGCTGAGAGCCTTCGCCGAATGCGCCTCTGATTGTCAAGCCGAGCTTTGAAACCGTGTTTGCAAGCCTTGCCATCTGTCCGCAGCGGGTGAGCGCAGGCAGGTGAAGCATAACCGATGCTCTCATTGCCGTGCCGAGATTTGTGGGGCACTGAGTGAGATAGCCTATTCTATCATCGAAAGCATAGTTGAGTTTTGAAGAAAGCATATTATCGAGCTTATCCGCAATGTCGAATGCTTCTTCAAGAGCAAGCCCCGACTTCATGACCTGAAGCCTTATGTGATCCTCTTCGCAGAGCATAATGCTCACGCTTTCGTCTGCAGAAAGCACAAGTGCGCTGCCGTCTTTTTTTGCTGCAAATTCGGGGCTTATAAGGTGTCTTTCCGCAAGTGACACCGCCTGAAGCCTTGAAAGATTTTTCATTTCAATATAGCTGAAATCCTTTGCATCATTCTCAAAAAGAACGCTGCGTACAAGCGAATTAACACTGTTTTTGCCCGCAGTATCAAGCTTTGCGGGGAAGGGGTAGTCATCAATGTTGCGGGCAAGGCGTATTCTTGTGCTGAGCACAACATCGCCCTGGTCGCCTTTTTCAATATACCACTTATTCATTGCCTTCGCCTCCTTCAAGAGCCTTTATTTCATCTCTTATTTTTGCGGCATTTTCAAAATCCTGCTTTGCGACCGCATCATTCATTGCAGATTTGAGTTTTTCGATTTTTTCAGCAGTTGTTTCAACCTTTGGTTGTGCAGATGCAACGGCTGCTGTTTTGCCGCTGTGCTTTATTTTGCCGTGAATTCTTTGGATTGATGGGAGCAGGCGGTCATAAAATGTGCGGTAGCAATCCGCACAGCCTACTTTGCCGCTGTGAACAATCTCATCAAATGACGAGCCGCATTTCGGGCATCGGGGAGATTTGCCTGATGAAACCGAAGGCTTGGTATCGCCCAAAAATCCGCCGAAAAGCTCCGAAAGATTCAGACCGAAGCCTGAAAACATATCCGAATATCCCAGATGCGATGCGCATTCGGAGCAAAGATGGCTTTCCGCCATGTCGCCGTTGATAATCTGCTTGATGTGGGTGGTAGCTTCATTCTTTCCGCAATTCTGACATAACATACACAATCATCCTTTCTCTGCCGATATCAGCATTTGTTTGAATATGGAAGCCCTGAGCCGGTCTTTGACGGGCGCGGGCAGGCTTTTTAAAGCGTTTTCTCCCGTTGCGGCAAGCATAAGGCGTGCACACTGTGCATTTATTGCTCCGCTGTGCAGAAGGTTCATGACATTTGCGTGGCAGGCAGCAAAGTCAATTGAATCGCCGATGTGATTTACCGTGTGCATTATCAGCGAGGGTCTGTCGAGCTTGACCCTTGTGATTTTGATGTAGCCGCCTCCGCCTCTTCTGCTCTCAACAATGTACCCTTGCTCGGGTGTGAAACGGGAGGATATAACATAGTTTATCTGGCTGGGCACGCAGCCGAGAGTCTGTGCAAGCTCGTTTCGCTGAATCTCTGTTGTGCCTTCATCCTCGAGCATTTCCATAAGCATTCTTGCGATTTCGTTGCTTAAACTCATATAATCATCTCTTTTCGAAGAAATTTGACTTTGACTTTCTTTGACCTTGACTTAATTATAGTCAGGAAAGGTCAGAAGGTCAAAGGTCAAAAAAAGGTCAAATCTGATTATTTGTGCCGAAAAATCGGCGATTATCTTTGATTTTCTTCGATTTTCTTTAGTTTTCACAGATTTTCGATTTTTGAACCATCGATAGAATTATAGGTGTTTTTTATAAAATATATACCTTTTTATGTTGCCTGAAATCGGAAAATGTGATATCATTCCATAGGATATCGGAGAGGAAGGTCAAAAAATGAAAAGGTCAAAAACAGCGGCGGGAATTTTCCTGACGCTTATCAGCGGAATATTCTGGGGATTTTCAGGCTCGTGCGGTCAGTATTTATTTACCAATCACGCCGTAAACTCTCAGTGGCTTGTGGCGGTCAGAATACTTTTATCGGGCGTAATACTGCTTGTTTTCTCTGCAATAAAACATAAAAGAGAAGTTTTTGCCGTTTTTCGCAGTAAGAAAAATTTTGCAAGGCTTGCGGCGTTCACGGTTTTCGGGCTGATAATGTGTCAGTATGCATATTTCAGGGCGATTGAGCTTTCGAATGCGGGCACGGCAACGGTTCTGCAATATCTTTCGCCCGCGATGATACTTGTTTTTCTTTGCATAAAAAACAAAAAGCCTCCCGTTTTCAGGGAAGCGGCGGCGATTATCCTTGCAATCGGCGGAACATTTATTATTGCAACGGGCGGCGACGCAGGCAATCTTTCAATTTCACCCGAAGCGCTGATATGGGGACTTCTTGCGGCGGTGTTTCTTGTGTGTTATTCACTTATCCCGGTGCCACTTCTTGAGGTTACGGACACCTCTTCGGTGCTCGGCTGGGGAATGACTGCGGGCGGAATAGTGCTTCTGCCGATATTCAGGCCGTGGGAGAATATGCCGCAGATAAACTTTTCTTTTGTTGCCGCGCTTTTCGGTGTTATTTTAGTGGGAACGGTGCTCGCGTATTCGTTTTTTCTCAAAGGCATTCACCTTATCGGCGCAACCAAGGCAAGCATAATCTCAAGCATTGAGCCTGTTGCGGCAACGGTTATCTCAGCTGTGTGGCTCGGTACGGATTTCACATTTACCGATATAATAGGTTTCGCAATGATTATTTCAACAATCCTGATAATATCAATAAAAAAAGAACCGAAGCGTTGAACTTCGGTTCTTTATCTTTTCAGTTTAACTTATGCTTTGTTGTCGCAACCGAGAACATTCTTGATCTTGTGCTCAACCATGCCCTGGATAGCAACTCTTGCGGGAGCAAGATACTGTCTGGGGTCAAAGTGACCGGGATTCTCAGCCATATACTTTCTGATAGCAGCTGTCATTGCAAGGCGAAGGTCTGAGTCGATGTTGATCTTGCAAACAGCATGTGAAGCTGCCTTGCGAAGCTCGCTCTCGGGGATACCGATAGCGTTATCCATCTTGCCGCCGAATTCGTTAATCTGGTCAACAAACTCGGGAACAACTGATGATGCGCCGTGAAGAACGATGGGGAAGCCGGGGAGCTTCTTCTCAATTTCTTCAAGAATGTCAATGCGGATTTTGGGATCCTGACCGGGCTTGAACTTGAATGCGCCGTGGCTTGTGCCGATAGCGATTGCAAGCGAGTCAACGCCTGTTCTTGTTACGAAATCGATAACCTCAGCAGGGTTTGTGTATGAAGCGTCTTCAGCCGAAACATTAACATCATCCTCGATGCCTGCAAGCTGACCGAGCTCGCCTTCAACAACAACGCCGTGAGCGTGTGCGTATTCAACAACCTTCTTTGTGAGAGCAACATTTTCTTCATAGGGAAGGTGTGAGCCGTCGATCATAACTGATGTGAAGCCACCGTCGATGCAAGCCTTACAGGTTTCGAAATCGGGGCCGTGGTCAAGGTGAAGAGCGATGGGAAGGCCTGTTGTTTCAACAGCAGCCTCAACGAGCTTAACAAGGTAGGTGTGGTTTGCATAAGCTCTTGCGCCCTTTGATACCTGAAGAATGAGGGGGGCATTCATTGCTTTGCCTGCTTCAACGATACCCTGAATGATTTCCATGTTGTTTACATTGAAAGCACCTACAGCGTAGCCGCCCTTGTAAGCATCTTCAAACATTTTTTTGGTTGTTACTAATGGCATTTTTATCACTCCTGATTTTTAATAAAACTAACCTTATATATTATACCAAAATTTCAATGAATGTCAATAAAATTAATTAAACAAAAAAGAAATCCTCCGCACAATAAGTACGGAGGAAAAAATCAATATGCTATGTCTGAATATGTTGTTTCTGTTTTGATTGAGCCTGTGCCGTTAATTGCAACTACAGCAGCTTTAAGTGAAATTTCTGCATCAAAATCATAGGAATAGCTGATTGCTGCGATTTTACCGTTTTCAACCACTACCTCAACATTGATATTTTTATATTCGGCATTGGTTTCTTTTACAGTAATTGCGGTTGTAAGCTCTGCAATTCCGTCAACAACTTCTTCATGGGTAACAAAATCGTCTGTGAAGTTTGACAGGGGCGAAACCTTGTTTTTCTTGGGGTTTGATGTGTTTGCGATTGTGAAGCTGTAAACGCCGTTTTCTTCGCTGAATGCAACAAGGTCAGCTGCGCTGAGGGATGTTGATTTAATCATATAATCCTGATTGTTGAAATATCCGGGAATGCTGCCTTCTTTAACTCCTATTCCGAGAAAACCGCCGACAACAGTATCGAGATTTGAATTTTCATCAATAGCTTGGATAATGGAGTTAAGAATATCCGTCGCACCGCCGACATCAATGGGCTTTGTGTAGAATGCGTTTCTTTCAAGGGAATAACTGCCGTTGTCTGCTATTTTTGCAGTTTCAGTATTAAAAAAAGCGAGAAATTCCGCTGCCGCTTGTGCATCATACTCGGTTGTTTCAACATTTGTTGTGATTTCTTCTTCGGGCTGAGTGGGAATGATATCGCCGACACCGATGAAGTTACCTATGCCGTTGATAAGAATTGTGAATGCGAGTATGATTGCCGAGATAAATTTGATGATTGTGTTTGACATTTGTTTTACTCCTCTTTTACGATGATAATACATCGTTTATTACGAACACAATTGTATACAATTTTTACTGAGAAGTCAATACAAGCAATATATTTTTCTGAAAATTAATGTTTGTTGACAGCCATAAACGGTGTATCACCGTGCTGATGATATACTTGTTTACGCAAGAAGGCTTTTTATCTGCATAACAAGAACCATAACTGCGTTCCTTATGCCTGCAAATAATTCTTCAATGAAATTATCGTACTTTGCATAGGGCTCATCAATCTGAAGCTCAAGTTTTGCGTTATCTTTCTTTATGCTGCCCTCATAAGTGTAGATTTCACTTTCAAAGCTTCCGTTTTCGTAAATTGTGAAAAATCGAACGCCGTAAGGCCCCGTTTTTGCGAATTCGCAGCCGTAGGTCATGCCGAGCTCGATTCCGTCATAGCTTCCCGTGTAGCCCTCGGTGTGCCAATGACCGAAATATGCGCCCTTTACATCGCCGCATTCCTTCCACGCCTTGAACTGAGCGCTTGTGTCTGCGGGAGGAGTTGCAGCACTTGCATGATAGCCGTTTGCAACTTCTTTGTTGAGGCGGTAGAATTTGCCGTCAACAAGCCTTGCGCCTTCGTCCCACATTTCACATTCTTCAAAAAGATAGCCGATATCGCTTGTGGGGATATGCTGAAAAAGAATTGAAGGTACGGGCTTACCGCTGTTTGATTCTTTGAGTGCGGTGCTTTCGGATTTATACCATGCAAGCTGCTCGTCGGTTACGGAATTTGTTGCGGTATCCATCAGCCAGATATTGAAGGCGGTATTGCCGTCTGCCGACTTTATTTCAAGGTTATAGTCAATTCTGCCGTCTTTATCGCTGCTTTCATCAAAAATGATGCAGTTTTTGTAGCTTTTGTAGATTTCAAGCCAGTCCTCATTTGTAACGCCGCATTTATAGTCGTTGTTGCCCTGAGCAACGGCGAAGGGAATGCCCTTGTTCTCCGCCTCGGCAAATACGGCAGCACAGGCAGCCTTAACATTTGCAAGGGTCTGCTCATAGCTGTCAACCTCAACGCCCTCACGCAGGCTCTCACCGTCAATTCCAAGGTCGCCTATACGGCTGTCCTCAACGATATCGCCTGTAAAAACAATAAGGTCCGGATTGGTCTGTTCAACAGAAATTTTTATAAGATTCACCATATCATAGGCGGGGTAGTGGTCATCCTGAGGGTCGGTAATCTGAAGCACGGTGAATTTGCCGTCTGCACCGAATGTGAGAGTGTCATCGTTTGCGGCGTTTGCTGTTATGCAAAATGAAAACAGCATTGAAACGGCAAGGATAATGCAAATTGTTTTTTTCATTTTATATCTCCCGTTTTTGATTTTAATATTTATCCATGCTTTCAACATCAAGCACAAACACGGTTGCACCGCCCACGGTTACTTCTTCTTCAAGGCTGTTTTTCTGCAGACCTCTTCCGAGCGAATCCGTTGTCATTGCAACTTTGTTTCTTGTTCTTGAATATTCATGGATTATTTCCTTTGCTCTGGCAACCTTGTCATCCTCTGCACCGATAAGCAGGGTTGTGTTGCCTATCATAAGAAAGCCTCCTGTGGTTGAAAGCTTTGTAACGCTGTAATTTTCTCTTGTGAGTGTTGCGGAAACAACCGCACTGTCGTCATTGTTTACTATTGCAAGAATAAGCTTCATAATTATTTCTTCCTTTCATTACATATCGGGTAAAATCAGTTTTTGGCTGCGTTTGTCAAGCTCGTATATATTCGGGATTTCATAACGGTTATCGTTGCCGTCTTTGATAAGAATTCGCTTGTCATAAAACATTTTCATGGACTGAATATGGTTTATGATTTCAAATGTATAATTACCCTTATCCGTTTCAACATTCCAGAGCCATATTCTGTGTTTTTCGCTGCGGCTTACAAGCCTTGTTATCTTCGGAATTCTGTAGTATTCCTCAAGGCAGCCGAGAAGCAATTCTTTCTGGCTCGGTTCCATATTCTCAAGTTTCCTGAGAATAAACTGCTCTTCACCGTTCTCATCAAGGAAGGTTATGTATTCCGAGAGACCGCTGACGGGGAAGAGCCTGCGGGGTTCAAGATTGCACAGCTTTTCGCCTGAGAAAAATTCCACATCGCAGAAAATTTTATCTTTAACTGTAATGCGGATTTCGTTGCCGTCAATAAAATTTCGTGACATCCTTACCCCTCCTTACTCAAAGTTTTCCGCAGCTTTTTCTGCGGCAACCTTTTCGCTCATTGACTGAATGTTGATAAGCTTATAGTATTTGCCCTTGAGAGCCATAAGCTCTTCGGGGGTTCCGAATTCTATGATGTTGCCCTTGTCAACAACAATGATTTTATTTGCCTTGCGCAGGGTTGAAAGACGGTGGGCAATCATAAGTGTTGTTCTGCCTCTTATCAGGCGGTTTATGGCATCCTGAATCAGCTTTTCCGTTTCGGAGTCAACGGCTGAGGTTGCTTCGTCAAAAATGAGAATACCGGGATTTTTGAGCACTGCTCTTGCAATTGAAAGCCTTTGCTTTTCACCGCCCGAAAGACCCACGCCTCTTTCACCGAGCATTGTATCATAGGCATCGGGGAGGCGTGAAATGAAGCCGTGAGCATTTGCAACATCCGCAGCGTTGAGC
Organism: Clostridia bacterium; assembly: GCA_017403185.1. Taxonomy (GTDB): domain Bacteria; phylum Bacillota; class Clostridia; order Oscillospirales; family Acutalibacteraceae; genus CAG-177. The sequence goes on from JAFQON010000043.1 coordinate 95,856, forward strand.
ACCTGCTCGGGGTGTGCGCCGGGCACGGAATATGCTATGTTGTTGAATATGGTGTCCCTGAACATCATGGGCTCCTGCTGAACGTAGCCTATCTGCGAGCGGTAATAGCCCATATCTATGTCTTTTATGTTTACATCGTCAATAAAAATTTCACCCTCATAGTCATCATAAAAACGCATCAGAAGATTTATAAGGGTTGATTTGCCTGAACCTGTTGTGCCGACAATGCCTACAACATCACCGGGGTTAATAACAAAATTGACATCGTTGAGAACTTTTTTTGAACGGTCAAATGAGAAATTGACATTGCGGAATTCAATCTTGCCCTTTATTGTGTCAAGTGTGTTATCCTTGCCGAAATCATGCTCGGGCTCGGCGTTGATGATATCCATAATCTTTTCGGTTGATGCAAGAGCGTTCTGATAGGAGTCGCTGAGGTTTGCAAAGAAGCTGACGGGGTTATAGAACATACTTGTGTAGGATATAAAAGATACAAGCACACCGAGAGAGAGCTTGTCGGGTGTGTCAATTACCATATTGCCGCCGACGAACCAGATTATAACTGAGCCGCAGGTGATAAGGAAGGTTATGATATTGGGGAATATTGCGGCAACCTTGCCCGCTTTTTTATCCTCATAAAGCCAGTCATCAACCTGACGGCTGAAATTCTTGACTGCCTTTTCTTCGCTTGAGAAGGATTTTACAATTCTTACTGCGGGGATTGTGTCTGAAAGTATGCTTGAAATCGCAACGCCTCTTCGCCATATGCGGCGGTAAAGCGGGCCGATTTTTTTGCCGAAATAACGGCTGCACAGAACAACAATGGGAACCGGGGTGAGTGAAAGCAGGGTAAGCTTCCAGTTCATGCACATCATAATTATGATAATGCCGATCATTGTGAAAAGCTGAACCACCGCTTCCTGTGTGATTCTGAGCATAAATTGCTGCAATACCGTTGTGTCTGAATTTACACGGTTTATAACGGAACCCGTTGAGGTTTTATCGTAAAACTTCATGGGCAGATACTGCGCTTTTGCATATATTTCTTTTTTCAGGTCGGCAATGATTCCGTCGCCTGCGATTCGCAGATGATAAGCACGCAGAGCACCGATACCGTATTGAACAACATACACAAGAACCAGAAAGGCTATTACCGCAACAAGCATTTTTTTGCTGCCGCTTGGTATAACCGAGTCAACCATAAGGCTTGTTACATACGGCGGAACGAGTGCAGCAACGGTTGTTACGATTGAAAGAAAAATGCAAAAAACGAGCTTGCCCGCATATGGCTTTATGTAGCGGAGCATTGTTGCTGCGATTTTGCCTTTGCCCTGGCAGTTAAGACAGTCTGCATTGGGAGAAGGCAGCTTTCTGCCGCATTTGGGGCAGAATGAACGCAGATTTTTGAATGTTCCTTCAACGGCGGCAAGTCTGTCCTCAACGCTTTCACCCTCCTTGACTTTTGTCACAAAGTCGGCTGCGGCATCGCAGATATCTGCCATTGCGAAGGTGAATCTCATAAGGTCAATTGTTGAGCCGCCCGCTGTTACAGCCTTAAGCACGGCGTTGCCGTACATTCTTTTAACGCTTATTTTGTCTGTGTCAGCAAAATCAAGGCTGAAAAATCCGCCGTCAAAGCCGCTGCCGATTGCAACAATACGGTCTTTTGTAACATAAACAGCGCCCTCTCCGTAGCGGCTGTCAAGCTCAAGGTCACCGACTACCGCAAACAAAGGCTCGTCATTTTTGAAGAGCTTTTCTGCAATGCGGATAATTTCGGGGCTTGCGGGTTTGTTAATCAGAAGATTTTTGGGAATCATTTTGTTCACTCCCTGCACACATGATTTTGTCTGCATTATAGGGCGATTTTTTTGGCAAGTCAACACTAAAAAATAACTTTTTAAAATTTTGTAGGATTAGCCAAAATGTGTGGTGCTGTATTGTATTTTTAAGCAAAAATGTCTTCCGATAACTTCTGAAAGAAAGCGGAAGACATTGTTTCATATGAATTTTTCAGCGTTGTTTTTGATAAAAATTCCCGCAGCTTCGCAAATTTCGTTTTCAGAAACAAGCCGGGCAAATTCGCTGTCGTTTTTTTCGATTTCTTCAGGGATAACGGACGCATCTTCGTTGTTGTCGTCGAATGAGCGGTATTCACTTTCAAAAATTTCAGATGCTCTTCCGCCAAAAAGCTTTTTGAAAGCATCACAGGCAATACCCGTTACGGGCTGACCGTTTGTTTTGAAAAATTCGCTTAGCTTTTCACCGCCGTCTTCAACAACAAATGAGAGCGCATAGATTTCCTTTTGCTCCTGTGCGAGCTTTTCGAATTCCGTATTCATATCGTCTGCATCCGATACCCTTTTCTGCAGATTGAGTGCGACGCCTTTAAAAAGCTTTGCAGGCTCTGATTTTTTGATAAGAGAATCGGTAAGCACGGCAAATTCGTTGCGAAGAATGTTTTCTTCCTTAAGCTTTTTCATTATTGCTTCGTTTGCTTTGTATCTTTTTGAGCTTGCCTGACCTGCCTTGATGCACACAAAAAGAGTTAACAGAATAAGAGCGGCAAATACAGCAAACCAATACGGTCTTTCAAGCAAATATGACATTTTTTATTCCTCCTGCAAAAGTAATTTATAGATATCGCCTTTTTTGTAGCCGAACTCCTTTGCGGCAATTTTTGCGGCATCGCTCTTGCTTTCGCCGCCGTTTACAAGCTCCTTTGCGTATTCCGCAGCCTGCTCAAGGCTGAGCTTTTCTTTTTCTTCTTCGGGCGCACCGCCGATTATGAGCACGATTTCGCCCTTTAGTGCTTCCTTTGAATATTTTTCGGCGGCTGCGCAAAGAGTTGTGCGGATTACCTGCTCGTGAATTTTGGTTATTTCACGCACTATAGCGGTTTCTCTGTCGCCCAGAGCATCGGCAAGGTCGCAGAGGGTCTGTGAAAGCTTGTGCGGAGCTTCGTAGAATATCATTGTGCGCTTTTCGCCGAGGAGAGAGCTTATATGCTCTTTTCTTTCATTTTTTTCTACGGGCAAAAAGCCTTCAAAAGTAAATCGTCTTGACGGCATACCCGAGAGTGCAAGAGCTGTGGTGAATGCGCACGGACCGGGCACGGATTCAACCTTTATGCCTTTTTCGTGGCATAATCTGACCAAGTCCTCGCCGGGGTCCGAGATTGCGGGCATACCCGCATCCGTAACAAGTGCGCAGCTTTCGCCTGAAAGAATTCTGTCTGCAATAATCGGTCCTCTTTCAAAGCGGTTATGCTCAAAATAGCTGACCATAGGCTTTTTTATTTCGAAACAGTTGAGAAGCTTGAGCGTAACCCTTGTATCCTCCGCCGCAATGAAATCGCAGCCTTCAAGCACCTCAACAGCACGGGGCGAAAAATCGCCGAGATTGCCTATGGGAGTGCCCACAACATAAAGTGTTCCGCTCAAATCATTCACCTCTGTTTTCCAAAAGATAGTCGCCGTAGATTTTTTTCATTTCATCGGAATATCCGCCGTCTGCACCGTGCACAAAAAGCTCGGGCTCAACGTTTATTCCGCATTTGCCGCCCCGTCTGCCTTCAACAAGCACAAGCCACGGAGCCTTGCCGGGGCATTTTGAAACAAGCTTCATGCGTTTCGGCTCAAGCCCTGCCGAGTGCATTTCGCAGATTAATTCCGCAAGCCTTTCGGGGCGAATGCACATACACAGCCTGCCGCCGAAGTTGAGCAGCTTTTTGGCCGTTTCGCATATATCCGAGAGTGAGCACATTGTTTCGTGCCTTGCAATTTTATCCGCACTGCTGCTGCTTTCAATGCCCGCACCGCTTGCTTTGTATGGCGGATTCATAGTCACCACATCAAAACAGCCGAAGGGTACAACGCCTTTGAGCTCCTTTAAATCGGCATTCACGGCGGAGAGCCTTCCCGAAAGGGAGTTGAATTCAATTGCTTTTTCAATCTGTTTTGCACCGAGGGGCTGGATTTCAACGGCTGTGATTTTACCTGTTTCTTTTTTACACCAGAGAAGGGGAATGATTCCGCAACCCGAGCCGAGGTCGCAGCACACTGCTTTTTTTGAAGGCGATGCAAAATCGGCAAGCAAAACCGCATCTGTGCCGAAGGAATGAGCCTGTGACACAAAGGCTGTTATTCCCGAGCCGAGATATTCCTTTCTGAAATCATCCATTATGTATCTCCCTTTTCTGATAATTACAATATTATATCATTAATCGGCAGAAATGTAAAGTGCACTTACCTCTTGATAAAATCAGTTTGTTTTGCTATAATTCAATATTATTTGTTATAATTTTCAATATTAATTGAACGAAAGGCTATGATTATTATGTCGGCACCGCTTGCGGACAGACTCCGCCCGAAGAAAATTGAAGATATAATCGGTCAGCCTCATCTGCTTGGTGAGGGCAAGCCGCTGAGAAATATTATTAAATCGGGCGAGCTGCCCAATATGGTTTTTTACGGTCCGCCCGGGGTAGGCAAAACCACGCTTGCGAGCATTATCGCAAAAACAACAGACCGTCATCTTGTGAAGCTCAACGGCACAACGGCGGGCACATCCGATATCAAGGAGGTTGTTGCAAAGCTTGATACCTTCCTTGCGCCCAACGGAATTCTGCTCTACCTTGATGAAATTCAGTATTTCAACAAAAAGCAGCAGCAAACCTTGCTTGAATATATTGAAAACGGCGCAATAACTCTTATCGCATCAACAACCGAAAATCCGTATTTTTATGTATACAGCGCAATTCTCAGCCGCTCAACCGTGTTTGAATTCAAGAGCGTAACACCCTCCGAAGCCGAAAAGGCGGTAAGGCGTGCCTTTGATTTTATGGCAGAGGACAGAAGCGAAGAATATGAGATTGAAGACGGCGTTTATTCTCATATTGCAACGGCAAGTGCAGGCGATGTAAGAAAGGCGATAAACAGTGTTGAGCTTTGCGTGCTTTCCGCAAATTCGGATAACGGCAAAAAGCTCATTACGCTTGAAAGTGCGAAATCGCTCACTCAGAAAAGTGCCATGCGTTACGACAAAGACGGTGATGAGCACTATGATATTATTTCTGCGTTTCAGAAGTCGATGAGAGGCTCAGACCCCGATGCCGCCGTGCATTATCTTGCAAGGCTGCTTGAAGCCGGGGATATGCCGTCGGCGTGCAGGCGGCTTATGGTGTGCGCCTGCGAGGATGTAGGGCTTGCCTATCCGCAGATTATCCCCATAGTCAAGGCGGCGGTTGATGCGGCGATGATGCTCGGCCTTCCCGAGGCGAGAATTCCCCTTGCCGATGCAGTTGTGCTTGTTGCCACAAGCCCCAAATCAAACACGGCATACGGTGCGATTAACTCCGCAATGGCCGATGTTGCGGCAGGCAGAACGGGCCCCGTGCCCCGTCAGCTTCAGAATATGCACTATGACGGTGAGGATAACCCGAATAAGGGTCAGTTTTATAAATATGCCCACGATTTCCCCGGTCATTGGGTTGACCAGCAGTATCTTCCCGATGCGATAAAGCACAAGAAATATTATGATTTCGGCGATAACCGCAATGAGCAGGCGGCAAAGGAATATTGGGCAAGAATCAAGAAAAAGTAACGGAGGAACAGAACCGGTGAACTCAAAGAATTTTAAAAGAACAAAGCTTGCGTGCTACGCTGCTTATTTTACAATGTCATCCGTATTCAGCCTGCCGCCGCTTCTTTTTGCGACACTTCAGGATATGTACGGGATTTCATACACCCTGCTCGGAACGCTTGTGCTGACAAATTTTTGCACTCAGCTTACCGTTGACCTGATCTTTACCGCTTTTTCAAAGCATTTCAATGTGAAAAAAGTTGTCAGGGTAATGCCGCTGATTACCACCGCAGGCTTGCTTATCTATGCGTTCTCACCCGTCATTTTTCCGCAGAATACATATATAGGTCTGCTTATCGGAACGGTTTTGTTCTCGGTTTCTGCAGGTCTTTCAGAGGTTCTTCTCAGCCCCGTTATTGCGGCAATACCGTCGGATAATCCTCAGAAGGATATGAGCCTTCTTCATTCGCTTTATGCTTTCGGAGTTTTCACCGTGGTTGTTATAAGCACTCTGTTCCTGCGCTTTTTCGGTGCCGAAAATTGGATGTATCTCACAGTTTTCTGGGCATTACTTCCTGTTATAGCTTCAGTTATGTTTATGCTTTCACCCATGCCCGAAATGGATGTAAGCCACAGCGAGCAGGGAACAAAAGGCACAAAGCGCAGGACTGCTGCTCTTGCAATCTGTGTGGGTGCCATATTCTTCGGAAGCTGCGCTGAAAATTCGATGTCAAACTGGGTTTCGACATTTATGGAAAATGCGCTCGGTGTTGATAAAGCGCTCGGCGATATTCTCGGCATGGCAATGTTTGCAATACTTCTCGGAGTAGCAAGAATAAGCTATGCAAAATACGGCAAAAATATAATCCGAGTGCTCCTTATCGGTATGGCGAGTGCGGCGGTTTGTTATCTTGTTGCGGGTCTTTCAACAAGCGTTGCATTTGCTTTTGCGGCGTGCATCCTGACTGGCCTTTTCACCGCCATGCTCTGGCCCGGAACACTTATTATGATGGAAGAGAATGTGCCCGGTGTCGGTGTTGCAGCCTATGCACTTATGGCGGCAAGCGGCGACCTCGGAGCATCCGTTGCACCGCAGCTTCTCGGCATTGTTGTTGACAAGGTGTCACAGAGCAGCTTTGCAGCTCAACTCGGAGGAGAGCTTAACCTTGCTGCAGAGCAAATCGGTCTTAAAGCGGGTATGCTTGTCACCGCAATATTCCCGATTCTCGGCACGGTTGTGCTTATAATTGCCGTAAGGTACTTCAAAAAGCAGCGTAAGGCATAATATGACTGCAAAATTCACAAAAACTCCCTTGACTCAATACCATATATTTATTGAATATTCGGTTGACAACAAAAAATTTTTTTGATATAATTTCACTCAAGTGAAGACCCGACTTTTATGGAAAGTCTGCAAGAGATAGTGCATCATGGGCTGAAAGTGCACTTCAGATGAGTAGTAAGCTCGGCAACACTTCGCCGGTATGCCCACATTTTAATAAAAGAGAGGATACATTTTTGTATCAATAACGGGTGGCACCGCGGGTTAAATTACTCGTCCCGAGAATTATCTTGTGTAATTCTCGGGATTTTTTATTTATTTGCGCATATTTTATTTTAAACCATTGTAATGGAGGAATTATTATGTACAGAACTCACCGATGCAATGAAATAAGAGAAGCTCATATCGGTCAGACGGTTGAGCTTGCAGGCTGGGTTGATGTTATCCGTGACCACGGCGGCGTTCTTTTTGTTGATTTGCGAGATGAAACAGGCGTGACACAGGTTGTTGTTCACGATGAAACGCTTCTTAAGGGCGTGAGCAAGGAAACGGTTATTTCGGTTCACGGCACAGTTACAAAGCGTGACGAAAACACGGTTAACCCAAAAATTGACACGGGTCTTGTTGAGCTTGTTGCAGACACTCTTAAGGTGCTCGGCACCTGCACAAGAGAGCTTCCCTTTGAAATAGGTTCAAACGATACAAACGAAAATCTGCGCCTCAAGCACAGATTCCTCGATTTGAGAAATCCCGCACTTCACAATAATATTATCCTTCGTTCCAAGGTTATCGGTCACATGAGAAAGCTTATGGAGGAGAGGGGCTTCCTTGATATTCAGACCCCCATTCTCACAGCTTCATCACCCGAAGGCGCAAGAGACTTCCTTGTGCCCAGCCGTAAGCATCCGGGCAAATTCTATGCTCTGCCTCAGGCTCCTCAGCAGTTTAAGCAGCTGCTTATGGTATCGGGCTTTGACAAATACTATCAGATTGCTCCCTGTTTCAGAGATGAAGACGCCCGTGCAGACCGTTCACCCGGTGAATTTTATCAGCTTGACTTTGAAATGGCATTTTCAACTCAGGAAGAGGTTCTTCAGGTTTGCGAAGAGGTTGTAAGCGATATCTTCCACACCTTCTCGGATAAAAAAGTTACCGCTTCACCCTTCAGAAGAATTCCTTATGCGGAGTCAATGGCAAAATACGGCTCGGATAAACCCGACCTTCGCAATCCCCTCGTTATCTGCGACCTTACCGATATGTTCAAAAGAGTTAAATTCAAACCCTTCATGAACAAATTCGTAAGAGCAATCGTTGCTCCCTGCAAGAACGAAAGATGGTTCTTCGACAAGTCACTTGCATTTGCCACAAAGCAGGCAAAAATGGCGGGTCTTGCTCATATCACTCTTCTTGATGCTGCAAACTACGGTTTTAAGGATGACCCCATCAGCAAGGTTATGACAGAGGAAGAGAAGAGAGAAATTGTTGAGCTTACAGGCGTTAAGGAAGGCGAAACAATCTTCTTCATCTGTGATAATATCTCAGATGTTGCAGATAAGAACGCAGGTGTTATCCGCACATGGCTCGGCGAAGAGCTTGACCTCATCAATAAAGATTCATTTGAATTCTGCTTTGTTGTTGATTTCCCGATGTATGAGAGAGATGAAACAACAGATAAGATTATATTCACCCACAATCCCTTCTCAATGCCTCAGGGCGGTCTTGAAGCACTTGAAACAATGGACCCCTGTGAAATCCTTGCTTATCAGTATGACCTTGTTTGTAACGGCATCGAGCTTGCTTCGGGTGCGGTCAGAAACCACAGCCCCGAAATCATGCGCAAGGCATTCGAAATTGCAGGCTACACCGAGGAAGAGGTTGAAAAGAGATTCAGCGCACTTTACAACGCATTCCAGTTCGGTGCACCTCCCCACGCAGGTATGGCACCCGGTGTTGACAGAATGGTAATGCTTCTTGCAGACACCGAAACCATCAGAGATGTTATCGCATTCCCGCTTGACGGCACGGCTCAGGATCAGATGCTCGGCGCACCCGGTGTTGTTACTGAACTTCAGCTCTTTGAAGCGAATGTGGCAATCAGAGGCAAGGGCGGTGCAGTTGAAGTTTCGGGCAGCGATGGCGATGATTCCGCATTCACTGCAACCGTTAACTCCGCAAAGGGCGGTGCAATGACCAAAGAAAAATGGTTCAAGGAGCTTGAAAGCGTTAACGAGCTTTCGTTTACCGACGGTGAAAAGAAGGCAATGCAGAAGATTCTTGACGATATGGGCAAGGCTGAAGCTGAGCTTGAAAAGACAGCTACAGACGATGTTGAGGCTATGATTTATGTTATGCCCATGACCAATGTTCTCAGAAATGACGGCAGAAGCCAGCCCTTCTCACGCAAAGACCTGCTTGAAGGTGCTCCTCAGAGCACTGAAGACAGCTGGCAGGTTCCCAGACTCGTAAAGTGAGGTGCAGAAAATGTTATATATCAACGAAATAAATGCGGCAGGCAAAATTGCCGCAGATGATACAATTCTTGTTAAAGATGTTCCCGCAACCGCAGGCTCAAAGATGCTTGAGAATTTCAAACCTCTTTTCAGTGCAGAGGCGGTTGACAGGCTTGAAAAAGCAGGCTATGCAATTTCAGGCAAAACAAATGTTGGCGAATTCGGTCTTGACCTTCTCGGCGAAACCTCATATTTTGAGCCCGCAACCGAAAACGGCAACCTTGTCGGCGCAGCAGCAGCCCTTGTTGCTTCGGGTAAGGTTAAAGCCGCTCTCAATGTTGACCTCAACGGTGCACCTCGCCGTGCGGCAGCAATCTCGGGCGTTGACTTCATCAAACCCACCTATGGCACCGTTTCACGCTACGGCGTTATCGCCTGTGCCTGCTCGGGCGAGCAGATAGGCGTTACCGCTGCAGATGCAGAGAGCGTTAAGGAAATCCTTACCGTTATCGCAGGTCACGACAGCAAGGACGGCACAAGCCTTCCTGCAGAAAAATACGAATATTCAACAGATGAAGATGTTTCAGCAATGAAAATCTGCATCGTAAAAGAGCTTTATGACGCCGCAAGCGCAGAGGTAAAGGCTGATATCGATGCTTATGCAGAGAGCCTCAAAAAGCTCGGCGCGGCTGTTGATACTGTTTCGCTTGATATTGTTCAGCAGGCAAAAACAGCATGGCAGATTCTTATGGCAGCTGAAACAACAAACAATCTTTCAAGATTTGACGGTGTTAAGTACGGCTACAGAACACCCGAATACAAGAATATTGACGAGCTTTATGTCAAGAGCCGCTCAGAAGCAATGGGCTTCCTCACAAAGGCAACAATTATCTATGGCTCTGATGTTCTCGCAAAGGCAAAATACGAGAAGTGCTACGATAAGTCGCTCCGTATCCGCCGTATTGTGTGCGATAAGGTGAGAGAGGTTCTTGCAAAATACGATGCAATCCTTGCTCCCGTATGCTCACAGAAAAGCTACAAGCCCTATGATACTCTTGAAGCATTTGAAAAGGTTTATGACGAAAGTCTTTTCACCGCAATCCCCTCAATCACGGGTATGCCCGCAATGGTAACAAAGGGCGTTCAGCTTATTTCAGATTCATATAAAGAGAGCGTGCTTCTCAGCATCGCAAAAAGCGTGGAGGTGTAAATAATGAAATACGAACTTGTCATTGGTTTGGAAACTCATGTTGAACTTTCCACCGATTCAAAGCTTTTCTGCTCCTGCGGCGGCCATTCAAGCCCCAAAGAGCCCAATGATTGCGTATGCCCTGCCTGCAGCGGTATGCCCGGTATGCTCCCCGTAACCAACAAGCACGCAATCGAGCTTGCAGTCAAAGCAGGCTTTATGCTTAACTGCAAAATCAATCAGTACACAACATTCGATAAAAAGAGTTATTACTATCCCGACCTTCCCTGTGCATACCAGATTACACAGTGGTTCCACCCCATCTGTGTTGACGGCTGTGTTGAAATAGGAGAAAGGAAAATCGGCATCAAGCAGATTCATGTTGAAGAGGACGCGGGCAAGCTTGTTCACGATGATGCAACTAACACATCATTTGTTGATTTCAACCGCACAAGCGTGCCCCTTATCGAAATCGTAAGCAGACCCGACTTCCGCTCGTCAGACGAAGTTATCGCATACCTCAAGAAGCTCAAGTCAAGCCTTCAGTTTGCAGGTATTTCAGAGTGCGAAGAGGGTGCGATGAGATGTGATGTTAATATTTCAGTCCGTCCCGAGGGTTCAAACGAGCTTGGTGTACGTTCCGAAATCAAGAACATGAGCTCACTTTCAGAAATCAAGGATGCAATCGAATTTGAAAAGGTTCGTCATATTGATGCAATCGAGCGTCACACAGAAATGCTTGTTCAGGAAACACGCCGTTGGGATGATGTCAAGAGAAGAACCTTCCCCATGCGTAACAAAGAAACAGCGGCGGACTACCGCTATTTCCCCGACCCGAACCTTATGCCTATCGTGATTGATGACGCATGGCTTGCAGAAATAAGAGCAAGTATGCCCGCAACAGCAGATGAGAAAACTTCTCTCTATGAAGAAATGGGCATTGCAACCAAGGAAGCATCCGTTCTTTCGTCAGACAGAAAGCTCTCGGATATGTTTGATACCGTTGTTGCAATGGGCAGAAGCCCCAAGGTGGTTGCAAGCTGGATTCTTACAGAGTGCATGGGTCAGATGAAGCGTCTTGAGCTTGATTCGCTTGAAATTGCACCTGCAAAGCTCGGCAGAATCATTGAGCTTGTTGAAAGCGGCGAAATTACCCGTGCGGCAGGTAAGAAGGTTCTTTCCGCAGTGTTTGAAAATGATGTTGATGTTGATAAATATTGCGATGAAAACAAGCTCAATGCAAAGGTTGACGAAGGCTTCATTCTTGAAACTGTACGCAAGGTAATTGCAGAAAATGAAAAGATAGTTGCCGATTACAAGGGAGGCAAGGTGAAGGCGCTTCAGGCACTCTTCGGAAGTGTTATGAAGGAGCTCAGAGGCACCGGTTCACCCGATGTTATCAGAGCAATGCTTGAAAAAGAGCTTAACGGCTGAATATAATAAAAGAGACCACCGCTTTTATGAACTGCCCCAAATTGTGCGGACAGTACAAAAAAAGACCCTATGGCAGAAATATTTAATTAAGCGACATACTGACTTCGTTTTTCAAGCGGAGTCAGTTTTGTTTTTAATTGGATTCTTTCGTTGTTGTAGAAATGTAT
>JAFQON010000008.1 GCA_017403185.1 Clostridia bacterium
GCTCTGCCCTTACCCGAATATAATAAGCGTCGCAGACCCTTAACACGCCGCAAGGCGTATATCACTTTCGGCTCTGCCGAAAATATCACATTGCAAAGCAATATATCACACGGCATCGCCGTATATCACTCTGATTGGGTGCGGGCTTCACCCGCCCTTAATTATTCATTAAAAAAGGGCAGCCCCGTAAATGGGCTGCCCGTATTTGTGTGTTGCTGCGAGTTATACCGTTCTGTCATTTATGCAGTCTTTCATCGCACCGAAGAGGGAAAGCGATGAATCTGTGTCGTAAACATCGCAGGAATAGTGCCATACCATCATTCCGCCGAGTCCCCTGCTCATTGTGTAGGCTGTTTTGTCATAGACGGTCTGCCACGAATTGAAATATGCCTTGCCGTATTCCGTTTCGGTGTAATCGGTGTTTTTGCCGAGTGCCTCGGCATAATCGGCATATGAAGGCCAGTATGCCGCTCCGCTTGCAGGTCGGGCATAGAACGGGATTCCGATATCCGCCTTATCACGGGGAAGAAGATAATCCCTTGCCGCCTCAAAACCGTCGACAGCCGTGGTGAACGATGAATGATTGCCCTGAGCATCAAAAAGGTCATACTGCATAAGCTCTACCATATCAACCGCTCTGATTGCCGCATAGCTCAGCCCCAAATCCCAGTGAGCAACGGCGATGCCGATTTTTTTATCGGTTGTCTTATTGAGACGGACAAGAAAACGGCTGAAGTCAGACCAGCTTTTCTTCTCGATGGGGTATTCGTAATCAAAGAAGATACCGTCGAGGTTATATTTTTCAAGAAGCTCCGCAATCTGCCCCTCAAGCCTGCGTGTTGCAAATGCCTTTGAATGCTTCTCTGCCTGATTTGCCATTTGAGCATTCCAATCGGAAATTCCGCCGTCACTGCCTGGACCGAGAATGTTGACATAAACATTCACATTCCTGTCGCCGATTGCGTTGCGCAGATTTGCAAGCGCAGTTTCAAGAATCGGCGTGTTGACGGTCATCTGCGCATTTTCATCAAAGGTGACACAGCCGAAAAGTATTGCATCGGTTATAACATCAAAGGCTTTCGGATTAAGGTCGGAAGCGGACTGAATTCTGTCTGCCACAACATATGATGTTACTCTGAAATCCCCGTTTTCGCTCTGCTTGAAGCTTGCCTTAACGGATTTTGCGGTGCCGTTTGAAATTTTTACGGTAAGCTTATCCGTTTCAACCGTGGGGAAGGCGCAGAAGCGGTAGGCGTCACTTGAAGCACGGCTATAAATCACTTCATCATTATTATAAACTGTTATTTCACACTCTGCTTCGCCTTCAAGCTCGATTTCAACCGTGTTCACACGCTGCTTTGCAAATTCGAGCGAAACGGTGCCCGAGGCGTCACTCACCTGCGCCGCCGTTGTGCTCAGACCCGTTTCCTCTTTATATATCGGCAGACCGATTGCAGATGTTAAGGCGATAACCGCCGCAAAAACATATAAAAGTATTTTATACATGGTAATCTCTCCCTTCCGTGATATTCTATCACCAATTGTATAATAAAATCAATATTTATTATAAAAAAACATTATATTATGTCGCTTTTGCCCTTGACTTGAAGGGGCAGATTGCAATATAATTTAGATTAATAATGTTATAAATAATTTTGGAGGTATAGATATGGGAATGACTATAGGTCAGAAGCTGATAAAGAGCCATCTTGTCAGCGGCGAAATGATCCCCGGAACCGAAATCGGTCTTAAAATCGACCAGACACTCACTCAGGATGCCACAGGCACAATGGCTTATCTTGAATTTGAAGCAATGGGCGTTGAAAGAGTACGCACGGAGCTTTCGGTTTCATACATTGACCACAACACTCTGCAGAACGGTTTTGAAAACGCAGATGACCACAGATTTATTCAGAGCGTTGCTAAGAAGAGAGGTCTTCTCTTCTCAAAGCCCGGCAACGGAATCTGCCATCAGCTTCACCTTGAACGCTTCGGCAAGCCCGGCAAAACGCTCATCGGCTCAGACAGCCACACCCCCACGGGCGGCGGCATCGGAATGCTTGCTATCGGCGCAGGCGGTCTTGATGTTGCGGTTGCAATGGGCGGCGGCACATACTACACCACAATGCCCAAGATGACACTCGTTCGCCTTTCAGGCAAGCTTTCACCCTGGGTCGGTGCAAAGGATATTATCCTCGAAGTGCTCCGCATCATGTCTGTTAAGGGCGGCGTAGGCAAGATTATCGAATACGGCGGCGAGGGCGTAAAGACACTTTCAGTTCCCGAGAGAGCAACCATCACAAACATGGGCGCTGAGCTTGGCGCAACAACATCCGTATTCCCCTCAGACGAAATCACAAAGGCATTCCTCAAGGCTCAGGGCAGAGAGGATGACTGGTCAGAGCTTCTGCCCGATGCAGACGCTGAATACGACGAAATCATCGATATCGACCTTTGCAAGCTTGCTCCCATGGCGGCTATGCCTCATATGCCCGATAATGTTAAAACAGTTGAAGAAATCGGCAACATTGAAATCAGCCAGGTCTGCATCGGCTCATGCACAAACTCATCACTGCTTGATCTTCTTAAGGTTGCGGCTATACTCAAGGGCAAGAAGGTTGCTCCCAACGTAAGCCTCACAATCTCACCGGGCTCAATGCAGGTTCTCAATATGCTTTCGCTCAACGGCGCACTTTCGGATATTCTCTGCGCAGGCGCAAGACTTCTTGAATGCTCATGCGGCCCCTGCATCGGCATGGGTCAGTCACCCCAGTCAAAGGGTGTTTCACTCAGAACATTCAACCGTAACTTTGAAGGCCGTTCAGGCACAGCTGACGCAGGCATCTACCTTGTCAGCCCCGAGGTTGCCGCAGCATCGGCTATCACAGGCTGTCTCACAGACCCCAGAGAGCTTGGCGAAATGCCCGAAATCAATATGCCCGAGCGTTTCATCATCAATGACAATATGATTGAGCTCCCCGCATCGGTTGAAGAGGCAGACGGCGTTGAAATCAAATACGGTCCCAACATCAAGCCCTTCCCCACAAGCGTTGAGCTGCCCGCAGATATTGAAGCACCTGCAATCCTCAAGGTTGGCGACAACATCACAACCGACCACATTATGCCCGCAGGCGCAAAGATTCTTCCCTACCGCTCAAACATCCCCTTCCTCTCAAACTTCTGCTTCAAGCAGTGTGACGAGCACTTTGCAGAGCGCTGCAAGGCTGCAGGCAAGGGCTTCATCATCGGCGGTGCAAACTACGGTCAGGGCTCATCAAGAGAGCACGCAGCTCTTGTTCCCCTTTACCTCGGCATCAAGGCGGTTATCGCAAAGTCATTCGCAAGAATTCACTGCGCTAACCTCATCAATGCAGGCATCATGCCCTTCACATTTGCAAATCCCGATGATTACGACAGGATTGACACCGACGATATGCTTGCACTCAAGGGTATCAGAGCAACAATCGAAAAGGGCGAAACCGTTATTCTCGAAAACCTCACAAAGGGCGAGAAATACGAGCTTGCTTATGATTATTCGGACAGACAGACCGCAATGATTCTTGACGGCGGACTTCTCAACTACACAAAAAACATCGGTAAATAAGGAGATATAAACATGACTGAAGTACAGATTAAAGCTGCTCTTGAAAAGTTTGAAGCTCTCATCAGAGAGCAGGATGCAAGAAGCGAAGAAATCAAGAAGCAGGGCGATTTTGTTGACTATTCAAAGCTTGACAAGCTCACAATCGGCGTTTGCGGCGGCGACGGCATCGGCCCCATCATCACAAACGAGGCCGCAAGAGTGCTTGAATTCCTTCTTAAGGAAGACGTTGACGCAGGCAAAATCGAGTTCAAGACCATTGACGGTCTTACCATTGAAAACCGTGTTGCGGTTAACAAGGCAATCCCCGATGATGTGCTTGAAGAGCTCAAGAAGTGCCCCGTTATCCTCAAGGGACCCACAACCACTCCTCAGGCGGGCGACCCCTGGCCCAACATTGAGAGCGCAAATGTTGCAATGAGAAAGGCACTTGACCTTTTCTGCAACCTTCGCCCCGTTAAAGTTCCCGAAGAGGGCATTGACTGGACCTTCTTCCGTGAAAACACTGAGGGTGCATACGCAGTAGGCTCAAAGGGCATCAATGTTACGGATGACCTTGCAATGGACTTTGTTGTTACCACAACAGAGGGCTCACAGCGTATTGCAAGACTTGCTTATGACTATGCAAGAAGAAACGGCAAAAACAGAGTTTCAATCATTCAGAAGGCTAATGTTATCAAGACAACAGACGGCAAGTTCCTCAACCTTTGCAAAGAGGTCGGCAAGGAATACCCCGAAATCACAACCGATGAATGGTATATCGACATCACAACCGCAAAGCTTATTGACAAGAAGAGAAGAACAGACTTCAAGGTGTTCGTTCTCCCCAACCTTTACGGCGATATCATCACAGACGAGGCTGCTGAATTCCAGGGCGGCGTAGGCACTGCAGGCAGCGCAAACATCGGCAAGAAATATGCAATGTTTGAAGCTATCCACGGCTCGGCTCCCAGAATGATGAGAGAAGGCAGAGGCAAGTATGCAGACCCCTGCTCAATGCTCAGAGCAGCAGTTATGCTCCTTTCACACATCGGCAAGCAGGCTGAGGCTGACAAGCTTGAAAGAGCTCTTGACATCTGTATGTATGAAGAGAAGAAGCTTAAAATCACAGGCCGTGCAGACGGCGCAACCTGCGAGGACTTCGGCAACTATGTTATGGAGACCCTCACAACTCTGTAATATATAATGTAATATTATAATGAGACCCCCGAGGAACTAACCTCGGGGGTTTGTGTTTATTCGATTTTAGCCAAACACTGTTTTTTAACTCTGCCTGCATATTCCTCTGTTACTACCCATACATAGCCGTCAATAAAATCAATATCGCTTGCCGAATACACTTCATCCCCTGCAGATAAAGTATCAACGGTCACCCAATCATCGGAGTTGTATTTTTTTGATTCTACCTTAACATTATCCGATACAACTTTCAGGTTGTTAATTTCATCGCCCGGGAACACATAAAAATCTTCTACACTCTTAACATACAGATTGCCTTTTTCCTCTGCCGCTACAGTTATCAAATATTTAATGTAGTAAGCATTATAAGAATCACTGACAAACTCTACAACATATTCATCGTCTGACATCCTGATATCAAGAATGCCCATAGTCGGAGTCTCGCCGCCCCATGTTTCTCTTGCAAAGCAACAAACCACCTTGCTTTTAGGCAAATATGCAAACCTGAACGAATACTCATAATCTGAAAAAAGATTATCTTCTCTTTCTCTGATTTCATCATAAGTATCAAAATCTTCCGCTTTGAAAGTTCTTACATCAGAGCCATAAACATCTCTCAGGAACAAATTTATTTTTTCAACAGAAGTATAAAAGCCTTCCGGATTGATATTTCCGTAAGGACTGTTATTCAATTCTTCAACAGCCATTTTGTGCTCAGCAGATTCACAGTCATAAGTGTCAACCGCCCAGCGACCCATGCTGTAATATATATCATTTAAAATTGTGTTTGGATCTCCGTCCCAATTTTTATAATCATCACACCCAAACTCAATAGGAACTAATTCCGAAAATTCATTTAAGACTTCTTCGGAAAAGCGTTTCTCATAATCTGTTTTCGGCAGTTCAAGAATTCCCCCATGCTTGTATAATATAATTTCACTCTCATCAATATATTCATCTGTAATTTCTTCAATATTCTCCGTTAGGATTTTTTCATCAGTGGCAGCAACATCAGTGGTTCGTGCTGTTGTTTTCTCTGACGGATTTTTTGTGCAGGCAGAAAACGCAGATACAAATATGCACACAGCAAAGATAACCGATGCAAGCTTTTTCATCTTCATTTACCCCCGTTTTTTCGTTTTTGCAATTTAATTCTACACTCCGCCTTATCATAAATCAAGTCACAAAAGTTTACAAATCCTTACAAATCCGTAACAAGGGCATTGGGGGGGGAATGTGTTTGCGGGAGGCGAAACGCCTCCCCTACAATGTTTCCGTGGGTTTTCAATGACTTTCGGGCGACTGCACAGGGTCGCCCTTACTACCTCAATTATTCTTTCTTATTTACTCAATATTCATTACTATTTAAAAACGCAGACCTTGCGGTCTGTCTGGTCGTCGGGTCGCCGACCCCTACAGGAAAGAGCGAATGCGATGAATCTTAACAAAAAGGCGACCGTGCGGCCGCCCTTGAATTTCATTACTTTTCGGATGTTATCTGACCCTTCGTTACGCTCTTCATATACAAATCGCCGTTTTCGGCTTCGCCGATAACCATTGTGCAGTCATAGGGCAAATCGTCAGTGCCCGCTCCGAACATTTTCAGCGCATCGCTCTGCAGACCTGCAAACGAATCCGTGTTTAACTCGTAATCAGGGTATCCGCTTATGCCGTAAACCGCTTTCACAACATAATCGCCGCCAACGGTCTGAATATCATAAACATAGAGCACCGTGATATCACCGGCTCTGCCCGTTATCTCGGGTATACAGCATATTACAAACTCTGTTTCGGGAAGATAAATGTATCTGTAGCAAAATGTGGGTATGTCTTCGGTAACATTTCCGTCCTGAGTAACCGCCTGCTCATATGTGTCAAAATCTTCGGGCTTGAACTGCCTTGCATCGGGACCGAAACTTTTGACAAGGCATTCATTTATACATTCAATATCTGTTACCTCATATTCATTCCATATTTTGTAATTATAGCCCTCAATTTCAGCCTCGGCAGCCTTGCGCTCAGGGCCGTCGAACGAATACATTTCAATATTAAATGAGCTTCGTGAATCAAAGCTGCCGCATATTGCATCGTTGATTACCTCTTCGGGAGTGCCGTCCCAGTTGTCATAGTCATCACAGCCGTATTCAAGAGGAATGATTGAGGAAATTTTCATTAAGGTTTCCTCAGAATAATTCTTTTCAAAGTCCGACTTCTGAAGCGTGAATTTGTACTTGCTGTTTTCGATAACCACTGTTTCATACTCCGTTTCGGGCGCCGTCACTTCTGCAGCAGTCTGTTCCTGCACGGCGGCGGTTGTTTCGGGCACGGTGGTGGTTTCGGGTGCTGTTTCCTTTGCGCTGCAAGCCGCCGTTGATGCCAGCACACCTGCCGCAAGAATGATTGATACAAGCTTTTTCATTTTTTATACCTCCGATAAAAATTTTTTGGGCATTTTAACCCCTTTCACCTATAAGACGAGTCAAAATCGGGTTTGGTCTGAATATTTTTTAAATTATATAAAAATGAATAGTGAAAATTTTCGGAAGGGCTCTGCCCTTACCCGAATATAATAAGCGTCGCAGACCCTTAATTATTCATTATTCACTTTTCATTATTCACTTAACAAATTAACTTTGCACTAAAAAAGGCGACCCTGTGGGCCGCCTTCGGATTATTCGGTATATGTATTTGTGCTTGTCACAAGCGGCTTGCCGTCACGGTCAAGCATAACGGTTATACCGTATGAGGTGAGCAGGTAATTCACGCCCGTTTCTTTGTCAACAATAACCTGAAGCGTGCCGAGATCCTGCGAATAGGTTTTTTCAAAGCGTTTTTCCTTTGCCATAATACCACCTCAGTTTGCGGTGTAATCGCTTACGGGCACAAGAACGGCATCATCGCCCGAGCCCTTCTGCCTGTAAACATTCTCTCTCGGATTCTGATACATTTCAAGCACGCCCTTCTTGCCGCCCTTGAGCATAATCATGAAATCCGAAATTGCGGGTATGAGCAGCGAGAACATTGCATCGCCCGTGACGGAATTCCACATTGAGAACGAGAAGGTGGCGCAGTTAACGCCGAACGACCACATATTGGGGTATTTTTTAAGAGCTTTGTTAAGCGATGCAAGGTCATCCGCATCCATATCCTCGGATATCGAGCGAACTGTGTCCATGCGGTTCTTGAGGTTTTCTTTATAGGATTCAATGTTGTAATAAATGCCCCAGCCGTTATCAACCGAGAACGAAAATGCACCGATTGAAACTCCCTGATCGGGGGGAACATCCCAAAGACCGACCCTTATGGTTTCGTCCGAATTATTGTGCACATAAATCCAGGTGTGACCCGAAACAGGCCATACATAGATGTTTGAGCAAAGGGAGATTGTTGCTATGTTTTCGTCTGCAGCCTGAGAAGCATCTGCCGCAAAGGCTGTTGATGCCGTTGCAAAAAGCATTGCAACGGTGAGAAGAATTGCCAAAAGTTTTTTCATTGTTTACACTCCTGAATATTATAAAAGATAGGGATTATTTACCCCTTCAATTATAAGACGAATCAAAATGATTTTCGGTTCGTCATTTTTATTTTTTCTTTAAAACTGCGCCTAAAACGCCTGCGGTAACAGCCGCCGCACCTGCAAGCACGGCAAATTTCTGCTTTTCTTTTTCGTCGGCATCCCAGAAGTAGCGCAGCTTTGCGCTCGGGCTTCTGCCGCACAGCTCATCATAGGTGAAGAAATATGATATGTAATCCGACGGGTCTCTTTCGTCAATTTCAAACACACGCACGCCCCTTGCATTGCTGCCGTAGCAGCGGAAGGATGCACACGAGGTCTGAATAAACTCAATGCCCTTGTACCTGCCCTCAAAGCAGTTTGTGTGGT
The DNA here is from genome assembly GCA_017403185.1 of Clostridia bacterium. Taxonomy (GTDB): domain Bacteria; phylum Bacillota; class Clostridia; order Oscillospirales; family Acutalibacteraceae; genus CAG-177. The sequence continues at coordinate 8,664 of JAFQON010000008.1, forward strand.
CATGACCCGAAACAATCGCCTTCACATCGCCGCATTCAAGAGCGGCTTCAAAAAGACCGTTTGTTTCGTCAAGCACGCACGGATATTCGCCCATAACGCCTCTGCAGTCATCCTTGAGCCTGCACCAGCCCTTTGCGTGGGTGAGCACGGCGCCGACATCATCGGGACCGCACTCCTCAACAAGGTTGAGAATTTCGGGCAGCGGAATATGCGCAAACATAAGCGAGGGCACGGGCTCCCCGCCATTCTCTGCGGTAAGCCTTGCCGAGGTTTCTTTATACCATTCAACGGTTTCGGGCTTAATCGCAGTGAAGCATTTATCCTGCGCCTTGTCATACCATGCGGAGTCGAGCATCCACATATTAAAAACGGGCTTGTCGCCTTCGTGGGTATAGACGGGGATGTTGTAGGTGTCGCAATCCACCCTGCCGTTGCGGGTATTCATCGGCAGGCACATGGAATAGCTGCGGTAAATATCCGCCTGCTCATCCTTTGAAACGGCGTTCATATCGTCATGATTGCCGTAAATCATTGCGAAGGGAATTCTGCGCTTTTCAAGCGGTGCGCAGATGTGGTGAATAGAAGCCTTCATCACCTCAAGGGTTGCCGCCTTGCCGCTTGCAATCTGTTTGTTGCCGAAGCGTGCATCGAGCAGGTGGTTGCCCAGAATGTTGTCGCCCGTGAAAACCACAAGGTCGGGCTTTATTTTGTCATAGGCATTGTCAAGCATTTTGACCATTGCCTTGCGCACATATTTCATATCCTGCGGGTCGCTCACCTGCATAACGATAAGCTTGCCCGAGGGTCTGAAGCGTATTTCATTTGATTTTCTCATATTAATTATTCCTTCTCTGCAAGACGCTTTGCTCTGTCAACAAGAAACTGTGACTTTGCGGGCACAACATAGGTGATGCCCTTTTCGATTATTTCAAATGATGTGTCTGTTACATATTTGATTTCGCCGTCAACATTGACAGCAGCGGGCTTTTCGCTTTGAATAACAAGCTTCTTGCCCCTTGTGAATTCGGTGATATCCCAGTCAAGATGCTCGCCTCTCTTATATTTATTAAGAAGCGTTACAAGCTTTGGTCTGCTGACTCTTGACTCAACAATAACAAAATCGAGAAGCCCGTCCTCGGGAAGAGCAAGCGGTGCAGCCATGAAGCCGCCGCCGTACCACCTTGAATTGCCGCAGAAGCAGAAAAGGCAGTCCTTTGTTTTCTTTTCGCCGCCGTCAATGCTGTAGGTAAATCTGTTTTTGAATTTGCGGATAATAGCATAAAGGCAGCCGATATAATATGCGCCCTCACCCGTTACGAGCGGAAGCTTTTTGATTTTGCCCTGCATTGCGCAGACCTCGGCATCCATACCCATTGAGCACTGGTTGATTGCAATTTCATCATCACACTTGATAACATCAAATTCAACGGGCACGCCGTTAACAACATCGTCAAGTATCATATATTCATCCTTCGTGCCGAAAAGGCGGATGAAATCGTTGCCCGAGCCGAGGGGAATAACCGCAACCTGCACATTCTTAAAGCCGAAGGCACCGTTTACAACATCATAAAGCGTGCCGTCGCCGCCGCAGGCATAAAAGCGGATTTCCTCGCCCGAGGCTGCTCTGTTTTTAACATACTCAATGCCTTCGCCCTGCTTCTGAGTAACATGAATCTCATAATCGAGTGAATATTTTGCGCAGACCTCTTCAATTTTGGGCTTTATGAAATTAAGAGCCTTGCCCTGACCTGCCGCAGGATTGATAACAAAAATGTGTTTCATACTTTTACCTCTTCCCCTTTTTATTTATAATACATGAACAGTTGGCATTTAATCATGCCGTTGTAAAGCTTTCTGCGTTTATCCGCCTTTCTGCCGAAGGCTTTTTCAAACTCCTCATCGGGGCTGATGATGCTGTAGGACCAGCCTCTTTTTTGCTCAAACGCCTTGCCCATCGCCTTATAGATTTTTTCACACTCCGCAAGGTCAAGCAGCCTTTCGCCGTAAGGCGGGTTACAGATGAGAGTACCTTTTTCAGTTTCTGGTCTGAATGAAGAAACATCGGCAACCTTAAGCTGAATTTTTGAGCCTACCCCTGCCCTTTCGGCATTTATCTTTGCAATTTCAATCGCCTTGGGGTCGATATCCGAGCCGTAAGCCATGAAATCGTCAATGGGTCTTACAAGGCTTTTCGCCCTTTCTCTCTCTTCAGCCCAAACGGCTCTGTTGATAACTCCGAAACGCTCGGCGGAGAAGCTGCGGTTGATGCCGGGAGCCATATTCGCCGCCATCATTGCGCCCTCAACAAGGATTGTGCCCGAGCCGCACATGGGGTCATAAAGCTTGTGATACGGTCTGAGGTGTGACAGACTGCACAGCGCCGCCGCAAGGGTTTCTTTAATCGGTGCTCCGTTTGCATCGAGGCGGTAGCCCCTTTTGTGAAGCCCCATGCCCGAGGTATCAATGAGCATTGACACCTTGTCCTTCATAATCGAAAACTGAATCTGATGAACGGGGCCCGTTTCCTCAAACCACTCGATTTTGTATTTGGATTTGAGCCTTTCAACAACCGCCTTTTTGATTATCGCCTGACAGTCACGGGTGCTGAAAAGAGCTGAATTTATTGAATATCCCTTAACGGGGAAAGCGTCGAGCGAGCCAATCCATTCCTCCCAGGCAAGGGCTTTGGCACCCTGAAAAAGCTCTTCAAAGCTTCTTGCTTCGAAGGAACCGACGAGAATCTGCACTCTCTCGGCAAAGCGTGAGCAGATATTCACTCTTGCAAGAATGTTTTCATCGCCGCTGAAAAGCACTCTGCCGTTTTCTGCGGCAACATTCTCGGCACCGAGCTCCTTAAGCTCGCCCGCAATAAGCGATTCCATGCCCAGCAGGCACGGGATTACAAAATTAATGTTCATAAAAGATCTCCTGTAAACAAAGGATTGCCGTAAAAACGGCGGGAACCGAGAATACGATTCCCGCCGAAAATTAACTGAAAGTTATTCGGACCTTGTATTTTATTCGATATCAGGAGTGATAAGGCCGTAGCCGCCGTCGGCACGCTTATAAACAACGCTTACCTCGCCGCTTGCCTCCTCAAGGAACACATAGAACTGATGGTCAAGAAGATTCATCTGAAGAATTGCATCTTCAATCGACTGGGGCTTGAGAGTTACCGTCTTTCTTCTCACGAGCTCAAACTCAACCTCTTCCGCAACCTCCGCTTCGCCCGCAAAGGCATCGAAGCTTGCCCTCATCTTCTTTTCAATTCTTGTTTTGTTCTTTCTTATCTGCCTGATAAGTGTGTCAACACATTTGTCGAGAGCTTCGTTCATGTTCTCCGCCCTCTCCTGCGCTCTGAAAATCATGCCGTTGTTGTTAACGGTGATTTCAACCGATTGTGATGACTTTTCAACGGTTGCAGTGATTTTTGCCTCCGCATCCGAGCCGAAGAAACGCTCAATTTTGGCGAGCTTCTTCTCTGCATGCTCTTTGAAGGACTCTCTGGGTGTGCACTTGCGACCTATGATTGTGATTTTCATGTAGTCATCCCCTTTTTGTAACTTTTAAGGTTTCCCTCAAGCATATTGTAGCATAAATTCACAAAAAAGAAAAGACTTTTAATTAATTTTTAATAAAAATTCACAATTATATCACAAACTCGGCATGGCGTGTGACATGGCAGCCCACATTCACCGCAACGGGCAGACCCGCAATGTGGGTGGGGCGTGCCTCTATGGCAACGCTCAGAGCTGTTGTTCTGCCGCCAAAGCCCTGAGGTCCGATATCAAGGGCATTGACCTTTTCGAGAATTTCGCTCTCCATTGCCGAATAATATTCATCCGCATTGCGCTCGCTCACGCTTCTGCAAAGAGCGGTTTTTGCAAGCAATGCGCACTGCTCAAAGGTGCCGCCGATGCCCACTCCGAGCACCATGGGCGGGCACGGATTGCTGCCTGCGGTCTTAACCGCATCAACAACAAAATTTATTATATCCTCCCTTGTTGCGGAGGGGGTGAACATTTTAAGGCAGCTCATATTTTCGCTGCCGAAGCCCTTGGGGGCAACGGTAATTTTAATCTTATCGCCGTCAACGAGCCGTGTGTGAATGACGGCGGGGGTGTTGTCGCCCGTGTTGACCCTTCTGAGCGGGTCTGCCACCACGGATTTGCGCAGATACCCCTCGGTGTAGCCCCTTGCAACGCCCTCGTTGACCGCCTTCTCAAAGCTGCCGCCGACAATATGCACATCCTGCCCGATTTCGGCAAACACAACAGCCATGCCCGTATCCTGACAGATGGGGATATCAAGCTCCCTCGCCGCATCAAGATTATCCTCAAGGGATTTCATTATGCTTTTGGGCAGGGCATCGCATTCGCAGAGAGTGCAGGCTTTGATTTTATCCTCAAGGTCTGCAGGCAGGTGCTTATTAGCCTTTATGCAAAGGTCACACACCGCCTGAGTGATTGTTTTTGCATCAATTTCACGCATTGTAAATACTCCTCGGAACAAACAAAAACGGAAGCCGTAAGCTCCCGTTTGAAATCGGTGTGAATTCTTACTTTGTACCTCTGCGGGAGTATCCGCCGCCACCCCTTTTGGAGTCGCTTGCTCTTTTAAGATCGGTCATTTTTTCATCGCTTATCTGCTTGAAACGAGCCATCATATCCTCAAAAGACTGCTTTTCACCCTCTGCAGGTGCGTTGCTCTTCTGACCGTTCCATACAGGCGGGCGTCTTTCTCCTCTGGGCTTCTGAGGCCTCTGGGGACGCTGCTCCTTGGGCTGCTCAACAAGCTTTCTGATTGAAAGGCTGATCTTCCCGTCAGGTGAAACCGAAATTACCTTTGTTTTTACTTCCTGACCGACGGTGAGGTGCTCTTTGATATCCTTAACATAGTTTGCAGCCACCTCGGAAATATGTATCATACCCGTTTTGCCGCCTTCAAGCTCAACAAAAGCACCGAAATCAGTCAGCCCCGTAACCTTGCCGCTGACTATTGCTCCTTCTTCAATCTGCATACGATAAAAAAATCCTTCCGTTTTTTATTTCTTATGTTATGAGTCGTAATAAACTCTTTCATCAGGCATTGCATAGCCGTATTGCTCTCTTGCAATTTTCTCGATATAGGCATCCTCATCGCCGTTTTCGATAATCATTGCAAGCTCTGAATTTTCATCAACCTGCTGCTGATGCTGACGGCTGAGCTCGGTAACGGCCTCTCTCTCCGCCCTGACCTTGGTCTGAAGGCTGATGAGTGTTGCAACAAAATAACACACAAGAGCCGTGAAAAGCACTGCAAGTATGATACTGTGTTTTCTGTTTTTAACCTTTTTAACAGTCATCAGTCATTCCCTTTCTTTTTTATTATACAACTATAAAGATTATACACCATACCCTTATGCTTTTGCAAGTTAAATTTTGCTTTTTTATCGGTTTTTCTTATTATTTTTTTACCGAACAATGCCATTTTGCCGAAAATTCTGCAAAATCTGCCCAGAATGCGCTTTATCCGCTTTGATACGGCTGAAAAAATCCGCCTGAAGAAGCCTGTCACGGCATTTGTAAACCTGATTGCAATTGCTCCGAAAGAAAAATAATAAATAAACCAGCCGAGAGCTTCGCCAAAGAAAACATACAGGCGCACTCTGCCGCTGTCCGCAACGAGAATGAAGCAGAAGGTGAGAAATGCGCAGATAACAAAATACAGCAAATCGCAAAAAAACGCAAAGCCTTTTGAGCGTGAAATAATAAGGCGCAGCGTTCTGAAAACATCATAAAGTATGCCGAGCAAAAAGCCGAAGCCGAGGGAATACAGGAATATCTCCGTCTGCCCGGCAAGCCCCTGAATATAATCCATTTATCTGAATACCCTGCTGAAAAATCCGCCGCTTTTGGGTGCTTCGTCGGAATAAATCAAGGCTGCAATATTGCCCTCAACGGTGAGCTCCCCCACCTCAACGCTCAGGCGGTTGATATGAAGGTTAGTCCCTCTTATTGTAAGCTCACCCAAATCGGTGAAAACAACAACCGTTTCTTCATCGAAGCTGTCCACATCCGACACGCCCGAAACCGTGAGCAGCCGTCTGTCCTCAAGCACAAGATTATGCGGCATTGCCGAAACCCTTTTTTCATCTGCCATAAAATAAAACCTCCCTTTGCATAAATCTATGCAAAAGGGAGATTGATTATACTTTGATTAACAAAATGAACAGTGAATAATGAAAAGTGAAAAATTTCGGAAGGGCTCTGCCCTTGCCCGAATATAATAAGCGTCGCAGACCCATAATTATTCATTATTCATTATTCATTTTTCACTATTCACTTGTAACAGCTTTGTTTGCAAGCTACAACTCATTTGCTTATAACTGCTTAAACATAAGCGCCGCCGATTCCTTTGTTGCGTGCTCAGATACGCTGAGCACCTCAAAACGGTTTGTGCTTGCGCCGAAGGTGATTTCGATTATATCGCCCACCTTGACATCATAGGATGCCCTTGCCACCTTGCCGTTGACGGTCACATGCTTTGCATCGCACGCCTCGTTGGCAACGGTTCTTCTTTTTATTATTCTTGATACCTTGAGGTATTTATCGAGTCTCATTGTGTTGCTCCTTTTTTTCGGGAGGTTTTGCCGCCCTGCCTTACAATTAATCTATTCAATATTCTTTATTATTTACAACGCAGACCCTGCGGTCTGTCGGGTCGCCGACCCCCACAGGAAAGTCAGTCGCAAAAAACAACTTTGCTCTTTGCACTTTGAACTTTGCACTTAAAAAATCGCAAAGCAAAACATAAAAAGGCTGCCCTGTTGAGCAGCCCCTTATGATAAACAAACTTATTTTGCAACCTTTGCCTTAAGAGCAGCGCCTGCCTTGAAAGCGGGAACCTTTGTAGCTTCAACCTTGATGGTTTCGCCTGTTCTGGGGTTGCGAGCTTCCTTAGCTGCACGGTCACGAACTTCGAATGTACCGAAGCCGATAAGCTGAACCTTTTCACCTGCTGCAAGAGCATCTGAGATAGCTGCAACAACAGCGTTAACTGCCTTCTCTGCACACTTCTTTTCGATACCTTCGTTCTTTGCGATAGCATTTACGAGTTCTGTCTTATTCATTTTTCTTACTCCAATCTTTTGATTTTCTATTTTATGAAATACACAAGGTATTCATATTCAATTGTTGTTTGCCTTGGCTTCATCCCAAAGCCTGTCAAGCTCATCAATGCCTGCGGATTTCATGTCGATGCCTCTCTCGGATGCAAGCTGCTCCACTGTTGTGAACCTTGCAAGGAACTTGTCGCTCGCCGCAGTGAGCGCCTCCTCGGCATCCGCCTTGATGAATCTTGAAACATTGACCGCCGAGAAAAGAAGGTCGCCGAGCTCCTCCGCCATATTCTCGCCGTCGTTGTTTGAAATTGCCTGCCGAAGCTCCGCAATTTCTTCTTCAAGCTTATCAAGAGCACCCGAAACCTCGCTCCAATCAAAGCCGACATCCGCCGCCTTCTTCTGAAGCTTTGCCGCACGCATGAGAGCGGGGAGCTCCCTCGGCACGCTGAGCATTGATTCGGTGGTTGTTTTTTGCTTTTTGGTTTTGCGTTTTATCGCATCCCAGTTGGTGAGCACATCGTCAACGCCCGAGATGCTCACATCGCCGAAAACATGGGGGTGGCGTTCAATAAGCTTTTTGCACACGCCGTCTGAAACGGTGTCAAAATCAAATACGCCCGCTTCCTGCTCCATCTGAGCGTGAAAGACAACCTGCATGAGCAAATCGCCGAGCTCCTCACACAAAAGCTCCTTGTCATCCTTGTTGATTGCCTCGATTACCTCGTAGGTTTCTTCAATAAGATTTTTCTTTATGCTTTCATGAGTTTGCTCTGCATCCCACGGGCAGCCGCCGGGTTCTCTGAGGATTTGCATAATTTTAATCAAATCCTGCACATTATAACTTTCTTTGCGTTTAAAGTCAACCATTTTTTTCTTCTCCCGAACAACTGAATACTATTTTAACCTAAAAGTCCGTATTTTTCAAGGGTTTTTGCAATTTTTTCTCCTTTTGGCAAAACCAAAACATCTTCACGGGCAATTCCCTTGATAAGAAGAAGCGAGATTGCATAAACCGCAACTGCAAGAATTACGGAGATAATCGCCGATACCGTGCCCATATTGAGGATGCTCTGAGTGGTATCCGCAGGGAAGAGCCTTGTGAGAAGTCCGTTTGCCGCAAAGGCGGTAACTCCGCACAGAAGGGCACAGATGAACGGCTTGCCGAAAACGGAGAGCCAATGCACCTTCACCTTTGAAATGCGAAGGAGCGAAATGAGGTTGAACGCAACGATAACGAGATAGAAAACCACCGTGCCCACAACCGCACCGTAGATGTTGATTTTGGGGTTGCCCACAAGAATAAAGTTGCAGGCTATCTTGAACACTGCACCCACAATAACGGATTTAACGGGGATATCCGTTCTGCCGATTGCCTGAAGCATATTGTTTGTGGGCGTTGAAATTGCCATAATCGGAGTTGCAAGACCGTAAGCCACAAGGATGGGAGTTACAACCGAGATTGCGTCGGCACTCTCTCCTCTGCCGTAGAGGATTGTGAGAATGGGCTGAGCAAGAGCCGCCATGCCGATGCCTGCGGGCAGGGCAATGAGCATACTCACCCTGATAACCGTTTCGATTGTTGACTTTGTTGATGTCTTATCCTTAACAGCCCAAGCAGCCGCAAGTGCGGGGAGCGCACTCACGCCGAGCTGAATTGTGATGGTTGAAACAAGGCTTCTGAAATCAAGAGCCATGCTGTATGAGCCCCACAGATAGCTGCGCACCTCAGGCAGATTGGTCAGGTCAAGCCTTGAATTTGCAACCGCCGCATTGAAGGCATCGCCGTGCATCTTCATAACGGTATCAAAATCCGTTTCGAGCGCAGTCATGAGGCGTGCCTGCACGGTTGAAGTGTCAATAAGGTTTGTTACATTAAGTACAAGTGCGCTCACAACCATGGGCACCGCTATTTTAATCATGTTTTTTGCAATATCATCCGAAGCGGCAGGCTTGGGGGAATTGACAAGCTGCACTCTCTCAAAGCCGTCGCCCTTGCGCTTGTAATTTATGATAAGGAAAAGATTGCTCAGAATCGAGCCGACCGTAACACCGAGCACGGCACCCGCCGCAGCCCAGGGAAGAATAACGCTGTTTGCCTCGGTCTGGCTTACAACGGTTTTGCCGAAAACGGTTGCCGAAACATTGCCCGAAGCGAGCATACCGTCAGCATACTGCCCCTCACCGATTGAGATAATCAGCTTGACGAGTGCAAGACCAATTACAAGCTTGCCAAGAGCCTCGATAACCTGCGAAATGGCGGTGGGGGTCATGTTGCGCAGACCCTCATAGTAGCCTCTGTAAGCCGACATATAGCAGCAGAAGAACACCGACGGCGCAACGCAGAGCACGGCAGGCAGGCTGCCTGAGCTTGCAACAAAACGGGTGTAAGGGAATGCCGCTGTCAGAAGCACAAGCGTGCCTGCAAGACCGACAACGGTGAAGATGCGCTGCGACACCCTGAACACCATTCTCGCATCACGGAAGCGGTTGAGTGCAACATTTTCGGCAACCATTTTTGAAACTGCAACAGGCAAACCTGCCATTGAAATTGCAAAAATGGGGGTATAAAGCTCATAAGCCGAGCTGAAATATCCTCTGCCCGTTGCACCGAGCATATCCGTAAGCGGCATTTTGAACAGCACGCCTATAACTTTAACGAGAATAACGCCGAACATCAGCATCATTGCACCGTTTAAAACTGACTGTTTCTTTTCTGTAGCCAAGCGGCTCACACTCCTTTGCGGTAAACATTATGTAAATTGATATTATACGGTTATGGTAATGCGGAATTTTTACAATGAATAGTGAAAAGTGAATAATGAATAATTAAGGATAGGCTCCGCCTATGACCTTTTTTGAGTGCAAAGTTCAAAGTGCAGAGTGCAAAGTTTCGGATAGGCTTCGCCTATGACCGATTATATATGTTTGCTTCGGCATCGTCGTAGGGGAGGCGTTTCGCCTCCCGCCAAAATACATTTTCTTTTTCGGGAGGGGTAACCCCTCCCCTACAATATTCTTTAAAACGCAGCCCTTGCGGTCTGTCGGGTCATCGGGTCGCTGACCCCTGCATTTGCCCGAATTGATGCAACAGCCCGATGCTTGTCATCCTGAACGCAGTGAAGGATCTCAGGTGAAATGAAGCACGAAAACCATTACGCCGTGGGCTGAGATTCTTCGCTTCGCTCAGAATGACAAATATTAGTGAAAAATTAATAATGAAGAATGAAAAATTTCGGATAGGCTTCGCCTATGACCGTTTTTTATGAATGATTAATAATGAAAAATTTCGGAAGGGCTCTGCCTTTGCCCGAATATAATAAGCGTCGCAGACCCTTAATTATTCATTATTCACTTTTCATTTTTCACTTAACAAAATAACTTTGCACTTTGACCTTTGCACTTTGCACTTTATTGTGCCTCAGCCTGTGAATTCACGCAGAAGCGAATCCGCAGGCAAAAGCGAATAATCCGTCTTTTCAAAAAGAGAAAGGGTGTTTATAAGCCTTTGCGCCTTCTCTTTGTATTCTTCTTTTTCAACATCGCCGAGCAGGTTTATTGCTCTTTGAGCAAATACACACGGCTCGCAGGGGTGGAAGGAATTGATTTTAACATCCGCCCTGTCCTCAAACGGGAAGAGGTATTTATCCTCGCCCCTCGTAACACTCTGCCAGACTTCAAAGGTGCGCTCAACAGGGGTTGAACGGAAGCTGAAATCCCGCACCATACGGCGGATGAAGCGCAAATCACGCTTTGAAAGCAGCACCTCACCGTTTTCATTATATACTCTCGATGAAACGCTGACATAGATTTTATAAAGATTTTTTTCGCTGAGGGTGTCGGTTATAACGGGATTGAGGGCGTGAAGCCCTTCAACTATTATAACATCATTCTCACGAAGTTCAATTGTTTTTGCATTATTTATCCTCTCCCCCGTTTTGAAGTCAAACACGGGAAGGGTTGATTTGCCCTTTTCAGCAAGCTCGCCGAGCTTTGCGTGAAGCAGCTCAATGTCAAGAGCCTCAACGCATTCGTAGTCGGGCTTGCCGTTTTCGTCGAGCGGATAGCCCACGCTGTGGGGGTGGTAAAAATCATCAAGCGAAACGGTGTAGGCTCTGCCGCCGAGAGCTTTTATATCCTCTGACAGAATTTTTGCCGTTGTGGTTTTGCCCGATGAGCTCGGCCCCGCAAGCATAACGATTTTTTTGCTTTTGTCGCCGAAAATTTCACTTGCCGCAGCATCGGCTTTTTTGTGGTATTCCTGCGAACAAAGCGCAAGGAATTCCTTTGGATTTGCGGCGTATTCATTGATTTTTTTCAAAGTATATCTGTCGTTCATATATTATCACCCATAAGATTTATTATGACAGATAAAAGCTCTTTATTCCGTTTTTGCGTTCACTGATTTTGTCAAAGCCGGAAATATATTCATAAGGATATTTATAATTAAAAATTCTTTCAACATTATGAGTGCCCGGCTCGCACAGCTTGATAACCGCACCCGCACCCACCGCAAGCACGGTGTGGCACTCCTCCATCATGAACACATTATAGAGGCATTCGTGCCCCTCTTTGCACCAGCCCACATTCTCAAGGTTGCCCACGCATTTGCTCTGGCGATACATATAATAGGGAGCGTAGCCGCTTGATGAAAGGCGTGAGGAGGCATATTCGAGCATCTTTTTGGCGGTGTTGCCGCCATGCACCTCGGTGCCCGCCGCATTGAGGTTTGACGAGCGTTTGAGCGCAAGAGTATGTACGGTAATGTTTTCGGGGGCAAGTGAAATTGCGGTGTCAAGGCTTGAACGGAAATCCTCAAAGCTCTCATCGGGCAGGCCTGCAATCAAATCCATATTGATGCTGTCAAAGCCGTATGCCTTTGCAAGCTGATACGCCTTGACCGACTGCTCAACGGAGTGATTTCTGCCGATAAGCTCCAGCGTATTCTGATTGAAGGTCTGCGGATTTATGCTGATTCTGCCGACATTGTGAAGGCGCAGAATCCGAAGCTTTTCGGGTGTTACGGTGTCGGGTCTGCCAACCTCAACGGTGTATTCCCTCACGGTTGACAAATCAAAGCTTTTCTCGATTGTGCCGAGCAGCCTGTCCATCTGCGGAGCCTCGAGCACACCCGGTGTGCCGCCGCCGAAATAGACGCTTTCAAGCCTTAAGCCGAGCTCCGATGCGATTTCGCCCGTTATTTCAAGCTCCTCGGCAAGCTTATCGAGGTATTCGGGCAGAATTCTCTTTGCGTTGGCGTTGCCGATTGAATGCGACACAAACGAGCAATAACTGCACCTTGAAGGGCAGAACGGAATTGACACATAAAGGCTGAAGGATTTATCCTGCGAAAGGTCAATTATTTTTTGCTCCGCTTCGGCTACGGTGAAGGCAAGCTGCGCCTTCTCCTCGCTCACAAGCAGCTCCTTTGTGAAGTATTCCCACGCTTCCTCCCTGCTCATTTCTTCAAGCAGACGCAGCACAAGCTTTGAAGGGCGCACACCCGTCTGAACACCCCACGGCGGAGTGTAGCCCGTGATGTCGGAAAGCGCTTCAAAGATAAGCTGAGCCGTTTTAAGCTCGCACTTATCACGCATTTCTTCGTCCGATGCCGTAACGGCTGCTTCAAGCGTGCGTTTTTCGCCGCTTATATCGGCTTCAACACGGATAAGCCTGCCGCTGCCCTGCTCAATGCAGTGAGTTGCAACGGTTTTTTCATCCTCGCCGTCATCGCCGTAGACTATATTAATTTTTTCGTTTGGGAAATATACCCTGCACAGACTTTCGCATTCATAGTGAAAATCGTGACCGAAAATTCTTAATATCACTTATTTTACCATCCTTCTGATGTACCAATTGCGTTTTCTTTCGCTTTCAAGTGTTGTTGCTCTGTTGTGACCGGGCAAAACCGTGTAGTCACCGTCAAGGGCAACGAGCCTTTTGAGCGATGCAATCATTTTTTCATCGCTTCCGTCGGGGAAATCGGTGCGCCCCGCAGTCATGCAGAACAGCGTATCGCCGCTGAGAATCACCCTGTCATTTTCAAGAATGTAGCACACGCTGCCGTTGGTGTGACCGGGGGTGCTCATAACCTTTATCTCTTCATCGCCGAGCATTATCACATCGCCGTCTTTAACGGTAATATCCGCCGTTACGGGATACTGAGGCTCGGGGAAATTGCCCTCACGCAGGCTCTTTTTGGGGTCAAGCAGATGCCCCGCATCGCTTTCGTGGATAACCACCTTTGCGCCGACCTCTTTCTGCAAGCCGTAAACGCCGAGAATATGGTCAAAATGCCCGTGCGTGAGCAGAACATATTTTAAATTTATGTTTTTCTCTTCAAGAACACCTTTTATAACATCGCCGTACCATGCGGGGTCAACAATTGCCGCCTCGCCCGATTTTTCATCCTCAAGAAGATAGGTGTTTGCAAAAATTTCGTGTTCCGATGCCAATAAAGTTACTTTCATTTTTTACCTCTTGTGTTTTATCTTTTACCCCATATATCGGTATCCATAACGATTGTTACGGGGCCGTCATTGACAATTTCAACCTTCATATCCGCCGCAAAAACGCCCGTTTCGACCCTTGAAATTCCGTTTTCACGCAGCTTTGAGCAGAAATACTCATAAAGCCTGTTTGCCTCGTCGGGCGGTGCGGAATCGGTGAATGACGGGCGGTTGCCCTTTTTGATATCGGCACACAGGGTAAACTGCGATATAACGAGGATTTCACCGCCGATATCGGTTATGCTTTTGTTCATTTTGCCGTTTTCATCCTCAAAAACACGCAGCTTTGCGATTTTTGCGGCAAGCAGCTCCGCCTGAGCCTCGGTGTCGCCGTCCATAACACCCAGCAGAACATTATATCCCTTGCCGACGCTGCCCTTTATTTCACCGTCAACGCTGACGGCGGATTTTAATACTCTTTGAATTACTGCTTTCATAATTTTACCTTTGATTAATATTTTTTCGGGTGATTCGCACACACTTTGTTATTGCGAACCGTGTAGGGCGGGATGCCCCCATCCCGCCGATAAATTTCTGCACAGTCAGCGGCGGCTTATGGGCAAGCCGCCCTACGCTGCGGTTATTTTATATTTGTTTCGCCGTGGGCTGAGATTCTTCGCTTCGCTCAGAATGACAAATTTGAATGAATAATTAACAATGAATATTTTCGGATTCGGGCGGATGATATCCGCCACTACCTTGTAAAATTGCGATTGGTCGAAACAAACAATTCCGAATTGATTAAATACCCGATCTTTCGATTGAGAGCACGCCTTCGATTTTGTCGATTTTCTGCACGAGTGAATTGAGGTGCTCAACGCCGTTGACCGAAACGGTCACCATAATGGTTGCTCTGCCGTCCTTGGTGTTGCGGGAGCTGATATCGTTAATCATGATGCGCATATTCGCAAGCAGGCTTGAAACATCGGCAAGCAGACCGATTCTGTTGAGGCAGAATATCTGAAGGGTACACTTGAAATCCTCACGCACATTGGTATCCCAATAGGCGGTGATCCATCTGTCGGGCTCGCCTGCCTTGCTGATATCCTCGGGCACATTGGTGCACTTCTTTGTGTGAATCGAAACGCCGTGACCCCTTGTGATAAAGCCGATAATATCGTCACCGGGCAGCGGATTGCAGCAGCGTGAGAATTTGATAAGGCAATTGTCGATGCCTTCAACGATAACGCCTTCCTTGCTCTTTGCCGTTTTCTTTTGCGGAACAATATTTATAATCGGTGCATCGCTCTTGTTGAGCTTTGCGTAGTCATCCTTTATTCTCGGCATGAGGCGCATGAGCGAAATTCCGCCGTAGCCGATTGCGGCATAGAATTCGTCGGCATCCTTGCAGCGCTGCCTCTCGGCAACCTTGAGGATGAAATCATTGAATTCGCTCTCACTCAGGCGGATAAAGTTGCGCTTGAATTCACGCTCAACCTGAGCCTTGCCCTCGGCAATATTCTCTTCTCTGCGCTCCTTTTTGAACCACTGCCTGATTTTGCTGCGTGCCTGACTTGTTTTAACAATATTCAGCCAATCACGGCTCGGCCCCTTGCCCTGCTGCGATGAGGTCATAATCTCAACAATTTCGCCCGTTTTAACATTGTAATCAAGCGGAACGATTCTGCCGTCAACCTTTGCGCCGACCATTTTGTTGCCGACTGCCGAGTGAATTGCATAGGCAAAGTCAATGACCGTTGCGCCTGAGGGAAGGGCAAACACATCGCCTCTGGGGGTGAAAACAAACACCTCTTCGGGCACAAGGTCGGTTTTGATGGTTGAAACGATATCTTCAACATTCTCGGTGTCGCTCTGGCTTTCAAGAAGCTGTCTTATCCACGCAAGCCTCTCCTCAAACCTTGCCGTGCCGTTGATGCCGAGCTTGTATTTCCAGTGAGCTGCGATACCGTATTCAGCCGTGTGGTGCATCTCCCATGTTCTTATCTGCACCTCAAAGGGAATGCCCTCCTTGCCCAGAACGGTTGTGTGGAGCGACTGATACATATTGGGCTTGGGGGTTGAGATGTAATCCTTGAATCTGCCGGGGATGGGCTTGAACATATCGTGGATTACACCTAAGCAGTTGTAGCAGTCGATAACCGTGTCAACGATTATGCGAACCGCATATATATCGTAAATCTGGTCAAAATTCTTATTCTGCATATACATTTTGCGGTATATGCCGTGAACGGATTTGATTCTGCCGCTCACATGAGCGCCCGAAACAACGCTCTCCATCCTCTCCTTGATTCTGTCCTGTATGTCGGAGAGGAATTCGTTTCTCGTTTTGCTCTGATTTTCGAGCGACTGCTCGATTTCGTGATAAGCAACGGGGTCAAGGTAGCTGATTGACAAATCCTCAAGCTCCTCTTTAATGGCACGGATACCGAGCCTGTGAGCGATGGGAGCATAGATTTCGCTTGTTTCCCTTGCAATTTCTCTTCTTCTCTGCTCGGGTTTGAACATGAGGGTGCGCATATTGTGAAGCCTGTCGGCAAGCTTGATGATGATAACACGGATATCCCTTGACATTGCAATAAGCATCTTGCGCACATTCTCCGCCTGCTGCTCCTCTTTGGTCTGAAGGGGCACCTTGCCGATTTTGGTAACGCCGTCAACAAGATCCGCAATGGTTTCGCCGAACTCCTTTTTGACCTCGTTATGGGTCATTGCGGTATCCTCAACGGTGTCGTGAAGAATTGCCGCAATAATCGACGCCTGGTCCATGCCGAGGCTTGCGAGGATAACCGCAACGCTCAGCGGGTGCATAATATAAGGCTCACCCGAAAGGCGCAGCTGGCCGCCGTGAGCTTCGCTTGCGATTTTATATGCCTTTCTGACATCGCAAAGCTCCTGCTCCGTGCAGTTATCGCCGATAAGCCCTATGAGTATTTCCAGACACTCTTCGGGGGTTGAACCGGTGCAGACACTCTTCTTTTTGAAATCCTTCATAAATATCCCTCACTCAAGACAAATGTCAATGAAAAATTAATAATGAAGAATGAACAATATCGGAAGGGCTCTGCCCTTACCCGAATATAATAAGCGTCGCAGACCCTTAATTATTCATTATTCATTTTTCACTATTCACTTAACAAAACAACTTTGCACTTAAACAAACGCTCGTATCCTTTTCATTATCTCCGACTCCTCAAGGTTTACCTTGGGCGGATTTTCGGGCACATACACCGTATCGTCATCATCCGCTGCGAGGATGCCCATTTCAAGCATTATATCAACAACAGCGCTGATTTTTGCAAGGCTTGTGCCGTCATCGCCGAGCCTTACGCACAGCGCTTCGCAGCAACGGTCCTTAAGCGGCTTTGACTTGACTGCCTTGAAAACCTCAACCTCAAGCTGCCTGTCGGGCAGAATTGAGAGTGCTTCATCGGCGGTAAGGCGTTCGTGCCTTGAGAATTTTTCATAAACTCCGATTGACGAGAGCACCTTATCCTCATCGGTTGCCGAGGGTCTTACGCCCCTGACGATAACCGAAACCCTTGTTTCGCCGTTATAAACATTTTTATCGAGATTAACGGCAAGGTCAATATAATCGCCCTTTTCATAGGGGAATTTCTTCTCAGGCATACCGAAATACACCACATTTGCCCTTGCGCCGTTTTTGGAAACGGTCATTCGGATATGCTTGCCCTCGGAGATACCCGAAACATCGTCAAGCCTTACACCGAAAAGCCCGAAGCAGGGCTGAGGATTGCCCGCACCGAAGGGCTCAATCATGCTCATTGCCGAAAGCAGGCCGAGGTTTATCGAGCCCGGCTGCAGGCGGCAGTCAATCTTCTGCAAAACAAACGGCATCTCTTTATCTGCCGCATATTCGTTTATTCTTCTGCGGAATTCATCAATACGGCTGCTTTTGAGCCCGAGACCTGCGGCAAGAGTGTGACCGCCGAAATGGTCAAGGCAATCCGAAACAGCCTCAATCGCATCATATATCGAAAAGCCCTCAATGCTTCTGCACGAGCCTCTCGCCTCCTCGCCGTCACGGGAAATAACAACGCACGGTCTGCCGTATCTCTCGGTTATCCTTGCGGCAACAATGCCGATAACTCCCTGATGCCAGCCCTCGCCGTCAACAACGATAACCCTGTCATTTATTATATCCGAGCCGGGGCAGAGCATCGTCTGCACCTGAGCAAAAATTGCGGTTTCCGTCTGCTGACGGAGCGAATTCATTGAATTTATCTCGCCTGCAAGCCTTGCGGCTTCGTCTTCATCCTCACACAAAAGCAATTCAAACGCTTTATATGCCGAGCCCATTCTGCCTGCGGCGTTTATCCTCGGGCAGAGCGTGAATGCGGCGGTTGAAGCGGCAAAAGGCTTGTCACCCATGCCCGCAACCTCCATAAGTGCGCTTATGCCCGGTCTGGGATTATCATTCATGAGCCTCAGACCCCTGCGCACCATAACCCTGTTTTCACCCGTGAGGGTAACAACATCGCCGATTGTGCCAAGTGCCACAAGGTCGCCGTATTCCTCAATGAGAATATCGCCGTCATCCCCTTCGAGCGCACACACAAGCTTGAAGGCAACCCCTACGCCCGACATCTCCTTGAAAGTGCTCGGGCAGTCGGTTCGGTGAGGGTCAACAACCGCAACCGCATCGGGCAGGGTATCGCCCACCTTGTGGTGGTCTGTCACGATGAGGTCAACGCCGAGCTCCTTTGCACGGATTGCCTCGTCAATTGCGGAAACGCCGTTGTCAACCGTAACTATAAGCGTTACGCCCTTTGCGGCAAGAGCCTCAACGGCATTTATGTTAAGCCCGTAGCCCTCTGTGAGCCTGTCGGGTATATAGCGGATTGCGTTTGCGCCCCTTGTTTCCAAATAAGAATAAAGCAGTGCGGTAGCGGTAACACCGTCGGCATCATAATCGCCGAAAACGCAGATAAGCTCACCGCCGTCTATGGCACGGTTTATCCTCTCCGCCGCCTTGCCCATATCCGCAATCGAAAGCGGAGAAAGCTGCAAGGGTGCATCGGGGTCAAAAAAATCGCTGACTTCATCTATATTATCAAAGCCTCTTGAAGCAGCAAGCAAGGCTGCAAAGGGGTCAATGCCGAGCTGCTGTGCAAGCTGCGCGGCAAGGTCCTTGTTGCCCTTGGTCACTACCCATTTCTTGCGTCTCAAAAACAATCATTCCTTTCAATATCCAATAAGTATAACACTTATATATAAATATTTCAAGAATTATTATATAAATAACAGAATTTTATTTTACGCAACCAACGGGCAAAGCCCACACCCAATCAGAGTGATATACGGCGATGCCGTGTGATATATTGCTTTGCAATGTGATATTTTCGGCAGAGCCGAAAGTGATATACGCCTTGCGGCGTGTTAAGGGTCTGCGACGCTTATTATATTCGGGTAAGGGCAGAGC
>JAFQON010000044.1 GCA_017403185.1 Clostridia bacterium
CCACGGCGACTTTAACCCCTCAAACATCATTATCGCAGAAGACGGCACTCCCTATATCCTTGACTGGTCACACGCAACACAGGGTAACGCATCAGCAGATGCTGCAAGAACTTACCTTCTTTTCTGGCTCAGCGGTGACATAAACGGCGCAAAAGAATACCTCGAACTCTTCTGCAAAAAGAGCAACACAGCTATGCAGTATGTTCAGAAGTGGATGCCTATCGTTGCAGCTTCACAGTCGGTTAAGGGCAATGAAAAAGAGCGTGAGTTCCTTCTTACTTGGGCAAACGTTGTAGATTACGAATAAGGAGATAACGACAATGAAAATTACAGTATGTATCGGTTCATCATGCCACATCAAAGGATCCCGTCAGGTTGTTGAACAGCTTCAGTATCTCATCAGCGAAAATAAGCTCGGTGACAAGGTTGAGCTCGGCGGAACTTTCTGTATGGGCAAATGTCAGCAGGGAGTATGTGTTACCGTTGATGACAATTTCTTCTCGGTAACTCCCGAAACAGTAGACGAATTCTTCTCAAAAGAAGTTATTGCGAAGGTGTAAGCTATGGTGATTGTTCAGGTTTGTGTCGGCAGTTCATGCCACCTGAAGGGTTCGCCCGAAATAGTTGAACTCTTTCAGAAAGCCGTTGAAGAACATCATCTTGAAGACGAGGTTACACTTGCCGGAAGCTTTTGCATCGGCAAGTGTAATCGTGTTGGTGTAACAATTCAGGTTGATGATGATATTCATGTCGGCATAACAAAAGAGAATTTCAAGGAATTTTTTAACGACAATATTTTGTCAGCAGTTGAAGGGAAGTAATATTTATGAATTGCCTTACTCTTAAAAAATCAAACTGCAAAAACTGCTATAAATGTATCCGCCATTGCCCGGTCAAAGCTATCCGTTTTTCGGGCAATCAGGCGCATATTATAGGTAACGAGTGTATTCTGTGCGGTCAGTGCTTTGTTGTGTGCCCGCAGAATGCTAAAGAAATTGTCAACGAGGTTGAAAAGGTAAAAGTTCTTATTCAGAGCGGTGATCCGGTTGTTGTCAGCCTTGCTCCGTCGTTTATTGCAAACTATGACGGTGTGGGCATCAATTCTATGCGTTCCGCACTTCAGAAACTCGGATTTTTCGATGTTGAAGAAACCGCAATCGGTGCAACAATCGTTAAAAATGAATATGAGAGAATACTTGCGGAAGAGGAGAGAGATGTTATTATTTCTTCCTGCTGTCATTCAATAAATCTGCTTATCCAGAAGCATTATCCTGCCGCACTCGGCTTTCTTGCCGATGTTATGTCCCCAATGCAGGCACACTGTCAGGATATAAAAAAGCGTATTCCAAACGCAAAAACCGTTTTTGTCGGTCCCTGTGTTGCAAAAAAGGATGAGGCTGATTATTACGAAGGCATAGCAGATGCTGTTCTCACCTTTGAAGAGCTTACAGAATGGCTCAAAGAAGAAAATATTGAGCTTGAAGCAATTTCTGATAAAGATGAATTCAGTCGTGCCAGATTCTTCCCTACAACGGGTGGCGTGCTCAAAACAATGACCGAAACGAGCGACTATACATACGTTGCCATTGACGGCGTTGAGAATTGTATAGCTGTACTTAAAGATATTGAAAAAGGCAAGATCCATAAGTGCTTTATCGAAATGTCATCTTGTGTCGGCAGCTGTGTAGGCGGTCCCGTTATTGAAAAGTATCACCACACTTCAAATATTAAGGATTATATCGAAGTTGCAAATTATGCAGGAAGCAAGGATTTTGAGGTCGATATGCCCAAGCCTGTTGAGTTGAAGAAGAACTTCAGCTACATCGAAAGAAAGCTTCCTATGCCTTCAGAGATTGAAATTAACAATATTTTGCGTCAGATGGGTAAATTCAAGCCTTCTGATGAACTTAATTGCGGCTCCTGCGGATATAATACCTGCCGTGAAAAGGCAATTGCAATTTCGCAGGGTAAAGCAGAGTTTTCAATGTGCTTGCCTTATCTTAAAGATAAAGCAGAGAGTTTTTCGGATACAATTGTTAAGAATACTCCCAACGGACTTATTGTTCTCAACGAACAACTTGAGGTTCAGCAGATAAATACTGCCGCCAGAAAGATTATGAATATCCGTTCAGCATCTGATGTTCTCGGTGATCAGGTTATACGTATTCTTGACCCGACTGTATTTATGACTGTTCTTTCAACGGGCAGAGATGTCCGTGACCAGCGTATATACCTTGCCGAATATAAGAGATACGTTGAGCAGACCGTTGTTTATGACCGTGATTCGCATCTTCTTATCGGCATTATGCGTGATGTTACCGATGAAGAAGCAGAGCGTGAAAAGAAAGAAAATATCAGCCGTCAGACCGTTGAGGTTGCGGACAGAGTTGTTGAAAAGCAGATGCGTATCGTTCAGGAGATAGCATCACTTCTCGGTGAAACAGCCGCCGAAACAAAAATTGCTCTTGCAAAGCTGAAGGAGTCGATTACCGATGAATGATTTGTGTGCAGATATCGGCTACAAAAGCGTAAATCACTATGGCGAGGAGCTTTGCGGTGACCATGTTGATGTTGTTGAACAGGATGAAAATTCAACCGTTATCGTTCTTGCAGACGGTCTTGGCAGCGGAGTTAAAGCGAGCATACTTTCAACCTTGACATCAAAGATAATTTCAACAATGATGGCAGAGGGACTTCCTCTTGAAGAATGTGTTTCAACCATTGCCGCAACTCTTCCCGTTTGCTCGGTAAGAGGCGTTGCATACTCAACTTTTACTATTATTCATCTGAAAAACAACGATATAGCCGAAATTATTCAGTATGATAATCCTCAGGTAATCGTTATCCGTGATGATGAAAACTACGATTATCCGAAAACTGAAATGAATATCGGCGGCAAAAAGATTTTCAAAAGCATAATAAAGCTTCGTGAAAACGATATTTTTGTTGCAATGAGTGACGGATGTCCCCATGCAGGTATCGGTATGTTATATAATTTCGGTTGGAAAAGGGAAGATATTGTTTCGTTTTTGGAAGGCCTTGCTCCTGTCGGATATACCGCTAAAACTCTTTCAACAATCCTTGTTGATGAGTGTTTTAAACTTTACGGTGGTAAACCCGGTGATGATGCAACAGCTTGTGTTGTCAGAATCAGAAAGCGTGAGCCGATGAATATCCTTTTCGGACCTCCGTCAAACAGAGATGATGCAAACAGAATGATGTCACTTTTCTTCTCAAAAGAGGGAAAGCACATTATCTGCGGCGGTACAACATCTTCTATTGCGGCAAAATATCTTAATAAACCCATTAAAGCAAGTATTAACTTTGAGAAAGCTGATGTGCCTCCGATAGCTGAAATCGAAGGTGTTGACCTTGTAACAGAGGGAGTTATAACTGTAAACAAGGTTGTCGAATACGCAAATGATTATCTTGGGGAAAATAAGTACTATGAGCACTGGAGCATCAAGCGTGACGGTGCTTCCTTGATTTCCCGCTTGCTTTTTGAAGAAGCAACTGATATAAATTTCTATGTAGGCAGAGCAATTAACCCGGCTCATCAGAATCCCGATTTGCCTATTAATTTCAGCATAAAAATGAATCTTGTTGAGGAACTTTCGGCTTGCCTCAAAAAGATGGGAAAACGCATCAAAGTGAGTTACTTTTAAGGAGAATTGATATGAGAAAGTTTGATACAAAAGTTCAGCATCTCAAATATAAGGTTTTGAGAGAGGTTGCAAGACAAGCGTGGAATGATACCTTGTTTGACAATCTTCTCGATA
>JAFQON010000045.1 GCA_017403185.1 Clostridia bacterium
ATACTGAAGAAGTGCTCGTGCGATACCGTGACGGATAGCACCTGCCTGGCCTGTTACACCGCCGCCGCCTACACGGCAGATGATGTCAAACTTCTCAGCTGTGTCTGTGAGAGCGAGAGGCTGACGAACGATGAGCTTAAGAGTTTCAAGACCGAAGTAATCGTCGATTTCTCTGTCGTTGATGATGATCTTGCCGGTGCCTGCGTATACGCGAACTCTTGCAACCGAGCTCTTTCTGCGGCCTGTGCCGTAGAAATAAGGATTTGATTCGTACATTATTTATAGCCTCCCTTTCTTAAAATTCCCAAGCTTCGGGCTTCTGGGCTGCGTGAGCGTGCTCTGCACCCTTAACTACGCGAAGTCTTGTAAGAGCCTTGCGGCCGATAACTGTATCGGGGATCATGCCCTTAACAGCGAGTGTCATTGCGAATTCGGGCTTTGTCTTCATAAGAGTGCTGTATTTAACCTCTTTGAGATGGCCGATGTAACCTGTGTGACGGTAGTACATTTTCTGCTCGAGCTTCTTGCCTGTGAGAACTGCTTTGTCAGCGTTGATGATGATTACATGATCGCCGCAGTCTGCATGAGGTGTGAAGATAGCCTTATGCTTGCCTCTGAGAAGCTTTGCAGCTTCAACAGCAACCTTACCCATGGGCTTGCCTGCTGCATCGATCACATACCACTTACGGACGATGTCGCCCGCTTTAGGCATATAAGTAGACATAACTTTTCCTCCAAAATATTTTTTTCGTGCCTGCATATATTATCATAAGAAGAAACGGATGTCAATAGGTTTTTTTGAATTTTTTAATTTACATTTTGAAAGCTCGTTTTTTCTCGTGTTTTCTCCCGTTTTCATAGCAAATGCTCACTTTTAATTTACGAAAAAATTTTTGCAAAATACAAAAAAGAGCGTTTTTTTGCACAAAAAACGCCCTTTTAGTTTGTTGAAAACGCAGAATTTTATTTGAGCAAATCGTGCTCTTTGATGAATGCGATTGTTTCGTCAACGGTGGTGAATGCCATTGCAACGCTGGTGTCTGCAGCACCGTAATAAATTGCGATTCTGCCCGTTTCTGCATCTGCAAGCGCAGCGCAGGGGAACACAACATTGGGCACATCGCCCACGCACTCATAAAGCTCGTGGGGAGCAAGCAGGAAACAGTCTGCTCTGTGGAGCACCTTCCACGGCTCGTCCTTATCAAGTATTGCAGCGCCCATTGCGTAGGTGAAGCCGTTGCAGCTTGTGAGCACGCCGTGATAAAACATCAGCCAGCCCTCATCGGTTTCAATGGGAGTGGGGCCTGCGCCGACCTTTGTCATCTCCCAATTCTTAACGGGCGACATAACAAATCTGTGTTTGCCCCAGTATGTTAAATCCTTGCTGTGGCTGAGAAAGATATCGCCGTAGGGTGTGTGACCTCTGTCACAGGGGCGGATAAGCAGCACATATTCACCATTTATCTTGCGGGGGAAGAGCACGCCGTTTCGTGCAACCGGGTAGCAGGCATCCTCAAGCTGAGTCCACTCCTTGAAATCGGTTGTGTAAGCAATGCCGATTGTTGTGCCGTGAGGGGTGAGGTTAACCCACGAAAGATAGTATTTGCCGTCGATAAGGCAGAGTCTGGGGTCATAGCCCCTGAAAACAACCTTTTCTTCAAGCTCCCAGTTGATTGCATCCTTGCTGTAGCCCACAACGAGAGTGTGGTCACGGCTCATAACATCAACACGAAATACGCCTGCAAAGCCGTCGCCGTAGGGCACAACGGCAGAGTTGAAAATGCTGTTTGCCATATAGAGATTGTCACGGGTTATAACGGGGTTTCCGCTGTAACGCCACACGGGGTATTTATAGCCCTCGGGTTTTTCTTGCCAAGGGATATTGGAAATGTTTTCACCTATAATTTTTGCCATAATTCAGCCTCATTTCTAAGTAATATATACATTATATCAAATATATACCCATATATCAACCTTCATTTTGCCTTGCGGATATTCTTTTCCAGCTTATGAAGCCGTAGAGGTCGTTGACGAGGAAAACAACAAAACAAATTATGACGGAAACATAAGAAATATCGCTCAATGCGGCAAGAATCCAGAGGATAATCAGAATGATATCGTTTGCGGCGTAGGCTATTGCATACCATGCGCTGCGGCGGAAGGTGAGATAAACCGCCATAAAGCTTGTTGTGACGGAGAGCGTGCTCGGCAGCAGATTTGCAGTGCTGAAATGCCTGAGAATAAAATAAAATATAACGGTTACGGCAGCGGTGAGAATGAGCATAAATACTGCTTCTTTTTTGCCGATGCTGTGCACTTTTACTTCCGCTTTGTTGCCTTTATACGGATTTCTCAGCCACGATATGAGGGCAAAAACAGCCATCGGAGCAGTCATGCCGAGATAGGTTATCATTTCGCCGTAGTAATCAAAAGAATAGGATATAATACCGTAAAGCACGCTGAATATAACCATCAGCACCTGCCCGAAGGGGTTGCCCTTTGCGTTGAAAATGAGCGATGTGACGCCTATGAGCGATGCCGCAAGTGTAAGATAATTTTCTTTATCAAACAAAATGAAAGAAACAAGAATGAGAAAAACAGACGAGCACCACAGCCCGATTTCAAATTTTGAAAAATATTTCATATATCCTCCAAACAAAAAAGCATTTGCGGATACATCTTCAAAGACCTAACGATGTATCAACAAATGCTTTGCATTTTCTACCCGGTGGCAGTTACATATTATATTTGTATTATAGCCGACAAAAATGCCGAAGTCAACAGTGAGCGAGAATAAAATCAACAATCGGTTTCGGGTCATCAAGTCCGTGCGGATGATGAGCGCAATCAGGCTTTATGAAAACCTCAAGGTCAATGCCGTTTTCTCTGTAAGCCTTTTCGAGAAGAATTCCGTTTTCTTTATAGGGCACGGTTTTGTCTGCTCCGCCCGCAACGAGCACGGCGGGGATTTTTGCATCAACAAGTGCAGGGATTCTGTGCATCGGCATATCAGTGTAGCAGATAAGCTCTGAAATATTCTTTAAACCGAGCGAATCGAAAATTTCGGGGAAATCCTCGCAACAGGCATTGCCGATTCCGAAACCGCAGGGGCAGCTCATATAGTTGAGCACGGGTGCGTCAACATAAATGCACGAAACAAGTTCGGGATATTTTGCCGCAAACTTGATTGCGATAAGTCCGCCGCAGCTCATGCCGACGGGCACGCATTTTTGCGATAAGCCGTATTCGTTTATAATGGATTTCACAAATTCCGCTTTGCGGTCAAGGTCAGTATCTGCACCCCAACGGTTTTCGTTATCGACGAAACAAAGATAAAAGCCTTTTTTCAAAAGTTCAATTTCTGTTTCGGGGAAAGCGTTCCAATATTCGGTTTTGACCGCAAGCACTGGATTTTTAATTTTCATATCAGGGATAACAACGATGGCCTCCTGACCGTCAAAAACGAATTCCTTGCATTCAAAGCCGTTCCATTTCATAGCTTTCTCCTTAAATTATATTTTCAGCCGTTAATCTTAACAGATAAATTGCTTTAAGCCAATCGGGTTGATTCTTTGCTGTTTCCGTAAGCTTTTCAAGGGTTCTCTTGCCGATCCTTCTGTCAAGCACCGCAAACATTCTTACAAGCGGATTGACATGTGAAATTGAAGCCTCAATCGGCAATTCTCTGTAAATTCTGAGAGCATCGCAAAAGTCCTCATCATCAAATTCCGTCTTTTCTTCAACGGGAACGGTGCTTTTTTCTTTCCAAAAACTATTCCATGCTTCCTGCTGTTCAATGCCTTTATTTCTGAAAGCAACTGTCTCCCAAGAAAAACGCTTGTGTGTTTTACTGTCTATGCGGATTTCAAACACATTTTTGCCGTCCATATTCGGGTATGAGGTGCAGGAATACTGAACTCTGCTTTTGAGCGAATCGGCGAGCATTTCCTGTTCGAGATATTTCCTCATACCGCTCCACGAACCGAGAATTTTACTCATAGCTTATTTCCTTTCAAGTCTTATGCAGGTTACGGAATAGGCGGGCACGGTGTAGTTGAATTTATCCGAGAAGCCGCTGACCGTGAACTCTTCCATAATGCAGTCCTCTTTTGCACCGAGAATATTATCGTTTGCAAGGCTGTTGCCCGCAACCTGATGCACCGTTGCCGATGATTTGATATCTGCATTTGCGATGTCAACCGCAACAACCTTGCTTGTATCGGTTACATTCACGATTTTTACAATAACATCGCCGTTTTCATCGGTGCTTACAACCTGATAAGCCTCTGCCTCTGCTTCATATGAGAAGTCATATTCGGCATAAAGCTCACCGTCAAGGTAGCATTCAACCTTTGTGCCTGAAACAACGATTTTGATTTCATAGGTTCTGCCTGTTTCAATTGCGCAGGGCTTTTCGGTGCCGAGAATCTTTGATTTTGCGCCGTTTTCAATCTGCTGAAGGCACGACACCGTGTTGCCCCAGCCGCCGATGTTCCAGAAATAACAATTCTGATTATCCTTTACCGCAAAGGGTATGATGAAGCCCTCTTCGCCGTCAAGCTTTTTGGCTTCAACGGTGTAGGTGTAATTTGTCCATTCATCACAGCCGAAGTATGCGACCATACCCGTTTCGGTGTAGGGCATCCATGTGTTTGTCTGCACAAGCTTGCCTTTCTGAATTTCAAAATCGTTGCTGTCATAGATGTTTTCCCAATTCCACCAGAAGTTGAGGGGGGTTGAGAATTTATCAGAGCCGAGTGTTTTGCCCGTTTCGTTTGAAACAACCTTAACATTATCGAATTCAGCCGAGGTGTACCATGTGCCTATGCCGACTCTTCCGCCGAGGGGAGCCTGCTCGATTTTTGCACCGTCAAATTCCGAATTAAGGAGCTTTGAACCCTGATTGACGGAGAACAGCTTCTGCACATAGTAGCTGATTGAGCCCGTCACCTGATGATTGTTGAACCATATAAGGTCGGGCGACCAATGAGTAGCCGTGAGGTTGCCGAAAAGGGGAGCGTAAGCTGCCATGCGAACAATATCCCCGTTGCGCTCAAGGCCCGTCATA
Organism: Clostridia bacterium; assembly: GCA_017403185.1. Classification (GTDB taxonomy): domain Bacteria; phylum Bacillota; class Clostridia; order Oscillospirales; family Acutalibacteraceae; genus CAG-177. The sequence goes on from JAFQON010000045.1 coordinate 5,069, forward strand.
TATGCCGCCTCTGCAAGCGCCGCTTTAAGAGTGTTTGATTTTGCGGCATATTCGCCGAGGAACACCTGAATTGCACCGCCGTAGACTGTGTCCGTCATTTCGTCAACGGAGCGTCTGTAATTTTCCTTATCGTAATAATCCGCATTTCTGAGGAACCATTCGGGCTGGTTATAGTAGTGCTGGTCTGTTGCGCCTGCAAAATCCTCCGCCACATCGGAAGAGCCGAGCTGCTGCTTGGCGTATTCATACGATTTTATGTAATTCTCGCCGTGTGTGCCGTCGGATGCACCTGCTGAGTAGATGAGCTCAAGCCCTTCGTAAAGCTCAGGATTTGCCGCCTTTGCCTCGTTGAAGGAGTCAAGGAATACCTGATATCTCTCAAAGTATACTTCGCCTTCCTGCTCATTGCCGATGCAGATATATTTAAGCTCAAACGGCTCGGGATGACCGAGTGAAATTCTCACCTTACCCCATGTTGCGGATTCATCGCCACGGCAGAATTCAACAAGGTCGTGCATATCCTGAACATACTGCCTGAACTCGTCGCTCTCCATGTCAACGGGGCCTTTGCCTCTCATCTGGCAGTAGATGCCGCAGTTGATAACAGGCACACCGATTGCACCGATATCCTCTGCAAGCTGAAAATATTCATAAAAGCCCAGACCGTAGGTCATAAAACAGGGGAAGGGGTCGTCGGTTGCGGCAATGTTTGTCCAGAGATTTGTGCCCTGCTTTCTTGCGGCAACATCGCCGTAGCCGCCGTTGAATTCAAGGGGGAGTCCGTCGCTGCCCGTGCCGATGGAGGCTTTCCAATTATATAATGTTTCGTAGTCATAGCCCTCAATAACGCAGCCGCCGGGGAAGCGCAGAAACTTCGGCTCAAGCTTCTCGAGCATCTCGCCGAGGTCTTTTCTCATGCCGTTTTCTCTGCCCTTGAAGGTATCCTCGGGGAAGAGAGAAACCATATCGAGGGCAACGCTGCCATTATCTGTGAGCACCTGAAGGGAAGCATTTTCAAAATCTGTTTTGTTGCAGGTGAGGGTAAACGAATATTTTGCCCATTCGGAGCTTATTGCATCAACTGTTCCTTCGCCTGCAACCTCATTGCCTGACATAAGTCTGACACAAAGTTTTCCGCTGTAGCCGTCAAGAGCTTTTGCATAAACGGAGAAGTTATAATTTTTGCCGCTTTCGATTGACATACCGTCAAGAAAGCCGACATTTGCAATGCCTGCGGGGGAATCCGAGTTGTTTGTAAGCACGAGGTAATTCGTGTTGTTTTCATTGAGCGAGTTTGCCTTGTCATTGATTTTTACCTCAGCCGTCGCACTGCCAACGGTATTCCAGCCGTGCAGGGCATCGCCTGCAGCGATTTCGGTGAATTCAAACGAACGGTTGAGCACCATTTCGGCATAAAGTCCGCCGTCTGCCGCAAAATTGATATCCTCAAAGAAAACACCGAAAAGCAAATCGCTGATATGGTGAATCTCATCGCCTGCATCAATGCCGAGAGTGTAGTCGGCATTGGCTTCGCTGTAGGATGTAACGGTGTTTGCATCGGGCCTTTCGGGCTCTTTGCCGCCTGAAATCCCGCCCGTGAGCGGCATTATTGCCGCCATGATTGCCGCAAATGCTTTTTTCAGAAATTTAAAAATCGTATATTTCATTTGTTTTCCTCTCTTTCGGAGTTATGTATATATAATATAGGAATTTATTTTTTTAGTCAATAGAACCAAGCGGCAATACTTGACAATAACCGAAAAAAGCTTCAGAATTAAATCACAGAAATTTTTTTGATTTTTTGTTAACCAAAGTATTTTTGGTTTCACTATGTTTATGAAAGCTTTCAAAATGCCGCTGATTAAACGGCGGTTACGACAGGAGAGGATATTTTGGAAAAGCACGAGATTAACAAAAAGATTGAAGAGGTATCAAAATCCGTTTTGTCATATTGCATGGCGAGAACGGCAAACAGTCAGGATGCCGAGGACCTTGCGCAGGATATTCTGCTTGAAATTATGAAGTCCGCACAGAATCTTCGCAATGACGAGGCGTTTTACGGCTTTATGTGGTCGGTTGCAGGCAATGTGTATAAGCAGTGGCTGCGAAAAAATTCCCGTGGCAAGAGCGTTGAGCTCAACGATATTGATGCCGTTGAGCAGTTTGATTTTGAAAAGCTCGATAAAGAATCCGATATCTGTAAGCTTCGCAGGGAGCTGAGCTTCCTGAGCGAAAAATACAGAAAAGCCACTGTACTATATTATATTGAAAACAAATCCTGTGCACAAATTTCCGAAGAACTCTCCGTAAGTGAGAATATGGTCAAATATTTACTGTTTAAATCAAGAAAAATTTTGAAAGAAGGCATGAACATGGAAAGAATTTACGGTGAACAGAGCTATAACCCCAAGGGTCTTGAAATACAGTTTTTAGGTAACGGAAACAACAGATATTGGCAGCTTGCGCAAAGAATTGTTCCTCAGAATATACTTTTTGCCTGCTATAACGATAAGCTTACCGCAGAGCAGATAAGCCTTGAAATCGGCGTAAGCCTTCCCTATATTGAAGAGGATATCAGAATTCTCGCTGAGCATGAGCTTCTTCTTAAGGAGGGCAACAAATACTACACAAACATTCTTATTTTTACAAACGAGCTTTCCTCTGAGATAGACAGAAAAACAAGCGCAACAAAAGAAAAAATTGCCGAAAAGGTTAAGGCGGCCGTTGTTGAAAATGAAGAAAAAATAAGAGCAATAGGCTTTAACGGATGCGATATGAGCTCAAACGCCTATAAATGGCAGATAAGCTCGCTCCTGCTTTACAATGCAGCTGTGGAAAGGCTTGAAAAGAATATAAAGCTTACCCTTCCCGTCGATAAATTCGGCACGGAATGCCTTGTCTGGGGCATTGAAAAGGGCTGCAACAGCATTTTTAACTCGGATTATGTGTTCGGTATTTCTACCGTATCGGGCAACAAAGACGGCTTTATCCGCTTTATGGATTTTGAAAAAATCAGCGGAGACCTTGTTCATTCATATTTCAGCAACAGCAATATCAATGTTTTTCTTGATATCGCAGGCGGAAAAACAAGCGGCTTTGGCGAAAACGATTCCGCTCTTGTTGCAGAGCTTGTCAAGAGAGGCTATGTAATAAATAATGACGGCAATTTCAGTGTCAATGCACCCGTATTTACCGAAGAGCAGTATAATGAGCTTCTCAATATTCTTGCTCCCGCTGCGCAGAGCATAACGGAGGATGCCGAAAATCTGCTTGGCGATGTTGAAAGAATCATAAAGAACCACATTCCCGTTCATATCAAGAAGCTTGCGGGCGGCATGGCATTCGTAAGAATTCTTTATGATGCAATCTCGGCTCCTGTCGGAGTGCTTTACAGAGAAGGCTTCCTTGAAAAGCACGACAGCACGGGTATACTGCCCACAACCTTTGCGGTTGCCAAATAAAAATCAGCGGCTTGCATTCTGCAAGCCGCTTAATTTTTACCATTCTCTGATTACTTCGGGTTCGTCAAATATTTCGTCGAGCTTCCTGATGAAGGGAACAACATCTGCGAAGCCGCCTATTCTGTGGTCAAACATGAGGTTGATGGGGAGCACCTTCTTGACTCCGACTTCAACTTCTCCCTTCTCATTTTTGAATGCGTATTCTCTGTCCTGCACTGCGCCCATAGCCATAATGAACACCTGAGGGTAGAGAATCGGGGCGTAGGTAACATTGCCCGTCAAGCCGTGATAAAGTGAGCCGAGGTTTGAAAGGCACACCGTGCCCTCGTTCAGATCGTCAATCTGAAGTGAGGTTTCATCATGGGGGGCGTGCTCAAAGAGCCCTTTAAGCTCGGCAACCTTGTATTTGCCCACATAGCCCGTTGCAATCTGTGCAGCGGTTGATACAAGCTTGCCCTTGAGGATGAAGCCGATGATTCTCTGAAGAACAACATCAAAAAGAACTCTGTCAAGATCTGTTGTTTTGAGTGTTTTCATAATGCGGTCAAACTCTTCCTGAGTTTCCTTAAGCGTTCTCTGCTCAACATTCCTTACCTTTACGGGGAAGGTTTCACCCGTGTCGAGAAGAAGGGGGATGGCAACATCAATATTCTTTTTAATTATAAGCCTTCCGCAGGATGCCATGTGGTTGTAATTCATGTGTGCATTGAGCCTCGGTGCAGCCTTAAGGCCCTCTGCAAGCACCTTAATCATCAGGGTGTTGAACATCAGATTATAGCCGCATTCCTCTTTCAATGCGTGGTATTCGTTCCAGAATTTGGTTATATCCGCTTCATAATTATATCCGCCTGCGGGGATGGTTTTCTGAGCATTGCTCAGAACATTGCTTGATGCTCTGCCTTTGATTTTGAAATATTCGATTTTGTCGCCGGGTGCGGGTTTTGTCAATGCTCCTGCGAGATATTTTTTGAAATCCATCATTCAACCGCCTTTTTGTAGAATTTTAGCATATATTGTCAGCTTCCAATTTTAACAAAACGGTGTAACAATGTCAATTGATATAATTCTTAATTTTTTTCTAAAGCTGTGCGCCATGCACGGTATCCGCTCTTCAGTCAGGGGTCAAAGCAGGCTTTCAAGCAGCGCTTCGCAGCCGTCATAAATATCACGCCATGTAATATCGAATCTGCCGCTGTACCATGGGTCGGCAACATCTCCGCCGCCTGTGTAATCCTTCAGCTTGCGGATTTTTTCGTCAGGGTCGCCGCCGAGAATACGGTGCATATTGCGTATGTTCATGCTGTCCATGCCGATGAAAAGGTCATATTTTTCATAGTCGCTTTTCCGAAGCTGAACAGCCCGTTTTCCTTCGCAGGATATGCCGTGCTTTGCAAGCTCTGCTTTTGCGGGAGGATAAACGGGGTTGCCGGTGTCACCCCATATTTCTTCTGTGCTTGTTGCGGAGGAGGCAATGACAAATTCATCTGCAACTCCTCTTCTTTTCACCATATCTTTAAGTATAAATTCCGCCATCGGGCTCCTGCATATATTGCCGTGGCATACGAACATTATTTTTTTCACCCTTCAAACTCCTTTATATATCTACGTTTCTTTGATTATCAACAAGTCTGAACTCTGCGATTTACACCAAAATTTACACCATTCTTCATAAATCGTTATAAATCTACGGTCAATTGGTGTAAATTTGGTGTAAGTTTGGAGTAAACTTAAACGGCTTTTTGAACAAGCTTAACGATTTCGCCCATTGCTTTAGTTGCTTTTTCAAGATCAGTATGAACATAGTAGTTAAGCGTGGTTTCAATACGCGAATGCCCCATAATATATTGAAGGCTTTTTATGTTCATTCCGTTAAGTGCCATTTTGGTACAGAATGTGTGGCGAAAAACATGAGGGGTAATCTTGGGTAATTGCACTTTATGAGTATTGTTGTACTTGTCAAGAGCCCTTTTCATTGCGTGCTGAAGATGAAGTGCAACTTTGGGATTCTTGTTTTTGTCAAGAAAAATGAAACCTGCGTATCCGTCAACAACCTTTTCAGCTTTAGGGGGATTTCGATTGGCAAGTATTCTTTTAAATGCCAAACAAGCTTCAACGCTCATCGGAACATAACGCGCGCCAGATTCTGTTTTAGGTGTTGTCACTGCATATTCACCGTTTCTCTTCTTCAAAAGCTGATGGTCAACACTGATTCGACCATTAATAAAGTCAATATCTTTGATTGTTAAGCCATACAATTCACTGACTCTTAAACCCGTTTCAAGCAAAATGACGCATTCATCATAATACTTGGAATATGTTTTGTTGTTTTTAAGAAATTCCATGAATTTTGATTCTTCTTCGTCTGACATTGCTATTGCTTTTTGAGAATCATCCTTTATTTTTAGACTTTTCATAGGAAAAGAAAATGGATTGTAGGCATTGATTCTGTCCTCGACTGCCATTTCAAAAGCAGGTTTTATAACACCTCTTATTGAGCAAAGAGTGCTGCGGGAATAGCCATCGTTATGCAGCTTGATGAACCAGGCTTTTGCTTCGGATGTTTTAATATCACGAATCTTACGATGGCAGAACTCCTCTTTTATGATCAAATTCAGCACAAAGTTATGGCAAATAATTGTGTTATACTCAATTTCTCCGATTATTTTGAAATACCTTTCTACCAGTTCAATAAGTGTGATATTTCCTTCGGAATAATCGAGACCGCAGTTCAGCGACTTCTCTATTTCAGCTTCTTTTTCACGGAGATCATCCAATGTTTTGGCATATAAACATTGACGCTTTCCGTAAATATCGGTATAACGGAATTGATATGTTCCGTTTTTTCTCTGGCTTTCGCCGGGTTTGAATATGCGTCCTTTGCTGTCTTTGCGTTTTTTATATTTCATAAATTAGCTCCTTCTACAGAGCCTTGATATGATTTTAAATTATAGCATGATAAACAAGATTTGTCACGCACAATGTGTATCAAGGCTCTGCATTTTATTTGAATTTTTAAATTGAACATGCTTTTGATATGTATTCATCAAGCTCTTTGCGCTTTATAAGTCTTTTACCGCCTACAAAGAAAACGAATTTACAACCAGGCTCATTCGAAACATCTCTTAACTTGTTAATACCGATGCCTGAATATTTCGCAGCTTCTTCAAGGGTGAGGGCTGCTTTGTGCCAGATTGGCACAAAAAGGTCATTTGTCATGTCATAATGTTCTTCAATGAAGTTGATGTTGGGTGATCTTGTATTTGTATAATTAACCAAAAAGGAATCTCCTTTCTATTTTTTGATTTTTGACACGTTGACTCTCTATATATGTATATTCGTTAAATTTTTCGGAAGTAGTCTATTCAAGTCTGTGAAAAGAAGGTGTTGATATGTGTTCACAACAATAATTGTTTATATCTACTTTTTGATGTGCCACAACCTTATCAACAAAAATAAATTCTTCTTCATTTGCCAGATGTTCAATAAACCTATGCATCATTTCTTACAGCTCCTTGATTTCGGGCGCAACTTTGGCCGTTTCTCAAAGCATGTAAGAGATTGGAGCAAAAATTTCTTTCTAAATAGCGCAAAAGTCAAAAAGTGTGGCATATATCAGACTTTTAGCTGTTTTTGAAAAATATATGTTGTGTTATTGCGACACTCGCTCAAATATGTATATTGACTCACCGCAAATTTATCAATAAAATGGTTATAACAATCGATGGCGGGAGTTGAGATTATGAGTTCTTCAAGTGATGAAATCAAAATTATTTCGAGACGACTCAAAGAACAACGTATAAAGAGCAAGGTTACTCAGAAAAAAATCGCTGATATATTAGGTGTCAACAGAGATACCGTTATAGCATTTGAGAATGAGAATAATGCTCGTTTACCTAATGCATGGCAATTAAGAAAATTGGCCGAAAGATATGGTGTTTCAACAGATTATCTTGTCGGCCTGAATGATAACGTATGCAATTCAGAAAGCTATGAATATAGTCGTAAGCTGAATTTGTCGGACAAAAGTGTAAAATATCTTCTTGACTTGGCAGATAGAAAAAAAGGCATTCATTTCAATGATGCAGAAGGTAAGAAAAAAATCAGGTATATTTATGATATGATTGAAAGATACCTTTCTGAAGATTATGAAGAAATAAACATATTGCTTGCTCAAGTAAAAGACGAAGCCGATTATTATGATGTACATTTAGGAAAGACCACTGATAAATATGACCGTAAGGAAATGTACAAAAAGTTAAAATCCATAAGATATCATTCTTATGAGGCTTATGAGATATTATTGGGCAATTTGTTGAATAATGAAAACTCTCTCAGTAATTTGAGACAAAAAGAATTAGAATTAAAAAAATAATTTAAAAGTTCTGTCATTTTAAACTGTGCTTATTTCTTGTGAACAAACAGCTGAACGATGTAATAACAGTTCCCCTCAACATAGATTCCCACACCCGTGTGTGTCCAGAAATCTTTGAGCATATTCTTTTTATGGGATTCGGAGTTTAGCCAGCACTCTACGGAAAATTCACCTGAAAAGCCTCTTGTGATAACAATGTTTTCACCGTTATTTCTGTACCAATAATCATAA
>JAFQON010000009.1 GCA_017403185.1 Clostridia bacterium
ACCTTTTAAACATACATCATATCCTCCTGCTTTTTTCACAATAATATCACAAAAGATTCAAAAACTTATTAAAACTTAACTAAAGATTATTTTAATACATTACAACAATAATTACAAGAGCAAACAATAAAGGATATCATACCACTGATTGTTGCTGAACACATTATCACATCAAAAAGAAAAACCCCATTAAATTTTCACTATTTTTTCACTATTTTTTATTAATTGCAGTGGATATATATTGTTTTTCAAAATATATAAATCGCAAAGTTGTATCAACAAAGCCGCAATAAACAGTTATTTTTAGCAGCTGATGATACAATATTATGGGCGGTATCGCCTTATACACCATTAGACAAAAAAGTCGTTACGGCATTTGCCGTGACGGCTTTTGCTTTTTGCAGGATGTGCGCTGCATATTCATATTTGACAATGCCTGTTTTCTGCCCTATAATATGTATATCATTAACATAAGACGAGGTTTGCTATGGAAAATTTAAGCATAAATCAGATTGTAAATGCGGATTTCAGGATAAATCCTGACAGTCCTATTCTGAGACCGTTTCACGGCTCATTTGTTGTTGCTGACCCGTCACTTCTCACACCGGACAGCAGTCATGACGGCAAATGGCATATGTTTTTTCACACAACATTCGGGATATTTCATTTTGTCAGCGATGACGGTATTGACTTCAAAAAGGTTGAAAAGATAACGGGCAGAGCAATGCGTCCGAATATCAACCGCATCAACGGCAGATACTATCTCTTTTTTGAAAGAACCCGCCCTCTGATTTTTAATGCTCTGAATGTTGTGAATGCGGTTAAATGGAAATCTGAAATATATGTTGTTGAGAGCACCGACCTTCTGAGCTGGTCTGCTCCGAAGCCCGTTATAACCAACACAAGGGATTTTGAAAACAGCGAAAGGGGAATGTCCATTTCGAATCCGTTCCTTCTCAGAGAAAACGGAGTTAACCGTCTGTATTATTCCTGCGGACTTACCTTTATAAATGACTGCGGCTTCTGCGAGCCGACTTACATAAGTTATGCCGAGAGCGAAAGCATTGCCGGCGGATATGTTTCTGCTGAGAAGCCGCTGATTTCGCCCGATAAAAATAACCCGTATCTGAATCTTTGCAGCGGCTGCCTTAAGGTTTATAAGCTCAGCGACGGCTACATCGGAATTCAGAACGGATTATACGAAAAAGACGGCAAAAGCCACTCGGCAATAATTTTGCTCACTTCGCCTGACGGGCTTAAGTTTGACTTCTGCAAAATTCTTGTTGAGCCTGCCATGGACGGCGATAAGGACTGGATGAAACAGTTTGTTTACGCAAGTCACCTTGTAAAATACAAAAACACCCTCCGCCTTTATTTCAACGCAAGAGATACATCGGATATGATTAAAGGCAGGGAGTGCATAGGCTTCGCAGAAGCGGAGATATAACAAAACGGGCTGCCTCACTGTGAGACAGCCCTTCCTTCTTTTGATTATCTGTTGTTGATAAGCTTTGTGAGCTCAACGGGGTCAACAATCTTGCCGTCCTTGTAAACACGCATATTGCCCGATGCAATTTCGTCAATAAGGATAACCTCGTCATTGTTGTAGCCGAATTCAAACTTGATATCCCAAAGGTCAAGACCGATTGACTTGAGGTCATCGGCAACAATCTTTGTGATTGCAAGGGTCTGAGCCTTCATGCTTTCAAACATTTCGGGAGTCATGATGCCGAGGGCTGCAAGACCTTCGCCTGTTACGAGGGGATCGCCGAGAGCGTCATTCTTGAATGTGCACTCAACATAGCCGCCCTCAAGAACGGTGCCGTCTGCGATGTATTCGCCGTATCTGCGGATGAAGCTGCCTGTTGCAACAAGGCGGCAGATAACTTCAAGACCGTGACCGAAAACCTTGCCGGGAAGAACTTCCATTGTTGCATCGTCAAGATTTGCACTTACATAGTGTGTTTTGATGCCAGCATTCTTGAGAAGCTCAAAATAGTGGATTGATGTTTCAAGGTTTGCCTTGCCGATGCCTTCGATGGTAAGACCAACGCTGTTTTCACCGGGATCAAAAACGCCGTCCTTGCCTGTGCAGTCATCCTTGAACTTAAGCATAACATTGCCGTTGTCAAGTGAATAAACATCTTTTGTTTTGCCTTCATAAATCTTTGTCATAATGCAACACTCCTTTTGTTTTAAAAACAACTTTACTTTATCACAATTTTTTTGATTTGTATATATTTTTTTGTGATTTTTTTTTGCGGTTTTTTAATTTTTTTAAATATCACAAAAATGCGGAAATTTTGAGGTTTGTATATATAAAAAATCACAATAACATAATACCTTCTTGCATTTTGGAATAATTTTTGTTAGAATAAAGTAAAATGATTTGAATTCAGTTCAAGTCACTTAACTCTAAGGAGGAAATAATTATGCAATCAGTCAAGAAGTATCTCGCAGAATTCATCGGCACATTCGTACTCGTTCTTTTTGCCTGCGGCACGGCAGTTGTAACGGGCTGCTCGGTTGAAAACGGTGCGGCTTATCTTATGACAGCTCTTGCTTTCGGTCTTGTTATCGTTGCAATGGCTTATTCAATCGGCAATGTTTCGGGCTGCCACATCAATCCCGCAGTTTCAATCGCAATGCTTGTGAGCGGCAAGCTCGGCATCAAGGATTTCATCGGCTACATAGTTGCTCAGTTTGCAGGCGCAATCGCAGGTGCAGGCGTGCTCAAGCTCTTTGCTCCCGAAAGCAACCTCGGCTCAAACGCTCTTTTCAACGATAACATCGGCCTTTCAATCCTTATTGAAGTTATTCTCACTTTCGTGTTTGTTATTGCTATTCTCGGCGTAACCTCAAAGGTTGAAAACGGTGCGGTTGCAGGCGTTGTTATCGGTCTCACACTCACACTTGTTCACCTTTTCGGCATTGCATTCACAGGCACATCCGTTAACCCTGCAAGAAGCTTCGGACCTGCTCTTCTTTCGGGTAATCTCAGCGATGTATGGGTATTCATCGTTGCTCCTCTTATCGGCGGCGTGCTTGCGGCTCTTGTTTACAAATTCCTCGACGGTAAAAAGGCTGAATAATCGTTTAATACCAAGCAAAAGGGGCTGTCTGCGGACAGCCCCTTGATTTTTATATATTCAAAAATTCTCTGAAATCGGCAATGTATTTTTTTGCTGCGGTGCCGTCGCTGCTTTCGGCAAAAATGCGAAGCAGAGGCTCCGTGCCTGAAAAACGGCAGATTACAAAGCTGTCATCCTCAAAATAAACCTTGCAGCCGTCCTCGTAGTTAACTCTTGCAACGGTAACGCCGAAGTCGGGGAGAAGCTTATCCTCCATGATGATTTTGTTGATTTCTTCTTTGCGCTCAGGCTCAAATCGAAGATTATCCTCAACCATCACATAGCTGCCGTAGGTTTCTTTGAGCTCGTTGAGAAGCTCAGTGGGGGATTTGCCCGTAACGCTTACCATTTCCGAGAAGAGAGCTGCCGCATACACGGAGTCCTTGCCGTAGATGTGTCCTCTTACGGTAAGACCGCCCGAGGATTCGCCGCCAAGCACCGCATCGACCTCGTCAAGCTTTGATGATATGTATTTGAAGCCGACCGGCACCTCATAGCAGGTTTCGCCGAAGCTTTCTGCGATTTTGTCAAGCATATGCGTTGTTGCGAGGTTGCGCACAACGGGACCCTTCCAGCCCTTGTATTTGACAAGGTAATAGTAGAGCATACAGAGAATTTCGTTGGCGTTGATGTATTTTCCGTGTTTGTCAACGATTCCGAGTCTGTCACCGTCACCGTCCATGGCAATGCCGAAATCATAGTCGCCGACTATAACCTGATTGCTGAGTGTTGCGAGAGTTTTCTCTGTAGGTGCAGGCATCTGACCGCCGAAATAAGCATCCTTGTTAAGATTGATTGTATCAATGGTGCAGCGTGCGGTGTGAAGAATTACCTCAAGAGGGTATGAACCCGAGCCGTGCATTGCATCAAAAAGGACTCTGAGACCTCTTTCTCTGAGAGCATCCATATCAAGCAAATCAATTATATCATCAATGAATTTGTTAAATGGATTGCGCTGATAAACGATTTTTCCCTGAGCAACGGCAGCTTCAAAATCAATGAATGCGGGCGCAGAGAGAGTTTCGATTATTTCTTCAAGTCTCTGTGTAACCTCAAGAGGAGCGTCCCTGCCTTCCTCAACAAAAAGCTTGATTCCGTTATAGCTTGCGGGGTTGTGGCTTGCAGTGATTTCAATGCCGAAATATAAGTTCTTATCCTTTACCGTGTGCATGATAAGCGGAGTGGGTGCGGAGCGGTTTAGAAACCACACCTCTATGCCGCCCTCGGCAAGCACCTCAGCGACCCATTTTGCTGCCGAAACAGACAAAAATCTGCGGTCATAGCCGATTATTACGGGCTTGTCCGTTTTATTCTGTTCCTTGGCAAGAGCAAGAATGCCTGCAGCAACACGGCGGATGTTTTCGCTTACAAAATCATCACCGATAACGGCTCTCCAGCCGCCGGTTCCGAATTTAATCATATCTTATCCCTCCGTAAAAATATCAACATTATAATAATATAGGAATTCGGGTGTTCAGTCAAGCCGAAATGATATAAATTTTGCAGCATATTGATTATTTTTGCGAATTGTGTTATTATGTTGCAGGAAACAAATGCAACAGAAAGGGATTTGATAATATGGCAAAGTATCTTATCGTTAATGCAGATGACTACGGAATGTGCAATGCGGCAAACACCGCAGTTGCAGAGCTTTTTGAAGGCGGATTTCTTAAATCCGCAACAATTATGATGCCGTGCCCCACGGCAAAGGATGCTGTTCAGTTTTCGATTGACCATCCCGAATATGCAATAGGTGTTCACCTCACGATGACGAGCGAATGGGGTGAGTATCGCTGGAAGCCTCTCACAAACGGCAAAACACTTATTGATGAAGAGGGCTTCATGTGGCATGAGAGCGATCAGGTTGAAAAGAACGCTTCTTACGAGGACCTTGAGGCTGAAATCAGAGCGCAGATTGACCTTGCGCACAGCATGGGCATGAAGCCTTCGCATACCGATAATCACATGGGCTCGCTTTACGGTCATTACACAGGCCGCCTCGGTCTTGCAAAAATGACTCTGCGTGTTTGCGGAGAATACGGCTATGCCTACCGCCTTTACACAAAGCACGATAAAAGAATCTGCCCCAACGGCACGCCCTACTTCCTTTATGCTGCAATCACACTGCTTTCAAAGCGCTGGGGCAAGAAATACAATGTTGTTATCCCCGATTACCTTCTTTTCCCCGATTGGAATGACGATATGCGTGAAAGCTATGAAAAATACAGAGAGACCATTCTCAAAATCTGGGTTGATATTCCCGAGGACGGCGTAACCGAAACCTTTATTCACCCCTCTGTTGAAACCGATGAGCTTAAGGGCATCACCGGCAGATGGCAGGACAGAGTGTGGGAATATCAGCTTATGAAGGACCCTTACACCCATAAATATCTCAAGGACCATGGCGTTGAGCTGATAAGCTACAGAGAGCTTATAAAAATGAAAGGCGGCAAGCTCATGGGCTGAGCCCGCAAATAATCAAAAAAAGACTTGCATCGGAAATTTCCTTTGCAAGTCTTTTGTGTTAATGCTTAAGCAAAAGACAACCCCCGGTACAGCCGGGGGCAAAAAAGACTTCAGTAAAGCCAAAACGGGCGAGCTCAAAGCAAGCCCAAAAGGATTGAAAGATAATCAAACCTCCAAGTATAATAGTAGTGGTTTGGC
>JAFQON010000010.1 GCA_017403185.1 Clostridia bacterium
ACTACCATAAAAGCTATGACGAGGAATAAGCGGTTTGTACCTGCTTCAGAGAGTTGACGGATGGTGCGAGTCAACGGAAGGTCTTATTTGCGAGCTCTCCTCTGAGCAGCCTACCCGAACCAATCTTTTGATACATAGGGAGGACGGAGCCTGACCGTTACAGCAGGGCGCGATGTTGGTCGCAGTGAGTGGTCGCCTTTTGGGGCGGCAAGAAGAGTGGTACCGCAAGATTTTTAATTGTTTTGTATTAGAAATCCTGTCTCTTTAATTCTATTAAAGAGATGGGATTTTTTTGTTTTTATTTTATCACGAATGGAGTGTAGTGAAATGTTGACGCTTGACAAGATTTTTGAAGCACAGGTGGTGCTTAAGGACATTATAAGAGCAACAAAGGTCGTACCTTCAAACGGAATTGCGGCGGATTGCCGACTATATCTGAAACCCGAAAACCTACAGAAAACAGGCTCTTTCAAGCTGCGAGGCTCAGGCTATAAAATCGCTACACTTTCCGATGAGGAAAAAGCAAGAGGAGTTATAGCGTGTTCGGCAGGAAATCACGCTCAGGGCGTTGCGCTTGCGGCATCAAAGCACGGAATCAAATCTCTGATTTGCCTGCCCGACAGTGCTCCGATATCCAAGGTTGAGGCAACAAAGAGCTACGGTGCAGATATTTGCCTTGTCAACGGATGCTATGACGACGCTTATGCAAAGGCACTTCAGCTTAAAGATGAAATGGGTTACACCTTCGTTCATCCGTTTGACGATGAAGCTGTTATTGCAGGTCAGGGCACAATCGGTCTTGAAATTGCAAGCGACCTTGACGATGTTGATGCGGTTATCGTTCCGATTGGCGGCGGCGGTCTTATTTCGGGTGTTGCTTATGCGCTCAAATCAATCCGACCCTCAATCAAGGTTTACGGCGTTCAGGCGGCAGGCGCACCGAGCATGTTCAATTCGCTGAAAAGCGGAAATATTGAGTGCCTTGATTCCGTTTCCACAATCGCAGACGGTATTGCCGTCAAACAGCCGGGTGAACACACCTTTGAACTGATAAACAAATATGTTGATGATATCGCACTTGTAACAGAGGATGAAATCGCAGGAGCAATTCTTGAACTTATCGAAAAGCAGAAGATGATTGCCGAAGGTGCGGGAGCTGTTTCCGTTGCGGCGGCAATGTTCAATAAATTTCCGATTCAAGGAAAGAAGGTTGTAAGCCTTGTTTCGGGCGGAAACATCGACGTTACAAGCCTTTCAAGAGTTATCAAACGAGGTCTTATCAAATCGGGCAGAACTTCGAGTATGCTCATTGAACTGATTGATAAACCGGGTCAGCTTAAGGATGTTTCAAGAATTATCGCAGACTGCGGCGGAAACGTTACGGGCGTTCATCACGAGCGTGCAGGCAGCACAGAGAGCGTAAACGGCTGTTATCTGCGAATCACAATGGAAACCCGTAATTATGACCACGTTCTTGAAATCAAAGAAGCTCTCAAAAAAGAGGGCTTCAAAATAGTAGAATAAGGAGAATAATCATGAATACTGTATATACAAAAAATGCACCCGATGCAATCGGGCCCTATTCACAGGCAATTGTTACAAACGGATTTGTTTTCACATCGGGTCAGATAGCCATTAACCCCGAAAGCGGTGCGGTTGAAGCACAAACAATTACAGAGCAGACCGAGCAGGTTTGCAAAAATATAAAAGCCATTCTTGAAGCGGCGGGCAGCAGCCTTGAAAATGTTGTCAAAACGGTTTGTTTCCTTAAAGATATGAGCGATTTTGCCGCATTCAACGAGGTTTACGGCAGATATTTCACGGGCAAGCCTGCACGCTCCTGCGTTGCAGTTAAAGAACTCCCGAAAAACGTGCTTGTTGAAATTGATACCGTTGCGGAGGTATCAAAATGATGGACTCAACCAAATACCGAGTGGGATATTATCCCGTAGAAAAGAAATATAACAAATGGGTCAGCAAAGACCATATCGAAAAAGCTCCGCAATGGTGCAGCGTTGATATGCGTGACGGAAATCAGAGCCTTGTTATTCCGATGAGCCTTGAAGAAAAGCTTGAATTTTATAACCTTCTGCTTGAAGTAGGATTTAAAGAAATCGAGGTCGGATTTCCTGCCGCATCGGAAACGGAATATGAATTCCTCCGTACTCTCATTGATAACAATATGATTCCCGATGATGTAACCGTGCAGGTGCTCACTCAATGCAGAGAACATATTATCAGAAAGACTTTTGATGCCTGCAAGGGTGCGCCGAGTGCGATAATTCATTTTTATAATTCCGTCAGCGTTGCCCAGCGTGAGCAGGTTTTCGGCAAATCAAAGGAAGAGATCAAGAAAATCGCCGTTGACGGTGCAAAGCTTGTCAAAAAGCTTGCAAGCGAATATGAAGGCAATTTCAGATTTGAATATTCACCCGAAAGCTTCACGGGAACGGAACCCGAATATGCTCTTGAGGTTTGCAATGCCGTTCTTGATGTGCTTGAGCCGAGTGAAACAAACAATGTAATTATCAATCTTCCCGTAACGGTTGAAATGAGCAGCCCTCATGTTTACGCAAGCCAGGTTGAGTATATGCACGAAAATCTCAGATACCGTGAGAATGTAACGATTTCGCTTCATCCTCATAATGACAGAGGAACGGGCGTTGCCGATGCCGAGCTTGCAATTCTTGCGGGTGCGGACAGAATCGAAGGCACTCTTTTCGGCAACGGTGAAAGAACGGGCAATGTTGATATCGTTACTCTTGCGATGAACATGTATTCCCACGGCGTTGACCCGAAACTTGATTTTTCGGATATGCCAAAGCTTGTTGAAACCTACGAAAGATGCACAAGAATGCACGTTTACGAGCGTTCACCTTATGCAGGTGCTCTTGTTTTTGCAGCATTTTCGGGCAGCCATCAGGATGCAATCGCAAAGGGAATGAAATACAGAACCAAGAAAAAGCTTCACGAATGGAGCGTACCGTATATTCCGATTGACCCTCACGATATCAGCCGCACCTATGATGCAGATGTAATCAGAGTCAATTCTCAAAGCGGCAAAGGCGGTATAGGATATCTCATCGAGCAGAACTACGGCTATATTCTTCCGAAGAAGATGAGCGAAGAACTCAGTTACCTCTGCAAGCATATTTCCGACAGCGAACACAGAGAACTTAAATCCGATGAGGTTTTTGGAATTTTCAAAGCAAATTATCTTTACGAAGAAACGCCCATTTCGATTTCATATTTTGATTTTATGCGTGAAAACGATACGGTCAAAATTGAAATCACTTTTTCAAAAAACGGCGAAGAAACCGATATGCAGGCAGAGGGCAACGGCTCGCTCAACGCCGTCAACAATGCACTCAAAGCCTATACAAACGAAAACTATACCTTACAGGTTTTCACCCAGCACAGTATGCAGGGTCAGGGTTCGCAGAGCGTTGCTGCATCTTATGTCGGTCTTGAAAGAGAAAACGGCGAAATGTTCTGGGGTGCAGGCACTGATACTGATATTATCAAAGCAAGCACCAATGCTCTTCTCAACGCGTTCCACAATATGACCAAAGGAGGAAAATAAAATGGGAATGACGATGACACAAAAAATCCTTGCCGCCCACGCAGGTCTTGAAAGTGTAACGGCAGGTCAGCTTATAAATGCGAAACTTGATATTGTTCTCGGCAATGATATTACAACTCCCGTTGCCGTCAATGAATTCAGAAAAGCAGGCTTTGACAAAGTTTTTGATAAGGACAGAGTGGCGATTGTTCTTGACCATTTTGTTCCCAATAAAGATATAAAGGCTGCCGAGCAGTCGAAGCAATGCCGTGAATTTGCGTGCTCTCATTGCGTAAGTCATTTTTACGATGTCGGCAAAATGGGAATTGAGCACGCTCTTCTCCCCGAGCAGGGAGTTGTTACCGCAGGCGACTGCATTATCGGCGCAGACAGCCACACCTGCACCTACGGCGCACTCGGAGCATTCTCAACGGGTGTCGGCTCAACGGATATGGCGGCAGGAATGGCAACGGGCACGGCTTGGTTCAAAGTTCCCTCCGCAATAAAATTCAATCTTAAAAACAAACTTCCGTCAAACTGCAGCGGCAAAGACATAATCCTCACAATTATCGGGATGATAGGCGTTGACGGTGCACTTTATAAGAGCATGGAATTCACGGGTGACGGAGTTGCAAATCTTTCGATGGATGACCGTCTTTGCATTTGCAATATGGCAATCGAAGCAGGCGCAAAGAACGGAATTTTTCCCGTTGACGAAGTGACAAAAGCATATATGAACGGCAGAAGCGAAAGAAATCCCGTTGTTTATGAGGCAGACGCAGATGCTGAATATGAAAAGGTGATTGATATTGACCTTTCAAAAATTGTTCCGACGGTTGCCTGCCCTCATCTTCCCGAAAACACTCACCCTGCAAGCGAGCTTTCGGATATTAAAATTGACCAGGTTGTTATCGGAAGCTGCACAAACGGCAGAATGGAAGATATGGAAACCGCATACAAAATCCTTAACGGTAAAAAGGTTGCCGACGGAGTGAGGTGCATCATTATCCCCGGCACAATGCAGATTCTGCGTGAGTGCGTTGAAAAGGGTTATTACACCGCTTTCATCGATGCAGGCGCGGTTGTTTCAACCCCGACCTGCGGACCGTGTCTCGGCGGATATATGGGCATTCTTGCGGCAGGCGAAAGATGCGTTGCCACCACAAACCGCAATTTTGTCGGCAGAATGGGTCACACCGAAAGCGAGGTTTATCTTGCAAGCCCCGCAACTGCAGCAGCAAGCGCCCTGACGGGTTACATAACCTATCCGAAGGAGGTCTGATTTATGAATACCAATGGTAAAGTTTTCAAATATCCCGATAATGTTGACACCGATGTTATCATTCCTGCACGTTATCTCAACACCGCAGATGCGCAGGAGCTTGCACTTCACTGTATGGAAGATATTGACACAGAATTTGTAAAGAAAGTCGAAAAAGGCGACGTTATGGTTGCAGGCTGGAATTTCGGCTGCGGTTCATCAAGAGAACATGCTCCGCTTGTTATCAAAACCTGCGGCACGGGATGCGTAATCGCCAAAAGCTTTGCAAGAATTTTTTACCGCAATGCCATCAATATCGGACTTCCCATTCTTGAATGTGAGAAAGCGGCAGAAGAAATCAATGCAAACGATGAGGTCAGCGTTGATTTTGATACGGGATTAATCACAAACCACACAAGCGGTAAAACCTACAAGGCACAGCCGTTTCCGCCGTTTATTCAGAATATAATCAAGTGCGGCGGACTTCTCAAATCCCTGAAAGAAGGTGAAAACAATGACTGAAAATATAGCCGTTATCAGAGGTGACGGAATCGGCCCCGAAATCGTCGAGCAGGCTCTTAAAGTTCTTGATAAAATCGCCGATTTGTACGGACATACATTCAACTATACCGATGTTGATATGGGCGGATGTGCCATTGATAAATGGGGCGATCCTCTGCCCGAAGAAATGCTGAAAAGGTGTGTTGAGAGTGACAGCGTTCTGCTCGGTGCGGTAGGCGGCGAAAAATGGAACAGTGTTCCGGGCGATATGCGACCCGAAAAAGGACTTCTACGACTTCGTGCAGGAATGGGTGTTTATTCCAACAACCGCCCCGCAAAAATCTGGAAACAGCTTTCAGATGCCTCGCCGCTGAAAAAAGAAATTGTTGACAAGGGCATTGATTTTATTATTGTCCGTGAGCTTATCGGCGGCATTTATTTCGGCGAGCACACAACAGCCGAAGAAAGCGGCGAAAAGAAAGCCGTTGATGTTTTAAGCTATACCGAAAGTGAGATTGAACGCATCGGCAGAATCGGCTTTGAAACCGCAAGAAAGAGGAGCAAAAAGCTCTGCTCGGTCGAAAAGAGCAACGTTCTTGATTCAAGCCGCCTCTGGAAATCGGTTATGCACCGACTTGCAGAAGAATACCCCGACGTTGAGCTTTCGGATATGCTCGTTGATAACTGTGCAATGCAGATCGTTAAGAATCCTGCACAGTTTGACGTTATCGTAACGGAGAACATGTTCGGCGACATTCTTTCCGATGAGGCTTCAATGATAACGGGCTCGATCGGCATGATTCCCTCGTCAAGCCTTGGTGCAACCTCTTGCGGACTTTATGAGCCGATTCACGGCTCTGCTCCCGATATTGCAGGAATGGATATTGCAAACCCTATCGGAACTGTTCTTTCGGCAGCAATGATGTTACGATACAGTTTCGATATGCCCGAAGAAGCGGACTGCATTGAAAACGCCGTTTCAGCCGTTCTTGATGAAGGCTTCAGAACTGCCGATATTATGAGTGACGGCTGCAAAAAAGTCGGCTGCTCTGAAATGGGCGATCTTATCATCTCAAAGCTTGAGAGGAAGTGATAACGTGAAATTATCAGGTGCGGATATAATCGTCAGAACTCTGATTGAACAAGGATGCGAAACCGTTTTCGGTTATCCCGGCGGTCAGATTCTGAATGTTTACGATTCGCTTTATAAATATCAGAATGAAATAACGCATATCCTCACCGCCCACGAACAAGGTGCGGCACACGCCGCAGACGGATATGCAAGAACCACGGGCAAGGTCGGCGTTGTTATTTCAACATCGGGTCCGGGTGCAACAAATCTTGTAACAGGTATCGCAACCGCTTATCTTGATTCAATTCCCATGGTTGCAATCTGCGGCAACGTTCCCACAACACAAATCGGCTCGGACAGCTTTCAGGAGATTGACATAACGGGCGTGACTTTGCCGATAACCAAACATAATTATTTTGTGGGCGAGGTTGAAGATCTGGCGGATACAATCCGTGAAGCGTTTGTGCTTGCAAAGTCGGGCAGACCTGGCCCCGTGCTCATTGATGTTCCAAAAGATGTGCAGATTGCAACGTGTGAATATGAGCCGAAACCGCCTGCAGAAAAAGAGAAAAGCCATGCCGCAAAGGATATGCGGATTGAAGAAGCGGCAAAACTGATAAACTCATCTAAACGTCCGTTTATCTATTTCGGCGGCGGACTTATAACCGCGGATGCGCAGGAAGAAATGCTTGCTCTCGCAGAAAAAATCGATGCTCCCGTCGGTTGCTCTCTTATGGGACTTTCCGCAATTCCGACGGATAATCCGAGATTTTTAGGTATGCAGGGAATGCACGGTCATTACGCATCGTCAATGGCGATGCATAACGCAGACTGCATAATCTCTCTCGGCGTTCGTTTCAATGACCGTGTTACGGGAAACCGTCAGAAATTCGCAACGGGCGCAAAAATCATTCACATTGACGTTGACGGCTCGGAGCTTTGCAAAACAGTCAATGCCGCCTGCGGACTTCGGGGTGATGTGAAGCTTACGCTTCAAAAACTTTTGCCGTTACTGGACGAAGATAAAAAGCCCGAATGGTCAGCAAAAGTAGCGGATTTTCTGAAAGATGAAGAACGCTTTACCGCTAACCGTGAGGGTCTGACACCGAGAAACGCAATTCTGACTCTTAACAAGTATCTCGGCGAAAACACCGCCGTTTGCACCGACGTCGGTCAGCATCAGATGTGGTCGGCACAAAATCTGACTTTCAGAACTTCAAGGCGTTTTGTTTCAAGCGGTGGGCTCGGCACGATGGGCTTCGGAACGGGTGCGGCAATCGGTGCAGCATTCGGCACAAAAGAGAGAAGTGTTCTTGTAACGGGTGACGGCAGTTTCGGAATGACTCTTCAGGAGCTTGCAACCGCAGTTACTTATAACGTTCCGATTGTTATTTTGATTATGAACAACGGTGTTCTCGGAATGGTGCGTCAATGGCAGACTCTTTTTTATGACAAGCATTATTCAAACACCGTTCTTAACCGAAAAACCGATTTTGTTGGGATCGCAAAAGCTTTCGGTGCAGACGGTATGGCGGCAACTAACCTTGATGAGCTTGAGGATGCTCTTGAAAAAGCATTTTCATATAACGGAACATTTGTTATTGACTGTTTGATTGATAAAGATGAATTTGTTCTTCCCATGCTTCCGCCGGGCGGCAGTATGGACGATATTATGACAGAATTGGAGGCGGTGAAATGAACAGATACACTTTGGCTGTGCTTGTGAGAAATCAATTCGGCGTTCTTAACCGCCTTACGAGTATGTTCAGAAGAAGACAGTTCAACATAAGCTCCATCACCGCAAGCGAAACCGAATCGGCTGAATTCTCACGAATCACATTCAGCTTTGACGGCGAGGAAGAAGGCAAGGTTCAGCTTGTCAATCAGCTTTACAAGCTGCCCGACGTGTGCTCGATAAAAGAGCTGACAAACGAAAATTCCTTAAGCTGTGAGCTGATGCTTATAAAGTTGAAAAACGACCCTGCCGCAAGGGAAGAAATTCATTCGGCGGCAGAGGCGTTCAAAGCGGAAACCATTGATTATTCCCGTGATTCCATTGTTTTGAGGCTTATCGGCAACGGAACAAAAATGGACGATTTTATTTCTCTTATGAAGGATTTTACTATCCTTGAAATCTGCCGAACGGGAACGGCATCAATAGAAAAAGGCAGTTCAATACTGCGTCAAAACTTAAATCTTTAAAAAGGGGTAATTATTATGGCAAGAATATTTTATCAGCAGGATTGCGATCTTCAGAAGTTAAGCGGCAAAACCGTTGCAATTATCGGCTACGGCTCACAGGGTCACGCTCACGCACTCAATCTCAAAGAAAGCGGTGTTGACGTTATAGTAGGTCTTTACGAAGGCTCAAAAAGCTGGGCAAAGGCTGAAGCACAGGGTCTTAAGGTTATGACCGCCGCCGATGCGGCAAAGAATGCTGACGTTATCATGATTCTCATCAATGACGAAAAGCAGGCAAAGCTCTATAAAGAAAGCATTGAGCCCAATCTCACAGAGGGTAAAACCCTCGCATTCGCTCATGGCTTCAACATTCATTTCGGCTGCATCAAGCCTCCGAAAAATGTCAACGTTATTATGATTGCACCCAAGGGTCCAGGTCACACCGTCAGAAGCGAATATCAGGCAGGTAAAGGCGTTCCTTGCCTTATCGCCGTTGAGCAGGATGCAACGGGCGATGCTTGGGATATCGGTCTTGCTTATGCTCTCGGCATCGGCGGTGCAAGAGCAGGTGTTCTTGAAACCAATTTCAGAACAGAAACAGAAACCGACCTTTTCGGTGAGCAGGCTGTTCTCTGCGGCGGTGTCTGTGCTCTTATGCAGGCCGGATTTGAAACACTTGTTGAAGCAGGCTATGACCCACGAAACGCATATTTTGAATGCATTCACGAAATGAAGCTCATCGTTGACCTTATCTATCAGAGCGGTTTTGCAGGAATGAGATATTCAATATCCAACACCGCTGAATACGGTGATTATGTAACGGGACCCAAAATCATAACAGAAGAAACAAAAAAGACAATGAAGAAAATCCTCAGGGATATTCAGGACGGCACTTTTGCAAAGGAATTTCTGCTTGATATGTCCGATGCAGGCAGTCAGGTTCATTTCAACGCTATGCGTAAACTTGCAAACGAACATCCGTCAGAAATCGTCGGCGAAGATATCCGCAAGCTTTACAGCTGGAACGGCGAAGATAAGCTCATAAACAATTAAATTCGCAGGTGACGGTCTCTGCACCGTCCTGCAAAGAAAGGAGTTCAATATGAAAAGTGAAACTCTTAAATCCGGAACTCAGAATGCTCCCCACAGAGCGTTGTATCACGCACTCGGACTGACCGATGAAGAGCAAAAAAGACCGCTTATCGGAATAGTCAGCTCGTATAATGAAATCGTACCCGGTCATATGAACATAGATAAAATCGTGGATGCCGTCAAGCTCGGCGTTGCAATGGCAGGCGGAACACCGATTGTTTTCCCTGCAATTGCGGTGTGCGATGGCATTGCAATGGGTCATACGGGCATGAAATATTCGCTCGTTACCCGTGACCTTATTGCCGATTCAACCGAAGCAATGGCGCTTGCTCACGGCTTTGATGCTCTTGTTATGGTACCCAACTGCGATAAGAATGTGCCGGGTATGCTTATGGCGGCGGCAAGGCTGAATATACCAACTGTTTTTGTCAGCGGCGGACCGATGCTTGCAGGCAGAGTGAACGGTGCCAAAACAAGCCTTTCAAGTATGTTTGAGGCTGTCGGTGCATATAATGCAGGAAAAATGACTGATGCTGAACTTCTTGAATACGAATGTAAAACCTGCCCGACCTGCGGCTCGTGTTCGGGTATGTATACCGCAAATTCAATGAACTGCCTCACCGAAGCTCTCGGTATGGGACTCAGAGGCAACGGAACAATTCCCGCCGTTTATTCTGCAAGAATCGAGCTTGCAAAGCACGCCGGCATGGCGGTTATGGATGTTCTGAAGAAAAATATCCGTCCTCGTGACATAATGACTGAAGAAGCATTTATGAACGCTCTGACGGTTGATATGGCTCTCGGATGTTCAACAAACAGCATGCTTCACCTTCCCGCCATTGCTCACGAATGCGGAATCGAGATCAATCTTGATATAGTCAACAAGATAAGCGAAAAAACTCCGAATCTCTGCCACCTTGCACCTGCAGGCAGAACCTATATTGAAGAGCTTGATGAAGCAGGCGGCGTTTACGCTGTTATGAACGAGCTTTCAAAGAAAAATCTTCTGAACCTCGATTGTATCACCGTAACGGGTAAAACCGTCGGTGAAAATATAGAAGGATGTATAAATCTCAACCATGATGTAATAAGACCCGTTGATAATCCTTACAGCGAAACGGGCGGAATCGCTGTTCTGAGAGGTAATCTCGCCCCCGACGGCAGTGTTGTCAAGCGTTCCGCCGTTCTTCCCGAAATGCTTGTTCACGAAGGGCCCGCAAGAGTTTTTGACTGTGAAGAAGATGCGCAGGCGGCAATCAATGCAGGCAAAATCAAATCGGGTGATGTTGTTGTTATCCGCTACGAGGGTCCAAAAGGCGGACCCGGAATGCGTGAAATGCTCAACCCCACATCGGCTATTATGGGCATGGGTCTCGGAAACAGCGTTGCACTTATTACTGACGGAAGATTCAGCGGTGCAACAAGAGGCGCGTGCATCGGTCACGTTTCACCTGAAGCTGCAAGCGGCGGTATGATAGGCGTTGTTGAAGAAGGCGACATCATCAGCATCAACATCCCCGAAAACAAACTTGAACTCAAGGTTGATGAAAAAGTTCTTGAAGAACGAATGAAAAACTTTGTTCCCAAGAAAAAAGATCTTTCGGGCTATCTTAAAAGATACGCTGCACTTGTTTCAAGCGGAGCGGAGGGTGCAATTCTGAAATGAAAAACGAAAAGTTAAATGACTTATATTTAAAACTGAATTCCCTCTGCATTTTCAGAGCCTTGCTTTCTGATTCGGTTATGAGCCGACTGATGAAATATCTGAAATCTGTTGAAACTACAGATACCGCCGAAAAAATCAGCCTTTATTCCGACTTTGTTTCCGCATTATATGAAAATAACAAGGTCAGCCTTGCAAGGCATGTACACAACGTTGTCGGAAACAACGAAAATGCTTATGTTAAAATCGTCGGCAGCGGAAAAACAGGCTCACCCACGATGAAAAAATGCGTTGATGCAGAGATTGAAATTTTGCAATCGGTTGCAGATTTAACTCCCGCAGAGCTTCAAAGTGTGATTGAATGGAACGGATTTCTTCCCGTGTTCAAGGCTGAAAAGGTTGATTTGGCAAACGACTACGCAAAGCGGACAAGGAATATCGGTAAATACGGCTACGGCATTTATGCAAAGAATCATATGTTCCGCATTGACGGCGGAAGAATTGTTCCCGTTTTGCATCCCGATGAAGTCACTCTCACCGACCTTATCGGATACGAGCGTGAAAAGAAAATTATTCTTGATAACACAAAAGCTCTGCTTGAAGGCAGAGCGGCGGCGAATATTCTTCTGACAGGCGATGCTGGCACGGGTAAATCCTCAACGGTAAAAGCCGTTGTAAACGAACTTTACAAAGAGGGTCTCAGGATTATCGAGGTCAGAAAGGAACAGCTCCGTGAAATTCCTTCCATTCTCGACGAACTATCTGATAATCCGCTGAAATTCATTCTTTTTATTGATGACCTGTCTTTCCAAAAGGATGATGATAATTTCAGCGCATTAAAAGCCGTTCTTGAAGGCTCGGTTTCCGCCAAGTCGAAGAATGTTGCAGTTTATGCAACAAGCAACCGCCGTCATCTTGTCAAAGAAAAATTCAACGACCGTGAGGGTGACGACGTTCATTTCAACGATACCGTTCAGGAAATAATTTCTCTATCCGACAGATTCGGAATTCATATTACTTTTAATAAACCAAACAAAGAAACATATCTTGATATTGTTCGCAATCTTGCAAATAAAAAAGGTATAGAATGCAATACGGATGAACTTGAAAGAAAAGCGGAACAATTCGCCCTCGAAAAAGGCTCACGCTCCGCAAGAGCGGCAAAGCAGTTTGTTGAAAATATAATATAAAAGTAAAGCAGGCAACAACCATTTTCAGGATGTCGCCTGCTGAATTTGTTTTACCAACCCTGTCGGACAGATGCTATTAACAATGATTTTCAAATTACTGTTTTATGAACACCATGCTTAATCACTCGGTGCTTTTGTCAAAGATTGGGGTAGATTTATGATTTGTTATTTTAAAATTGAAACGGCATCTGAGATTGTTTTTTCCATTGCTTCTCTGCCGTATTTATCAACTTCGGATTTGTTCTTTTCGCCGTGGGTGAGGCATCCTGCACCGCCGATGCATCCGCCGACACAAGCCATTCCCTCAATGAAGTTTGCATCAAGAACATTCTTGCTCTTTTTGAGAAGTGCAAGCTTGCAGGCTTCAATTCCGTCACAGACAACAGGCTTGAGGTCAAATTCAATATTCTGCTCTTTCATTGCCTGCGCAACGGCATCCGAAAGACCTCCGCTTCTTGCAAAAATTCTGCCGAAATATGATGCGTTATCAAGCACGTCTTCTTCAAGAGTTGTTATATCGATATCCTTGCTGTCAAAGAGTGCCTGAAGCTCTTCAAAGGTCAGCACGCTGTCAACATAAGGCTTAACTGATTCAAGCTGTGCCTCTGCTTTTTTTGCGGTACAAGGTCCGATGAAAACAACCTTTGCACCTTCGCTTGTTTCTTTGATATACTTTGCAAGTGCCGCCATGGGTGAAAGATTATGCGAAATATGCTCTGCAAGTGCGGGGAACGCAGATTTTACATAAGAAACGAATGCGGGACAGCAAGAGCTTGTGAGGAAGCCTTTTTCGGCAAGCTCTTTTGACTCAGCCATTGCAACCATATCTGCGCCGAGTGCAGCTTCAACTACGGTAAAGAAACCGAGTTCTTTAAGTCCGCTGATAACCTGACCGAGCTTTGCATAGGTAAACTGACTTGAAATCGACGGA
>JAFQON010000046.1 GCA_017403185.1 Clostridia bacterium
TAAAAGGTTGATGGAGAAAGGTTCTTTGAAGATTGCTGAGTTAACAATCGGATATGAGTATGCATTGCGGTTTGTCATGATGCATTACCCGGAAAAACGCCGTGTTAACCACTGGCATGATGTCAAAATAAACCTTTATATTTAAAAAATGACCTCCGTTTACCGAGCAATCGGTAAACGGAGTTTTTGTTTGCGTGTATTACATTATAATATGCTTGACAATGTCGAATATCGACAGTATAATATATATGTCGATATTCGATATATAGGTGGTGCGGTTTTGCCAAGATTAAAATTTCAGACATTAACCGAGCAGATGTTTTATATTTTATTGTGTCTTAAAGAGGAATGTTGCGGAATTGATATTATGGATAAAGTTTCGCAGATGACAGACGGCAGAGTAAAAGTCGGCTCAGGTACGCTTTATAATCTGCTTGAACAGTTTTTAGGTTCAGGGATTATTATTCAGACGAAGGCAGAGGGCAGACGCCGTAATTATGTTTTGACGGACAAAGGAAGAGATGTTCTCAGATGTGAATATGAACGCCTTTGTGCTCAAGCAGAAGATTACTGTAAAATGTTTCTGTAAGGAGGTACTATCATGTCTCGAGAAAAGAATCTTAAAACTTTTCGTAAATATTTTGCTTATTATGACCAAACGGGTATACAGGAATATTTAGAACAAAAAGCTTCTGAAGGTTGGAGACTTGTTAAAAAACAGTTTGCGAGTGAATGGGAATTCAAGCGAATTGAACCGCAAAATCTTCACTATGCGATAACCTATTTGCCACAGTTTTCAAACGAGGATAGTTTTTTGCTGTCTGAAAACAAAAATGAATTTCTTGAACTTTGTGCCGCATCGGGCTGGCAGTTTGTTTGTGCATACAAAAATATGGTTATCTTTTTAAACGAGCAAGAAAATCCGTTACCTCTTGAAACTGACCCTGAGGCAGAGCTTGCATCAATACACAAATCATTTTTAAAACATGATTTGCCCAAAACAATTTTTTCTTTTGCTGCTTCTACAATAGCATTCTTTTATTTATTGTTTTCCAAAGGAGATGTTTTAGAGTTAGGACTTTTCGCTTTTTTGTCATTTTATATCGCTATCGATTTCTTCAGCTATCTTCGTTGGCGAAAGAAAGCGCTTGCTGCAGCGGCAACAGGTAAATTCAACAGAACAAATATTCCAGATAAGCTTCTTTCGACTTTGTTAGTTTTATTTTCTCTTCTGTGTGTTGCAACTATTATTGTAAAATCAATTATAACCAGTAATTGGGAGACACTTGTAGTAATATGTGCTGTTGCCGTTGTGATAATTTTTAATATAATTTTGGATAAATATAAAAACAAAACAGATGATAATTGGAAAAGGAATTTGATTAACATTGTTTCAGTTTTGATTTATATTGCAGCTATATTTTTTGCAAACTATATTCTTGATTTGTTCTAATGCCGGCATTAAAAACAGAATATAAAAACAACCTCCTTGTAAACGGTATCGCCGAATACAAGGAGGTTGTTTTGTGTTATGAAATCTGAGCCTTGAACATCGCCTTGTTTTTTGAAACACGAAGCTCGCCGAAAAACAGATTGCTGAAATCCTTAACGGTTATTTCCTGCGAAGGAACAACGGGGTGCTCCGCATTGTATGAATCGGACTTATGCTTTGAATTAACCTCGTTGAAAAGATAATTGTTCCCGATTCTGTGAACATAGAGGCCGTCAACCTCTACTCTTTGAGGCAGGTAGCAGGTGTAGCCGAAATCGTGATCCTCGGAATTCTCCGCTTTGATAATATGGCTTGATATGCCCGTAGGATAAAATTTACAGTTGCGGATAATGAAATCACCGTTCCAGCTTGAGCCGTAATCAGGGCGAAGGTCAACAAAATCCTCGGCTAAAACGGTTGTGTTCTCAATCAGTGCCGTTCCGCTGCCGATAAGCTTAATTCCGTGATGGCCGAGAACGGAGTTTATTACCGTTGCGTTAAGAACGCCCTGGTGTGCATCAAAGCGTGAGAGTGCACAGCCGTCATAAACAAGATTTTTGCAGTAGTTTGTGCCTGCAATTCCCCAATAATCGATATCGGTTATGTCATTAGTCTGATTGCAGTTGATAAATTTCGCATTAACCGCCGTTGCAGCGCCTATATCATAAGTGCCCATTGTTACGGATGTGCCTGCAGAACCCGTTGTCGAATACTTTTTGTGCCCCGTGAATGTGCAGTTTCTGACCGTTACATCGGCGCAGCACGAAAGGCTGACAAATGCCGAATACGGTGCGCCCGTTTTGCCCTCATTTTTGATATCGTGATATAATCCGTCGATAACGGTGTTTGAGCGTCTGACCTGAATTCCCCTTGAGTAATAGTTATACTCGGATGCGGCGTTATTTGCAAGAGTTGTGAAGCGGCCGCCTTTTACTGTTAATATTTCAGTATCAACGGGATAAGCCGTTGCGGCGGTGATTGAATCAAAATCCCATATAAGCGGAGTATCGGGAGAGATATCCCCGTTTTCATGAACAAGTATAACATCCGTCTGATTGCTGCCTGAATTCTGATTTGCCCCCTTGCGGATATACCGCTTGACATTCGAATCAGTGAGAACAACAAGACTTTTGCCGTCGAGCGGCGTGCCTATATTTTTTGCATCGGATTTAAGCGGAGAAACCTTCTCGGCTATATTTATTCCGCCCTGCGACGGGGCGATGTTGAACACCCATGCACTTCTGTTTTCGATCTGAGTATCGTCAATTATAAATCGTGCCGTTGACCAGTCCGTATCGGTCATAATGCAGGCGGTTTTGCCTGCACCGCCGATATAATATGTTGCGGTCTCCTTCGCAAAAACGCTCAGACCGTTTTCATTTGCATATTCATGAGCTTTGATAATGGCTTCAAAATCATCCGTTTTGCCGTCACCCACAGCACCGAAGGCTTCATATGTTACATAATCTGCGAAGGTTTTGTTGAACTCATATCCGTCTTTGAAATCGTAAATCCCCTGCGCACAAAGCAAAACCTCATCTGCAAAAGCTGTTATTCCTCTCGAAATTCCTGATTTTGAGCTGCCCGTAATGCGAATATTACCGTTTTCAACCTTAAGGCTGAAAAAATCATCATCATTCAAAGCTTCGTTGATTATAAAGGCTTTTTCAGCATTTTTGCCTGTATCAATCCTCTTGCCGCAGGCTTTATAGAATTCATCGCAAAGGGTCTGTGCGGCATTGGTGTATAAGGTGCCTTGCGGAGCAGCAATGCAGTATTCGTCAACGGATACGCCGTTTACAGTTATTCCGTCAAGAGGTCTTACGATATACGGGCTTTCATAGCTGCCCTTTGCAAGCTCACTTTTAAGCTCAAATTCAGAGAAAAGCTGAGAAAACGGAGCTGCAACAGCAGAAACAACACACATTATAAACGCAATTATCCGTGAAAACATTCTAATCACCCTCAATTTTTGCTGTTATGTATTTGTTATATGCTTCATTGAAGCTTTGCAAAATTGAATATTAATACAAATATCAGATAAACAACCAATCAGAATATAAAACGGTTAATCTCCCGATTTGTTTAAATCATCTTCACCCTGCTTTTTCTTCTCAATCACTATGCTTGAAAGGATTGCATAAACCAATGTAATTATAATTACTGCCCCTGCAACATAAGACACCCAAGCTGCGCTATAAAAAGTCGCAAGTGCGTTCAGCAAAAAAACAAAACCAACAAGCAAGAATACAATTGCTGACTGACGATAATACGGTTTCTTGTTCATTGCCGCCCTTTCTTTTTCGGACGCATACAAATAAGCGTTATTTAAAAGAAATCCTTTTTCTTTATAAGAGCGAAAACTCAACGCAAACATAATGAAAGATATCAAAAGAAGAATGCTTGCCGTCACAGCTTCTTTCACTATTGTCCACCCCGCTAATTCTTTATTTGTGTTTTCAAGTATACCATATACAAAATCTTAACGCAACAAAAATCACTAATATAAATATTCAAAAAGCCTTGACTCTTACGCTGCGTTATGGTTTATAATCATAACAGAGGTGATAAAAATGCACATCAAAGAGTTTGCAAGGCTGACTGGTGTCAGCGTAAGAACACTGCATTATTACGATGAAATCGGGCTGCTTAAGCCTGCGTTTGTTGATAAGCAAAACGGTTACAGGGATTATGATAAAAAATCGCTTGAACGGATGGTTGAAATTCTGTTTTACCGTGAGCTTGATTTTCCGCTGAAAACCATACTCAAAATTCTGTCGTCACCCGATTACGATAAAGCGACGGCACTCCGCAGGCAAAAGGAGCTGCTGACACTCAAAAAAGAGCGTTTGGAAAGACTGATTTCAGCCCTTGACGAAGCAGAAAAAGGAGGTATTCCGATGAACACATTTAAAAATAACGAATACGAAGCTGCCCGCAAGCAGTATGCAGACGAGGCAAAACAGCGTTGGGGCAGCACAGACGCCTTCAAAGAATATGAGCAAAAAACTGAAGGCTGCTCTGCTGAGAAACAGAGCAATATTGTTGCAGGGCTTAACAAGGTTATTGCCGAGTTTGCGGCAATTAAAGACAGCGTATCTCCCGAAAGCGAAGCGGCTCAGGCGCTTGTCAAAAAGCTTCAGCAATATATAACCGATAATTTCTACACCTGCACACCCGAAATTCTCAAGAGTCTGGGGCAGATGTATGTTGCCGATAACCGCTTCAAAAGCAACATTGACGAAAACGGAGAGGGCACTGCGGAATTTATATCAGAAGCAATCAAAGTTTATTTCGTGTAACGATTGCAGTGCCGTCTGAGTTTTTGATTTTATTTATATCCGGGGTTGAAATATGCTGCGGTTATGTTAAAATTAATTTACAGTCAACATTCAAGGAGAGTCGCTTATGGAAATAATCAGATTAAATGATGCGAAAATCATCATGAGCAACCCCGACAACCTGCACAACTATTTCGCATGGCCCACGGTTGCACGGCTGCAGAACGGAAAAATTGCTGTTGTTGCATCAGGCTTCAGGTGCAGACACATCTGCCCTTTCGGCAAAACGGTGATTTCATACAGCGAAGATAACGGCAAAACCTACACTTTGCCCGCTCCCGTTATTGACACAGTTCTTGATGACCGTGACGGCGGGATTCTGCCGTTCGGCGAAAGCAATGTAATAGTCACATCATTCAACAACACAACCGAGTTTCAGCGGGGAATTTCGGAATTAACAGAGTATGATTCTGCATATCTTGACACCGTGACGCCCGAACAGGAAGCGAAGGCTCTTGGCTCATGCTTCAGAATCAGCAACGATTGCGGCGTCACATTCGGAAAAATCCATAAAAGCCCTGTTTCCTCTCCCCACGGCCCCGTGGAACTTCCTGACGGCACGCTGCTATGGGTCGGAAGCATTTATAATCCTGCAGATGAGCAAAACAGTATAGGCAGTGTTGAGGCTCATAAAATCAACTCCGACGGAACAACGGAGTATGTTGGCAGGGTTGAAAACATAAAAATCGGCGATATTACTCCCATTCCCTGTGAACCGCATGCCATTGTGCTTGATGACGGAACAATACTCTTACATATCCGTGTTGAAACACTTGATGACAGCATATTTACCATATATCAATCCAAATCCGAAGATAACGGAAAAACTTGGTCTTCACCTGAAAGGCTCCTCCCTCTTACGGGCGGTTCTCCGCCGCACATATTGAAGCATTCTTCAGGTATGCTTGTCTGCACATACGGGCACCGTGAAATCCCTTACGGTATCAAGGCCATGTTCAGCGATGATAACGGCAAAACCTGGGATTACGGCTATGATATTTATCTGTGTGAAGCAAATGACAGCGACCTGGGCTATCCTTCATCCGTTGAGCTTGATGACGGCAGCATTCTCACGGTTTTTTATGCTCTTGACGGTGACGGCGGACCCGCTGTTATTATGCAGCAGAATTGGAGTTTCAAATAAAAAATTAACAGCGGCTTGCAAAGGATAAAATCTCCTGCAAGCCGCTTACTTTTGAATTCATTAAACGAACAAAAAGCCCCCGTGCGTAAAGCACAGGGGCTTTGGTTTTAATTAGAAGAGACTGCCTATAAGATTGCCGAGTGCCTTCATCAAGCCGATGAATGCGTCAATCGTAAACATGCTCTTGGGTGCGTAAACGGGATCGAAGCGAAGAGTTACATTGCTCCACATCTCGAAATCGAAGAATCTGTTCCAATCCCAGTTTTCAAACTCAGGAAGGAAGAGAAGGATAACAAGGTTTTCGGGA
Source organism: Clostridia bacterium (assembly GCA_017403185.1). Lineage (GTDB taxonomy): Bacteria > Bacillota > Clostridia > Oscillospirales > Acutalibacteraceae > CAG-177. Next base: position 6,285 of record JAFQON010000046.1, read on the forward strand.
TCCTCGTTAACCGCTGCTTCTTTTCTGTTTGAAACGTAGTTGTTGGTCCAGTAGTAGAGCTTGAAGTTCTTACCGAGTGCCATGTAAATCTTGCCGTCTGTACCGTATACTCTGAAGAAGAATTCGGTATGATGCTTCCATTCGGGCTGATAGATAAGAGTTGTGTAAGCGTTTGTTGTACCTTCATCGTTGACACCGGGCTTCCAGTTATTCTTATCGAATACATTTGCGCCGTTTTCAACATGGTAGATATTCCAGCCTACTACTTCATAGTTTTCGCCGGGTCTGTCACCGGTGGTGATGAGGCTTCTCTTAACTTCAGTACCAACACCCATTTCGATGCCTGCCTCAATATCGGGAAGTCTTTCAACATCGTCACCGTAGAGGATGGGATTGTTGGTGATAATGGGAGTAACAGCCATGGTCTCTTCAAGGGGAAGAGGCTTGCCTTCTTCGTCAACTCTGTTGTTGTTATAATCAACATAGAGAAGAATTCTCTGCTTAAGATATGAGCCATAGAGGTCAAGACCGTATGCAGGCATCTTTCTGTCGATAACACTGCCGTCAAGCTTAACCCACTGATAGAATCTGTAGCCTTCAGGAGCATTTTCACTTATTTTTGCAAGTGTTTCTTCATCAAGATCTCTGTTGATAACTTCGCCTGTCTTATACTTAACAACGATGGGTTCTGCATATTTTCTGTCTGCAGCATCTGCGCTCAAATCTGTATCGGGTGTTGCATAGAAGAATCTGAGTTCATACTCAAGAGCTTCCCACTGACCGTAGATGGTAATTGTTGTACCTGTTGCGTATGCCTCGAGCATTTCATAGGTGATTTCCTCTGTGGGGAATGTAACATCAACGGCATCTGCACCCTTGCCGAGCTTCCAGCCTGTGAACTTATAGCCGTTCATGTTCATGAATTTCTGGGACTGCTCTGAATTTTCAACACCGATAACGGGGAGAGATGAGTCTTCGCCGTATCCGTTTACAAATGTTGCGCCGTCAAGAGTAACAGCTTCGCCAACCTTGAAAGTATCGCTGTGAGTAAGCTTGCCGTCTCCTTCTCCGTTCTGCACATCAAATATGATTGTGTACTCTGTTTCCTGGAAATCTGCAACAAGAACTACATCACGATCAAAGCTGTTGTCGAGAGTTATACCTACATTTGCATTGTAATCAACATACTCGCCTGTTGCTTCGTTCTTCCAGCCCTTGAAGGTGTAGCCTGCGGGAGGAGTTGTGTCGGCATCAGTCTTGAGAGTTGTCTTATAAACATATTTAGCATCACCGGTTGCAAGCGTTGAAGCTGTTCCGGTTGTTTCTGTGTAGTCTGTGAATTCACCTGCAGCTGCATCAAATACGGGAACCTTCCATGTTACATTGAAATCAAGAGTTGTGCTGAGGTAGAACTTCTTGTCACCGCCAAACACGAATGCTGATTTCTCATAGATGGTGTAAACACCGTTTTTGGATTCTGCTACATACTTGTCTGAATTGCTTACATAATCAAGAACCTTGTTGAGCTCTTCTTCTGTAAGGTCTGCAAGGTTACCTGTCTTAGCATATGCAGCGGGAAGACTTCCGAGTGCTGTTTCAACAAGCTTATCCTGAACCATATAGTTGAGAGCAGCCTTCACTGTGGGAGCATGTTCGGTTAATGCTTCGTCGGCGTAAACATCCGCTGCTGTGGCGTTTATGCTTGCTGCTGCTTTTGCAAGAAGATTGTTAACAACAGTTGAGCTGAGGGCAGTTGCGCTTGCATCGCCGTAGGTAACAGCGCCAACCTTCCATGTGCCTTCGTTATCATAATCTCTTACCATAACAGTGATTGATGAATCATATGCAGTCCATACTGCGTAAAAATCCTTATCCTCTGCATAGGTGTACTGGAACGACTGGCTTGTTGATGCGATTTCATCTGTTGCGGCATCTGCCCAACCTGCAAACTTATAGCCTTCGGGAGCTGTGATAAGCTTTGTGGTTGCTGCCTTCTTATATTCTACAGTTATAGTGTCAACAGGTGTTGCATCACCCTTTGCGTTGTAGAAGTTAACTGTATATTTTTTTGCAGTCCAGTTGATTTTTGCTTCTGCGCCGTTGATGCTGTCAACAGTAATCTTATCTGTTGACCATTCACCGGTGTAGCCTTCCTTCTCGGGAACGGGAAGCTTTGTAAGGTCAACTTCTTCGTTGAGACCTGCCTTGATAACAAGGTTGCCGTTTTCTACTGTTGCGTTATCAGGAAGAACTGTATCGCCGTAGTCACCGCCGCCAAGGTTAACAACTACATCAAACTCGTCTGTATCAAGAACTCTCTTGAAGGTTGCCTTCTTGCTTGCTGTGTAGTCTGTGAGGTCTGCAAGCTTGCCTGTTGCTGTGTCTGCCCAGCCGAGCTGACCGTCAACTTCTGCGGGGATTTCTACTTTTGCGCCTGAAACATACTCTTTTGCGCTGAGTTCTGTTCCGTCATTCTCAAGGAATGTTACATTGTATGTCTTAACTGTGCCTGCTGCGGGATTCTTGCCGCAGGTGAAGGTGTGGTCGAGGTCCTCGAAGAATACTTCGTTGTATGAACCCCAGTAAACATACATGCTCTTTGTTGCCGATACAAGTGTGTTGTAATCGTCATCTGCTGTTGCATCTGCGGGTCTTTCAAGAATTGAA
>JAFQON010000047.1 GCA_017403185.1 Clostridia bacterium
TACATTTCTACAACAACGAAAGAATCCAATTAAAAACAAAACTGACTCCGCTTGAAAAACGAAGTCAGTATGTCGCTTAATTAAATATTTCTGCCATAGGGTCTTTTTTTGTACTGTCCGCACAATTTGGGGCAGTTCATTTTCGAGACACACCTTTAAATATTACTTCAAAAAGCCTTGAATAATAACCTCTTCGGCTTCCTCTTCGTTCATGCCGAAGGTCATGAGCTTGATGAGCTGGTCGTTATTTATTCTGCCGATTGCGGCTTCGTGCACAATCTGCGCATCCGCCGAGTTTGCCGTGATTGCGGGGATTGAGCTTACCGTTGCTTCGTCCATGATAATCGAATCGCAGGTGACATGGGCTCTGCATTTTGCATTGCCGATTGCGTTGGGGTGAAAAATCTGCTTTGAATTGTCCTTTGCAACCGAGCGTGAAATAATCTGCGACGAAGCATCCTCGCCGTCAAGGTAAACATCCATATCCGAGCGTGCATACTGATTGCCGTGAGTGAGCAGACGCTCCGTCATAATCAGCTTTGCGCCTGCGGCAAGATGTGCCTTTGTGTCACGCACGGTGGAGTCAACACCCTTAATCTGCACCATTTCCATTTCGCAGGTTGAGTTTTCGTCCTGATGAACAACCGTAACGGGGTTGAGAATTCTCTCGCCCTTGCCGTCACCCTCGCCGTAATGCTTTTCAACATACTTCACTTTGGCGTTTTTGCCGATGTGGAAGGTGTGAATGCCGTCGTGCTGTGATTTTTCGTCACCGCTGTTGTGGATTCCGCAGCCTGCAACGATGAGTATATCCGAGTCATCGCCGATATAAAAATCATTGTAAACAAGGTCATTAACGCCCGCTTCGGTTATGATAACGGGGATGTGAACGCTCTCGTTTTTTGTGCCGGGTGCAACGATGATATCAATGCCGGGCTTATCCTCTTTGGTCACAATTTCAATGTTTGCGGTGGAGTTTCTTGAGAAGCCTTCACCGTTTTTTCTTATATTATATGCTCCTGCGGGGATTTCGTGAAAATCCGCAATGGATTCAAGAAGCTGACTGTCAATTCTGTCCATCAATTATTCCTCCTTTCCTCTGAAGCCGCAGTTTTCGCTGAATTCGCCCATAAGTCGGGGGAAGATTTCATCCTTTGTGCCGATGTCTCTCACCTTGCCGTCAGCAACAACAACCATTTTGTCGGCAAGCTGCATAATTCTTTCCTGATGAGAGATGATGATAACGCTTTTGTGGCTGCCGCTGCTCATTGCCTTGAAGGATTCAACGAGCATTGAGAAGCTCCACAGGTCAATACCTGCCTCAGGCTCATCAAAGATTGCAAGGCCGAGCTTGCGAGCCATAAGGGTAGCAATTTCAATTCGCTTCGCTTCGCCGCCCGAGAGGGAGTAGTCCATCTCTCTGTTGAGGTAGTCCTTTGAGCAAAGACCCACGCTTGTGAGATAGCCGCAGCATTCGTCAACGGGCAGCTCACTGCCTGCAGCGAGAGAGAGAAGGCTGCGCACGGTGAGACCCTTGAATCTCGGCGGCTGCTGGAAGGCGTAGCCGATGCCGAGCTTGGCTCTTTCTGTTACCGAAAGGTCGGTTATATCAACATCATTATAGTAAATTTTGCCGCTTGTGGGCTTTTCGATGCCCATGATAAGGCGTGCGAGGGTTGACTTGCCGCCGCCGTTGGGGCCGGTGATAACAACAAATTCCCCGTCAGGCACTTCAAGACTGATATTATCGATGATTTCAAGGTTTGAGCCGTCAACTTCAACCCTGAAAGAAACATTTTCAAGCTTTAACATAACAATTCTCCGTTTTCAGCGTTTTAACTTATTTATTATATATCATTGCGCATATATTATCAATATATTATGAGAAATTAGCGGCGCCACAGCTTTCGGTCAAGGCTTCTGAACTGAACAGCCTGAGCGATATGTGAGGGCTCAATGTTTGGAGAAGCCTCAAGGTCTGCAACCGTTCTTGCCACACGGAGCACTTTATCGTAGGCTCTTGCGGAAAAATCAAGCTTTTCAAACACCCGCTCAAGCATTACCATTGCCTGAGGAGTGGGTCGGCAGAATTCCTTTGTGAGAGCGGAATCCATTTTGGCGTTGCAAGCGATGCCGGTGCCTTTCAGTCTTTCCTGCTGAATCTTTCTTGCGGCGTTTACACGCTTTTTGATATCCGCTGAGCATTCTGCAGGAACTTTGCTTGAAAGCTTTTCAAAGTCCACGGGAGGAACTTCAATGTGAATATCTATTCTGTCAAGCATCGGACCCGAAATTTTTGAAAGGTAGCGCTTTGCCGCACCGTCGGGGCAGGTGCAATCCCGTTTGGGATGTCCGTAATAGCCGCAGGGGCAGGGATTCATGGCGCACACTATCATTGCAGAGCACGGATAGGTCAGCGATGCGCTTGCACGGGAAATCGTGATTTTGCTGTCCTCAATAGGCTGTCGCAAAACCTCCATTGCCGTGCGTGAGAATTCGGGCAGCTCGTCAAGGAAGAGCACGCCGTTATGCGCAAGGGAAATTTCGCCGGGTCTCGGTATTGCGCCGCCGCCTGAAAGCCCCGCAGGTGAAACAGTGTGGTGCGGTGACCTGAACGGTCTTTCACGGATGAGCGATACACCCTCGGGCAGTGTGCCTGCTATTGAATAAAGCTCGGTAGTCTGCAGGCTCTCTTCAAAAGTCATATCGGGCAGGATTGAGGGCAGGCGTTTGGCAAGCATACTTTTGCCCGAGCCCGGAGGACCGACCATAATAATATTATGACCGCCTGCAGCCGCAATTTCAAGGGCATACCTTGCCTCCTGCTGCCCCATAACATCCCTGAAGTCAGGCAGGGGAGGATGATTTTGCATTTCAAGAACAGGGTCATAGCTCACGGGTGTGAGAAGCTCCTCGCCGTTGAGATGCTTCACAACCTGAAGCACATTTTCAACCGCATAAACCTCTATGCCGTCAACAACCGAGCTTTCAAGGGCGTTTGATGCAGGCACAAAAACACGCTTTATGCCGCTTTTCTTTGCTCTGATAACCATAGGCAGCGCACCGTTGATGTGCCTCACAAGCCCGTCAAGCGAAAGCTCGCCTATGAATGCACAGTCGTCAAGGCTGCAGTGAAGCTGCTCGCTTGCCCTGAGCACCGCAATGAAAATAGGCAGGTCATAAAGAGGGCCTTCCTTGCGTATATCCGCAGGTGAAAGATTTATCGTTACCCTGCTCTGAGGAAATGAAAAGCCGCTGTTTTTTATTGCGGAGCGCACTCTGTTGCGTGATTCGCTTACAGCAGTATCGGGCAGACCTACAAGCTCTATTCTGGGCAGCCCTTGACCGTAGTCAATCTCAACGCTGACCATGTAGCTGTCAATGCCGAAAAGGCCCATGCTGTTTATGCGTGCAAACATCGTATCACTCCCTGGCTTTTATAAGATAATAATATCATATTATGCTGAAAAACGCAACAAAAAGCTAAAGGCATCGGGTGCGGACCCGATGCCTTTAGCTTTTATAGAAGGATGTATGATTTGCCGAAGAGTCCGCCGCAGACTGCGGAATGTCATACGGTTTCATGCTTCGGCGGGGAATGGTCTTAATCGTTTTCTTCCGCTGCCTTGATTACTTCATCGGGCACAGCCTCGCCGTGCTTGACAAAGAGTATCAGAACAAGTGAAAGCAGGAACGCAACGGGGCTGTAATAGAACAGCGACATATATGTGCCCGCAAACATTCTGATAAAGCCGTAGATGATGGGTGAGGCAATCTGAGCCGAGAAGGTGGCGGTGTAATAGTAGCCTGTGAATGTGCCGACCTTGTCGATACCGCCGATTTCAAGAACGAGGGGAAGGGTGTTAACGGTGATGAACATATTTGCTGCACCGCCGAGAACAAGAACGGGGTAGATAAGGATGCTGAGAATCTTTGTGATGTTTGCAACTGCTCCGTTGATTTCGGTGAGAGCTGCGTCAACGGTTGTAACACTCTTGCCGAGAATCTTGTCGCTTACATTGATGAGTGACTCACAAAGCTCTGTCTGCTCCATTATGATTGCATCGAATTCGGCATAGTTTGTGCTGAAGGCGGAAGTATCTGCGCCTGTTTCAACTGCTGCTCTGTATTCGATGTATTTTTCCATGCTGAGAGTATCTTCTTCAGAGAGCTTCTGATCTGCTTCTGTTGCAGCGTCGGACTTATCGGAGTTGAATTCGTTAAGCTGGTCGCTTACTGCGATGTAAGCATTGTTGACCGTAACATAGTTTTTGATTGAAAGGTCCTGATTTCCGAGCATTGCAATGAATATTCCGAAGAACACAACGAATGCTGAAAGGAAGATTGCAAGACCGGCCATGATGGTCTTTTTTCTGCCGAACTTTTTGCCGAGCTTGCCTGCAGGGAGTGCAGCGGCACCCGAGCAAACGGCGAAGATAGTCATAAGAATTGTTGCTTCAGAGGTAATCATGTGAAGGATTTCCTGAGCAAACAGTGAGAAGAAGGTGGTGATGGCGTTTGTGCCGCAGAAGAGGAAGAACAGACAGCCGAGCATGAAGATGAGGCTCTTTCTCTCACCTTTTGAGAGAACAAGGGCTTTTCTTGCAGCTGCTTCTGCTTTTTTGGCTTCTTTTTCAGCTTTTCTTTTTGCAGCTTCATCGGCAGCCTGATTGATTTCGCCCTGAAGCTTGATTCTGCTGTCGGGCTCTTTAACAAAGAAGAGCACAACAAGCATACCGATAATCATAACAAGGGAGCCGATTGCAAAAACATAGGGGAAGGAAACCGTTTCGTCTGCCTTGATCTGTGTTTTTGAAAGACCTGTAAACAAGGTGCACAGAGCAATACCTATGGTGCCTGCAACCATGCCTACTGCCGAGCCGATACCGCCCATAAGATTGATAACGGCGTTGCCTTCACTGCGAAGTGAGGGAGGTGTAAGGTCGGGCATAAGGGCAACAACGGGCGCACGCCACAGCGACATTGTGAAAACAAAGAGAATAACGCAAAGCATGGTGAGGGGCACGCTGTTGAATTTGAGGAAGATAATGGGGATGAGCAGGAACAGAAGCGCAGAAATCGGTGCACCGTAAACAATAAAGGGGCGGCGCTTGCCGAGCTTGGAGTGGCATCTGTCTGAAAGCTTGCCGAAGGTGGGCTGGAATATAACGCCGAAGATGTTATCAAAGGTCATTATGATACCGATGAAAAGCGGCACAAGAGTGAAACCTCCGCCCGGAAGAACGATATCGTCGCCCTGAGCTGCCGAAAGATCGGCGAGAATAGGCATTTTTTCAACAAGGGTGTTGCTGAGCCTGGTTATGGCATCAGAGCTTGTGAGCAGCTTGTTGAGAATTTTTGTGATGTAGGGGTCATAGATAGCCCATGCAATGGAGGTTGCCATGAAGCCGAAACCGGTAAGTATTGTGCGCTTATAGTTCAGCTTGCCGTTTTCCTTTGCACAGAAGAAGCGATTGTTCATAGTTTTTTCTCCTTATAAGTTTAACAGATTCCCATAAAAGCTTATGAGAACCTCTTTATATATTATATCACTATTATGTTCTTTTTTAAAGACAACATTTTCCACTAAAAACGCTTTGATATTTTGTGTGACTTGACGAAAAAACATTGTCAAACAAAAAGCGGCATATCCGAAGATATGCCGCTGAGCTATTTAATTAAATTCTTGCGCTAATTCAATTAAATAAGAGATGAACCGTTAATTAGTTCTTCTTTGTGCAAACATATGCTGCTGCAGCTGCAACTGAAAGTGCTGCGAAAGCTGCGATGCCAACTGATGTTGAACCTGTGTCTGCGGGAGCAGCTGCTGTTGTTGAGGGAACTGTAGCAATTTCACCTGCATAGAGGCCCTTGATTGTTGACTTGAGTGAGTCAAGAAGACCGTCAACGCCGGGAACATCAGCAAGAACTGATTCAAGGTTGAAAACTTCGCCTTCAACTGCTGAAAGGTCAGCTGTCTTGTCTTCGATAGCATCGATAACATCAGTGATAGCGCCTTCAACTTTATCCCATGCTGCTGAGCTGTCTTCAGCTGCTGCTACGATATCATCAAGGATAGCGTTTACATCAGCTGCTTCGTCTGCTGCGAAAGCCATAGCGCTCATTGAGAGAGCCATAACAAGAGCAATAACGATTGAGAGTGCCTTTTTCATTGTAGAACCATTCCTTTCATATTTTATTGCAAGAGCAACAATTGTTACCTTATAATAACATATAAGCAATTCATTGTCAACACTTTTCGCAATAAAAAGTGTATAAATAACAAAGCGTCAATGCTGTATTTTGATTAATTTTGCCGAAAAAGCATTAATTATCGGCCTTCGTAGCCCACGAAGCAGTCGTGATACTTGGTTGTCCAGAGGAACCAGACATCCGAGCCCTTCTGATAGAAGGAGTCATCAACAAGCTGATTTGAGCCGAGAGCACGGGCAAAGCCTGACTCTCTCATGCCCTGAACAAAGAGGTCTGCCATAGCCTCTGACTTGAAGGTGATGCGAGCCTTCATTTTAAGCTCTGTTCTGGGAGCTGTGTACTTGGTAAGCTGACCCTTAACGAAGCCTGTTGCCCACCAATAGTAGTCATATTCTCTTTCGAATGCCAGTTTGTAGGAGCCCTTGTTGTTTTCCTTCCAATACATGGTCATTTCCATCTTGAGCCAGTCTTCTTTGTCTGCGCAGTTGTAGTGGTTAACAGCGCCTACTTCGCCTGTGTATGAGCCCATGGGAGCGGTGTAAACGCCGATTTCGGCGCCGACGAGAAGGTTGCCGTACTGACCCTTCCAGAGCTGAATCATCCAGTCCTGCTTGTCATATGTAAAGCGGATACGAACCTGGTCAATGTTCATCATAATGAACGCAGCCATGTTGTCATAGATTTCGTTGTAGCCTGCGTTTGACTGCCAGCAGTCCTTGTCATCTGTGTAGTAGAAATCGCCGTCTGCATCATATCTGTAGCCAAGGAACTGATTGCCGTTGGGGCCGATAACCTTATCAACAAGCATATCGTCGCCGGGGTATGACACGGTGCCGGTGGATTTTTTGGTGGTTGTAGTGGATTTTGCAGGCTTCTTACCTGAGGATTTTGTGGTTGTAACCTTGTTTGCGGGCTTTTTGGTTGCCTGTGTGATTTGATTGAGAGTTGAGAGAATTTCACCCTCGAGGGTGGTTTCCTCCTGAACGGGTTCATTTGTTACAGGCTCATAAATGCCCTGATCGTTTGCGCCGAAGTCGTATTCGCTCTGCAGAGGTGCGGTTGTTGATGCAACCGAATCATCCTTTGCGGGAAGCGAATCTCTGAGAAGAGTGGTTGCGGTGATTGCGCCTGCAATTACAACAACTGCACTGATTGCGAGAATAAGAATTCCCTTTTTGTTCATGTTGTTTCCTCCTGCGGTGTGATTTCGCATTTTTATTTACAACTCCTGAGGGAGTGCATTTCCGTAATTATCTGATATACTGCCAGATGAAGATAACATCCTTGCCGTATAATTTGTATGTGTCGGGAGCATTGGGGTTGAAGGTTGAAACGCTTGAGAAGCCTTTGTTTGCAAGGCCCTGTGCAAAAAGCTGAGCCTGCTCTTCGCTCTCAAAGGTGATTCTGCCGAGAAGGCGAAGGGGGTTTGAATCATTGAGGTCTGCAAGCTGACCGTCAACAAAGCCTGTTGCCCACCAGAAATCGTCATAGTTTCTTGTGAACTGGGGAAGGTAGTTGCCGTCGCCTGCTTCGTCCCAGAGAATGGTCATTTCCATCTTCAGCCAATCCTCTTCGGCTGCGCAGTCATAATGCTGAGGAGATATATACCATGTGCCGGGTGTTCTTGTATAAACACCGATTTCACCGCCGACTGTGCCGATATCGCCCGAGATATACTGACCCTTCCAAAGCTGGATTCTGTAGGGCTTGCCTTCATATTTGAAGTCAATTCTTGTGGTGTCGATGCTGAAGTCGATAAGACCTGCAAGGGCATCATAGGTGGGGTTATAGCCGAGATGAGCCTGAATGCACTCAGGGTCTTTGTCGTCATTGAATATGTAGGGCTTAAGGCCTATGATATCGTAGCCGGAACCGTAAAGACCGGAAAAGCTCATATCCTTGGGAAGATTCTTGCTTGCGGTAACGGGTCTTTTTGTTCCGCTTGAATGTGACATTTCATCGGGGTCGAGATCGCCCTTGGGCGGCTGAGTTGTTGTTTCCGGTGCCTTTGTAGGAGCCTCGGTGGGCTTCTGTGTGGGCTTCTGAGTTGCCGTGGTGTTCTTTTTTGTTGTTGATGCCGCAGCGGTTGCTTTTGTTGAACTGAAAATATCCGATACTGTCTGTGATGCAGATTCAAGAACCGACTGAAGCACGGGAGTGGTTGTTGTTTCTTCAAAGCTGTAGCTGCTTGCAGCCGAATCTGAAACGGTTTCATCCGAAACGGTGGGCTTGCTGCCGTTCATCGCCTTGAAGCCGAGCACACCGGCAACCGCAATAAGGCAGACTGCAACAACTGAAACTGCGATTACGGGAAGATTTTTCTTCATTTTTCTTTCCTCCTTGGTTTTGTATTTCATAAAAAATAATTTTTAGTGGTGGAGATGGCGGTAATCGAAACCGCGTCCGAAAAACCCTTGCAGGGACTTTCTACGAGTGTATTCCGTCTTTTAACATTCCCTTACACCGACGCCGAGGGACAGGCTGCGGTGCTTGGTAGACCGATTATTCATGACGGGCTACCGGCCGTTACCCGTTCACGTTCACTGCTTGTCGACGCCTCTTGTGCGGCCGCAGTCCTCCGCACAGAGACGGCTGCTTAATTAAGCAGCAAGAGCAACTTTATTGTTGTCGTTTAAATTTGAAAATTACGGATTTTATAGCGGTCCCGCCCCGCTACTCGCTTATCCGGGCTCAGATTCCCCGTCGAAATCCTTTCATCCCCGTATATATAATTCGGAATTCGGAATGCGAAATTCGGAATTACGAATTGTTTTGTGTTTTTGTTATCGAAACAAGTATTTTTAAAATTTCCTGACAGTCATAATACAGACTTTCAAACTGTTCCGCTTTTAAGAATCTGATTTGCAACAGGAAAAATCCGGTGATTCTCAATCAGATAGTTATATAGCTTTATAACTCTCAGCGCAAACGCTTTGCTTTTGGTTGAAATGATGTTGTTGTTACTCATAAAGCTGTTCTTGTTAAATCATTCCGAATTACGAATTACGAATTCCGAATTGACATCGCTCGGGCGATGTTTCTTTGCGCATCTTTTTTTGCGGCAACTTCTCGTTTGTCATAGAGTTTTTTGCCTTTGCAAAGTCCGATTTCAACCTTTGCTCTTCCTTTTGAGAAGTAAACGCTCAGCGGAACGATTGCGAGACCTTCCTGCTTGACCTGAGAATAAAATCTTCTGATTTCTTTTTTGTGAAGCAGCAGCCGTTTGGTCCTCAGCGGGTCTCTGTTGAAAATGTTACCCTGCTCATACGGGCTGATGTGCATTCCGTTGACAAACATTTCGCCGTCTTTGACGAAGCACCAGGAATCCTTCAGATTTATCTTTCCCTGACGGATTGATTTTACTTCTGTTCCGAACAGCTCAATGCCTGCCTCAAGCTTTTCGAGCACAAAATAGTCGTGGTATGCTTTTTTGTTTTGAGCAATCACTTTGATATTGCTGTTTTTTTCCATTTTCTGCACCTTTCACGGATTGCGATTATACCACACACTAAATAAGTGTGTCAATATGTGTTTTTTGTTGCATTAAAATTAAAATTATTTTTTGGAGCCGTAAACACGCTTTTTGGCGTAAAAATCCTTCTTCTTTTTCTTTTCTTCGGCTTCACGCTTTGCAGCTGCGGCTCTTTTTGCCTTGACCTTTGAGAGGGGCTTGCCCTTCTTGGCGGGCTTCTTTTTCTTCTCTTCTTTATCCTTGTCGGGATTTTCTTTGTAGAAAACTATGCTGCCGCCCACAACCTGCACAACCTCGCTGCCGGTGGCCTGTGCAAGCTTATCGGCAAATTCTCTGGGAGTTTCGGGTGCGCTTTCAAGAAGCACCTTAAGCTTTATGAGCTCTCTTTTTCTGAGAGCATCTGCCGTCTGCTCAACAAGAGCCTCTGATATGCCGCCTTTTCCGATCTGAAAAAGAGGCTCAAGAGTATTTGCCTGTGCTCTGAGCTGAGCTCTTTCTTTACTTGTCATTTTTTGCCTCCTCAATCTGCTTTGCGAGCAGTCGCACGGATTTGCCCCTGTGGCTGATTGCATCTTTTTCTTCAGCGGTGAGCTGAGCCATTGTTTTTTCTCCGCCGTATTCAACGGGGAAAAAGAGGGGGTCGTAGCCGAAGCCGCCCGTGCCGATTTCTTCATAGCCGATGAAGCCTCTGCATTCGCCTCTTGCGATAAGCTTTGTGCCGTCGGGGTAAACGCAGCACGCAACGCTCACATAGGCGGCTCCTCTTTCTGCATCCTCGACACCGTCAAGCTCACGAAGGAGTTTTTTGTTGTTGGCATCATCGTCGCCGCCCGAATATCTTGCGGAGTAAACACCGGGTGCGCCGCCGAGATAATCAACGGCAATTCCCGAATCATCCGCAATGCAGGGCATACCGCTGTCTCTGCAGCCGCTTTCGGCCTTGATGAAAGCGTTTTCTTCAAAGGTGGTGCCTGTTTCCTCTGCATCGGTCAGCTCAACGCCTGCTTCCTCCGCAAGGAGCACTCTGATGCCGAGAGGCGCAAGAATGCGCTGCATCTCGTCTCTCTTTTTAAGGTTATGTGTTGCAATGATATAATCCATATATATTATTCCTCGTCTGTGTCTTCTTCAAACAGTCCGTCTGCAAAAGCTTTTGAATTAAAGGGTCGAAGGTCGTCGATTCCTTCGCCTACGCCGATAAACTTAACGGGCACCTTAAGGTCATTCTTGATTGCAAGCACAACGCCGCCCTTTGCTGTGCCGTCGAGCTTTGTGAGAATGATACCCGTGATTTCGGCAACATCCTTGAATTCTTTTGCCTGATTAACCGCATTCTGACCCGTTGTTGCGTCGAGCACAAGCAGAATTTCACGGTCTGCATAGGGGAGCTGGCGGTCAATTACTCTGTAGATTTTTGCAAGCTCATCCATAAGATTTTTCTTGTTGTGGAGTCTGCCTGCGGTATCGCAGATGATGATATCCGCATTTCTCGCCTTGCCTGCGGCGATTGTGTCAAACACAACGGCTGCGGGGTCTGCGCCTTCCTTGTGTTTAACGATGTCAACGCCTGCACGGTCAGCCCAGATTTCAAGCTGGTCGATAGCTGCGGCCCTGAAGGTATCGGCTGCACCGAGAATAACCTTTTTACCCTCTGCCTTGAACATTGCCGCCATTTTGCCGATTGATGTTGTCTTGCCGACACCGTTGACGCCGATAACAAGAATAACCGACGGCACGGTAATCATATCAAGCTCTTCGCCGCCGCTGAGAAGCTCTGCAACGATGTTGCGGATTTCTTCCTTAACATGCTTTGCTTTGCGGAGATTCTTCTTGAATACGGAATCCTTGAGCTTTTCAACGATTTCGGTTGCGGTTGTTACACCGACATCGGACATAACGAGAATCTCTTCAAGCTCCTCGTAAAAATCGTCGTCAATTTCGTTTTTTCCGTAAAGAGCGGCATTGATTGCACCGCTCATGCTGTCTCTCGTCTTTTTAAGACCCTTGTTTATTCTTTTGAAAAGTCCCATAGCGTACCTCTATATAATAATGTATATGTTTGTGTTACTGCTCCTGCACATTTTTTATAATTTTGTCAATTGTTTTTTGCAGTGAGGGGTCGTTTGCGGAATCCTTGGCGATGGTTTCAACGGAATAAAGAATGGTTGTTCTGTCCCTGCCGCCGAAGTATTCGCTGATTTCCTTCTGAGTAAGGTCTGTAATTTCCCTTACTATGTATATTGCAACCTGCCTTGCCCTTGCGGTCTTGGCGTCCTTCTTTTTGGAGATGATATCCGCCTGAGGAACACCGAAGGTTCTGGAGGTTTCGGATATGATATTGCTTACGATTGATGAAACAGGCCTGCTGTCGGTCATGATATCCTTGATTGCATTCTGTGCCATTGCGATGTTGATTGAAGCGCCTTCAATGTTGACAAGTGCATTAATCTTTTTAACCGCACCTTCAAGCTGACGGATGTTTGCCTTGATTTTTTCGGCAATGAACTGAACAACATCGGGCGGAAGCTCAAGACCGAGAGTATCCGCCTTGCGCTGAATGATCGCCATTCTTGTTTCAATATCGGGCGGCTGAATATCGGCGATAAGTCCCCATTCAAAGCGGTTGCGGAGTCTCTCGTCAAGAATTTCGATATCCTTGGGTGCACGGTCGGAGGCAAGAACAATTTGTTTGCCGTCCTGAGTGAGTGCATTGAAGGTGTGGAAGAACTCCTCCTGAGTGGATTCCTTGCCGGCGATAAACTGAATATCGTCAACAAGAAGAACATCGCAATTTCTGTATTTATTATGGATTTCTTTCATTGTTTTCTCTTTGATGCCGTCAACGATAAGGCTCACGAAATCCTCGCCGCGGGTGAAAATAATATCCGCCTTGGGGTTTTTGCTCTTGATTTCATTGCTTATGGCGCAGAGAAGGTGGGTTTTGCCCAGACCCGAGTTGCCGTAGATGAACAGCGGGTTGTATGCTGCACCCGGTGTTGCCGCAACAGCCTGAGCCGCAGCGTGAGCAAATTTATTTGATGAACCTACAACAAAGGTTTCGAATGTGTTTTTTTCAATGCTCAGCGAAGTGCTGCCCGCACCGCCGTTGGTCTGAGGGGCTGCCGCTGCCTTTGCGGCGTTGGGGTCGATGATGCTTACCTCAACATCAAAGCCCATAACCGCCTTGAAGGCTTCCGAAATTTCGCCGATAAATTTTTGCTCGATAATTCTTTTCACAAATTCGCTTGCGGCAATCTCTGCCTTTGCGCCGTCAAAGCTGACGATTTCAAGGGGTTTGAACCAGATATCGTATATTACTTCGCCGCAGGATGCCTTAAGCCGTTCGCAGACAAGCTGCCACATCTCTTTAAGAGACTCCATATCTTTCTTTTCCTCCACTTTCAAATTCTATGTTGAAATTTTACGCAGTCTTTCTCATTTTACTGATAATGATACATAATACAGTATAGCACAAGGAAATTCATATTTCAAGGTTAAACGCAAAAAGTTTTCACACATATGTGGAAAACCTGTGCACAAATCGCCGCAAAAACAATTAAATTAAAAAAATTGTTGACATTGGCGGTTGTTTTGTTATATAATGTGTACTCTGAGGGGTATGCCCCTTGATTTGTTATGCTCAATTTCGGGTCTGAAAAGGCTTGAAAATACAAAATTGAAACGGAGGTTTGCAAAATGAAGAGAACTTACCAGCCCAAGAAGCGTCATCGCAAGATGGAACACGGCTTCCGCAAGAGAATGGCTGACAGAAACGGCCGCAAGGTTCTTGCCCGCCGCAGAGCAAAGGGCAGAAAGCAGCTCACTTATTAATCCGAAAAGGGATTGGTGAAGATGCAAAGAGCACTTACCTTGAAGCAAAACACCGAATTCCACCGTGCCTACGGTCGTGGTAAGGTCAAAGCCTCACCCATGCTCGTGACCTATGCGGTTAAAAACAGAGGTCAGGGTGTACGTTTAGGTATTACTGCCGCAAAAAAGCTCGGCAGTGCAGTTGAGAGAAACAGATGCCGCCGCATCATAAGGGCGGCATTCTCCTCAATTTATCCTCATTGCAGCGGTAATTTCGACATAGTTTTTGTTGCAAGGTTCAAAACAAAAAAGCTCAAAAGCAGCGACCTTGTGCCCGTTATGCGTCAGCATTTAACGGAGCTTGGCGTTGTCAGGGACGGTGCGGGGGCTGATTTTTAATGAAAAACTTCCTGCTTTCCGCAATACGCTTTTATCAAAGGCGTATTTCCCCGCTGTTTCCTCCCAGGTGCAGGTATTATCCGACCTGCTCACACTATGCCGTAGAGGCAATTCAGGTTCACGGAGTAATCCGGGGGACCCTTTTAACTCTATTCAGATTAATGAGGTGCAACATACTTTTCCCCGGCGGCTATGATCCGGTGCCGCCAAAAAAGCACCGTAAGTCGGAGGATAAATAATGACTTGGTTATATGAAATATTGGGCGTGCCCTTCGGATATGTGCTTAAGTTTCTCTATGAAACGGTAGCATTGCAGAACTATGCCCTTGCTATTATTCTTCTCACGCTGTTTGCGAGAATTCTCATGATTCCCACATCAATCAGCCAGCAGAAGGGTATGGCAAAAACGCAGAGAATGCAGGCAAAGCTGCGCAAAATCCAGACAAAGTACGCAGGCAACCAGCAGAAAATTCAGGAAGAAACAACTGCTCTCTATCAGCGTGAGGGCTATAATCCTATGGGCGCAGGCTGTGCACCCATGCTTGTTCAGTTCCTTCTTCTGTTCGGACTTATCGGCGCAATTTATTATCCTCTGAGCCACAGCTTCGGATTTGATGAGGCTGTTATCAAAGACCTCGCATTGGCCATGAGACAGGTTCCCGAGCTCAGCTCGTTGGTTGAAGGCAAAAAAATCACTGATTTTAATCAGGAAATCTATATTATCGGCAGCATTTCCAAGGGCAATCTTACTTTTGAATTCCTCAGCAGTCTTGTTGAGGCGGGCAAAATCAAGATCACATCGGATCTTGCGGTTCTTGAGTCCGCAATTACGGAAATTTCAAAGATTGATTTCAAGCTTTTCGGGCTTGCACTCGGCGATGTTCCGTGGATTGACGGTATTTACAGAGATGAAGCAGGCAAAATGACGGGTATTAATTTCAAGCTCTGGATTGTTCCCGTGCTTTCATTCCTCTCAACAATGGCAACAGGTCTTTATTCTCAGATGAAGCAGAAGAAAACAAATCCTGCAGCAGCAAACAATGCCATGATGACGGGCTGCATGACCTTCGGTATGCCCCTTTTCTCACTTTACTGGGTTATCAATTACCCCATAGGCATCGGCGTTTATTGGATTGCATCCAGCGTATTCGGCTTTATTTCAACAGTTATTATCGGCAACATCTACAGCCCCAAGAAGGTTATGGCAAAGCTTATGGTTGACGAAACCGTTGAACGCCGTTCAAAAGAAAACAGCATTAAACTCGCTGCTGAGATTAAGGAAAAAAAGAACTAACACATTCAGGTGGTGAAACATTTTGATAAAAGAAGCATTCGGCACAGGTTCTACTATTGACGAAGCAAAAGATGCTGCTCTCAAGGAGCTTAATGCTCCCGAAGATGCAGATATAAAATATGATGTTATTGAAATGCCCAAGGCAAAGGTTTTCGGTCTTTTCGGCGGATCGCCCGCTAAGATGAGAGCTTATTATGAGGTTGAGGATGATCCCTTCACAAAGGCAAAGGAATATATTCTCACAATCCTTAAGAGCCTCGGCATTGAAGAGGCTGAAATAGAAGTTGAAGCAGACGACGAGGATGTGCGCATCTCAATCAGCTGCGGCGACGATTACGGCTCGGTTATCGGCAGAAGAGGCGAAACCCTCGATGCAATTCAGTATCTTACACGCCTTGTTATCAACAGAGGCTATGAGGAATACAAGAGAGTTTCAATCAATGTTGGCAACTACAGAGAGAAGAGAGAGAATACTCTCAGAGCTCTTGCCCGCAAGAATGCGGCAAAGGTAAGAAAGTACGGCAGAAATGTTGTGCTTGAGCCCATGAATCCCTATGAGAGAAGAATTATCCACACAACCGTTCAGGAAATTGAAGGCGTTACCTCACACTCAGTAGGCAGCGATGGCGACAGAAAGGTTGTTATCACTCTTGAAGAGGGTGTCAAACCCACAAACGGCGGCGGTTACAACAACAGAGGCCGCGGCGGCTACAATAAGGGCGGCAGAGGCGGTTACCGCAACGGCGGCAACAGAGGCGGCTACAGCAGAAGAGAAAGCTCCGATGCTCCCGCAGCACCCGCAAGAGCTCCCCGCTCAGATTCCGCAGGCTCACTCTACGGTAAGATTGAAGTTAATAAAGACTAAAATTAAATGGGCTGTAAAAAAACGCAGGTTTTTTTACAGCCTTTTTTTATCTGTTTATCAAATGGTCAATTGCTCTTAAATATCCGTCAAAGCCGAGCCCTATAAAGGATTTTTCGCACGCCATGCCTGCATAGGAAATCTGCCTGAAATCTTCTCTTTTCGAAATATCCGAAATGTGCACCTCAACGGCGGGGATTGCTACCGACTTGAGTGCATCAAGGATTGCAACGCTTGTGTGAGTGTAAGCGGCGGGGTTTATAACTATGCCGTCAAATTTGCCGTAAGCCTGCTGAATTTCATCAACGATGCTGCCCTCGTGGTTTGATTGAAAAAGCCTGACTTCAATATCCTTTTCAGCAGCGTAGCCCTCAACGAGAGCGCAGAGGTCTTGGTATGTGTTGCTGCCGTAAATTCCTGGCTCACGGATACCGAGCATATTGATGTTAGGGCCGTTTATTACAAGGATACGCATGATAAAATCCTCCTTACCGTTATTTCGGGGTCGCCGTCAACCTCAACGGTGAAGTCGGCGGTTTCGATATATAAGGGCAGACGCTCCGACAGCATTTTTTGCAGTGCTTCAGCATTTTTTGAGAGGGGTCTGCCGTCTGTTGCAAGGGAATCCACGGGGGCTTTGAGAAAAATCACCGTTGAATTTTCTCTTAAAGCAATGCGGTTTTCTTCACGCAGAATCGCACCGCCGCCCGTTGCAATTATTTTGCCTGCAAGCTTGCCCGCTGA
The DNA here is from genome assembly GCA_017403185.1 of Clostridia bacterium. Lineage (GTDB taxonomy): Bacteria > Bacillota > Clostridia > Oscillospirales > Acutalibacteraceae > CAG-177. Next base: position 16,795 of record JAFQON010000047.1, read on the forward strand.
GCGGACAGCTGCGGTTTCACGGCTGCGGAATTCATCTTCGCCGTATTTTGCAAAGATATCGGGGATTTTTTCTCCCGAAGCCTCAACCACAAGAGCATCTGTATCAACACATTCTCTGCCGGTTTTTTGCGAAAGCAGAGCGGCGCAGGTGGATTTGCCGCAGCCGGGCATTCCGACAAGCACAATGTTTTTCTGCTCCGCAATAATTGCATCGTAGATTTCGTCAATGCGGGAAAGCGGAATGCTTTCGCCCGTGAAAATTTCGGCGGCACGGAGTGCCTGAGCAACGAGCATATAAAGCCCGTTTATGCAGTCGATGCCGAGTCTCTGAGCATCAAGCAGAAAAACTGTTCTTGCAGGGTTATAAATAAGGTCAAGAGCCTTTTTGCATTTTGTGAATTTTGAAAGATCAATCAGCCTTTCACCGTTGTTGGGGTACATTCCCACAGGCGTTGTGTTGACAATGATATCCGCATCATAATGGCGGCTGATGTTTTCGTAGTTATTCTCGCCTGAGCGTGAAACAACAACGATTTCCCTTGCTCCTTCGTCACGGGCAACATGACAAACCGTGAGGCTTGCACCGCCCGAGCCGAGAATGAGCAGTTTTTTGCCTTCGAAGTCGCAGCCGCACTTTTTCGCCATATAGAGAAAGCCGAAATAATCCGTGTTGTCGCCGTAAAGCGAGCCGTCGCTGCGGCGGATAATCGTGTTCACGCTGCCCACTTTTTCGGCGGTTTCGGAGCGCTCGTCGCAACGGTTGAAAGCCTCGATTTTATAAGGAATGGTTATATTGAAGCCTCTGAGAGAGGTATCGGCAAAGAAATCATCAAGTTTTTCGGGCTCTGTGGGGTATAGCTTGTATTCATAGCCGCACAGATGCGAATGTATCTGCGGTGAAAGCGAGTGACCGAGCTTTCTGCCTAAAAGACCGTACATAATCAGTCCTCCGTATAGCTGCCGAGGTAGCTGAATTGCTCGGCATCGTGTTCAAGCTCATTGAGAAGAATGCGCAGATTCTCCGAATAAACGGAAGCATCTATATCAAAGTAGAACATGAATTCAAAGTTCGTGCCGGGCAGGTGGCGGCTTTCAAGCTTTGTCATGTTAAGGCCGAGGGCGGCAAAGCTTGAAATGATGTTGTAAAGCGAGCCGGGTTTGTGCGGAATTGTCATCATGATGCTTGTTTTGTTAGCGCCCGGATAGACCTCAAGCTTCTTTGAGATGCAGATGAAACGGGTGTAGTTGTTATCGGTGTTTTGAATTCCGCTTTTAAGCACATGAAGACCGTAAAGCTCGGCGCAGTCCTTTGAGCCGATTGCGGCGCAGTCTCTTCTGCCGCCGGTTGCAACTTTTTTTGCCGCAACTGCGGTGTTTTCACAAACAGTCACCTTGACTCCGAGCTTCGCAAGGTATTCCGAGCACTGATTGAGCGCCTGTTCATGCGAGAAAACCTCTTTGATGTCGCTCAGCTCAACTCCTTCGGGGGCGAGAAGTGTGTGACCGATGAAGAGCTTTAAGCTGTGAGTGATATAGAATTTATACTTGTTCATAAGGTCATAGACCTTGTTGACAGAGCCTGCGGTGCTGTTTTCAACGGGCAGAATTCCGTAGCGGCACATACCGCTGTCAACCGCCTTGAAAACATCCTCAAAGCCCGAAAAATACATGATTGAGGGATAGGTGAACATCTTGTCGCAGGCAAACTGCGAGTATGCGCCCTCAACGCCCTGACAGGCAACGGTTGCTCTCTCGGGTCTTGCGGCGGGTGTGCCCGTTGTGGCTTCTGCCAGCATTTTTGAAAATTTCGATTCGGGGTAAATTATTCTTTTCTGATATGAACGGCTCAACTCGAAAATCGTCTGATAAAGAGTTTTTGTGTAGCTCTGAAGATCCTCCGAAACATTCGCCGTTGCGTTGTTGAGCACTTCTCTTTCACGCTCTCTGTTGAAAACAGGCACATTGTTCTCCTGCTTATATTTTCCGACTTCGGCTGCAACCTTCATTCGCTCTTCAAAAAGCTTTGTCAGCTCGTCGTCGATAATATCAATTCTGTTACGAAGTTCAAGTAAATCCATTTTTATACCTCATCCTAAAAGAAAATCTGCAATAACAACAGCCGCTGCCGCTTCAATGCACGGCACGGCACGGGGCACGATGCAGGGGTCATGCCTGCCGCCGATAACGAGGCTTTCTTCTTCACCCGTTTCGGTGTTGACTGATTGCTGCTCAATGCCGATTGACGGCGTGGGCTTCACCGCACAGCGGAAAATAACGGGCATACCCGATGAAATTCCGCCGAGAATTCCGCCGTGATTATTCGTGGCGGTTTTTATTTTGCCGTTTTCGCTGATGAAATCATCATTATTTTCACTGCCAAGCATTTTGGCACTTTCAAAGCCTGCACCGAATTCGATTCCCTTGATTGCGGGAATACCGAAAACTGCGGCGGCGATTCTGTTTTCAATTCCGTCAAAAATCGGGTCGCCTATGCCTGCTGGCACACCGACAACGGCACATTCGATTGTGCCGCCCACGGAATCGCCCTTGCCCTTTGCATCATAAATCTCCTTTCGCATCAGCTCACCCTGCTTATCGTCGATAACGGGGAAGCATTTTGTGAGAAGAGCATCAAAATCCGCCGCATTAACATTCACGGGGTCAAACTTTTTATCATCTGATTTGCCGATTGAAGAAATGTGAGCGCCGATGCGAATTCCCTTTTCTTCAAGCATCTGCATACAAACCGCACCCGCAAAGCAGAGGGGAGCGGTAAGCCTGCCGCTGAAGTTGCCGCCGCCTCTGATATCGTTGAAGCCGTTGTGCTTCATCATGGCGGCAAAATCGCTGTGTGACGGTCGGGGCAGAATGCGCAGCTTATCGTAATCGCCCGAGCGTGTGTTGGTGTTTTCAATTACGGCACAAAGGGGAGCGCCGCAGGTGACATTATCAACAACGCCCGAGAGGATTTTCACTTCGTCTGCCTCTTTTCTTGGAGTTGAGAGGTCGTTTCTGCCGGGGGCACGCCTTGCCATGAAGGCGGCGACTTTTTCGGTGTCGATTTTAAAGCCTGCAGGCAGACCGTCAATCACAACGCCGATTGCCTCGGAATGCGACTGACCGAAAATTGTTATTTTGATGTTGTTTCCGAAATTACAGGACACGGGCTTTGCCTCCCAATCTGTTATAGTCTTCAAAAAATGAGGGGTAGGATTTGTTGACTGCCCCGGCATTGCGGATTATCACATTGCCCGAGCATCTGACGGCTGCAACCGCCGCAGCCATTGCGATTCTGTGGTCATTGAATGACGGCGTTTCGCCGCCGGTAAGAGTTTTTTTGCCGTTTATTATCATTCCGTCATCGGTTTCACGGATATCAGCACCGAGTGAGCGGAGCATTTCGCAGGTGGTCTGAATTCTGTCGCTTTCTTTTATGCGCAGCCTTTCGCCGTTATAAATAACGGTTTCGCCCTCTGCAGTTGCGGCAACAGCCGCTATAACGGGCACGGCATCGGGAATATCGGCGGCATTTACACGGCAGCCGTGAAGGGCGGAAACATCGGCTTTATAACTGCCTGCAATTTTTGCGCCCATACTTTTAAGCACATCAATTATCGCCTTGTCGCCCTGAGTTGAGTCGGGGTTAAGACCCGTTACCTCTGCCCCCATGCACAGCGGGAAGGCAGCGTTTGACCAATCGGCTTCAACGGTGAAATCGCAGCCGTTGAGACTGCATGAATTTATATAAAATGTATTATTTTCTTCTTTGATATCAGCCCCGAAGGTGCGGAGCACCTGCAGAGTTATGTTAATATAGGGTCTTGACTGCACGGGGGGCAGCAGATTGATTTTGCCGCCGCCGAGATATGAAAGAGCCGTGAGCAGACCCGTCACAAATTGCGAGCTTACATCGCCCCTGAGCGTAAATTCGCCTGCGGAAATTCTGCCCGAAGCTTTGAGGGGAAAGGTATCTGAAATGCTTGCGCCCATACGGATTAATTCCTCTTTGAGCGGTGAAAGAGGCCTTTCGGGCAGCCTGCCCGAGCCGTGAATTTCACAATTCATGCCCAATGCACTGATAACGGGGAGCAAAAAACGGATTGTTGAGCCGCTTTCGCCGCAGTCGATAACCGCTCTGTCGGGGATTTTTTCAATCGGTGTAACGGTGTAAGTGCTGCCGCTTATATCAATCGCTGCGCCCATGTTTCTCAGGCAGCCCACGGTTGCCTCAATATCCGCAGAGTTTGTGTTTATTCTGATTTGGCTTTTGCCCTTTGCGAGTGCGGCGCAGATAAGCGCCCTGTGCGCAAAGGATTTTGAGGCGATGCCCTCAATGCTGCCCGATATCGGGGCAGGGGTGATAAGAATATCCATTATAAATTTAACTCCAATTTTAATCTTTGCGGAGTGTATCCGAGCTTTTCATAAAGTCTGATTGCCGTTTCGTTGAATGACCACACATCAAGTGTGATTTGCGTTGTGCCTGTTTCACTTGCGATTCTTTTTATTTCGTCAAGCAAACCGCTTGCAATGCCCTGGCGCCTGAATGAAGGGTCAACATAAATTTCGTGAATATGAATAAGATTCTTTTCGGTCCATATTTTATCACCGACATGGCGGATAAGAGCCTTGATGTGCCCTGCAGGCTGCCCGTTCTTTTCTGCTATGAGAATTACCCATTTCTTGTTTTTCAGAACTTTTTTATATTCTCTTTTTGAAAGCTCGGGAGCTTTCTTTATTATATCGGGTCGGTTTTCAACATGATTAAGGAAAATCTGCCTTGAAAATTCCGCTACTGTTTGGTAATCGTTGATATTGGCACATCTTATTGTCACACAAATCTCTCCTTTTGCTTTTTACCTATAAGACGAAACGGAACGAGGTTTGGTTTACAGTTTATTTTCTTTTTTAGACAATACCTTAAAGGATTATTATCAATATACTGCCAAGCTTCAAGATAGTGGTTTTCATGTGTGTTGATTGTGACATAATAATATCCGTTGCTGCCGTAATCATAATTCTTCAGGCGAGGATGTTTTTTTGGCAGTTGTGCGTTCATTTTAATTCACACACTCCGCAATCTGATACAATACATCAACAGGTATTTTTTTCAAAACACATCTGCCCGTAACCTCGGGCACAACAAAGTTGATTGTGCCGCCCGTGCGTTTTTTATCGGAAAGTGCAGCGTCTGCAAGGTCTGCAGGTGCAAATGCGCATTCAACGGGCAGGTTGTTGTTTTTGTTGGCATCAATTATCGCCTGAGTGCAGTCCTCATCGCTCCAGCCGAGCCTTGCACTCGCCCTTGCGGCAATAACCATGCCGATTGCAACGGCAGAGCCGTGCTCAATTTCAAAATCACTGCATTTTTCAATGGAATGAGCCATTGTGTGGCCGAAGTTGAGAAGCTGCCTGTCGCCTTTGTCGAATTCGTCACGGGCAACAACATCTCTTTTAAGCTCAACACATCTGGCAATGATGCTTTCTATATCTGATTTTACATCTCCGCCGCTCACTTTGTCAAATAAATCCTTATCAAAGATAACGCCGTATTTGATGACCTCCGCCATGCCGTTTGCAAATTCGTTTTCGGGCAGGGTTGACAGGGTATCCGTATCACAGAGCACAAGCTCGGGCTGATAGAATGCGCCCATGAGATTTTTGCCTGCCGTGAGATTAACCGCAGTTTTGCCGCCTACGGATGAATCAACCGCCGCAAGCAGGGTGGTGGGCACCTGCACAAACGGAATACCGCGCAGATAAAGTGATGCGGCAAGCCCCGTCATATCGCCCGTTACGCCGCCGCCGAGGGCAACGGCAAAATCGCTTCTTGTGAGCTTGCTTTGAGCCATAAATTCAATCAATTCAAAAAGAGTGGCTGTATTTTTTGATTCTTCGCCTGCCGTGAAGGTGAAAACCGATGCTTCAACCCCTGCGAGCTGAAGACTCTGTTGGGTTTTGTCAAGCCAAAGAGGCGCAACATTTGAATCTGTTACAATAACCGCTCTGCTTTTGCCGAAAAGCGAAACGCATCTTTCACCGAGAGAGGTGAGAATACCTTTGCCGATTACAACATCATATTCTTTTGAAGCATTAACTCTGATAATTTCCATTTTTATTCCTACTTTGCCTGTTTTTTGCTGTCCGTGCCTTCTTTGAGAAGAGCGACAAGACCTTCTCTGTCATCCGCTTTAAGTGCTGCGCTGTATTCGCTGAGCCTTTCAACAAGGAAGTCAATTTCCGCACAGAGGTTATCCTTATTTTCAAAGAAAAGCTCTGTCCACATTTTTTCGTTGAGCTTTGAAACCCTTGTCAGGTCTCTGTAGCTGCCTGCCGAAAAGCCCTTTTGCTTAACTGCCGTATGGCTTTTTACATAAGCGTTTGAAATAATATGCGGAAGCTGAGAAGTGAACGCTATTACTTTATCATGTTCTTCGGGAGTTGTAAAGTTAATTGCGCCGAAGCCTGCGTCGTTGAGTGTGTTTCTCAGCTTTTCGAGAATACGGATATCCGTGTTTTCCTTGGGAGTAACAATCATTGTGGCGTTTTTGAAAAGGTTTGCTCTTGATGCGTTGAAGCCTGAAAACTGTGTGCCCGCCATGGGGTGTGCGCCGATAAATATAAAGCCGTTTTCTTCTGCAAGCTTTTCGCAGGGAGTGCAGATTGGCCGCTTAACACCGCCGCAGTCTGCAACGATTGCCCCCTTTTTGATTTTCGCCGCATTGGCTTCAACGAATTCGACTGTCGCCTGCGGGTAAAGGGCAATAAAAATCATATCCATTTCGCTGATGTTTTCGCTGTTCATTTCGCCTGTGATTGCCTCAACCATTTTTGCAGCAAGCAGTGAGCTTCTGTTGCGGTCAAGACCGTATACCTCGTGCCTGCCGCTTTCGGTCAGTGCTCTTGCGAGTGAGCCGCCGATAAGACCCAGACCGACTACTCCGATTTTCATAATATCACCTTAAAACCTTGTCATTATTTCTCTGATTGCATTTGCTTCCTTGACCACCTTTGCGAATTCCTCGGGGCGGAGTGCCTGAGGACCGTCGCACAAAGCGTGTGCAGGGTCATTGTGAACTTCAATCATAAGTCCGTCGGCACCTGCCGCAACCGCCGCAAGGGCAAGTGGTCTCACCATTCTTGCCATACCTGCCGCATGGCTGGGGTCAGCAATAACGGGAAGATGAGTTTTCTCTTTAAGAAGGGCAATGGCGGAGATATCCATTGTGTTGCGTGTGTAATGCTCAAAGGTTCTTATGCCTCTTTCGCAGAGCATAACCTTGCTGTTGCCGCCTGCCATAATGTATTCCGCACTCATGAGAAGCTCTTCCATGGTGGCTGCAAGACCTCTTTTGAGGAGAATGGGTTTGTCTGTTTTGCCAAGCTCCTTGAGAAGCTCAAAGTTCTGCATATTTCTTGCGCCGACCTGAATAACATCAACATCTTCAAACAGCGGAAGATGGGAAAGATCCATAATTTCGGTAACGATTGGTGTGCCCGTTTTTTCTCTTGCTGTTTTGAGAAGCTCAAGACCTTCTGCCCTCATGCCCTGAAATGCGTAGGGTGAGGTGCGGGGCTTGAATGCGCCGCCTCGCAGAAGATTTGCGCCTGCCGCTTTTATGTCATCAGCGATTGAACAAATTTGCTCGGGTGATTCGACTGAGCAGGGGCCTGCGATAAACTGAAAGCTGCCGCCGCCGATTTTGTGACCGCAGATATCAATAACCGTATCCTCGGGATGGAACTTTCTGTTTGCATTTTTATAAGGCTCGCTTATGCGGGCAACACTGCTTACGATGTTGAGCCCTTCAATCAGGTCAATATCAACATGGCTTGTGTCACCCACAAGGCCGAGAATGGTGTCAAACTGTCCGTCGCTACGGTGAATTGTAAGGTTGAGGCTTTCAAGCCACTCCGTAAGATTCTGAATCTGTGCCTCATTTGTTCCTTTTTTAATTGATACAATCATTTTAATTTACCTCCGAAATATTAGCAACAGTATTTTCAAAAAAATTAACCCCGCAGTGTAAATTTCACTGCGGGGTGTTATAAACCTCATTGATGTTTTTCAGCAAAACTTACCAAACCCTATCAAATTACTTGATAAAGTAAAAGTAAAAATATGCTGCTGAGAAAACATTTTTAACCATTGAAAATACCTCTGTTGATTTTTGATGGGTATAGAATAGCACTATGAAATCCGTTTGTCAAGGGGTTTTTGCAAAAAACTTCAGCGATTTAAAGCGTTTACCTGATAAATCATCGGTTTTCTATTGAAATCTGGCAAACCGCCATTGCATTCAGAGCATTTTCGTGGCTTTCGGGGGTGACTCCCGCACAGCACGCCGCATCAACAATAACCGGGGTTTCGGGCAGAAAAGCCTTGATAATCATAGCGTTGGAGATAACGCAGATATCCGTGCAAAGTCCGATAAGGGTTATGCTTTCGATTTTCTCTTCGTAGGTGTCGTATGCTTTTAAAAGCTGACCGAGGGCAACACTGCCGAAGGCGGGCTTGTCCACAGGCTCTTCTTTGCGCAACGCATCAAGCCCGGCGTTAATCTGCCAGCCGTCGGTGCCTTTGATGCAGTGCTCAACGGGCAGATTCCTGCCTTCCTGAGTGGAGAGGTAATCAGCCTCGTGAGTGTCACGGGTAAAAATCACTCTGCCGTCAAAGTCTTCGATTTTTGCCTTCACGGCGGGAAGAATCGCAACAGCCTCTTTTGTGCCGAGCGCACCGTCTATGAAATCGTTTTGCATATCAACAACAATCAGGATTTTCATAAAAACATCTCCTATTCAAACAGGTCGGGGTCGTTGGCGTAGGGATTTTCGATGCCGTTTTTATCGTAATAAGCCTGCGGATATTTAGGCTCTTTGTTCATCACGGGCAGGCTGATATCCACGGCAAGCGCTTCGCCCTCACGCAGAAGCCTTCCCACCACAACAAGCCTTGCATCCTCAAAATCGTAGCAGCAGGTTGAGAGGGTTATTATTTTATCGTTTTCGTTGATGTCAACGCCCGTGGTGTAAAGCTTGCGCTTGTCAATCTCGGCGATGTAATTTGCAAACTGCGAATTGCCTGCAGCAGTGAAAATGTAATTGAAAACATGGCCGTTATCGTCGCTTGCCTTACTGTTTGAAATAAAGACGGCATATATTTTGAATTTGTATTCGCCGTAGAGCGTGTTCATTGTGATGAACGGAGCCTTTTTGAAGCCGTCAATCTCTCTGTATTGCTCAAGTGTGCCGAAAATCTTATCGTCATGCCTCATATTGTGACCGTAGACAATCGTGTTGCGGTCAAGTGACTGCAGGGTGTTGCGGTAGTCGAAGAAGGGCACACCGTAGTTGGTGCTTTTGCCGTAGAAATCCCTTCGTTCATAATATTTATTGTCGGTTGACTGAACAACATAGGAGTCAATATTCATTTCGGGAATGGATATCCAGCCCTCAAAATCATTGTTAAGTGCGTAGAGGTCGGCATATGCGGGGTTCATGCCCGCAGGGAATTCAACATCGGGGTATTTTGCTCTTATTTCTTCCCACGGGTCTTTGCCCTGCTGCGTTGTTGCAGTCATTGAAGCAAGCTCTTCAGACTGTTTGCTCGATTTATAAGGTTCAATCAGATAATAATTGAGAAGGAAGAGAACGCTTACGGCAAAGGTGATGCAGGCGATTACAAGAACGCTTCTGCGTATTATTTCAGCCTTCGGCAGCTTCTTTTTTTCGCCTTTTGATTTTTTTGGCGGCTTTTTGCCGTTTATATCGGCAGCAAGTTCCTCAATGCCTGCGTATCGCTCGGATTTATCGGGTGCAAGAGCCTTTTCAATTATTTTACGCTCGTTTTCGGCGAGGGTATCGGGAAATTTCAGCCCTTTGCCCTGCCCTCTCTGCTCTGCGGAAGGCGGCAGGAAGCCCGTTACCGCTTCATAAAGAATTGCACCGATTGCATAAACATCGGTGTATGAGCCGCAGTGCTTTGCACCGAGCTGCTTTTCGGGCGCATCAAAGGGTGCACGGGTGCTTTTCGGCGGGTATGAATAGCCTGTGAGTGCCGTTATTTTACCGTCGTTTGTGACGATTGAATACGGGGTGATGCTGCCGTGCCATTTGCCCGCCTTTTCAAGCTTGCGGGCGCAGTCTGTTAACGGTTCAAGCAGCTTTGCCGCCCTTGTGAAGGACATCATTCTGCCGTTGCCGATAAGGGATGACAGCGGGGTGCCCGTCGGCACGGAGCAAACATAATACATGGTTGAGTTTTCGGCAAAGCAGTTCTCAAAATCGAGTATGCTCATTTTCGAAACCGAACAAAGCTTCACGAAATGGGAGTAGTAGGCGGCAATCTCCTTATCGCCTCTTGCTGCCGCCTCTTCGCTGAGATATTTGACGATAACCTCGTCGGGCAGGCGGTGCATCAGCTTCTGCGGCAGGTATTCAAATATCTTGACCCTCTGACGGGTTTGCGTGTCAAGTGCATAATATATAAGGAAGGATTTTGCCCTTGAAAACGCTCCGCCGAGCACATATCTTCCGTTGAGCTTTGTGCCGAGAGGCAGCGAATTCTCAAAATTCTTTTGCTCACTGCCGTTAAAGCCGCAGCTCGGGCAGACGGTTTCGGTGTCGTTGCATTCCGCAAGGCAATTTATACAGCGTTTCAAAGCGTTCCTCCTTCCATAACATGAAGTAAGCGTATTTCGGGGTTTTTGATTTTGTTCTGAATTTCATATGCGTGGGGTTCAAGAAAATCCGTTTTGCAGGAGGAAAGTCCGTTTTTTCGCAGATATTCCGCAACCTCAGCGCATATTTCTTCTGCAATTCTCTGTTTACATTTAATCTCATTGTCTGAAAAGCCTCCCGTGAGCAGTGCGGAGAGCAAATCGGAAAAATGAGAGAATTTTTCAAGATTTTTCATGCCTCGGAGTGCCCATTTGTAAAATGGGGCGTATTCTCCGTTGATGAGATAAACAAGGGATGCCGTATTGCGTGCAAATTCGGCTGCAGCGAGTGCGGCGGCGCCGTTTTCACCGTGGGCAAGGCATCGGCTGAAATTATACTGACCGCTCTGCGCCATGAGTGCTGCTCTTGCGGCAAGCTTTTTGAGGCGGATGTCCTCAGGCATACCTTTTTTGATTTCGTTTCTGATACGGCTGAATTCACCGAGGTTATCCCTGAAAACGCAGCCGTTTGTTGCTGCGGCAAGGGCGTGCTCGGGGATATAAAGCCAGTCATGAAGCGTTTCGGGTGCACCCTTTCTGCCTGTCAGCGGCAGGTAGAAATCCGATATCGTTTTTACTCCGTAGCGGGCGGTGCCGTAGGAGTTTGTTTTGCCTTTTTCAAAGTCCATATAAAGTCTCGGCAGCCTGCCGTATGCCCTTGCAAGCTGAAAACCGAAAAGCTCATTATCCTCTTCGGTCAGCCACAGGCAGAAGCCTGCGCCGAAATCATGGTCACGGGAGATTTCATCGTCAAAGCCGAAGCAGTCCGACCCCGGCCCCGCAAGACCTGCCGCAATGCGGTTTTCATATTCCGCAAACAGCTCTTTAATCATCGGAATGCCGAACTCCTCATAGTAACGGCGGCTCAGCTCAAGACCCTGCATATATTCTGTCCGCCCTTTCATTGAGAGTTTTTTCTGCAAGGAAAAATCCGAAATATCCGAATGACGGAGCGCATTTTCTGCAGGTAAAGGCATATTTTTGATAGCCGAAGAAATCGGGATTTTCAAGAATTCCGAGAGCTTTTTCCATAACGGAATTCACACGGTCATCTTCATTATTCATATCATAATACAAATGAGCGAGATTTACAAGAGAAACGGCGGTTTCAAGCTCGTTTTTACTGTTTTTTTCGGTGGTTTTTATTGCTTTGAGAAAATACTCCTCTGCTTCGGAATATCTTTTCAAGTCCTGCAAAGCAAGAGCGTAATTATTGTAAAATCCTGCAAAAAGAGGGTCGCTTTCATCAAGATTCAAGCGATAAATCCCGTGCGCTTTTTCATAAATTTTCATTGCTTCTTCGCTTTGGCCGAACGCTTTCATCGTTGTTGCGGCGTTAAGATAAATTGTTGCCGAAGAAACCTTTTCGCTTATACCGAGAATATCAATCAGGGCGAGAGCGTTATTAACGGCTTCCATGCCATGCTTTTCATTTTTGGTCTGACGGTAAAAGCCTGTCATTTCGTTTTGCACGGTCAGATCACCCTGCTTGTCACCGGCGTTGCGGGCAAGCTCACGCCATTTGAGCAGGCAAAGCTCCGCCTCCGCCAAATTTTCTTTTGCGAAGCACGAATCAAGCTCATTTATGAAGGTTTTAATTGAAATTTTAGCCATAAGCTGCCTTTCCGCATTGCAAAGGCAACGCTTTTATGTTATACTTTGATTAACAAAATGAATAGTGAATAATGAAAAATGAATAATTAAGGGTCTGCGACGCTTATTATAATCCGGGCAAGGGCAGAGCCCTTCCGAAATTTTTCATTCTTCATTATTAATTTTTCACTTGATAATGTGTGCGGTGCAAATTATTTATGATGCAACAAAAGGTGATTTTATGGATAACGGATTTTTTGCGATGGTTTCAAGAATGAAATATATAAACCGCTGGGCACTCATGAGAAATGAGCACAGCGAAAATCTCTGCGAGCACAGCTTTGAAGTGGCGGTTATTGCTCACGCTCTTGCGGTTATAGGCAACAGGCGTTTCGGCAAGAATTTAAACGGCGAAAGAGCTGCACTCATCGGTCTTTATCACGACACACCCGAAACTCTCACGGGCGATATGCCCACCCCCGTCAAATACTACAGTGACGAGGTGCGCCTTGCATACAAAACGGTTGAAGAAAACGCCTGCAAAAGCCTTGTTGCGATGCTGCCCGAGGATTTCAGAGAGGATTTTTCACCTATGTTTATGCCCGCAGAGGGCGACGGGGAGCTGTGGAAGCTTGTGAAGGCGGCCGACAAAATCAGCGCACTGATAAAGTGCATCGAAGAGAAAAAAGCAGGCAACAGCGAATTTGTAATGGCGGGCGAAGGGATTAAGCAGGCTATCGAAAGCCTTGATCTGCCCGAAGCGAAGGTGTTTGTTGAAGAATTCCTGCCGGCTTATGAAATGACTCTTGATGAGCTGAGATAGCTGTTACAAACCAAGCAGTTTTTGTGCATTTTCGCCGAGGACTGCTTTTTCTTCGCCTTCCGTAAGACCGAAGCATCTGATAAGCTCCATATCCTGTGAAGGTGCATTCCACGGTGCGTCGCTGCCGAAGAGAATTTTATCTGCTCCGTGCATATCAATGATTTCTTTTGCGTATCTCGGCGTGATTGTGCCGTAGCCGTAGGCAGTGTCAAGATAAACATTTTTGCCTGCAAGGTGCTTCCTTGTTTCGGGCAATGACCATATTCCGCCGAAGTGCGCCGCAACAACGGGAGTATCACCGAAAATCGGCAGAATGCCTGCAAGCGCCTCTGCCGTGCAGTGCACGGGCTCAGGGTAGCCGATATCGTAGCCGCAATGGAACAGAGTTATCATTCCGAGTGAGGCAATTTTTTCGTATATGGGGAGCATCTTTTTTTCGTCAACAAAGAATCCCTGATAATCGGGGTGGAGCTTAACTCCCTTTATTCCGTTTCTTTTAAGCCTTTCAAGCTCTTCGAGTGCATCGGGGCTGTCGGGGTGCACGGAGCCAAAGGGAATTATGCCGTCAACGGCTTTGAGTGATATTGCGAAATCGTTCACGCTTTTCTGCTGATGAGGATTGGTCGCAATGTTGAGCACAACCGAAAGGTCAACTCCGTCAGCCCTCTGCAGGGCAAGCAGACCGTTAACCGTGCCGTCGTGAAAGGGTCTTGTAATTCCCGAGCGGAGCCTGAGAATTTCAATCGCCTTGTGTGCGATTTTATCGGGGAAGCAGTGTGTGTGGAAATCTATTATCAACTGTTTCACGCTTTCATTTGAGTGATTTTTTATATATTTTACACCTAAAATAAGACCATATCAATAATAAATTATAAAATTTTAAAAAATACTTGATATTTATTACATTATGTGTTAAAATAGCGACAGTAGGATTATGTATTTCAATGAGAGTGGGGCGACCCGCTCTTTTGTTTTGCAGGAATCATTTCAATAAAAAGGAGAATTACTCATGGCAAAAGGTAAGGGCGGCAACACAATAGCCGCTGTTTGGGAAATCGCAGAGCCCATAGCCGAGCAGCTCGGCCTTGAATTGTGGGATATCCGCTTTGTCAAGGAAGGCACGGATTGGTTTTTGCGCATTTTTATTGACAAAGAAGGCGGAGTGGGTATCACGGACTGCGAAAATATGAGCCGTGCAATTGATAAGCCCCTTGATGATGCAGACCCGATTGAGCAGAGCTACTGCCTTGAGGTTTCATCGCCCGGTGTTGAAAGGGAGCTTACAAGAGAAACTCATTTTGAAGCCTGCAGGGGCGAAAAAATCAAAGTGAAGTTTATCAGAGCGGTTGAGGGTGTGCGTGAATTTTCGGGTGTGCTCGAGGATTTTGACGGCAAGGCGATTACAATGCGCCTTGAAGACGGCAGCGCAATGACCTTTGAGAAAAAAGAAACAAGCTACATCAGACTTGATGATTTCAGTTTTTAATCGAAAGGAACGGTTTGGAAAAATGAAGAACAATGAATTTTTCGAGGCAGTGAAATTCCTCAGCAAAGAGAAGAAGATTGCGGAGGATGCGCTGTTTGAAGGCATTCAGAGAGCTATCGTAACAGCAGTGAAAAGAGATTATAACAACAAGGATATCGTTTTCTGCGAAATCGACCCCGAAGAGCAGAAGTTCAGAGTTTTCGTTCGCAAGAATGTTGTAACGGAAATCCTTGACCCCGATGAGGATATGACTGTTGAGCAGGCTCAGAGATACAAAAAGAACGCTCTTGCAGGCGACATTGTTGAAATTGAGCTTGAAACCAAAGAAGTCAGCCGTATTGCGGCAGAGAAGGGCAAGCACATTCTCCGTCAGGCAATCAGAGAGGCTGAGCACGGTCAGATTAAAGCTGAGTTTGAAAACAAGAAGCAGGAAATCGTTACCGCCAAGGTTACAAAGGTTGAGCCCGATACCCTTGATGCCTTTGTTGAAATCGGCAAAATCAGCGAAAGACTTCTCAGAAGCGAGCAGCTTCCCACCGACAACTTCTCTGTAGGCGATATCATCAAGGTTTATGTTGCTGAAATCAGAGAGGCAACAAAGGGCCCCAGAGCTACCATTTCAAGAACACATCCCGGCCTTGTGCGCCGTCTTCTTGAAAGCGAAGTGCCCGAAATCTTTGACGGCACGGTAGAGATTATGTCCGTTTCCCGTGAGGCAGGTTCAAGAAGCAAGATTGCTGTTCACAGTGCGGATGAAAATGTTGACCCCGTAGGCGCCTGCATCGGCCAAAGAGGCGTTCGTATCAACAAGATTGTTGAAATCCTCGGCGGCGAAAAGCTTGATGTTGTGCGCTACAGCGAGAATCCTGCAGAATATGTTGCTGCAGCTCTTGCCCCCGCAGATGTTATTTCGGTTACCGTTGAGAGCGAGGAGGAGCACTCCTGCAAGGTGGTTGTTCCCAACAGCCAGCTTTCGCTTGCAATCGGCAACAAGGGTCAGAATGCCCGCCTTGCAGCAAAGCTTACAGGCTGGAAGATTGACATCAACCCCGAAACCGAAGAGCCCGTTATCAATTTTGACGAATAAGATTTAATAATAACCTATAAAGGAGCTGGACCATGCAGACCCGTCGAGTACCAATGAGAAAATGCACAGGCTGTAACGAAATGAAGTCTAAAAAAGAGCTTGTCAGGGTAGTCAGAAGCCCTGAGGGCGAAATATCGCTTGACCTTACCGGCAAAAAGCCCGGCAGAGGCGCATATGTGTGCCGCAATGCCGAGTGCCTTGTGAAGGCAAGGAAGGCAAAAAGGCTTGAGAAGGCATTCTCATGCGCAATTCCCGACGGAGTTTACGAGAGAATGGAGGAAGAGCTGAAAAATGAATGATAACCCGAAGCTCCTCTCTCTTCTCGGAATGTGCCGCAGGGCAGGCAGATTAAGCTGCGGTCATGATGCGGCAATCGGTTCGGTCAGAAGCAAAAGCGCAAAGCTTTGCCTGCTGAGCTCGGATTCTTCTCAGAGGCTGAGAAACGAGATAGAGCGTGAAGCGACCTTCGGCGGCAGGGATATTCCCGTAAGGCTGCTGAATTCAACCATAGAAGAAATAGGTAAGGCCACGGGGCTTAAATCCGCAGTGGTAACCGTCAATGACGAAGGCTTTGCAAAAACCATGCTTGGGCTTCTGAACACAACACAGGAGGTTAGTCTATGATTAATAAATACAGAGTACACGAGGTTGCAAAGGATTTTGATATCAAAAGCAACATAGTAGTTGATTTGCTGGCAAAATATTTTGACGGCCAGAAAAAGCACATGACGGCTCTCGAAGAGGATGAGCTTGATATTATATTTGAAACCTTCACAAAGGAAAACGAGGTTGCAGACCTCAACGAATACTTTGAATATATGCCTGCCCCCAAAAAGACCAAGGAAAAGGCAGAGGATAAGGCAGAGGATAAGGCAGAGGAAAAAGCGGCTGAAGAATCAAAGGCAGAGCCTGCTCCCGCCTCCGAGAAAAAGGAGCAGAAGGCAGAAAAGGCTCCCGAAAAGAAGCCCGAGAAGAAGGCAGAGCCTGCAAAGAAGGCGGAGGATAAAAAGCCTGCACCCGAGAAGAAGGAGCAGAAGAACGAAAAGAAGCCCGTTCAGCAGACAAAGGCTGACAAGCTTCCTCCCATGCCCAAAAAGCAGCCCAAACCCGAAAATAAAGAAAAGGACAACAAGCCCATGCAGTCCAGAACAAAGGGTGAGATGAGAACAATTGATACCCGTGCAGGCAATGTTGACCTTGAAAAGTATAACGAAAGATATGAAAATATTGCTCCCGAAAACAAGACAAAGCAGCATGAGGGAGCTGTTAAAAAGCAGAAGCTCAAGCAGAAGAGCCAGCAGTACAGAAAGCAGGGCGGAATGCGCTCATCAAGGCGTGAAACCGAGGCTGAAAGGCTCAAGAGAATTGCTGCCGAAAGAGCAAAGAAACCCCAGCTTCAGCTCAAGCTGCCTGAGGAAATCACCGTCGGTGAGCTTGCTGCAATGCTTAAGATGACTGCAGCAGAGGTCATCAAAAAGCTCTTTACTCTCGGTCAGATGGCAACCGTAAACGAAGTTCTCGATTACGAAACCGCAGCCATTGTTGCCGAAGAGCTTGGTGCAAAGGTTGAAAAAGAGGTTGTTGTCACCATTGAGGACAGAATTATAGATGACCATATCGACGATGAGAGCGAGCTTGTTTCAAGAGACCCCGTTGTTGTTGTTATGGGTCATGTTGACCACGGCAAGACCTCACTTCTTGATGCTATCAGAAACACATCCGTTACCTCTACCGAGGCAGGCGGCATCACACAGCACATCGGTGCTTACAGAGTTAACCTCAACGGCTCCGATATTACCTTCCTTGACACTCCCGGCCACGCAGCCTTCACATCAATGCGTCTGAGAGGTGCAATGGCAACGGATATTGCAATCCTTGTTGTTGCTGCAGATGACGGTATCATGCCCCAGACCATTGAGGCTATCAATCACGCAAAGGCTGCGGGTGTTCAGATTATAGTTGCAATCAACAAGATGGATAAACCCGCTGCAAACCCCGACAGAGTTCTTCAGCAGCTCACCGAATATGAGCTTGTTCCCGAAGAGTGGGGCGGCGAAACAATCTGTGTTCCCGTTTCGGCTCTCACAAGGCAGGGCATCGACAATCTGCTCGAGTCTGTTCTTCTTGTTGCGGAGATGCAGGAGCTTAAGGCTAACCCCAACCGCTCGGCTAAGGGTGTTGTTATTGAAGCAAGGCTTGATAAGGGCAGAGGCCCCGTTTCAACTCTTCTTGTTCAGAACGGTACTCTTAAATCAGGCGATATCATCGTTGCAGGCACTGCAGTAGGCCGTGTAAGAGTTATGACAGACGATAAGGGCAGAAAGGTTAATGAAGCAGGTCCTTCCGTTCCCGTTGAAATCATGGGTCTTGCAGAGGTTCCTCAGGCAGGCGACGGCTTTGATGCGGTTAACGACGAACGCCTTGCAAGAGAGCTTGTTGAGCAGAGAAAGTCAAAGGCTAAGGAAGAGCAGTTCAAGGAGTTCCAGAAGGTTACTCTTGATAATCTCTTCGCTTCAATTCAGGAGGGTCAGCTCAAAGACCTCAACATCATCATCAAAGCCGATGTTCAGGGCTCGGCAGAAGCAGTTAAGCAGAGCCTTGTGAAGCTTTCAAACGAAGAGGTAAGAGTCAAGGTTATCCACAGCGGCGTCGGTGCAATCACCGAGAGCGATGTTATGCTTGCAAATGCTTCGGCGGCAATTATCGTCGGCTTCAATGTAAGACCCGATAATGTTGCATCCGAGGTTGCGGAGCGTGACGGCGTTGAAATCAGATGCTACAGAGTTATCTATGACTGCATCGAAGAGGTTGAGGCTGCTATCAAGGGTATGCTTGCTCCCAAGTTCAGAGATGTTGATATCGGTAAGGCTGAGGTCCGTCAGGTTGTTAAGATTTCATCAGTCGGCAATGTTGCAGGCTGCCATGTTATAAACGGTAAAATTACAAGAGGTGCAAAAATCCGCGTTGTCCGTGACGGCATAGTTATCACAGAGGACGAAATGGCTTCACTCAAGAGATTCAAGGATGATGTCAAGGAAGTTGCATCGGGCTTTGACTGCGGTATCGGTCTCAACAAATTCAACGATATCAAGGAAGGCGATATTTTTGAAGCCTTTATCACAGAGGAGTACAGAGATTAATGGCAGGATACAGAATTGACAGAGTGTCCGAAGATATAAAAAGAGAAATAGCCTCGATTATGCGTGAGCTCAAGGACCCGAGAATTCAGGGAATGCTCACCGTAGTCAATGTTGAGGTGAGTTCGGATGCTTCATTTGCAAAGGTTTATGTGAGTGCAATGGAGGGAATCGAAACCGCACAGCTTGCGGTCAAGGGTCTCACAAGCGCAACGGGCTATATTCGCAGAGAGGTGGGCAAACGCCTGCATCTGCGCAAAACTCCCGAGCTCAAATTTGTTGCCGATGACTCAATTGAAAGAGGCATGGGAATTGCAAAAATGCTTGGCGACATCACTTCGGATGATAACAACTGATTATTGATAAGGAGCGTTGATCATGAGAATTGACCTGCGCGAAACTGCCGGAATTCTTAAAGAATCCGATAATATACTGTTTTTATGCCACGCACACCCTGACGGAGACACTCTGGGCAGTGCATCCGCCCTTGCTCACGCGCTTTCTGCAATGGGCAAGAGGGTGAAGGTGGATTGTTCAGACCCCGTTCCCAAGGATTTTTCATTTATGTTTGAAGGCTTTGAGAGGGAGGAGTTTGAGCCGGAGCTTATTGCCGCAATTGATGTTGCGGATATAAAGCTTCTCGGCAAGGAATACGAGGGCAGATATCAGGGCAGAATTCAGCTTTGCATTGACCATCACGGTTCAAATATGATGTATGCCGATAAGGTTTGCCTTGAGGCGGATTCGGCATCTGCCGCCGAAATCATATATCAGCTTCTCAAAGAGCTGAATGCGGAAATAACACCTCAGATTGCATCATGCCTTTTCACGGGCGTTTCAACCGATACGGGATGTTTCCGCTTTTCAAACACAACGGTAAGAACTTTTGAAATTGCTGCGGAGCTTGCGAAGCTCGGCGCAGACACCTATAATATCATTCAGGTTTTCTTTGAAACAAAAACAAAGACCTATGCCGCGCTGGAGAGACTTGCGCTTGACAGCATGAGATTTTATTGCTCAGACCGCTGTGCACTGATCTGCGTAACGCAGGATATGTATAAGCGAAGCGGCTCGGATGAGAGCGAAACAGACCGCCTTGCAAATCTGCCCCGTCAGATTGAAGGCGTGCTTGTGGGCGTTTCAATGCGTGAGCTCAAAGACGGAAACTTCAAGGCATCCGTGCGCACTCACGGCGATATCAACGCCTCTGAAATCTGCAAAAGGCTCGGCGGCGGCGGTCACGCAGGCGCGGCGGGCTGCACGCTTTACGGCACGAAGCAGCAGGCAATCAACTCCCTGATTAAAGAAATTCAGGCAGAGATTGATGCGTTCACCATTGATTAACAAAACGGCAACTCTTACGGGTTGCCGTTTTTAATGAATAGTGAATGATGAAAAGTGAATAATTAAGGGTCTGCGACGCTTATTATAATCGGGTAAGGGCAGAGCCCTTCCGAAATTTTTCACTCTTCACTTTTAATTTTTCACTTTATCAGAAAGGGAAATTATGACAGGTATAATTCTTCTTGACAAACCAAAGGATATAACCTCATTCGGTGCGGTTGCGAGAGTGCGCAGGATTAGCGGTGAGAAAAAATGCGGGCACACGGGCACGCTTGACCCTATGGCGACGGGTGTTTTAACAATAATGCTCGGCGGCGCAACCCGTTTCTGCGAGCTTCTGCCGAGCCACGATAAGGCGTATATTGCCTCTTTCCGCCTCGGCACGGTAACCGATACCCTCGATATAACGGGCAAGGTGCTTGAAACGAGAGATGTGAATGTTACCGCAGAGCAGATGAAAGAGAAAATCAAGGATTTCATCGGCGATATCAGTCAGCTTCCGCCGATGTATTCTGCAGTTTCCGTTAACGGGCAAAGGCTTTATGACCTTGCAAGGCAGGGGATTGAGGTTGAGCGAAAGGCGAGAGAGGTTACCGTTTTTTCAATAGAAATTCTTGCTGAAAATGAGCAGGCGGGCGAATATGAAATCGCTGTTGAGTGCTCCTCGGGCACATATATCCGCACTCTGATTGCAGATTTGGGCGAGGCACTCGGCTGCGGTGCGGTGATGACGGATTTGCGCCGAACAAAGGCAAACGGCTTTGACATTTCTCAGGCGGTAACACTTGAAGAGCTTGCAGAAAAAGCCGAAAAAGGTGAGCTTGCAGATGTGCTCATCCCTGTTGACAAGGCACTTGAGGATTACCCTGTTATTACTGTCACCGAGGCTCAGGCAAAACGGTTCCGCAACGGCGGTGAGCTTGATTTGCAGCGCCTGAGATGCCCGAAGATGCTCGGAGCATACAGAATCTATGACCCCGAAAACAACTTTATCGGTCTTGGCGAAATTAATCACGGCGACAGCCTGATTATCAAAAGAGTTTTTGTGGGATAAATAAAAGGCACGGAATAATCCGTGCCTTATTTCTTATCTTATACCGTAATTTTCAATTACATAATCCATATCCTTGTCGCCTCTGCCCGAGAGATTGATGAGCACTGAGCCGTGGTCCATTCTCTGAGCAAGCTTCATGCCGTAAGCAACGGCGTGCGAGCTTTCAATAGCAGGGATGATGCCTTCAAGGCGTGAAAGCTTATAGAATGCGTCGATTGTTTCTTCATCGTCGATAACATCGTATTTAACTCTGCCGATTTCCTGAAGGAAGGCGTGCTCAGGGCCCGATGAGGGGTAGTCAAGACCGCTTGCAACCGAGTAAACGGGTGCGGGCTCGCCGTTTTCATCCTTGAGCATGATGCTGTTGAAGCCGTGCATAATGCCCTCTGTGCCGTACTTAAGGCTTGCGGCGTGGTCGCCGAGCTTGGGACCTCTGCCGAGGGGCTCAATGCCGTAAATGTCAACGGGGTCATTGAGGAAGCCTGCAAAAAGACCTGCAGCATTTGAGCCGCCGCCTACACACGCAACGATTGCGTTGGGCAGATGACCTGTCATTTCAACAAACTGGTCTCTTGCTTCGATGCCGACAATGCTCTGGAAATCACGCACCATCATCGGGAAGGGATGAGGGCCGAGCACCGAGCCGATGCAGTAGATTGAGTCTTTATATTCCTTGCTGTATGCGTCAAAGGCTGCGTCAACAGCCTCTTTAAGTGTCTGAAGTCCGTGAGTTACCTCAACAACATTTGCGCCGAGGATTTTCATTCTTGCAACATTGGGAGCCTGCTTTTTGATATCAACAGAGCCCATATATATATCGCATTCGAGACCGAAATATGCCGCTGCGGTTGCAAGAGCAACGCCGTGCTGACCTGCGCCTGTCTCTGCGATAACCTTTTTCTTGCCCATATATTTTGCAAGAAGAGCTTCACCCATGCAGTGGTTGAGCTTATGCGCACCCGAATGGTTAAGGTCCTCACGCTTTGCATAAAGCTGCACCTTACCGCCGAGCGAATCCGAAAGTCTTTCAAGATGAGTGACCGGAGTGGGTCTGCCCTGAAATTCCTTGCGTATTCTGCGAAGCTCCGCAATGAATTTTCTTGACTGGCAGATTGAATAATATGCTTCTGTTATTTCAGCCATTGCAGCCTTTAGCTTATCGTCAATATAAACTCCGCCGTATTTGCCGAAATATCCGTTTTTATCGGGATAATTGTTAAAATAGGTATCAAAATCAACATTGTTAAATTTCATTACAGATTCCTCCAATATATTTATTAAGTTAAGTTACAGAATAATTATTGCGGCTTACGCCATCGCTTTGTTAAAAGAATCATAAAATCACCCGTAAAAATAAATAATCCCTGACAGAAATTGTTCTGTCAAGGACGAATAAGCTATTCGCGGTGCCACCTTGATTCGCAAAAATGCGCACTTTGCAGGATACTTACATACCCCCGGCAACTAACGCTTGCCCTCTCGTTGCAGAATACTTTGCGATAAATCGCATTTGACTGCACCCTCGGCGGCCCATTTGACGAATTGTTTCTTACCTGACTCTCAGCAACGCAGGCTCTCTGTGAAGGCATCAACGCCTTTATCTCCGCTTCAACGGTTTGAAATATTAATTTTCTGTATTATATCACCGTAAAATAATATTGTCAAGCGGGAATTTTTTGCATCAGGGCTCGCTGATGAATTTGAGGGGATTTGTTCTTTCATAGCAGCCGTCGCTTGTTTCAACCCTTACCTCAAAATGAAGGTGGGGGGCAGTGGTGTTGCCCGTGTCGCCAACAAGGCCGATTACCTGGCCTCTTTTTACCGTGTCACCCTCAGAAACCTGAATATCATTTGAGTGAGCGTAAAGAGTCTGCACGCCGTTACCGTGGTCAATGATGCAGTAGTTGCCGAAGCCGGTGTTCCAGTTGCCGTCATTGTATGCCGTAACAACCACGCCGTCCTGAGCGGCATAAATATAAGTGTTTTCGGTTATGTTGCCGCCGCTTCCGCCGTAAAGAGCGATATCAACACCGCCGTGGTAGGCTCCGCTTGAATAATACGGATAGCCTGCGGTGATTATTGCGTCGGAGTCTGCAGGCCATGCGAAGCTGCCGGACTGCTTTTCTCTCTTCTTTTGCTGAGTGGTTTCAGGCTTTGTTTCAGGCTCTGTTGCCTTGACGGTTGTTGTTTCGGCAGCTTTTGTTGTTTCAACCTTTGTGGTTGAGGGCTTTGCGGCTTTTGCTGTTGTTGTTTCTGCCTTCTCGGCCTTTTTTGATTTTGATGTTGTTGTATCTGAAGCTGTTGAGGTTGCAACAGCTGTTGTTGTGATTGTTGAGGTTGATGCCGTGGTGCGTGCTGTCAAAGATGTTGCTTCGCTGAAATATGCTGCCTGAGCCGAGCCCTGAGCCGGCTTGCCTGCACCGATGCAGCCCATTATGCCCATTACAAGAGAAAGCGCAAGGGGTATAATTCTGTTCATTTGAGTACCTGCCTTTCACGAAATCCTGTAAATTCTACCACAGATCAGCTTTTTTTTCAATGTTAATTTTTAATATGTTTATTCATAAAAAACAGGTATTTTTAACCAAAACGCAGAGAGAATTGCAAAAAATACCGAAAAAGACAAAAATTTTACGGTTTTCAAATCGGATATTGACTTTTTGAAATTATTGGTATTAAATATTATTATAAAAATATCAGGAGGAACAGAAAAATGAAAAAACTGATATCCGTCACAGCTCTCACCCTTGCTGCACTGATTGTTTTCGGAGTCACTGCCTTTGCTGAGCCGGGCTTCGCCTATAAACCCGAGGTGCTTGAAGAATTTGCTCCGAAATGGAGCGCAATCAGTGCGGATGAAACCGTTATTTCTCTCACCCCCGGTGCGCAGATCGGAGAAATTCGGTTTGCGTGGCTTTCGGGCGAAAAAGACACCGAAGTATCCTTCAGAATTTCCGCAAATGAAGATATGACATCATACAAAGAGATTACCGTTGAAACAAGCGATGCAATTTCGGATTACAAATCCAACAAAGTGACCGTTACGGGGCTCGAAGAGGGTAAAAGCTACTATTATTCATATACCGAAAACGGCGTGTGGAGCGAGCCGGCAAAGTTTACCGTGCAGCCCGACGATGAATTCACCGTGCTTTATGTTTCCGATGCGCAGATAGGCCGTTCGGGTGAAGAAACGCTTGAAGAAATCCTTATCCGTGACACCTGCGGTTGGCATTATACCGTTGATAAAATGCTTGGGAAGTATCCCGATGCCGCTTTTGCGATTTCGGGCGGCGATCAGTTTCAGTCACCCGACAGCATCACGCAGATGAGGGCTTATCTTTCACCCGAGCAGCTTCGTTCACTGCCCGTTGCAAACACAATCGGCAATCATGATGACGGTGCTACTCTCTACGGCGATATTTTCAACAATCCCAACGAGGTCAGGGAGCTTTTTGCAGATGAGGCGGGCACGGGTTATTATTACACCTACGGCGACACGCTTTTTATCACCGTGAATTCAAACAACACCTTCCTTTTTGACACCGCAAGGGTGCTGCGTGAGGCGGTCAAGGCACACCCCGACACAAAGTGGAGAGTCGTGACAATGCACCACAACCCCTATTCCGCATCGCTTGCAGACGGCGAATACAGCGAGGAAAGAGTGCTTTTCTCCGCTCTTTATGACTGCTACGATATCGACCTTGTGCTCAGCGGTCACGACCATCTTTATTCACGCACCGAGGTTATGTACGGCGGCAAAAAGGCAGAGGGAGAGGGCACTGTTTATGTGCAGTCCTCATCGGCATCGGGCAGCAACTATGACCCGCTGCCTGAGGAAACGGCTTCGTTTATTGTGAGCGCATTTGATGTGAGAGTGCCCACCTACACGGCATTCACCTTCACGGATGATGCGATTATCGGCACAACCTACCGCACGGATACAGACGAAATCATTGACTCCTTTGAGATTGCGGATAACACAAGCAACTCAAGCGCAAACATTTTCACAATGGTTATCTCGATTTTCAGAACACTTTTTTCGATGATATAAGCAAAAACGGGCTGTCACCGACAGTCCGTTAATTTTTATTGCTCCTGCACCCCGTACGCATCAACAAGGGCGAAATATTCATCCTCCGAGATTGCGACCACCGAGCCGTGGCGGGGTTTAAGATGGTCAACGGAATAGGTTGACCTCTGCACCCTTCTGAAATTCTCAAAATCCCTTGTCATCTGTGCAAAGAAGGTGCCCTCACTGTATTCATCCATAATCATCATCCACGCATCCGTGCCCGTTATGCGATACATTGAGCTGCCTTCAACACCCCACCAGTTGAGCGAGCAGATTGTGTAATCCGTGTTGTAGGGTCCCGTCAGATTTTTTGATTTTACATAGGCGATTTTCTGAGTTAAATCCTCTTTGAAATATAGATAATAATAACCGTCTTTTTCATTATATATTATATCGCCGTCAATGCACTGAACATTTCTTGTGCCGCCCGTTGCAGGGTCAGGCTCATTCCACCTGCCGAAAAGCACCTTTGGCTCGGTTTCAAATTTCTTGAAATCCTTTGTGTATGCGTAGTAGTGACCTGCACAGTCATTTTCGGCGGTTGAATTTGCCCAGTAGACCATATACATTCCTTTGTCCGCATCCCAAATCGCCTGAGGTGCCCAAGCTCTGTTGGTGGTTTCAAAGCCTTCAAATTGGCGGATGTCAATGACGGTTTCGTCAGTCCAATTGATGAGGTCATAGGATTTCCATGTGATAAGGCTGTGGTTTGAGGTCCAGCCGTCAAGCGCATTCATATCGGTTGCGATTATGAAGTAGCAGTTTTTGCCGTTTTCGTCAGTGCCCTTGAGAATATATGGGTCACGCACGCAGCCCGTGCCGAGAGTCTGGTCAATAACCGCTTCGTTGCCGTTGAGGGCTTCAAAGTTGTAGCCGTCTGTGCTCACGGCAAGGTGAATTGTCTGCTCATCAACCTCGTTGCCCACAAAGTAGCAGAAGAGATACGCTCCCTCGGTGCTTACGGCAGGGTAGGCGTAGTCATTGAAAACATAGTTAAAAAGATAATACGGAATCATAAGGAATGCAACAAGTATTCTTGTGAAAGACATAAAGGTCATGGCTTTTCTCCTCAGGTTTTTGCTTTATTATACCATATTTATCAAATAAATAAAGAAAAATTTGCATAAGGTTGCGAATTGAAAAAAATCATTGTATAATCGTGATTATTATAACTAAAAAATTTTTTTGAAAAATTTTTCAAAAAAGTGTAACGAAACTGAAATTTTCTGCATTAACAGACAGAAAAACGAAAGGAGGGCGGAAAATGCAGTCAATGGAAGAGATTTATCAGCAGCACGCAAGAACGGTTTACAAATTCATTTTATCCATGACTCACGATGAGGATTTATCCGAGGAGCTTACACAGGAAACATTTTATCAGGCAATCCGAAGCATAGACCGCTTTGATAACAGCTGCTCCGTTTCCACCTGGCTGTGTGCCATTGCAAAGAATCAGCTTGCGGCTTACAGAAGAAAGCATCCCGTACATACGGATATTCAGGATTACACGCAGGCTGCAGGCTCCGCGGAAGATGATATAATTGCTTCTTCGGACAGGGTTGAGCTGATGAAAAAGCTTCACGGCTGCCCTGAGCCGTACAGAGAAATAATATACATGAGGGTTTTCGGCGATTTATCCTTCAGGGAAATAGGCGAGATAATGGGCAAAACCGAAAACTGGGCAAGAGTTAATTTTTACAGAGGAAAAGAAAGACTCAGAAAGGAGATAACCGATAATGAAAAATAATACATCATGCGAAGTAATCAGAGATTTGCTGCCTTTATATATCGATGCACTCACATCCGAGGAGACAAACGGAATAATAAAGGAGCACATTGACGAATGTGAGGATTGCAGGGCTGTTCTTGACAGAATGGTTGCGGACAGCACAGCTCCCGTTAAAACGGATGACCGAAAGACAATAGACTTTCTGAAAACCACAAGAAAAAAGAACAGAAAAAGCGTTCTGATTGCGGCTCTTATAAGCATTGCGGCGGCTGTTGTGCTGGTGCTTACCGCAGTTGTGTTGGCGGTGAATTTTATTCCGAGAGATATTGATGCCGATGATGCGAGTTTGATTATTACTGTCCGTGAAGAGATAGTTTATCTTGAGGGAAGTGCCGATGATAAGAAGCTTCAGCTTTCAGGTGCAGATGTTACGGCTGAGGATGGTATTGTGAAAATATCGCTTAAAGCAGTAAGAAAGAATATTTTTAACAATAAGTATTTCTGTGCAGAGTGGAACACTGCGCAGGAAGTTAAACAGGTTTATATTGATGACCGCATTGTATGGGAAGGCGGAGAAAGGATATCCGACTTTGTTTCACAGGTGTATGCTGAAAGACATCTTTATATGGGAGAGATGACAGCCAATACCGATACAGCTATTGCACTCGGAATGTATAAGGTTCTCGGCAACTGCACAAATCAGCTTTTCAGCTCGCAGGAGCCCTACGGCTGGACGCTGTTCGTTGAAGAAGAGATACTTCCCGAGGAGCTTGCGAAGAAAGAGGAATATATGCAGTCGTGCGCATATGTGCTTCTCGGTCTCATTGACAATCTCGGCGTGATAAATTATGAATACACTGTCGGCGGCGAGGTGAAGGTGCTCACCGTTACAACAGCTCAGGCGGATGATTTTGCAGGCGAAAGCATCAAAAACTGCTACGACAGCGTACTGTCACTGCAGAATGTTATCAAAAAAGCCCCCGCAGTGCTTATGTCGCTTATCGAAGTTGAAAAACATGAATATTATTAAAAAGAAAGCCTCAGCCAAAACGGTTGAGGCTTTTTTGCTATTTCATCAGTTCACTTGCTTTTTGCAGGGCTTCTGCTGAGAATGACGGGATTCTGCCGAGATGGTCGGGGCCTACATTGAGCAGGTAGTTGATGCCGAGCGAGTTGAGCTTCGCCCTTCTTTCGGCAATTTCTTCGGGTGCAATCCAATTCTGGTCATAGTATTTATAGCCCCATGAGCTGTTGAGAGTGCCTGCGGTTTCATAAAGACCGTAGGGCGAATACTTGAAGCCGTCAAGGCGGTTGAGGTCGCCGCTTTCGTCGGGCTTGAATTCGGTTGGGTATTCGTTATCTCCGAGCGATACATAGTCATATGCGCCGTTGCCGATGCGTGAATTTATAAGGCAGTCGGGCTGATATTCCTTGACAAGCGCATTGAGCTCAAGGCTCTGCTCCTTTGTGATTGTGTGGGGCACATCAAACCATATGAGGCACAGGTCGCCGTAGCCCGTGAGGATTTCCTTGACCTGCGGCTTGATTTTTTCTTCAAAGCAGATTGAAAAATCTTTTTTGCTCCTGTCGGGGAAATCCCAGTTGTTATCCCACGACGAGCCTGAGCAGCCCGTGAGATTTGTGTATCCGCCGCCGTGCGGGTGCTTCCAGTCAAGCTCCTGCGAATAATAAAGCCCGAATTTAAGCCCGTATTTATAGCAGGCTTCGGCAAGCTCGGCGGTAACATCTCTGCCGAAAGGCGTTGCGTCAACTATGTTGAAGGGGTCTGCTTTTGATTTGAACATTGCAAAGCCGTCGTGATGCTTTGAGGTGAAAACGAAATACTTCATTCCGCAGTCACGGGCAAGGCGAATCCATTCATCGGCATCAAAGCAGACGGGGTTAAAAACTCCCGCAAGCTGAGCGTATTCATCGTTGGGGATTGCAAGCCAGCTCTGAATCCATTCGGCGTAGTCACGCACACGCCTGCCCCTGTATTCGCCGCCCAAAACGGAATATAATCCCCAGTGCGCCATCATGCCGTATTGAGCGTTTTTAAACCACTCTCTGTTGTTCATGTTATTTTACCTTATCCTTGTATTTTTTGTATTTTACTGCAAAAGCAACGAATATTGTTACATAAAGAACGGTGATTGCACCGTAAACAGCCGTAAGGGCATAATTGTGTGTGCTGAAAATGCTGAGCAGAAGCTGCGGAATAATAACGAGAGAAAACATTACAAACAACGGGATCATTCTGCCCTTGAAAACTCTTTGCATCATTTGAAGGCGTGACTCGTCATCACAGAATATTTCTTCGTTGCCGTTCATTTCGGCAGCGGGCTTGCGGAAATAGCTGTAGCCCGCATAATCCTGAATGTATTCCCAGCCGCAGTCCTCAAACATCCTGATGTATTCGTCCTTATGCGACAGCCCTTCCTGATTATAGTCAAGCTGATATACAACATCCTCGGGCTTGCTTTCTTCGAAATGATACATTCCCAAACCGCTTACCTTAGTGAATTTCCAGCCTTCTTTGCCCCTGCGCCTTAAATATTCCTGCTCCTTTTCATGTTCAACAATTGTGAAATATTTGAATTCTTTCTTTGTTTTCATTTCAGATAACCTCCCTCGAGTTTTTGTAAAGCCGTTCAATGCGCCTGAGTTCAAGCTGAAGAACCTCGTTGCCCAACTCCGTTATTTGGTAGATTTTTCGTTTTTCTTCTTCATAAAGAAATTTTATTACCTTATCTTTTTCCATTTTGGACAGGCTGCCGTACATTGTTCCCGGTGCAAGCTTTATTTCGCCGCCCGTCATTTTTTCAACCGTCTGAACGATTCCGTAGCCGTGGTTGGGCTTGCGCAAGCACAGCAGAATATAAAATGCAGTCTCCGTCATCGGTATATATACTTTTCTTATATGCTGATCCATATTTCATCGCCCGCTTTCAAATGTATTTCACTTCGATATATCGCACTGCGTTATATCTTGACTTCAGTATATCGCACTTCGATGTATTTGTCAACAGGTTTTTGAAAAATTTTTTCGGTATCAAAAGATTGAGTTTTACGCAAAGGTACAGTATAATAAAACCATATTGTTTTATGAGGTAATACGCATGAACGAACTGAGCTCGATTTTTCTCAACGCGAAAGACGGTGACACCGTCATTCTTGAAAAAGATAAAATATATGATGTGAGGCAGGATGATTCCTTTGAATTTGAAGGTTATTACTGCTCGAATACCGCTAAGCTCCATGAAAATCCGAGGGGGCTCAGGCGGGCTGCAATCTTTCTCAAGGATAAGAAAAATGTCGTTATAGACGGCAACGGCGCAACCGTGCTTGTCCACGGCAAAATGACACCGCTGTTGTTTGACGGCTGCGAAAACATAACGGTGAAAAACCTTGTTATTGACTATGCACGCCCTACGATGAGTGAATACACCGTGCTTTCAAATGACGGCGGAGTTTGTGATATCAGGATAAATGAAGAATGCCTTTTCCGCATTGAGGGCAATGAAATTATATGGCAGGGTGAAAACGGCAGCGGCGGCAAGCCTTATTGGGAGGACAGCCACATCGGCAACCGCAGATACAATAAGGTTTATAACCCCGAAACCGAGCTTTGCCGTGATTTCAGGTGTGACGATATGGCGTTTGAAAAGATTGAACGCCTTGACGATTACACTCTCAGAGTGCATTTTACAAAAAAAGATGTCACCCTCTCCGCAGGCGAGGTTATGCAGACGAGAAATATTGTTCGTGACCAGACGGGAGCACTTTTCAACCGATGCAAAAATCTTTATTTTGAGAATCTACGCATAAAATTCATGCACGGTCTGGGTATGGTATCGCAATTCTGCGAAAATGTTGCTTATAAAAACTGCGACTTTACACCTGCTGAGGGCAGGACTGCCGCAAGCACCGCCGATTTCTTTCAGTTTTCGGGCTGCCGGGGTAAAATCACCGTTGAAAACTGCCGTGCAAGGGGTGCGCACGATGACTACATAAATGTTCACGGCACACATTTGAGAACAGTTGAGAAAAATGACGGAGAAAACAGCCTTGTTGTGCGCTTTATGCACGCCGAAAGCTGGGGCTTTCAGGCGTTTGAATGCGGCGATGAGCTTGAATTCATCAAATGGGACACGCTGATCCCCTACGCAAAAACAAAGGTTACGGCATACAAAAGGCTTAATGATACCGATATAAAGCTTTGGGTTGACGGGGCTTTGCCTGATATTGAAATCGGCAAGGATGTTGTTGAAAATGCAACATGGACTCCCGATTTGTATGTGAGAAACTGCGATTTCGGCCCCACATGCGGCAGGGGAATTCTCTGCACAACAAGGGGTGAGGTTATCATTGAAAACAATAATTTCCATAAGCTGTGGGGGCCTGCGCTTCTGCTTGAGGATGACTGCAACTTCTGGTTTGAATCGGGCTATACAAACGAGGTTGTATTCCGCAACAACCGTGTAACGCAGTGCGAATATGCCGGGATGTGGGATAAAGCTCCGATAATCCGCTATACGCCCAAGGTTATGGATGAAAATTCAACCGAATTCGTTCACGGCAGGTTGACAGTAACGGGCAACACCTTTGAAAAATCAAGGGGGATTACTCATTGCTTCTGGCTTGAATATCTGCGTGAAGCCGAGATTTCGGGCAACACCTTTGATGCACCGTATGAAGTGGTAAAAAAGTGTGTGGGCAATGTTATTGAAAAGAGCAATGTTTGCTGATATAATATGAAGGTAATGATTGACAGGAAGGAAAATATTATGGAACAGTTTGCAAAACGATTCAAAATTGACTGCTCTCCCGTTGCGATTGAAAAACAGACGGTAGTCCGTGACGGAACAAGGCTCACGGTTATTGCGCCTTGCCTTCTCAGAGTTGAAAATCAGGCAGAGGGCAAATTCTGCGATGAACCCACTCAGAGCGTGTGGTTCAGAGATTTTTGCGAAACGGATTTTGAAATCAAAGAAGAAAAAGGCAGAATTGAAATAAAAACCGCAAAGGCAACATTTGTTTATTCTCTCAAATCAAAAAAGATGCTCAGGATTCTGCTTGCCGACGGCAGAACGGTAACGAATTTCAAGGCAGGAAACCTCAAGGGCACCTGCAGAACTCTTGATATCACCGCAGGCATAATCACCCTCAGCGACGGCGTTTGCTCAAGGGGCGGCGTTGCCGTGCTTGATGACAGCGATACCCTTGCCATAAAGCCTGACGGAGCTATTCTGCCCCGTGAAAACAAAGAGAGCGATAAATATTATTTTGCCTACGGCAACGATTACATAGGCGCAACAACAGACCTTTATAAACTCACCGGTAAGGTGCCTCTTATCCCGAGATATGCGCTTTCAAACTGGTGGAGCAGATACAAGGCATATTCTCAGCAGGAATATCTTGATCTTATGGACAGATTCAAGGCGGAGGAAATCCCCATCACCGTTGCAACGGTTGATATGGATTGGCACTGGGTAAATATCAAAGAAAAATTCGGCAAGGATGCTCATAAGGTAACAAAGCATCTCAACTTTATGGAGTATGTTTATGATGTGTGGTCTGTCGGTTGGACGGGCTACAGCTTCAACACAGACCTTTTCCCCGACCCCGACGGCTTTATCAAAAAGCTGAAGGATGATAATTACCGGGTCACCTTCAACATTCATCCTTCAATGGGCGTGCGTTGGTTTGAGAATCAATACAAGGATATGTGTAAGGCAATGGGTCAGAATCCCGATGAGAAAAAGCCCGTTGCATTCGATATAACCGACAAGAAATTCACGGAGAATTATTTTGATATCCTTCATCATCCGTTTGAAAAAATGGGTGTTGACTTCTGGTGGATTGATTGGCAGCAGGGCAAGAATACCGCTGTCAAGGGGCTTGACCCTCTGTGGGCGCTCAACCACTACCATTTTCTTGATAACGCAAAGGATAACCACAGACCGCTCATTCTTTCACGCTTCTGCGGTGCAGGCAGCCAGAGATACCCTCTCGGCTTCAGCGGCGACACAACACAGACATGGAAGAGCCTTGATTTTCAGCCCGGTTTTACCGCAACGGCTTCAAACATCGCTTATCCGTGGTGGAGCCATGATATCGGCGGCCACTGCATGGGTAAAAAGGATGATGAGCTTTATCTGCGCTGGGTGCAGCTCGGAGTTTTCAGCCCCGTTATGCGCCTTCATTCAACAAACAATGAGTTTGCAGGCAAGGAGCCGTGGAATTACAGCGGCCCCGTTGAGCGCATTGCAAGAGATGCGCTTCGCCTTCGTCACAGGCTGCTGCCCTATATTTACACAATGAATTACCGCACCCACACCGAGTGCAGAGCAATCTGCGAGCCGATGTATTATGCTTATCCCGAGGACGAAAATGCCTATAACTGCAAGAACGAATTTTTCTTCGGCACGGAGCTTATTGTTGCTCCGATAACCGAGCATACCTCGCTCAGAACAAACCTTGCAGGCGTGAATGTGTGGATTCCCGAGGGCAGATACACCGATATTTTCACGGGCAGAATTTACAGCGGCAACCACTTTGTGAAGATGTTCCGTGATATTGAAACAATACCCGTGCTCGCAAAAGAGGGCGCAATCATTCCCATGAGCACAAACGACAAAACGAACGATTGCTCAAACCCCGAAACGCTTGAAGTATGGGTCTACAGAGGTAACAACAGCTTCACGCTCTATGAGGATGACGGCGAAACTCTTTCTTATCAGAACGGCGAATACCTCAAAACAGCATTCACCGTTTGCGAAAAAGGCGATAAGGTTTCATTTTCAATTGCGAAGGCAGAGGGTGACACTTCCGTTGTGCCCGAAAAGAGAACATATCATATTAAATTCAGGGATATCGTCAGCGGCGATGTTACCGTCAAGGGTGCGCAAGCAACTGTTAACAACAACGGCACACTTGAGGTTACAGTCACCGCAAAGGCTGATGCAATGGTTGAAATTGCCCTTGAAAACTGCAAGCATCTTGAAAACGGCGATATGAAGCAGATGCTCACAAATGTTATTTCAAAGTTCCAGATGTCAACAGACAGAAAAGGCATGATTTATAATTCATTCATCAAAAACGGCAAATCCGTGCCGAATGTTGCAAGGGATTTCAAGGGTCCGATTGAAGAAATACTCAAGCTTCACAGATGATAATTACCGCCTGACGAAAAGTCAGGCGGATTTTTTACACACCGTTAATCAAGTGTTACTTGATTGATAAACAACGAATTGATTATTGATTTTTATAACAAATCACAATATAATGAAATCACACCGGTGATAAATATTCAGGGAGAGATTGATATGCAGATTAAAATAGGCGAAAAAATCCGTGAGCTGCGCCGCCGTGACGGCAGGAAGCAGGAGGATTTGGCAAATGCCATAGGCGTTACCTGCCAGGCGATATCCCGCTGGGAGGCAAACGGAGGCTATCCCGATATGGAAATCGTGCCTGCCATTGCAAATTATTTTCATGTTTCAATTGATGAGCTTTTCGGCTACGACGGCAACAGAGAGGATAAAATCCGAAAAATCCTTGACGATGCAGAAAAAGCAATTACATCAAACGAAGACATGACTGCCTGCGTTGAGATGCTCCGTGATGCCGTTGAAGAATTCCCAACCGAAACAAGGCTTTTGCAGAGCCTCGGATTTGCCCTCCATATTCACGGCTGGAGGATGCACGGGCTTAAGGGGCAGTCAAAGGACGGCTCGGATTACGGCTTCCTTGACACCGAATACAACGCCCGCAACATCTGGTGGCAGGAGGCGATGCAGGTTTTTGAAAAGCTGCTTAAGAGCGATGATGTGCCCAACCGTGAGGCGGTGATAATGCTCATGGCAGTCGATTATTCCAAGATGGGTATGTATGACAAGGCAAAGGCTCTTGCTGAAAAACAAAACACGCTCATCATAAGCCGCGAATGCCTTATGACCCACGCCACGGAGGGCGAGGAGCAGGACAGATACCTCGGCGAAGCGATAATCGCTCTTATGAACGAGCTGAAAAAGCACCTCGAAACCTCGGTTGCAACCAAAAAATCGCTTCTCACATCGGGAGTTTCCGTGCAAAAGATGCTTGCACTCGCTCATTTTTACGAAGAAATTTTTGATGACGGCCGCTTCGGTGTTGCTCATGCAAATATGCGTGATATTTACCTTTCATGCAGCATTTTTGAAGCAATATTCGGCGATATAAAAAAGGCCGTGCAGTATTTTGATATTGCCTTCAATCACCACACGGAATACCTTGAAATCCGAGAAAAAGGCGGGGATTACAGCTATTCATCGCCGCTTGTTTCAAAGGTTGTTTCAAAACAAGAGGCTTTCCCGAAAGTTTCTGAGGACGGGCTTAAGGATTACCTTAAGGCGGCACCCGAAAAACTCATTGAGGAAATAAAGAAAAACAAAAAATATGCGTCGGCAATTGTCTGACACGGTTATTGATATATTATAAGGAGGAAATTGCGATGAAAATTCAGAAATCGGCAAAATATGATTACGGCGGAATAAGCAAAAACACAGAATTTGAAAAATGGTATGACAAAGATAAAATGAAAAAGAAAATCCGAACGGTAAACATATATATAAGGTGCGGCATGGTAGCGGCAGTCATGGTTGTTACAAGATTCTTTTCGGAGCTGCTTGCAGGGTTTGGGCTCAATCTTTTGTGGATTATGCCTCTTATCGGGGCTGCAGCGCTCGTCACCATGGTGTATCTGAGGGGTATTATCCGCCTCATTCCGCTTTCAAAGGGAAGGCTTGACGGGAAGTGCATTCTGCCGCTTAAAGAAACGGACTGGGCGGTTTATAACGGAGAGATAACACGCACGCAGGCGCTTGCAAGCCTTGTTCTTCCCCTTATTGTGTTTGCAGCCGTTTTTTCTGCAGCGGCAATATTTACGGGCGGAATGGTCAGATATTCGTTTCTTTGCCTGCTCATAACATCCTGCGCTTCCTGTGCAACGGATGTTGCCATGTTAATTCATGTTGCCGGAAATATCGAAAAAAACGCCGTTATTTACGGCGAATACAAAAGGGTAAAGTGAGCAAAAAGGGCTGTAAAAAACAGCCCTTTTGTTATTTATATAAGCGATTTTCCTTCCCACTCGCTGTCAGGCTCAACACCAAGAAGCTTTGTGACGGTGGGGGCAATATCCATAATATTGACTTTGCCCGGGATTTCTCCTGCAGCAAAATCCCTGCCGTTTATAATCACGGGAATTAACATATCCTCGGGCATATCGCTGCCGTGGGTGCGGTCGTGACCGCCGTGGTCTGCTGTGATGATATAAGTGTATTCATCGCCAAGCTCCGCCATGAGCTTTTCAATATTATCCCAGCTGCTCTGAACGGCTTCCGTATATTCATCAGTCATCCAGCCGTAGTTGTGACCCTGCATATCGGTGTAGCCGAAATATATAAATGTGAAATCCGTATCATATTTTTTGAGGTATGAAATTGCAGAGTCGGTCAGCTCTTCGCCTGCAAGCTTGTAGCCTATTCTTCTGCCTGCATAGAAGCAGGCGTGCGCAAGTGAATCGGGGCGTGAAACATCACGGATTTCTTCCCAATTATAGAAAATCGCACACTTCTTATCCGCTTTTTTCAAAATCTCGCACAAGCCGTCTATTGGTCTTACCTGCGGCATATAAGTGTTGGTTGTTGTGCCGTGCCTCTGAGGGGTTACGCTGTGAAAAAGTGAAATATGGCAGGGAAGCGTAACCGACGGGTAAACCGTTTCGGCGTTCATTGCGTATGCGGAGTCGCCTATAATCCTTTGGGCGTTTACAATATCGGGCAGAGAATCGGGTCTCATGCCGTCAACCAGAATCACTATTACTTTCATTTCTTTAACTCCTTTTCAGCCTGCTGCTGTGTTTTGTAAAGCCTTTTTGCTTCAAAAAATGCGAAAATAACGCATATAAAAGAGTAAACGGAAAAGATGAGATGCGTTGCAATTTCGGGGTTGCTGCCCAGCACCTGCAGATAAAGTGCAATGCCGATTGCGCCGTTTACAAGCATCAGCGCAGTGTATTCAACAAATGCAAACATGGTGAAAAAATAGATAACTATGCCTAGCAGGGTTGTTACGCTGTCCAGAAAAACATATTCCGAGCCGAGCAGCGGCAAAACAAACCACATTGCGGCAAGCACAACAGCAAAAACGGGCAGGAGCAGCAGCCTCTGACGGGTGGTCATGCGGCGCAGAACGGTTGAGTGACCGCTTTTGTGTTTGTTCCATCTGATAAAGGTCAGCGCCTGAATCGGGCAGGAGAAAAATATTGCGGAGAGTGCGGAGCCGTAAAGATTGAAATGAATATATACCGCACCGTAAAGCAGAGAATTCACACTGCCGAGCATACTCGCAAATCTGCTGACACGGGATTGAAGCATGCCGATTATCAGCGAAACATAGAGCGGAAGTATCTGCAAAAAATTCTGTTTGTTATGTATGGCCGTTGCGGTTATGAGCACAGCCGTACAGCACATAAGAGCAATAATGAATATATCCTTTTTTGTTAACAAGTCTGCTTTTTTATTCGATTTCATCGAGATTTGCACCTTTCGTTTCCTTAACCTTCAGGGCAAACATGATTGCTGCAACGGTAACAGAGGGGATTGAAACGGCAAGGCAAGCCCACCAGATAGGCATTTGAGTCATGCCGATTATTGTGCTTGCGTAGCCGACAACGAGTCCGATAATTACAAGCAGACCTTCTGCGCCGACAACCGACGCACGGATATCCGTCGGCACCTTTTCGGTCATCATAACATTCATGTAATCCCTGCCAATCCAGTAGGAGCCCTGATAAAGACCCGCAAGGGAGCCCACAAGGTAAGGATTCCAGCCGTTGAGTATGCCTGCCACAAAAAGTATGTAGCCCGCAACACAGGTGGCGGAGAAGAGAGTGACGGTTGCTTTTCGGCCTGCTTTATCGGCTATAAAGCCTGAAAGGAAGGTGATTGAGGCGTATATTACGGGCACCATGAACAGGGCCTTTGTGATATTGCTTGTGCTCATTCCCGCACTGTGCATTGATGACTCAAAATAAAGGGCGATTGCGGGCATTGCGGCATCAAAAATGATGTGGGAGATTATGAGGATTTTTGTGTCCTTATTCGCAAAAATATATTTTACGCCGTTGAACACGCCCGACTGATTTCTCTGCGCCTGCTTCTGCTGCTTTTTGAGAGCCTTTTCCGCTTTTCTCTCTTCATAAGGACGGGAGAGGTATTCGGTTCTTTCCTTAATGAAAACCTTTGTATCTTTGGCAAAAATAACAACAAGCACAACCGCCGCAAAGCCTATCAGGGCGGGCACAAGAAAAATCTCACGCCATTTTGTCGCATCGTTGCCCATGAGAATATCACGCAGCGTCGGTATGAGAATAACGCCGAGTATGCCGAAGCTTTTGAGAAAGCTGTAGATTTTTGCGCGGTGTTTGTCGGGGGCTTCTTCGAGAATATAGATAATCTGAATGTCATGTCCCATAAAAAAGCTGATGATGGCAAAGCCGACGAGGAACATTATGTAGCTCGATGACAGGTGAATTACCATAAGACCCGCCGCCATGCCGAGCGTTGAAAGGGCAAAAAGCGGCTTTCTGCCCCATTTGTCAGCAAGGGCTTTATAAAACGGGGTGAAAAGACCCAGAACATAGGTGAAAACGCCGATGCCCGAGTGGAATGCAAGCCCGTCTTCATAGGAGTAATATTTGCCCATGAACGGGTTATTGACAAAGAATTCCGTTACAAACGAGGATTGCACGGTAACGGTCAGGTTGCTTGTAACCTCATCGAGGATGTTGACAACAGCGATGAGTATGAGCAGAACAAGAAAATATCTGCTGCCCGAGCTGCGGGTCTGCATTTTGCGAAGCCTTGCAAGCTCACGGCTTTCACTTCTTATGATTTTTTCTTCAGATTTCATGTTATCTTCCTTTTAATCAAATATAACCTTTATTTCGTGTATTACCGTTTCAATAATGTCACGGATTGTGCGTATGATTTTTTCAATAAGGTTTTCTCTTTCATACTCCGTATCGGTGCCCTTGCCGCCGTAGCAGCCGATGTTGTTGCTCTCAACGGGGTTTCCGTAGAAATCCTTATCGGCATTTGTTTCTGAGCCTGCACCGATAAGCGGCGAATCTGCCGAGAGCATGAAGCTTGCGGGGTCTGAATAATCGCTGCCTGCAAAGCCCGGCACGGTGTTCATTGCGCCGATGTCAACAAGCGGTGTCATAACATTATAATAACAGTTGTTTTCAAACACATTGCCTCTTGACGGGTCGATGTCATACGCAAAGGTTGCTCCCTCTGCAGGTACAATTATGTTATTTGCAATATATGAATTATAGAGATTTTTAAACTGGAATTCGCCGCAGTTGATGATTGTGTTGTTATAGAAGCTGAAATCGTGCTCGCCGCACTCGCCCACGGCGGTTGTTGAGCGGCCTTTGTTATCGTTTACAGAAAGGCAGTAGCGCACGGTATTGCCGTGATGCCCGCTGTGATTGGGGCAATTACACATGAAACGCACATTATCATGCGAATAAATATACTGATAGGTGCAGTTGTGGGAGTAGGAGTCAAAGTCGACCGCCATGCCGTCGCCGATATTCTTCTGGCCTGCGATTTCGCAATACTGAATGGTGCTGTTACGGCTTCCCCAGAACCACATTGCGGCGGTGAAATATTCAACTTCACCGTCTTCCTTAAGCTCCGCACCGCCCTGACAGCAGTTGATTGAACGGCAATGAGTAACAAGTGCACCGTCACAAATTCCGACTATAACCGCCTCGGCATCCATCTCGTGAAAATAGCAGCCTTCAATCAGCAGCCCTTCATTGTAGATGGGATCAATCTCGTCTTCTTCACACCAGGGAGCCTGCTGTTCATTCCAGGAGCCCCATACCATAAAGCCGTTTGCACAGTTATAAACTTCGCAGTTGCGGATTGTAAGGTCATTCACGGCATATCTTGATTTTGCGGGCAGACCCTTGACCATAACCGCAGCTCTTGCGGTTGCCGCACCGTTTGAAAAATTGTCACGGCTGTGCACCTTATAATTCTGCATATCCGTGAAATAAACATTGTCTATCACTATTCCCTCTGAGGTTTTTGTGCGTGTGTCAATCCATATTCCGCCGCCGTTGGGGGCTGTGATGTGAAGGTCACGCACGGTCACATACGAGCAGTCAAAAAGGCACAGAACATCTTTATTCTCGTTGGTATACAGCACGGCGGTTTCACCCTCGCCGTAGGAAGAAATCACAACGGGGTTTTCTTTTGTGCCGCTGCAGGTGAGGGTTGCGGTGCATTCGTATTTGCCGCCGTTTTTGAAAAGAAAATGTGTTCCTGCTTTGACATCAAGATTTTTGAGCCCTGCTATGGTTTTTACCGGACTGTCAATTTCCGTTCCGCTGTTTGAATCGTCGCCGTTTACGGAATCAAGATAGTAATAGTTTTTGCCGCTGTCCTGAGCATGAGCAAAAAGACCTACGCTGCCGATAACAAGTGCAAGCGCAAGCAATACGCTCAGAAATTTATTTGCTTTTTTCACACAAACCGCTCCTTTGGATCAAAGAATCAATTTATATTATAACATACATAATACAATAAATAAAGACTGTAAACGGCAAAATCGGCACAAATTGAATATATGCTTAATTGCGCTTGATTTTTTGCAGACGGTGCATTATTATAATTTTGTAAAGCGCAATCCGTGAAACTTATTTTTGAAGAGGGTGAAAGAATGTCAACCGTACTGTGGCATGAGGATTATGAGCGTGATTGGATGAGAGCTTTCCCGCTCGGCAACGGTCGAATCGGCGCAATGCTTTACGGTGATCCCTATGAAGAAACGATTGAAATAAACGAGGAGTCGCTCTGGAGCGGCAGGCAGATAAAAGAAAAATACAGCAGCTCACCTGAGATGCTTGCAAAAATCCGCCGTCTTCTGCTTGAAGAATGCTATGAAGAGGCGGCTGAGCTTTTCGGCAAAGGGTTTGTATCAACGCCTGAGAGAGTGCGCTTTTTTGAAAGCATGGGTGAGGTGCGCATTGAATTCCCCGATAAGCGCCGCTATGAGAATTACCGCAAGGAGCTCGAGCTCAGTGAGGCTGTGGGCCGTGTATCATACAAAAAGGGTAAAACGGAGTTTATCAGCGAAACCTTTGTCAGTGAAAAATATGATGCGCTTGTTTATAAAATAACGGCAAGCTCGGAGTTTGACTGTCATGTCACAATGGAGCGAGGGCAGGATGCCTATACCTCCGCCCTGCGCAGCAACCTGCTTTTTATGAACGGCCGTGTTACCAGCTATGACGAGGAGATTTACGGCGAGGGCGGCGAAGGAATGTCCTTCGGAGCCAATATTTTTGTGCGCACAGACGGAAAGCTTCTGAATGATAAGAAGCATATAATCGTTCATGATGCAACATGGGTGATTGTTTACGGCGTGTTTGAAACAAATTACAATGTTGAAAAATATGATATAGATGAATCCGTTGACTACCGTGCGGTGCTCAGGCGCAAGCTGGATGCGGTTACGGCTGTTGATTATGAAACTGTAAAAGCGGAGCATATTGCAGCGCACAAGGCTGTGTTTGACAAAGTATCGTTCAGGCTCAACGCACCGACCTATGATGATATACCTGTTGACTGGCGTCTTTATTTTCTGCAGCGTCAACGCCAGGAAGACCTTGATATGTATGAGCTTTATTATAATTTCGGGCGTTATCTGCTTATTGAAAGCTCGGGCAAGAACGCCACGCTGCCCGCAAATCTTCAGGGCATCTGGTGCAACGGCTATCGCCCCGAGTGGGGAAGCGACTACCACACCAACATAAACCTGCAAATGAATTATTGGCCGGCTGAGCCTGCCAACATGGCAGAAGCCATGCGCCCGTTCATACATTTTATGAAGATGATAAGCAGCTTCGGCAGGCAGACCGCAAAGGAGCTGCTTGGCTGTAGCGGCTGGGTCATAAACCACACAACCGATGTTTTCGGCCGCACAGGCCCGCATGACAGTGCTCACTGCTTTTTCCCTATGGCAGGACCGTGGCTGTGCCTTAATTTGTGGGAGCGTTACGAGTTTTCGGGTGACAGGGCTGTGCTCAGCGAAATTTACCCCATACTCAAGGGCTCATGTGAATTTGTGTGTGATTATCTGATTGAAGACGGCAAGGGCGGTCTGACCACCGCACCGTCAAATTCTCCTGAAAACTGGTTTTATTACTATGATAAAAACGGCGTGAAAAAGAGCAGTATGTTTACATACGGAGCAACGATGGATTTTGAAATTATCCGTGCACTTTTCACCCGCACGGTTCATGCCTGCAGGGTTCTCGGAGTTGATGAGGATTTCGCAGCTTGTATGGAGAGCATTATGTCAAGACTGCCCGGGCTGCGTGTGAGTGAACGCTACGGCACGGTCTGCGAATGGAGCGGTGACTATGAAGAGGTTGAACCCAATCACCGCCATGTTTCGCATATGTTTGCGCTTTATCCCGGTGATGAGATAAATGAAACCAACCCCGAAATTTATGAGGCTGCCAAAAAGACGATTGCACGCAGGCTTGCCAAAGGCGGCGGCTCCACGGGCTGGTCCCGTGCGTGGACCGTCAACTTCTATGCCCGCCTGAAAGACGGCGAAAATGCGTGGACGCATCTGCAGAAGCTTATCACGGATTTCACGGCAAACAATCTTTTCGACATTCATCCTCCCTTCCAGATTGACGGCAACTTCGGCGGTGTTGCGGGCATCAATGAAATGCTGCTGCAGAGCCACCTCGGTGAGCCCGGCAAGCGAATTGTTGAAATTCTGCCTGCGCTGCCCGATGCGTGGAAGAGCGGCTCCGTGAGCGGAATGAAGGCAAGGGGCAACTTTACCGTTGATATCGTGTGGAATGAAGGCAGGGCGGCAAAAACGGCTGTAACCTCTGCACACGATAATGTGCTCAGGCTGAAGCTCAACGGCAGAACGGGCAAGCCCGTAGCAGAAAAGGAATTCACCGTTGAAAACGGCGTGCTTATGATGAAGCTTGCAGCGGGTGAAACCGCAGAAATTGAATTTCAGTAAAAACAAAGGCGGCTTGCAAATCAGATGCAGGCCGCTTCTTCTTTATCTTATTGATGTGAATTTTTTTGCAGACGACTGCTGCCTGAGAAAACGATTTTTCCGATTTCACCGCTTATAAGAGGAATGAGTGACAGTGCGGCAACCGTAAGCCATTGAACTGCTGAGAGCGGCATTACACCGAAAAGCTTCGCAAGAGGCTCAAAAACAACAACGGCAGCCTGAACGGCACTGCACACGGCAACGGCAAGGGTCATTGCTTTGTTGCTGAAAAAGCCCGCCTTATAAAGCGGAAGGGATGAGCGGGTGTTGACGGCATGGGTGATTTCGCAAAAGCTCAGGGTGCAGAACGCCATTGTTCTGCCGAGAATAAGACTGCTTTCCTCTCCGAAGGCGAGGCAGCCGATCAGATAAGAAAGAATGGTTATTGTGCCCACAAGCAGACCTTCAAGTGATATGTCAAGCCACAGCCCGTCTGAAAAAAAGCCCTTGCCCGGCTTTATGGGCGGTCTGCTCATTATATCTTTCTCCGCCTTTTCCGTGCCGAGTGCCATTGCAGGCAGAGAATCCGTCACAAGATTAACCCACAGAAGCTGAATGGGGATAAGCGGCGCTTCAAAACCGAGAAGTGAGGCTGCAAATACGGCAAGAATTTCCCCTATATTTGTGCCGAGCAGAAAATGCACGGCCTTTTTTATGTTGTCATATATTCCTCTGCCCCGCTCAACCGCTTTGACGATTGTTGCAAAATTGTCATCCGTGAGTATCATATCGGCGGCGTTTTTCGCAACATCGGTGCCGCATTTTCCCATAGCACAGCCGATATCGGCAGCCTTGAGCGCAGGCGCATCGTTAACACCGTCACCCGTCATCGCAACAACCTCGCCTTTTGCACGGAAGGCTTTGACAATTCTG
Source organism: Clostridia bacterium (assembly GCA_017403185.1). Lineage (GTDB taxonomy): Bacteria > Bacillota > Clostridia > Oscillospirales > Acutalibacteraceae > CAG-177. Next base: position 60,863 of record JAFQON010000047.1, read on the forward strand.
ACCTTGTGTTCGGGGCTTACTCTTGCAAAAACACGGCATTTGCCGATTATTTTTGCAAGCTCGGCATCGCTCGTTTCGTCAAGCTCACTGCCCGTCATTGCCGTGCTGCCGGCTTCAAGAATTCCGAGCTTTTCGGCAACGGCGCAGGCGGTGACAATATGGTCGCCGGTTATCATAACGGGTGTAATGCCTGCCCGCTTGCATATGCTGACTGCCTGAGCAGCCTCGGGACGGGGCGGGTCAATCATGCCGATAAGGCCGGAAAATGTCAGGTTTTCGGTGCTGAAATCATTGCTGCCGCCGCATTCTCTGTATGCCACGGCGATTACCCTGAGCGCATCCCTTGCCATCTGTTCGTTATGGTTCAGGATTTTTCGCTCAACAGAGGGGGTCATCCGTATAACCGAGCTGCCCGAGTCGGCTTTTGTGCAGGCTTTGAGAATCACATCGGGTGCACCCTTGACAATCAGCATATTTCTGCCGTTGACGCAGTTGACGGTTGCCATAAATTTCTTTTCACTTGAAAACGGAGTTTCATGCAAACGGGGATAACGCCTTTCAATGCCTGCAACATCTTCACCGTAAGCTGAGGCGGCGCTGAGAATTGCGCTCTCGGTGGGGTCGCCGCTGAAATAAACACTCCTGCCCTTCTTTGATACCCGTGAATTGTTGCACAGAGAGCCGAACAGCATCACTTTTTTTGCATTCTCAGAGCTTAAATTCAATTCGCCCGAAACGCACCGGATTTGAGTGACGGTCATTTTGTTCTGAGTGAGAGTGCCCGTTTTGTCCGAGCAGATAACCGTTGTGGCTCCGAGCGTTTCAACGGCGGGCAGGTGGCGGATAATCGCATTGCTTGCCGCCATGCGCTGAACACCCATTGAAAGCACTATGGTAACAATTGCGGGCAGACCCTCGGGGATTGCCGCAACGGCAAGGCTTACAGAGAGCATGAATGACGGAAGAACTCCGCTTTTTCTGATAATTCCGAGAGCAAAAACGAAGACACATATTATGATAGCACCGATTCCCAGAGCTTTGCCGATTTTGCCGAGCTTTATCTGCAGCGGGGTCAGCGGTGCTTCTTCGTCTGCAAGCAGATGAGCTATTCTGCCAACCTGAGTGTTCATGCCTGTTTCGGTCACGATGGCGGTGCAGTTGCCTGCAAGCACGGTTGTTGAAGAAAAAATCATGTTTTTTCTGTCTGCAAGTGCGCATTTTTTGTCATAAACCGAGCCTGCATCCTTGGCGCAGGGCTCCGATTCGCCGGTCAGCGCACTTTCCTGCACACTGAGAGAGTTTGCCGTTATAAGCCGTGCATCGGCAGGCACCATATCACCGCTTTCAAGCAGTATTATGTCGCCGGGAACAAGCTGTGCTGCAGGGATTTTTTTGATTTTACCTGAGCGTTTTACAACGGCATCGGGGGCGGACATTTTTTGCAACGCTTCAAGTGCTTTCTCGGCACGCCTTTCCTGATAAACGCCTGTTGCAGCGTTCAGAACAACTATGAGAAGAATTACAATCGGCTCAATGAAATCACCTTTTCCCTCAATTATGCCGGTTATGAATGAAATTATACAGGCGATAAACAAAATGATAACGCAAAAATCCGAAAACTGAGCAATGAACTGCCTGAACAAAGAGGGACCCTTTTTGGCGTTCAGCTTATTTTCGCCGTGTTTGCCGAGAAGCAGCTTTGCCGATTGCTCCGAAAGTCCGCCTTCAAGGCTGCTGCTGAGAGCCGAAGCCGCTTCGGCTGCGGATATTGTGTGCCAATCCATATGCTTTCCTCACTTTTTACGAATACTTCACAAACATATATATTCGCTCAAAAGCAAAAAAATCCCCAAACAGCCGTAACTGTTTGGGGAAGTGTGCAAAAATTACTCTCCTTTGAGCTTGTCAAGGCAGGCACGGCATATATACTTGCCGTCGAGCTCGATAAGCTCTTCGCTTGAACCGCAGAAAACACAGTCTTTAACTGCTTTTTTTGCAACAATCTGCTTGCCGTCACAAAAAAGCTCAAGCTTGCTGCCGGGGTCAAGAAGACCGAGCTCCTTTCTGAGCTGCATCGGGATTACAATTCTGCCCACGCTGTCAATTTCACGAATAAAACCTGCGTACATTTTTAATTCCTCCTATATATTGTTTAATTAGTTTATACCATAATTTGTCAAATTTGTCAATAGCTGACAGGCAAAAATTACCAATTTTTTTAGAATGCTGCAAAAAAATGCTGAAGTGGTTTGAGATATTTGAAAATATTTTGTAATTTGTTGACTGAAAACAACTGAATTGAGGAGATTCTGAAAGATATCTTCATAATGCAAACGGTTGATTTTTGGCTTTTATGGGTGTATAATGGCTCAACGGAAAGGAACAGGAGGGTTTTTATGACCGGGATAATTGATATAGGCGGCGGTCTTCGCGGAATTTATACAAGCGGAATTTATGATTATCTTCTGGACAAAGGCATTGATATAGAATATTGCATCGGCGTTTCTTCGGGCAGCGCAAACCTCATAACCTATGTTGCGGGGCAGAGAGGGCGCACCAAAAGGTTTTACAGCGAATATTCTTTTGAGAAGGAATATATGGGAGCGGGCTGCTACTTCAAGAAGGGTATGCTCATAAATCTTGACTATATGTATTCCGTGATTTCAAACAGCAGCGGCAAGGACCCTCTTGACTATGAGGCTATAAAGAATTCTTCAAAAACCTTCAAAACGGTTATCACAAAGGCGGATACTGCTCAGCCGAGGTATTTCACCAAGGATGACCTTGCGCAGGATAATTACACGCTCCTCAAGGCGTGCTGCGCACTGCCCGTTGCGTGCAGAAAGCCCGTAAAATTCAGGGGGGAGGAGTTTTTTGACGGCGGCTTGTCCGATCCGATTCCATATAAGAAAGCATTTGAGGACGGCTGCGATAAGCTGATTATCTGCATCACAAAGCCAATAGATTTCAGAAAAACCGCAATGCCGGAGTTTCTTGTGAAGCTTTTGCTTCATAAATTCCCCGCAATAAGGGACAGCGTGCTTGTTATGCACAATTCATATAACAACGGTATTGAGGAGATACTTGAGCTTGAGAGGCAGGGAAGGGCACTTGTGGTTTATCCGAGAGAGTGCTTCGGAATAGAAACACTTTCAAAGGATAAGGAAGGAATGGAGAAGCTCTACAATCTCGGCTATGAAGACGGCAGAAAAATAGAAGAGTTTATCAATAAAAAAGCAGAGGTGTGAGCCTCTGCTTTCTTCATTTTATCTTAAAATGGAGCTTTGATTGAGTATTTGTGTGTTATAGATAAAAAGCACATCACAGTTTTCAAAGCTTACATAATCACCTATAAGCTGAGCGGGAATATATCTCAGGTCAACGAGCGTTATTTTGCTGTAGCCTTCGAGCATAAGCGGTGCAAGCGAGGAGCCGAAGGAATCCCTGAAAATCACAAGCTCACGCTTTTCTTCGGCGAGGGGATTCTCAACCGTCAGCAGTGCGGCGGCGCCTGAAAGATAGATGTCGTATTTATCGCCGCTCTGAAGCTTCGTTTTATCATATACGCCCACGGTGGTTTTGTTTTTTTCAAGATTATAGACCGTTGCGTTTTGCGTTGCAGGTGAGGTGAGGCAGATTATTTCATCGCTGATGTTGCCGATTGCAAGGCGGGGCGCATATACGCCCTTGAAATCGGTAACCTTCTCTGCAGTATAAGAATCTGAGCTCTTTGGCTCAAAGCCCATTGCATCGCCGAGCTTCGTAACAACCTTGTCAAGATTCTGCTGCTTCCAGTGCGAATCCGTCTTATAATAATCGTTAATTTCAAGGCAGTCAAAAATGTCGATATATTCCATGTTTTTTACGCCCGAGGTGTAAAGCTCCGTCATTTTTTCATAGTCGAGTGACGGGTAGCCGTTTTTCTCGGCTAAAAAATAGTTTTTATCGGGCACAATCGAATAGTAGCATTTTGCGTTTTTGCCTGCAATGTATTCATCATAAACCGAATTGAGCTTTTGTGCGGCTTTTTTAACGGAGTCCTCGCTGAGCTTATCGTCAAGCTCAGAAATATGACCCTCTGCGATGTAGTTGCCGTTGTTATCCTTCTGCCCGAAAAGCTTAAGCTGAATTGTCGCTTTAACGGTGCGGAAGGTATCACGCAGGGGGAATTGGTCGGCAAGGTATTTTTCAAATGAATCAAAAAAGGTTTTGTCCATAACTCCTTCAACGGAGAATTCGGGGAATTGCTCGGCTCTTCTGCGCTCGGACTGAAGAATGTCAACAGGCTCTTTTGCAAAGCAGGTGACTGCAAGACCGACTATAAACGCAACAAAAACAAGCGAGCTGATAAGAGCACTTATATTTTTTCTCACAGTAACACCCCCTAAAATCTGAAATAAAGGAACGGATTATATGAACCGTCAATAAGATAAGCGGTTACGGCAATCATAACGCAGGCAACAAATACGGGCTCGGCTGCAGAAATGATTTTTGAGCCGATTTTTGTTTCCGAAAGCTTCTGAACGCAGATTTTTGCCGCAGGCGTTGCTCCGATTATGCCGATTACAAACAGCACCGCATAGCTGCGCAGATAATAAAGCGTGATATCCGTGCAGAGCGGGTATGCTGCAGTGAACATTCCTCTGAGGTCTGAAACCACGCCTTCAACGCCGCTGCCGTTAAATATAACAAAGCCGACAAGAACAACAAAAATAAGATATATATGGCTGATTACGGCGGGTGACTTATCCTTGATTTTTGCGGGGATGAACTTCTCAATCAGCAGAAGCACCGCAAAATAAAGACCCCATATGATAAATGTCCAGTCTGCGCCGTGCCAGAAGCCCGTAAGGAACCACACGGTGAGAATGTTCAGTATGAAGCGTGGCTTTTTCACACGGTTGCCGCCCATGGGGATATAAACATAATCCCTGAACCAGCTGCCGAGCGAGATGTGCCAGCGTCTCCAGAATTCCGTTACGGAACGGGATACATAGGGATGGCGGAAATTTTCCATGAATTTAAAGCCGAACATACTGCCAAGACCGATTGCCATATCGCTGTAGCCTGAAAAATCAAAATACACCTGAAGGGAATATGCAACGGCATAAAGCCAGAAGAAAAGGGTGGATTTTTCATCGGTTTCTCTGAATATTTCACAAAGACTGCCCAGCGTGTTTGCGAGAAGAATTTTCTTTGCAAGGCCGATTGCAAATCTTCTCACGCCGAGGGTGAAGCTCTCAAGAGAGTGCGTTCTTTCTCTCAGGTCACGCTCAATATCGGAGTAACGCACGATAGGGCCTGCAACAAGCTGAGGGAACAGGGAGATATACAGAGCGAGATTGAGCGGATTTTTTTGCGAGGGAACATCCCCTCTGTAAACATCAATGTTATAGCTGATTGCCTGGAAGGTGAAAAAGCTGATGCCGATGGGCAGAGCAATTTTCAGCAGGTCAAATTCGGTGCCGAAGGCGGTGTTGACCGTTGAAATAAAAAAGTCGGTGTATTTAAAGAAAATCAGTGCCGACAAGGTTGTTAAAACCGATACCGCAAGGGCAATTTTGCGGGCGGTACCGCTGAGCTTTTCGGTAATCAGACCGAACACATAGCTTACCGTTATGACCGCAATCATAAGAATAAGATATTTCGGCTCACCGTAGAAATAGAAAAACAGACTTGAGAGTAAAAGCCAGATGTTTTTCAGCTTAAAGGGCAGAATATAGTAGCCGAGCAAAACAACCGGCAGAAATACAAACAAAAATGTCAGACTTGAGAAAAGCATAGATTATCTCCTGAAAAAAAGCACCGAAGTTTTTGCTCCGGTGCTTGGAATTTTGATTGAATTAACCGAGAATGATGCCTTCGTCTTCGCCGGGCATTGCTGCGGGAGCGTTCATATCAGCTTCACCGCCGTCAACGGGGGGCTCTTCCTGAACTTCGCCTGCCTTTGTGAGAGCGGGGCTTGCATTGCCTGAAGCAACGATGTTGAATGCGTTGTAAACATCGTCAACAATCTCTTCAGACGCCATAACCATAAGGATTGTATCGCCGCAGTTTGAAACAAGAACCTTTTCTGCTGCAACACACATCCACTTTCTGTAGTTAACGCCTTCAAGAATTTCATTCTTGAGAGCTTCAACATCAACACCCTCTGCAGGCTTTACAAGGCAAAGAGAGAAGGGCTGAACGCCGATCTGAGGGTCAACGAAAACCGCTTTTTCAACCTTGTCTGTGGGGTCAACACCGATGAAGCTTTTTGCAGCTTCGATATCTGAAAGAACGATTTCCTTAGGTTCGTAGAGAGCGAATTCGATTGTTGAGGTGTTCTCAATAATCTTTGTGCCGATTTCAATGAGATCGCCGTCAAGCTGAGCTGAGGGGTCTGCTGTTGCTTCGGGAGCTTTGGTTGTTTCGGGAGCCTGGGTTGTTGTTTCCGTGTCGGCATTATTGCCGCAGGCTGCGAAGGAAAGAATTGATACGAGTGCGAGAAGGATTGCTATAGCTTTTTTCATGTTTTTTCTCCTTTGATTTTTATTATAACCATAGTTTTCTCATTATATCACAGAAAAAGTATTCTGACAATAGCTTTTACCGCACAAATACAGGAAATGTCTGTATATCACAGCTCTATTTTCCAAAAAGCAATATTGAGTCGCTCGTATGTATAAGAAATGTATAATGCGCCGTTCATATAGTGCATTGAGGGGTATGAGAATTCGCTGTTAGGCTTCTCCTCTTCAAGAGTGAACACCGTTTCCCATGTTGCGCCGTTGTCGCAGGATTTCTGAAGTGTGAGAGGTGAGCGTTCGCCCCAGTTTTCGCTCACGGGGTTAGAGATGAGGTAAAGGTCGCCGCACGGCACTTTTACGATATCCAGTCCGCTGTTGTTGTTGGGCAAATCGGTAGGGTATGCCTGACACCAGCTTTCGCCGTAATCATCGGAGTCGCTTCTGTATGCCTTGCCGACTGCCGTTCTTGTGAGCATATGAACCCTGCCGTTTTCGCTCTCCCACAGCGTGGGCTGAATCATGGGGATGAGGTTTGAGGTGTATTTGTTTTGGCTGTTGAGTATGGGGGCGGTGCGCTCGGTTTTTATTTTCTGGCCCTTGTGCCATGTCAGACCGTCATCAAAGGAGGTGTCAATAAAGCAGTTCCAGCCTCTGATTTCAGATGATGCCGGCGCAAGAATTCTGCCGTCTGAAAGGCGCAGACACTTGTTTTTTACGGGGCCTCTGCCGCCGCTTTTGTCACCGCTTACAAGTTCACGGGGCTCTCCGAAGGTTTTACCGCCGTCGGTTGAAACGCTCACAAAGGTGCGCCATGTGGGGATTCTTTTGCCGACCTTGAAGTAAAGCAGGATTTCGCCGTTCTCACGAAGGAACAGCACGGGGTTCCAATGGGGAATATGCTTTTTATAGCAGATGCTTTCGGGCTTACTCCAGCCGTTTTCGTCACGGCGTGAATACCATATATCAACATCCGTTGTTCCCTCTTTTTTTCCGCCGAACCACGCAGTCACAACGCTGCCGTCGGGCAGAGGAAGCACGGTTGTTGCGTGGCAGCTTGGAGTGGGCAGGGGGTTGCATACAAATTCTTTGATTGTTTTCATAAAATCACCTTATAATTCAAAATCCGCAGGGTCTGCTCTTTCAACAAGAAGGGGCTTTTGGGGTCTGCGCTTGAGAGGGTCATAGGAATATTTTCTGCATTTGCCGTCGGTTTCAACAATACCCTTTTTCACGCAGAGCACGCTTTTTTCATCGGGCGAGAGTCTGCCGTGAAGGCAGGTTTCGCACACGGCGGGATATTTTTTCTTTTCGAGAAGCTTCTTTTTCACAATGCAACATCCTTTGTTGTTTGTTATCTAAATAAAATTTTAGCATATTTTGCGGCTGTTATCAAGGTCTAATATAAGAAGAAAGCAAAGTAAAAGAAGGGATATTGCGGCGGGTGCCGAGAAGGAGAAAGCAGCGGCGTTTTGTGAAAAAGAAAGAAAAACAGGCTGTTCAACGGGATGAAAATAAATAATGAGCCTGCACACGGCATATGCCGAAGCGGCGTGTATTAACCGAAATGTGCAAAAGGGCAGCTTCTTCAGCCCGAATTCACGCAGGAGCGAAAAAATCTGCAGGTGAACACACACGCCTCCGAATGCGCACACTGCGGCGATAACGGGCAGAGAGGCTTTGCCGACAGCTGCCGCACAGCCGTTTGTGACCTCGAGAAGGCAAAACAAAATCAGGCGTGCAGTTTCGTTTTTTATGCGGCTGTCCGCAACAGCGCATACACCCGAAAAAAGAGCAGTGAATGCGCACACGGTGAGCATCGCCTGAGAGGCGGAGGCGACACTGCCCACAACGGCGGCGGAAAAATCGGGGAACAGCCTGCCTTTGTTCACCGCAGCAGAATTGTTATCGGGGGTGAACCTGAAAAAAATCCCCGTAATAAGCGATGAAATGCAAAGCGAGGCAAATATTACCCGACCCGCTTCACGGGAGCAGAGCATGGCATTGCCCACTGCGTTCACGCTGAAGCCGAGCCCCGCATTGACGCAGAAATACATCATGCGTTCTGCGCTGCTTTGGGTAAGGGTTCCGTTTGAATAAAGGGTCTGAACCGCCTTTGCACCCGCAAGGTAGCCGCCCGTCTGGGCGATAATGATTGCGGGCAGGCATTCGGCAGGCAGGCGAAACAAAAATCGGCTCAGCGGGTCAAAAAGCCGTTTGATCCGTTCGGGCATATCTCCGCTTCCCGTGAGAGAAGAGGCAATGAGAAACGGGAAGAGAGACGGTATGATAATTCTCACACAGTTAATCAGCCCCGTGTTTATTCCCTTTATAAACTCCTCCGAAAATACAAAAAGCGCAGCAAACAAAAATATTCCCGCAAGCATTGCGGCAAAGCCGTTTTTCTTCATGCTTCACACCTCGCATATCTCTCAATTCTATGCGGATGCCGTTCTTTTTGATGATAGAAAATCATATTTTCTATCGGAGGGATCTGAATGAGAAAAAGAAACTGTAAATCCGAAAGCCGCAGTGAAAGAATTCTTGACTCTATAAGCCGCAGCCTTGATTTGCCGCAGGATACTGTTTCGGGCTTTGCTCACATTGAGATAAGCGGTAACCGTGAGGTGATTGTGGAGGGCTGTCAGGGAGTGCTTGAATACGGCGAGTGTGCAATTGCGCTGAACACGGGCAGGCTTACCGTGCGCATATGCGGCTGTGAGCTTACGATAATCTCAATGCAAAACGGTCAGGCGGTTATCAAGGGAATAATCACGGGCGTTGAATACTGTTAGGAGGGGCGTATGCTTGTATTAAGATTTTTTCGGTTTTTATTCGGCTTTGTCAGCTTTACAGCAACGGGCGGCTTCCCCGAAAGATTCATAAATCTTTGCCGCATCAACAAAATAAATCTGTGGAATCTCAGAAGTGAAAATGCGGTAATTACCGCCTGCACCGATTGCACGGGATACCGCAGAATCCGCTCCGCCTCAAAAAAGTCAGGGATGCGTGTGAGGATAAAAAAGAAGCACGGTCTGCCGTTTTTTCTTAACCGACACAGCCACAGAGCGGGCATAATCCCCGGCATATGCTTCTGTGCAGCGTTGATATGTATTCTTTCAACAAGGATATGGAGCATTGATGTTACGGGCAATGTGAGAGTGCCTGCAGAGGAAATTACGGGTGTGTTTGAAGAGCTGGGAGTGAAAAAAGGCGTTTCGGGTGGCTCAATTGATATAAAATCGGTTGAAATAGAGGCACTTCGCAGGCTGCCTGAAATATCGTGGCTTAACATAAACATTGACGGCAGTGCTGCGAGAATCGAGGTAAGAGAAATTAATAAAACGGAAGTAAGCGACGGCGATGATGCGCCATCCGACATTGTTGCGGCCAGAGACGGGCAGATTGTTATACTCAGACCGTTCAACGGCACACAGGAGCAGCAAATCGGCAATGCCGTGCTTAAAGGGGATTTGCTGATAAGCGGAATTGAGGAGAATAAGGACCTGACCGTAAGCTTCTGCCGTGCAAGCGGTTATGTTGTGGCACGCACGGGCAGAAGAATTTCGGTTGAGCAGCCCATGAGGCTCAGCGCTGAAAAAATGACGGGGCAGCGAAAAAAATATATCCTTGATTTTCTTACCTTCTCCATTCCTTTTGGAAAAATAAGTGAAAATGCTTACAAAGAAAAAAAGGAACTTTTCATAAACGGTGTTACCCTGCCTGTGAGCATCACGGAATGCACCGAAATCTTGAGCGAAAAGGCGGAAATCACTCTCGGCAGCGAGCAAACGCAGATGCTTGCCGTGCTGAGGTTTTTTGAAAGCTGCACCGGGGAATTCGGATATCTGAAAACGGAAAGCGGCGTGATAACGGCAAATCAAGGTGAAAACTCATTCACCGTTGAGGGCGATTTTGTGTGCCTTGAAAATATCGGCAGAGAAATTCCCATGGATATTGAAGAAACGCCCTCTTGATAAAACCGTTATATAAATGTATAATAGTATCACAGTCAAGCAAAAGAGGTGATTTCAGTGAATGAGCGTCTGCCCTATCTTCGCAAAAAATCCATGAGCCTGCCCCTTACACCCGGGGTCTATCTTATGAAGAACAAAAAGAATGAGATAATCTATGTGGGCAAGGCAAAGGCCCTCAAAAACAGAGTGAGCTCCTACTTCGGCTCACAGAACAATCTGTGGATTAAGGTGCGCAGAATGGTTGAAAATGTTGAGGATTTTGACTATATTCTCTGCGACAGCGAATTTGAAGCACTCATTCTTGAATGCTCGCTCATAAAGCAGCACAGCCCCAAATACAATATCCTTCTCAAGGATGACAAGGGCTATCACTATATAAAAATTACCCGCAACGGCTGGAAAAATTTCACTGCCGTCAAGCAAAGGCTTGATGACGGTGCGGAATATATCGGCCCTTACACAAATTCCTACGGCATTTCAAATGCCATAGATACGGCAAAAAAAATATTCATGCTGCCGCAGTGCTCGAAGGTGTTTCCGAGGGATTACAATAAAAGCCGCCCGTGCCTTAATCATTTTATCGGTCAGTGTGCGGCGCCGTGTGCAGGCAAAATGAGTGAGGCGGCTCATTCTCAGGCTGTTGATGAGGCTATTGACTTCATAATAAACGGCTCAGGCAAGGCGATTGATACCCTGACCGAAAAGATGACTCAGGCGGCGGAAAATCTTGAGTTTGAAAAGGCTGCCAAAATCAGGGATAAAATAAACGCAATCAAAAAAGTTACCGAAAAGCAAAAGGTGGTTGCCGCTTCGGTGGAGGAGCAGGATGTGTTTGCGGTTGTCTGCTCCGATTCGAAGGCTTGTCTTTCTGTTTTACGCTTCAGGGATTCAAGGCTCTATGACAGCGAGCATTTCATCATTGATTTGCCCGATGATATGCCCGAAGCGAGGCACGAGCTGATAAGAAGCTACTATTCGATGCGTGATTTTGTGCCGCGCAGAGTTGCCGTTGACGGCGAGGTTGACGGCTGTGAGCTGCTGAGCGAATGGCTTTCGTCGCTTGCAAAGCGTAAGGTCAGCATTGTTACACCTCAAAGGGGCGAGCAGCATTCGCTTATGGAGATGTGCCGCTCAAATGCGGCGCAGAAGCTTGCTTTGTATCTTGGCAAAACGGGCAAATCCACCGCCGCGCTTGATGAGCTCGGCACTCTTTTGGGTCTTAAGGCTCCGCCCAAATTCATCGAATCCTACGATATTTCACACACCGCAGGCAGCGAAAATGTTGCGGGCATGGTTGTTTTCAAAGACGGCTTGCCCCACAAAAAATCCTACCGCAGATTCAAAATCAAGGGCTTTACGGGTCAGGACGACTATGCTTCAATGGCAGAGGTCATCGAGCGCAGAGTTCTGCGCTATTTTGAAGAAAAAGATAGCGGTGAGGGCTTCGGCAGGCTGCCCGATTTGATTTTGCTTGACGGCGGCAGCGGTCAGGTGAATGCGGTAAAGCCGATACTCGAAAAATACAGCCTTGACATTCCTCTTTTCGGCATGGTCAAGGATTCTCACCACAAAACCCGTGCGATTGCCCTTTCGGGGGACGAGCTTTCTCTCACCTCAAAGCGGGCGGCGTTCACTCTTGTTTCCACCATTCAGGAGGAGGTGCACCGCTACTCTGTGGAATATCACCGCAGCCGCAGGAAGAAATCTGCTCTTTCATCAACCCTCACCTCAATCGAGGGTATAGGCGAAAGCCGCTGCAAGGCGCTTATGAAGCATTTCAAAACGGTCAAGGCGGTGTCTGAAGCGAGTGAAGAGGCTCTTGCATCTGTCAAGGGTATGAATAAAAACGCCGCAAAAGCGGTTTTTGAAGCGTTTCACGGCAAAAATACAGACAGTGAGCAGTAAATTAATAAAAATTTCTTTGTTTATATATATTTTTGCTTGACATTCAATTATAATTAATGCGATAATAGATTGATAATACTCTTCGGAGGAATTAAAATGAGAGTTATAACCGGAAAGGCAAGAGGCACAACCCTCAAAACCCTTGAAGGCATCAATGTAAGACCCACTACGGATAAAGTCAAGGAAGCTGTTTTCAGTGCATTCCAGTTTGAAATTGAAGGCAGAAGAATTCTTGATTTGTTCGCGGGCTCAGGTCAGCTCGGCATTGAAGCTCTGAGCAGGGATGCACACCATGCCGTTTTTGTTGATGCGGATAAAAACGCAATAAGGGTTATCAAGGAAAATCTTGCAAAAACAAAGCTTGATTCGTTTGCAACCGTTGTGCAGACGGATTCAATCGCTTTTCTTTCAATGACAGATAAAATTTTTGACATAGCGTTTCTTGACCCGCCCTATGAAACGGGTCTTTTGCAGAAGGCACTTTCAAAAATCGGCGGCTGCATTGCCGAGGGCGGTGCAGTAATCTGCGAGCATCCGTTCAAGGAGGAGCTTGCCGATGAATACGGCGGTCTTGTGAGAGTCAAGGATTATAAATACAGCAAAACAGCCGTAACTGTTTACCGGAAGGAAGGATAACATGAAAACGGCAATCTGCCCGGGCAGCTTTGACCCGGTAACAATAGGTCACATAGATATCATTCACCGTGCGGCAAAGCTTTTTGATAAGGTTATTGTTGTTGTGATGATAAATTACCACAAGCCTGAGGGTTACTTCACCGTTGATGAAAGAGTGGAGCTTCTCAAAAGAAGCCTCACGGATATCGACAATGTTGAGGTTGAAACGAACAGCGGCCTGCTTGCAGAATATGCAAAGCAGAAGGGTGCCTGTGCCGTGGTGAAGGGCTTGCGTGCCGTTTCGGACTTTGAATATGAATTTCAGCAGGCTTTGACAAACAAAAAGCTCAACCCCGAGCTTGAAACCGTATTCGTAACCGCAAATGCGGAGAATATGTATCTTTCCTCAAGCGTTGTTAAGCAGGTTTGCGAATTCGGCGGCGATATCAGCGAATTTGTACCGTCAGAAGTGTGTGAAGATATAATCAGCAGAATAAAAGAAAGGAACAGGATAACAAAATGAATATTGAAAGCTTACTTGATCAGATCGAAGATATTCTTGATGCAGGCTCAAAATCTGTTTTTTCGGGCAAGGTGTCCGTTGATGCCGCTGCAATCAGAACCGCAATTGAGGATATAAGGCTCAACCTTCCCAACGAAATCACCCAGGCAAGAGCTATTGTTGCTGACAGAAACAACATTCTCATCAAGGCAAAGGATGAAGCGGTCAACGCAGTAACGGGTGCTCAGGAGAAGTCAAGAGCGCTTATCTCCACTGCCGAGGATAAGGTGAGAGCGCTTGTTCTAAAAACAGAGGAATACTCAAAAAACAAGGTTTCAGAAGCTGAGGCATCATATAAGCAGATTATTGCCAACGCCAATGAGGAGGCAAAAATCATCAGAGCCAATGCTCAGCTTGAAGCAAATGCCATGGTTGACGAAAGCGAAATAGTTATCCAGTCCAAGGCTACCGCAGAAGCAATCACAAGAGCTGCCAACGAAGAAGCCGCTTCCACCGTTGCGGGCGCAAAGGCTCAGGCAGAAAACATTGTCAATGCCGCTACGGAGCAGGCTGAAAGAACGATTGAGGATGCAAGACTGCGTTCGGATGATGCTATTGATAAGGCAAATAAATGGTCGGCTGAAATCAGAGTTGCAGCAGGCGATTTTATTGAGGATATTATGAAAACCGCCAACGATTCCATTGCCGCAAGCCTTAACGAAATTCAGGCTGCCCGTGAAAACATCAGAAGCGTGACCGGCAAAATCGATGTACCCTCTTCAAATGAGTAAAAAAACCGCCCCCTGCCGGCAGGACAGGGGGCATAAATATGCAATTATTTTTCAGGATTTTTTATATCTGAATCTTCGGACCAGATTTCCCTTGCTTTTTCAAGCAGTTCATTTTTGCGGATGCAGTCACGGTAAAGATACAGCAGCTGCTTTTCTTCGTCATTGAGCATGAACAGCTCATCGCCCGTTTTCTCTTCAGGTGAGCTTGCCGCAGCAAAGGGAGAGGCTTTGTCGGGCTTTGTTGTAAAGAAATCCTTGAGAAATTCATCAACAGATACATCATAGAGCACTGCAAGCTTCATTATCACATCAAGCTCGGGCTTTCTTACCGTTTCGTATTTTGAATAGGTGGTTCTGTCAATACCGAGATAGTTGGCAAGCTTCTTTTGCGTATAATTGTGCTCGGTTCTGTATTTTCGCATAACATTGCCAAGCTTTTCTTCTGTAATTCCCAAAAATACCTTCACGGAACAACCCCCTTTTGATGTTACATCATTAATTATACAGATATTTTTCGACATTTTAAGTATATGTGATGAATCGTCACATATTTTTGAAATTTTCAAAGCTGTCAATATGCGGCAGAGGATATAAAAGGAGTAAAAAATGAGCAGTATTTTTGCAAACACAAAGTATTTTATCATTGATATGGACGGAACCTTCTATCTTGACGGAAACATCATTGAAGGTTCGATTGATTTTATTGAAAAGGCAAGAGAGAGCGGCAGAGATTTTTATTTCTTCACCAACAACTCTTCAAATAATGTTGAGGTATGCAGGGCAAAGCTCGAAAAAATGGGTTTCCCCGTTGACGAAAACAGGGTGATTATCTCATCCCATGTTGCAGCGGATTATCTTAACCGCAACTATGCAGGCAAAAGGGTATTTCTTCTCGGCAATGAGAGGCTCACGGGTGACTTCGAAAAGGCGGGGATCAATCTTGTAACAGAGAATCCCGATATCGTTGTGCTCGGCTTTGATACCACTCTTACTTATCAGAAAATGTGGGATGCTGTAAGATATATCGACGGCGGTGCCGTTTACCTTGCAACCCATCCTGACCTCAACTGCCCCACGGCAGACGGCTATATGCCCGATACGGGCTCAATGATTGAGCTTTTCGCCGCATCAACAGGTAAGCGACCCGTTGTGCTCGGCAAGCCCATGACCGCAACGGTTGACTATATAACGGAAATGCTCGGCTGCAAAAGAGAAGAGCTCGCTTTTATCGGCGACAGGCTCGCAACCGACATTGCAATCGGTGCAAATCACGGCATTCCCTGTGCCCTTGTTTACAGCGGTGTCACTACTCCCGAGGAATATGCAGCCTCGGATATCAAAGCAAGCGTTGCCGTTGAAAACCTCAAGGCACTTGCGGAATACCTTTAATACAGATGAGCTTATCGTCAGTTCGAAACCTTCCTGACGGGCACTTGCTCAGTGCCGAACAAAACTAAAGGCGCTGCATGGCAGCAAAAGGAGCGTAAAAAATGAATAACAAAAAAGTGCTGCACCTTGTTCACGGTGCAATCATTGCGGCGTTTTATGCAGCCGCAACCATCCTTATCTCGCCGATATCCTACGGGCCTGTTCAGTTCAGAATTTCAGAAGCGCTTACCGTGCTTTCGGTATTCACTCCCGCCGCAGTTCCCGGTCTCACAATCGGCTGCATATTGGCAAACCTTGCAAGTCCATACGGAGTGTGGGATATAATTTTCGGCTCGCTTGCAACCCTTACTGCAAGCGTATCGGCAAGAAAATTAAGGCATATAAAATTCAGGGGTCTGCCTTTGCTTTCAATTATTATGCCCGTTATTTTCAACGCATTGATTGTGGGCGCCGAAATTGCTTTTCTTACCCCGGGCGGCAGCTCGAAGCTT
Organism: Clostridia bacterium; assembly: GCA_017403185.1. Taxonomy (GTDB): domain Bacteria; phylum Bacillota; class Clostridia; order Oscillospirales; family Acutalibacteraceae; genus CAG-177. The sequence continues at coordinate 77,039 of JAFQON010000047.1, forward strand.
GCCGTGTTTGCTGTTTCGGCTCTTCAAGTCGGCGCAGGGGAGCTTGTGGTGTGCCTTCTCGGCGGAATCCCGCTTTACTATGCGACACAGAAAACAAAATTATTCAAGTGATTAAACAGGGTGAGAAATCACCCTGTTTTTTTGCGGGTTTTGCTGAGGCGTCGTAGTACCAAAATCTACTGTGCGCCTTCGTTACACAAGGACAGACGCAGAGGTCTGTCCTTATATTGTTCGTAATGATAAATCACATAATTAACTGTTTTGTGCAAATTATAGTCATATTTATGACAATTGTCAAGTGTCTGACTATAAAGTACGATAATTACAGGTGATTTATGTGATTATTTACGATCCGTTTTGGGAAACACTAAAAAACAGCAACGAAAGCACATATACATTAATTAATAAGCACGGCATCAGCAGCGCAACAATTGACCGTATAAGAAAAGGCAACGGCATAACAACTCAGAAGCTTGATGATTTATGCAAAATCCTTCACTGCCGTGTTGAAGATATAATTGAATATGTTGATGATTAAACCGCAGCATCGGATGCTGCGGTTTTTCTTTGTCAAAAAGATAAAACGAATAATGTAAATGTTTTTAACAGATTTTATAACCGTACGGTTATCATATCGGATATTCTATAATATAAATGTTAAAATGTCAATAACCAAACAGTAATAATTATGGGGGTGAGGTTTTGGCATTTTATAAAAGAATCCGTGATCTTCGTGAAGACCATGACCTCACTCAGGCACAGGTTGCCGAGTACCTTTCAATGAAGCAGCCGCAATACAACCGCTACGAAAGGGGCTTGCGTGACATTCCATCTGATGTGCTTATTGCGCTTGCCAAGCTCTATAACACCTCAACCGATTATATATTGGGGCTGAAGGATGATTAAACCGCAGTATCGGATGCTGCGGTTTTTCTTTGTCAAAAAGATAAATCGCCCATATTGAATATATTTTAGACATACTTTGCGTTTACAATCCACATTATACCACACAATAAACATAAAATAAAGTCAAAATAAATTTATTTTGTGGTGATTTTTTATGGCAATTAAAAGTTTATCAATCAGAATTGACGAAGAAATGCTCAATAAGCTTCATGTTGTTGCGGATTATGAGGGTCGCTCGGCAAACAGCCAGATTCTCATTCTCATAAGAGATGCAATTGAAAAATATGAAGAAAAGTATGGCAAAATCGGTGAAAACAATAATCGGTAATTTAACCTGAGGTATAATCGGATTAAAAGATTAATAATCGCAAAAAAGGCTTGACAAGCCTGCATAATTCTGTTAAAATATAAAACCGCTGTGAAAGAACAGCAGGATTAAAACAAATTTTATCCTTGTCACGGATGCACCGTGGCCAAAGACCAGAAGGAGGTGCTTTAAGAATGTCAGCAAACATCAGCTATGAGACAATGATGGTTTTTTCAGTTGCCAACGGCGAAGAAGCTGTTCAGCCTCTCATGGAGAAATTCAAGGCTATGA
>JAFQON010000048.1 GCA_017403185.1 Clostridia bacterium
ACGTGTCGCTGGTTCGATTCCGGCCGGAGGCACCAACAGGTGCGGATGTAGCTCATCTGGTAGAGCGCCACCTTGCCAAGGTGGAGGTAGCGAGTTCGAGCCTCGTCATCCGCTCCATTTTTTTAGTATAAAATATGCTTAAAGCGCATAATTTAATATTGATGGTGCCATAGCCAAGAGGTAAGGCACGAGTCTGCAAAACTCTGATTCCCCGGTTCAAATCCGGGTGGCACCTCCAAAAAATTCCAAGTCTTAGGACTTGGAATTTTTTTATACATTGCGAAAGCAATGGCATATCATCAACGATAGCGTTGCTATCGTTGTATCTCATCAGTCCGTCAGGACTGCATATCATCACGCTTTAGCGTGTATCAAAAAGCTTTCGCATTGATTTTTTACGCCCGTGCCCGATTGTAATTTCAAATGCTGTATGATATAATTTTTTTAAATAAAAACGAAAGGATGCCTGTTATGTCAGAAATTTTAGAAGTGATTATGATTGTGAGCTTTGGCGCCTCCTGGCCGCTTAATGTTGTCAAGTCATATAAAGCAAGAACAACAAAGGGTAAAAGCCTCGGCTTCTTATGCCTAATATTTTTCGGTTATGTTGCAGGAATTTCTTCAAAGTTTTTAAACGAGTCATATATGCTGTCTTTCTCTTCAAAATGGTATGTGCTTTTCTTTTATATTCTTAATCTTATAATGGTCGGGGCAGATTTGTGTATTTATTTCAGAAATTATAAGCTTGACAAAAAAAGAACTTGAATATACATACAACATAAGATAAAAAATATGCACCCCAAAAGCTTGATTGCTTTTGAGGTGCATACTTTTTATATATCCGCATTCGTTATTCTTTCAATTTCAATTGATTCGGTAAAAATTTCTTTCGGATTGTTTTCATCAAGCACAATCAGCCTGCCGCCCCTTTCCATACCGTATGTGAAATAGCCTGCACCGAGGGTCTGATAAAGATCAATTCCGTCAATGTTAATATGAAAATCGTTGATATGGTCGTGGCCGAAAAATGCTGCTGTGATATCGCCCGTCTTTTTCCAGCTTTCAAACTGATTTCTGTGATTGTTCTCCATATGGGGAGGGCAGGGCTTCTCTCTGATTCTGCCTTCAATTATTTTGTGACCGAATTTATAGTAGTTTCCGTCACGGCTGAAGGAGTAATCATCATCTGCAGTCACCTCTTCAAAGCCGTCAAGCTCCTGCTGCACGGGTATATGCTGAAAAAGAATTGCAGGCAGGGGATTGCCGCCGTTTGATTCTTTCAATTGAGCAGCTTTTGCTTCATACCATTTTATTTGATCATCGTGTACGCAGTCATAACAAAGCCCGCCCTCAGAATTTCGCTGATAATCGTTTGAATCAACGAGCCATATTGCAAAAGCATCTTTTTTGCCGTCGCTGCTTTTAATTGTTACGCAGCAGTTGCCGCAGCCGTATACATCCGCATCGTTGAGGGTTGAACGGCAATTCGGGTATTCCATATACTGCATCATCTGAAATTCCGTGTGGAAGCCCTCTTCACCGTCGTGATTGCCGAAAACAACGCAGAGAGGAATGTTTCTTTCTCTTATAGGCGCAGTGATTTTCTGAATGGTGCTCTGCACAAGGCTGTATGTAAATTCCTGCCAATAGCCGCTTATATTGTCGCCGCCGAAAACAACAAGGTCAGGATTTGTTTTTTCAACAAGCTTATCAATAACATTTATTGTTTCAATATCGCAGCATTTGGGGTTTTCAGGGTTGGGGTCATCGTCCATTTCCGGTTCAACATCGTGAATATCCGTTATATGCAGAATCCTGAATTTACCGTCATTGCCGAATTTGAGCGGCGGCGGAGTTTCTCTTTTAAATTTGCCTGAACTCCATTTGTGAGGTGTGCCCATTGCAGCAAGGCAGGGGAGTGCAAGACCGGCAAAAAAAGCTTTGAAAAACTTATTCATATTATATTGCTCCGTATAATTTTTTATATATTATATCACAATGCAGGCTGCTTTTACAATATATCATTTGACTTTAATCGTTTGGGATGATATTATAAAACAAATAAATTTTGAAGGAGATTTTTTATGGGCAGTATATCGGCTAAGGTCAAATCGCTGTTTACCGAAATCAAAACCCATTGGAATACTCCCGCTGAGGGTAAATATGTCCCTTACAAGGAGTATAAAGATGTTGTGCTTGCTGTAGGCAGTAACTATGCAGGTTCAAAGGTGCTTGAGTACATAGGATTTTTCTCATCCTGCTATCTCATAATGCACCATTACAAATTGCCTTATCTTACATTTTCCGTTATCAACATACTTAATATGCCTTTGGGCTATATTTCTGCACTGATATGGTGGTTTGTGTGTGATAATCTCGGATTTCTTCCAAAAAAAACCGAGAGAAAGCTGTATCTGGTCTATTTCTTAATGATTGTGTTTGGTGTGTCTACCATTCTTTTTGACTATTCACGGCTGTTTGATCAAACGAGTGCATTCATAAGATATCTGAACGGACTTGAGGGTATGAATGCAACGGCCTGCTTCAAAACTTTCGGAACACACTTCCTTTATACAGGTTGGGTTGGTGCCCGAAACATCTTTTGGAGAAAGAAGCTTCTTCCCAAATTCGGCAGATATAAGTATTCGCTTTATTGCGATGTTGTGCCCAAGTGCATAATGGTTATTCTTATCGGTTGGCTTCCTGTTTATAATATTCCCGATGTTGCAACAAGAGTGTGGGTTGCAAACCTTCTTTTTGCTACATACAATGTTTTCGGCTTCGCAAATAATCTTGAAACCTGCACAAGAAGCATCAGCCCCAATCTTCAGGAAAGAATTCTTGTTCGCAGCTATCCCGTTAAAATTTCACACTTTTTCAATACGATTGTGGGAATAATTCTTCCCGCAATTATCGGTATGCTCAGGTATGAATGGGCAGATATCAATGTTTACAGATATGTTATTCCCGGTGCATTTATTGTTCTTGCCGCAATGACAATGATATTTGCAGGCAGAGTCAAAGAGAGAATACCTCAGCCTCCCGTTGAAAAGAAGGTTCAGATTAAATTCTGGGACGGTATGTTCGGTGTGCTTCATAACAAATATTTGCTGATTAACACTATTAAAGATCTTATTGACTCTCTCGGTAACGGTATGCTGCCTTTTGTTACAATTCTTTATTTCTATACCTTCCGCTTAAGCGGTCTGCCCTACAGCCTTATTGTTATGCTGATTTCGTTTGCAGGCACTCCGCCCGATTTGCTTTCACCATATTTCCTCAAAAGATTTTCGTATAAGCAGATCATGATTTTCTATCAGCTTACCAGAGCAATCGGAAACGGGCTTATTGCTGCTGCAATGTGGTTCTGCGGTGATAATCTTACCCTTTGCGGAACGATATGCGTCGTTGTGCTGTTCTTTATGGAAATGACAAAAACCGTGCCCACAACAGCGGGTCACGATATGAATGTGCGTATCGGCGACTATCAGATGTATCTTTCGGGCGAACGCCTTGAGAGCTTTGCAGGTGTTTTCGGTTGGTTTACGGGCCCTATCACATCGTTTGTTGGTCTTATCATCCCTCTTCTTCTTCTCAAATACGGTTTCAACAGCAACTGGGATGTTCTCTTTGTTGACGATTCAAGAAGAAATATAATAGTAATTCCGATTATAGTTGATGTAATCGGCTTCCTGCTTATGACCATTCCCTATCTGTTCTGGGACTATGACAGCAAAAAGCAGAATATGGTTATGGAAGTGCTCAAACGCCGTGCGGAAGTAACCGAAAAGAAGGCAGCCGAAGAGGGCGAAACCGTTTCCGGCGGTTATGTTGGTTAAGTGAGGTGAATTGATATGAGCAAGAAAGAAAAGAAAATCATTGTTGAAGAACCCATTCATCTCGATATTCCTGAAGAGGAAATATGGACCTATCAGGTGGAAGGTCTTGCTGCGCCTCATATAAATAAGCCGTATAAGCATTACGGTCTCAAAAAGGTGATTTTTGCGCTTGTCATTATTGTTGCAGTTTCAATTTCAATGTATTTCAGCGTAAGAACCGTTCAAAAGGATACATTTGAATACGAACAGTCGCAGTCAGGCTTCACTCTTTCAAAATTCAGTAACACGGGCTACATAACCGAGCTTGATATCGACTATGTGTCAAGTGTTGAATATGATACCGATAATACAGATGTAAACACGAATTTTACGATTAAAAAGGATGAAACCAAAAAGGTGACATCGGTTGGTGCATATGCACTTAACTGTGACGAAAAGGTGAAGGTAATCAATATCGGTTCAGATGTTGAATTCATTGACCCGAAGGCATTCTATTCCTGTTGGGCATTGCAGCAGATTGAGGTTGATGAGAATAACCCCAATTACTGTGATGTTGACGGCGTGCTCTTCAACAAGGATAAGACTGTTATTATCTGCAGACCGTGCGACCATGATACCTACCTCGCCGAGAAATACGGTCACGCAAAGTACGATGAAAACGGTGCAAGGATTGAGCCGACGGCAGAGGATGCAAACTATGAGCAATATGTCAATGATGTTCTCACATATGTAGTGCCCTCAAGCGTTGAAACAATAGGCGAGCTTTGCTTCAACTATGCAAACATGAAAAATGTTTATTTGCCTGAAGGGTTAAAGAAGATTGAAACTCTCGGTTTTTTTGAGATTCCGCTTCTTGAAAATGTTTACAGCTATAAAGGTGATACGGCAGATGCTCATTTTGCGGGCGAAGATGCGCTTGGAGAAATCTATCTTTCTCTTCCTGAAGGGCTTGAATATATCGGCTCCGATGCCTTCAGCTACAATCAGGCGATGAATTATATCTATATTCCCGAAAGCGTAACCTTTATCGGTCATCATGCTTTGTGGGATACCGTTTATAAAGACGGCGATACTCTTTGCGGCATAACTCAAATCAATGTTGCCTTGTCGGAAGAGAATTTTGAAAAGGTCGAAACGGGCGACAGTTGGAGACCGCAGTATGACTATATGCTGTTTAAAAAGAGTGTTGATATTGTTTATAATTCCGAAAGAGCTGAAAAATAATGCAAATTTATTCATTTATTTGCGGCTGAATTATTGATTTTATTGGATTTTTGATGTATAATACTGCTTAAATTTTCAAAGCAAAGAAGTGTTTTTATGAGTATGATTTTTGAAAGAAAGCTTCCTATTCCCCAAGAGGTAAAGGAGCGTTATCCGCTTACCTTTGAGCTTGAAAAGCTTGTTGAAAAAAGAGCGGTTGAAATCAAAGATGTTTTTACGGGCAAAAGCGACAAGCTTGTGCTTGTTATCGGTCCTTGCTCTGCTGACAACGAGGACAGCGTTATTGATTATATTTCCCGACTTCGTACCGTGCAGGACAAGGTGAGCGATAAAATTCTTATCATTCCCCGCATTTATACAAACAAGCCCCGGACAACGGGTGACGGCTATAAGGGTATGCTTCATCAGCCAAATCCCAACGAAAAGCCCGATATGTATAAAGGAATCGTTGCGATAAGAGAGCTTCATATGAGAGCTCTCAGCGAAACCGGTTTCTCCTGTGCGGATGAAATGCTTTACCCCGAAAATTACAGATATCTGAGCGATATCCTTGCATATGTTGCAATCGGTGCACGCTCGGTTGAAAATCAGCAGCACAGATTGGTGTCAAGCGGTATTGATATTCCCGTGGGTATGAAGAATCCCACAAGCGGCGATATCTCGGTTATGATGAATTCCATTACCGCTGCTCAGCATAAGCATACCTTTATTTACAGAGGATGGGAGGTCCATTCCGAGGGCAATCCTTGCGCCCATGCAATTCTCAGGGGATATGTCAATAAGCACGGTCAGTCGCTTCCCAACTATCATTATGAAGACCTTGTTCATCTTGCAGAGACTTATGCAGGCAGTGGCCTTGAAAACCCCGGCGTTATCGTTGACACAAACCATGCAAACTCGGGCAAAAAGTATCTTGAGCAGGTCAGAATTGCCAAGGAAGTGCTCCACAGCTGCCGTCATGATGCCGATGTCAAAAAGCTTGTCAAGGGCTTTATGATCGAAAGTTATATCGAAGACGGTGCTCAGAAAATCGGCGAGTGCGTTTACGGCAAATCAATCACAGACCCCTGCCTCGGCTGGGAAAAGACCGAAAGACTCATTTACGATCTTGCAGATTTACTTTAATAAATTATCCGGGAGAAAAATATGTACGAAAATAATTGGCAGTCACTTAACAAACGCCCCGTTCCCGAATGGTTCGGAGATGCTAAATTCGGTATTTTTATTCATTGGGGACTTTATTCCGTTCCTGCTTATACCAGAAAAGGCGACTATGCCGAGTGGTATATGAGGCAGATTGAGGATGAAACCACCGAGACGGCTCAGTTTCACAAGAGAGTTTACGGCGAAAATGTAAAATATGAGGATTTCGTGAAGGGATTCACCGCTGAGCTTTTTGATGCCGAAAAATGGGCAGACCTCTTTCAAAAGAGTGGCGCAAAATACATAAACATCGTTTCAAAGCACCACGACGGCTTTTGCCTTTATAAGTCCGATTATGCGTGGAACTGGAACAGCGTTGATGTCGGTCCTCACAGAGATTTTCTTCAGGAACTCAAGGATGCTCTTGAAGGCACGGATGTTCGCTTCGGAGTGTATCACTCGGTTTATGAATGGTTTCATCCCACATATCTCAAAAATCCTGAGCAGTACGCTGTTGAGCATCTTATTCCTATGCTTAAGGAGCTTGTTGAAAAGTATCAGCCCAACACTCTTTTCACAGACGGCGAATGGGAGCACCCGTCATCTGTATGGCACTCAACTGAGTTCCTTCAGTGGCTTTACAATGAGTCAAGTGTTAAGGATATCATTGTTCCTAATGACCGTTGGGGTAAGGAAACGAGAGGCCGTCTCGGCGGTAATTTCACAACAGAATACGGCTACATTGAGGAAGGCAGAAAAATAGAGGATGTTGAGCTTGACAGACCTTTTGAGGAATGCAGGGGAATAGGCCGTTCCTTCGGCTTTAACCGTAACGAGGATCTGGCGGATTACCTCAGTGCCAAGGAGCTTATTGAAATGCTCTGTGACCTTGTTTCAAAGGGAGGTAACTTCCTTCTCAATATCGGCCCTGCAGCAGATGGCACAATTCCCGTTATTATGGAAGAAAGGCTTCTTCAGATGGGTGAATGGCTTCGTGTTAACGGTGAAGCAATTTACGGTACCCGCCTTTATTCCAAAAAATCGCAGGATGGTGTATACTACACCAAGAAGGGCGACGATGTTTATGCAATAATCAACCGTTTCCCGTTCGGTTCTCAGGTGCTTGAGCTTGTTGAGTATGATCCGACACTCAAAGCAAGCCTTCTCGGCTGTGATGCTGTGATTGAAATAAAAGACAGTGAAGGCAAGGCGGAAATTGTTTTTCCTGCAATTAATCCCGATGCCGTTGACTCGGATTGGCTTTACACGGTAAAGATTTCAAAATAACAGTAGACATTTTCGAAATAATGTGATAAACTTAATTTACCAAACAAAATAATGGGGTGTTAAATTATGAAAAAAGTACTCAGCGTTGTAATTATTATGTGTCTCGCAGTTTCTGTGTTTGCCGGTTGCTCGGCTCTTACGGGCACGATTAACGAATCAAAGATTGTCGGCACATGGGAAGGCGAAAAAGAAACAGGCTTTCTCGGCACATCAATTGATGTTACATACACATTTGAAAAAGACGGTGTCGGCACAATGCCCATTCTCAACACAGGCATCAATGTTGAAGCAAAGTTCAGCTACACAATTGAAGAAGATACTCTTACCATCGTGACTGATTCAGAGTATTTCTCACAGACTTATATCTACACAATGGAGTTTGATGGCGATACTCTTACTCTCACAGACGAAGCAGGCGATGCTCTCGTGCTCACAAAGGCTGAGAAATAATCAAACAAAAAGTCCCCGGCTCAGGTCGGGGACTTAACATTTTTTTAACACAATACAAGTGATTTTTAAACATCACATTTACAAAATATAAAACGGCTCATTTGTGAGCCGTTTTTTTGCATACAGAGCATATATAGTCTTTGTCAATTTCATAAAACAAGCATTCAAATCCGCTCTCGGAGCAAGCTATGCCGTTTTGTGAAACCTCGAAATAAACATTTTTTATATCCTTGCCGAGACCTGTGCCTATGCACTTGAAATATGCTTCTTTAAGAGTCCAGATTTCAAAAAAACCGTTTTGGTGCGAGCGGATATATTTTTTCTCGCTGTCAGCAGCAAATTTTTCGGCAGCACGAATATTGAAGGGTTTGATTTTTTCTATATCAATCCCGATTTCACAATCCGAAACAGCACAAACAGCGTAATCTCCGCTGTGACTTATGTTGAAATAAACGGGCAGACCTTTTGCATAGGGCTTGCCTTTTTCGCTGTATTCAAAAACGATGTCATCAGGAGCAATTCCGCAATAATCAGAAATTGCTTCTCTGCAAAGTGCATCTGCAGCTGTGCGGAGCTTTCGTTTTTGCTCAATTGCCATGCGATTCACTGCATTTTTGCGTTTATCGTCCATCTGCTCAAACCAAGCCGAAAGCTGATTCGGTTCAATATCTTTGATGTTTACACGATAAACCTTCATTACAGTGAGCCGAGGTAGTTAAGGAAAGGAATATCAATATCATATATGTGCACAACTTTTACCATGAAAAGTGCAACCGAAAGTCCAACGATAAAGCCTCCGATTATTTCGGGAATGGTGTGACCTTCAACTTTTTTAACATCCTCAGCTTCATTGTTGCACACCTTTGCCTGAATGCGGTTAAAGGCATCCGTAAGTCTGCTGATGGGGAGCCTTACTTTAAAGGCGTCAAACATTGTTATAAATGCAAAAACGCCCGCAACCGCAAAAATATCCGAATCGAATCCGCTGTGAAGACCCACACAGCCGCACAGAGCGATAACAGTTGCAGTGTGTGAGCTGGGCATTCCGCCGAGCTTGAAGAGAGTTTCAAGCGTAACTTTTTTTGCTTTGCGGCCTTTTTTCTTATCAATAATATATTTCGTGAAGTTAATTATTACCTTAATAAGCTGAGCGATGAACCATGCAGTAAGGCAAACCAAAAAAATTCTCATTTATGTTCTCCTTTAAAATAATACAGTTAATCATACAATATTGACTAAAAAAAAGCAATACCTTTTTATTGAAAAAAGCAGACAATTATGTTAGAATAACCAACGAATATTGTCTGAATAAAAAGAATTATAATCTATAGGGGGTTAATATGGGCAAAAAACACAGTAATATGGGTAACGCAAATCTTCCCACCTACCAAACCTTAAAAGAAATCATTGTTAAGGGAACAGAAGCCGGCGGCGACAAAAGGCAGTATGTTTTTCTTGACAAAAACAAAAAAGAATGTATAAGAAGCTTTAATGATACCTGGGCAGAAATGAGCGCTCTCGGCACTCTTTTTATCAATAAGGGTCTCAACGGCAAAAAGAAAATCGCCATAATCGGCGAAAACTGCTATGAGTGGATGATCGCTTACTATGCAACACTTGTGAGCGGCAATATCACCGTTCCCATGGATTGCAAGCTTCCTGCAGAAGACCTTGCCGATCAGCTTATCCGCTGCGGTTGCGATGCTCTTATTATAACAAAGAAGTTCGTTACCATGGCAGAAGATTTCAAAAAGAATCCGCAGATGCCCGAAATGCTTTATTTCAACATAAGCGATGAATATGAAGACTATCTTGCAGAGGGTCAGAAGCTGCTTGATGCAGGCGATACTTCGTTTGCAGATGCTGAGGTTCGCCCCGATGATTTGGCTTGTATAGCATACACATCAGGCACAACGGCAAAAAGCAAGGGCGTTATGCTCACACATTTTAACATTTCGAGCAACTGCTCGTCATCATGCCGTGCTCTCTCAGGCAGGCACGCAATCGGTTTCCTTCCCCTGAACCATACATATTCATGGGTAAGTGCTCTGTTTTCATCATATATCCTCAGCGAGTGGGGCTATCTTTGTGACGGTTTGGGAAATATTCAGGGTGATCTTAAGAAATATCAGCCTTATAACTTTTCAGGTGTTCCTCTTGTTGTTGAAACCATATATAAGCGCATTTGGAAAACCGCAAGAAAAACAGGCAAGGAAGAAATTCTCAAAAAGGGTCTTAAAATCAGCCGATTCCTTATGAAGCTCGGCATAGACAGAAGACGCAAGATATTCAAAACCATTATAGATAATCTCGGCGGCAATCTTAATATGATCGTCTGCGGTGCAGCAAACCTTGATCCCAAGCATGAGCAGGGTATGCACGATTTCGGCATTGAAATTTATAATGGCTACGGTCTTACCGAGTGTTCTCCCGCTGTTACTTGCAACAGACCGGACAAATTCAAATTCGGTTCAGTCGGCACTCCGCTGGATTGCTGTGAAATCAAGATTGTTAATCCCGATGAAGACGGCGTGGGCGAAATTTATGTTAAGGGCACCAATGTTATGCAGGGCTATTATAATGACCCTGAGGCAACGGCTGCCGCATTTGACGGTGAATGGTTTAAAACGGGTGACCACGGCAGAATTGACGAGGACGGCTTCCTCTTTATGGTCGGCAGAAAGAAAAATCTCATCTGCCTTTCAAACGGCAAGAATGTTTCTCCCGAGGAGCTTGAGGACAGGCTCGCAAGAATTGATTTCGTGAAAGAAGTTCTTGTATATGAAGAGGATGGCAAAATTGTTGCCGAATTCTTCCTTGATGAAGAAGAATTCCCCGATGCAAGAGCAAGAATAAAGGGCGCAGTTGATGAATTTAACGCCAATATGCCCAATTTCAAGAATATCAACAAAATCAAGCTTCGTGATGAAGAGTTCCCCAAAACAACCACTCTTAAAATCGCCAGAAAATACAACAAATAAAAATTTCGGGCTGTGCAAAACGCACAGCCCGTATTTTTATATTTCAATTATGTGCGGCTCAATTCCGAGTGAAGGCAGAAAAATGTTTAATATATCTTTGGTTTTAATTTTCATTGTTGCGGAATTGTCGCTCGGATGGCAGCAGATATACTCTTCGTTGATAACATCTCTGTCAATTGCAAGAGCGGTTTTCTTTTCTTTGTCAAAAATCAGGCTCGTTATGCTCAAAGACCCCGGCGGAGTGCTCAGCAGTGCCTCCATATAATCGCCCGAAGCAAACGAGAGCCGTGAGCTGCCGAGCTTTTTGGAAACATCCTTTGTTACAAACCTTTTATCATCTCTTATCATCAAAAGGTAAACAGACTTGCCCGAATCGGTTTTCAAAAGCAGGTTTTTGCAAATTCTTCCGTTGATAAGTCCGTTTATCTCAGCGCATTCTTCAAGTGTAAAAGAGGGGGAGTGCGTAACAAGGTCGTATTCTATGCCGATTTTGTCAAGATAAGAGCATACCTGACAAGCTCTGTCGTTTAAATTCATAGTCTGTCACTGTCCGTAAAACGCTGATGCGTAGTCATCAGCATTGATTTTTATGGTTTTCCAAGGGCCGCTGCTGCAGTCCTCATGAGTAAGAATTCCGTTTTCAAATGTGTGAATGCCCGAGTATGACGGCTTACCCTCCGAGAGCACCCAGAAGCTGTCGGTATCAGCCTGTGTTTCGGGATAAACACTTTCGTCAATTGAAAATTCACCGCTGCCGAGTTTGGCACAGCAGAAACAGATTATTCCGCCTTTTTCATCGAATTCAATGTAACAGCGTTCGCTTTGGCTTTGTATGATGTAGGTGCTGTTGCCGACACGGATAAATTCAAGAAACTCCTCGACGGCTTCGGTACCGTTTTCTTCAACCGAAAAAGTATAGCGCAGGCTGTCGCTTTTTTTGTCATATTCAGCGGTATAGGTTTTTACAAGTGACTCGGAAACAAACATCAACTCGTGATTTTCATCGGCACCGTTATAAATTATGTCAAGCCCTTCGCTGTGAAGTTTATAAAAATCCTGAGCTTTTTCGTTGGTCATATCTTCGGTGAAGCCTTCGGTGATTGATAATGAACTGTTCACAAAAGGCTCAAAAGAGGTCAGAATGTAGTTTTCGTCGAGAAAGAAATTTTCACTGTTTTCCGCCTTGATAACAGCGTTGTGTGCATTTTCGAGAGTTGATATTTTGGAACTCATGGCAGATATTACGGCATCAAGTCTGCTTTTACAGCCGAGAAATGATTTTTCTTCGTTTGTTATGCTCAGCATATCTGCTGTTTTGTGAACGGGGGGCTCATTGCCTTTGCACGAGCACAAAAAAACAAGCAGAAAGGCAATTGTCAGCGACAAATATTTTTTCATTGATTTCACCCTAAAAAGGAGTATGGCAAAACCATACTCCTTGAATTTTATATTATTTTTCGCTCAGAAGCTTTGCCAATTCATCCATAAAGGTGTTAATATCCTTGAACTGGCGATAAACCGAGGCGAAACGGACATAAGCTACCTCATCAAGGTCTTTGAGTTTATCCATTGCAAGCTCGCCGATATACACAGAAGTAACCTCTCTGTCAAGCGAATTCTGCAGAGTGCTTTCAATTTCGTTAACAGCTTTTTCAAGTTCTTCAAGTGCAACGGGTCTTTTCTCGCAAGCCCTGAGCATACCGTTGAAAAGCTTGTTGCGGTCGAAAACCTCTCGAGATTTATCCTTTTTAACAACAATTACGGGAACGCTTTCGATTATCTCATATGTTGTGAAGCGCTTCTGGCAGCTGATACATTCTCTGCGGCGTCTGATGCGTTCACCTTCGTCAGTAGGTCTTGAGTCAATAACCTTGCTTTCTTCGCAGTTGCAAAACGGACATTTCATAGCATTGGCACTCCTTTAATAACCGTTGATTTATAATTCAAGTATAGCATATTTTGCGGATTTTGCAAGCAGTTTCACAAATTTTGCACATATTCAAGGGCTTTTATAAGCTCTTCAGGCTTGTCGTAATTGTGTCTGTAAAGCTCGATAACATAATCGCCGCTGTAATTCACCGAGTCCATTATACAGAAAAGCTTTTTAAAATCAAAAACTCCCTCTGACGGCGGCAGGCAGTCAAAGCCTTGCTTGTGGTCGCTGATATGAACATGGGTAATTTCATTTTTGAATTCTTCTGCAAATTCAAGCGGAGCATAGCCCGATCTGACAGCTTGCTTCACATCAAACACCATTTTAAAATCGCTGCCGAGAGCTTTTCTCATCTCTTTTAAGAAATCGGGATTTTCGCTGAAATGCGCATGAACATTTTCCTGACAAACGGTTATTCCGTATTTTTTACCTTCATCAATAAGCAATTGAAATCTTTCAAAGTATTCATCACGGCAGATTTTACCGGGGAGTCTGGAACCGTGAATTACCAGAACACCTGCGCCGAGAAGCGATGCAACCTCTGAGCATTTTTTGTAGAATTCGAGCCCGTCATAAAAACGCCTTTTATATTCGCTGAAAAGCATATGGGTTTCGGAAAAAGATGAGAACGGATGAAGCGATGCTATTCTTATACCGTATTCATTCTTGATATTGTTGAGTTGTTTAGCGAATTCGGGTGAGGTTTCGCCTATTGAATTCATAAACACTTCGCAGGTTTTCACACCCGCTTTTGCGAGAAGCTCAAGAGAGTCTTCGGTTATCATAGGGTAAAGACACGAGGTTGAAATTCCGAAAGCCATAGAATCAAATCCTTAATTGGTAATATTTTATGTTTGAAATATTCGGTGTGATTATTGTATAATTGAAGCAGGAAGGAGGCTGCCGTGAAAAAGATATTTTCTCAACTTCACCGCCCCGCAAAGAGAGCTTTTGTTATCGGGTGGTTAATTGTTTTTGTCATGCTTGCGGCATCAACGGTTCTCTACATAGGTGCGGGGAGCCTGTTTGATTATTATATTGCAGTTGATATCAGCGAAAAGCTGCTTGCCTGGGTAAGACCCGCCTGCATTGCAGCTTGTTCAGGTTCGATTGCTCTTGAATTTTTTTCGAAACGAAGGGAGAACACATAGCATTATTATATCATAAAAATAAAATATTTCAACAGCATGAAAAAGTCGGGATTTTTTCTCGACTTTTTTATATGTATATGTTATTATTGAATTGTTATATTGCGTTAATGCGCAAAAGAGGAGGAGATAATTATGCTCAGAGTTGCAATGCTTTCAAAATGGCATGTTCATGCCG
This sequence comes from Clostridia bacterium, assembly GCA_017403185.1. GTDB lineage: Bacteria > Bacillota > Clostridia > Oscillospirales > Acutalibacteraceae > CAG-177. The sequence goes on from JAFQON010000048.1 coordinate 14,184, forward strand.
AAGGTTATGCAAGAGATTTTTTGAAAACAGGCAAAGCTCGGATAACCGCTGTCTGGGATGAAAAAACCGAAAGAGGTGCCGAATGGGCTGAAGAGCTCGGCGTTGATTTTGAGGCAGACCTTGATACTCTTCTTGCAAGGGCTGATGTTGATGCTGTGTGCTGCTGCACACCCACAACAATGCACACCGATGTGCTCATCCGTGCCGCAAAAGCGGGTAAACATATTTTTACCGAAAAAACTCTCGCCTGCACAGTTGAAGAATGCAGAGAAATTGAAAAGGCTGTTGAGGCAAGCGGTGTAACATTTGTTATTTCGTTCCCTCACAAGGCATGGTCTGTTGTTAAATTTGCAAAGGAACATATTGAAAACGGCGATTTCGGCAGAGTTACAAATGTAAGAATTCGCAACGCACATAACGGTGTAAGCGGCAACTGGCTGCCTGAATATTGGTTTGTGAAGGAAGACTGTGCAGGCGGCGCAATGATGGATCTCGGCTGCCACCCCATGTATCTTCTTTCATACCTTTGCGGTAAGCCAAAGAAAATAACAGGCATTGCAAATTCGGTGCTCGGAACACCTGTTGATGAAAATGCAGTATCCGTTATTGAATTTGAAAACGGTGCAATAGGTGTTTCTGAAACCTCGTTTCTTGCCTATTCATCGCCTTATACCATTGAGGTTCACGGCACGGACGGCATACTTCTCTGGCAGGGCGGCGATATCAAATACAAGACAACCGAAACAGCAAAGCTTAATAAAGGCTTTATTAACCCGGATAATCTTCCCAAAGAGGATGAACACCCCATTGACCGCTTTGTAGATGCCTGCATCGGCGGCACGGGCTCACCCGAGGATATCGGTATGAAAGAAGCGATTGAACTTGCGGTGCTTCTTGAAAACTCATACATATCATATGAAACAGGCAAAACGGTTGAAATAAAGGAGTAAGATAACATGGAAGCAGTTCTTTATAATTATGACATATTCCCCAAGGTTTTTCCGGCAGGCAAGGAGGTATCCATCACACTCAAGCCTCTCGGTGCTCATGCTGAGTTTAAAAACCCCGGCGATATTGAGCTTAAAATATTCGGTCTTGATGACGGCAACCCGAGAGATTATCCTCACAGAGGCAACGGATATGTAATTCCGTTTGAATTTGACGGCTGCATAAAGTTCACTCACACCTTTCCCCGTGAACAGCAGTATTATGTGAGAATTTTTGAAAAGAGCAGCGGCAAAAGACTTGTTCAGATGAGTGTATACGCTCTTGACGAAGACCTCTGCGGCAGATATCCGCTTATAGGTGACCTTCATATGCACACCTGCCGCTCAGACGGAAGAGAGGCTCCCGCAATAGTTTGCGCAAACTACAGAAAGCACGGCTACGATTTCTTTGCAATTACCGACCATCACCGTTATTATCCGTCGCTTGAAGCTATTGAAGCTTACAAGGATGTTCCTATCGAATTCAACATCTGTCCCGGTGAAGAGGTGCACCTTCCCGATGTTGCCCCGGACCACATAAACGATGTTCACATCGTTAATTTCGGCGGCAAGTATTCCGTTAACGGTATTCTTAAGGATGAATATGTGGAGGAATTCGGCAACGATATTGACAAACGCCGCTTTGAAGGATTCCCTTGCCCTGAGGCAATAACCGAGGATGAATACAGAGCCGAGGTTGATGCTCTTGCGGCAACACTTGATATACCCGAAGGCATTGAGCCTTTCACTTACGCAAGCTGTGTTTGGGTGTTCAACCATATCAGAAAAGCGGAAGGTCTTGGTATATTCTGCCATCCCTACTGGCTTTCAAATGTTCATCAGGTGCCTGAGAATATAACCGATTATATGCTTAAAACTCACCCGTTTGATGCGTTTGAAGTTCTCGGCGGCGAGAATTACTATGAGCATAACGGTTTTCAGACTCACAAGTATTATGAGGTGCTTGCAAAGGGCTATGAAAAATTCCCCATCGTCGGCAGCACGGACAGCCACGGCTCGACAGAGCATAATGAAAACGCCTATGTTGCATCAACAATGGTTTTTTCACCTGCAAACGAAAGAACGGCAATTATTGATTCAATAAAGAATTTCTATTCGATTGCCATTGACGGCATCAGCAAGGAATACAGGCTTGTCGGTGATTTCAGGCTTGCCCGTTATGCAAACTTCCTTCTCAAGGACTATTTTCCGCTTCACGATGACCTTTGCTATGAAGAGGGCAGAGCAATGAAGGACTATGTTTGCGGCGTTGAAGGAGCAAAGGAAACGCTCGAGTTTATCAGCGGCAGAATTCAGAAGCAGAGAGAAAAATATTTTGCATTCTGAGCATAAAAATTTTGCTTTTTCTCTTGATATTTATGAAATAAAATGGTATTATACAGTGCAATTTGAATTAAAAGGAGGTAATGTGTTGGGAAAACAGCGATCACTTGAGGCTGCTGAAATGAAGCACCCCAATAAAATCGGATTCAAAGACGGCCTTGGTTATGCAATGGGCGATGCCGCTAACCTTTTTGTGCTGACTTACATATCTTCATATCTCAAAGTTTTCTACACAGATGTACTCAAGGTTGCCGAGAGCAAGATTACAACCCTTTTGCTTATTGCAAGATTATGGGATGCAATCAATGACCCTCTTTGGGGCAATCTTATTGCAAAGAAAAAGCCGAATAAAGATGGTAAATTCAGACCTTTCATAAAATGGTTTGCAATTCCGATCGGAATTATGGCTGCACTCAGCTTTGTGAATTTCCGCAACTTCACTTCAAGCGAAACCGTAGTTCTTGTTTTGATGTATGTTACATATATCGGCTTCGGTATGATGTATACCACCATCAACATCCCTTACGGCTCACTTGCTTCGGTTATCACCGATGACCCTGAGGGAAGAACTCTTCTTTCAACCTTCCGCTCAATCGGTGCAGGTCTCGGCGGAGCCATTCCTCTGCTTATCGGTCCCATGGTAATTTATACTGCCACGGGTGAATTAAACGATAAGGGAGAGCCTATTAAAGCAGCGGATGCAAACGGTATGCTTACCTTTGCAATAATTATGGGCGTTCTTTCGGTTATCTTTTTCTACCTCTGCTTTGGTATGACAAAAGAAAGAGTCAAATCCGAAGAAGATCCCAAATTTGATATGAAGGCTACCTATAAGGGTATGTTCAAGAGCAGACCGTTTATCACAGCCTGTCTTTCGGGTATTCTTATCAGCGGTCAGCTTCAGTTCGGCTCACTTAATCAGTATCTTTATAAGAACTATTTTGAGAATACCAACCTTTCGATTATCGGCACTATCGCAAACTATCTGCCTATGGCGGTTATGATTTTCTTTATGCCCAAGCTTGTTAAACGCTTCGGCAAAAAAGAGCTTTGCTCTGTAGGAACCTTCTTCTCGGCGGTTGCTGCAATATTGATGTTCTTTGTTGTTCCTCAGATCAGCGACCGTTCAATGGGTGCGGTTGTGTTTATGATATTCACATTTGTAATCGGCTTCGGCTATTCGTTTGTAAGCATTACAAACTGGGCTATCATAACCGATGTTATTGACTATCAGGAATACAAAACGGGAATGCGCAGCGAAAGCGCAATTTATGCGGTTTATACCTTCTGCCGTAACCTCGGTCAGACAATTGCGGATGTCGGCGGCATGAAGCTTCTCGGTGCAGTTGCAGGCTATGACGGTGCGATCATGGGCGACCAGGGATATATTGCCAAGGGCGATTTGCTCCCCAACGGCTCAATTGCGGCAGTTGATGTAAGTAACAAAATTCTTTTTGTGTGCACGGTAATTCCTGCAATAGTTTACACGCTTGTGTTTATTCTCTTCAAATTCGGCTATCCGCTTGACAAGAAAAGACTTGATACTGTTTATACAAGTCTCAGAAAATCAAGAAGCACGGGCGAAGAAAACCTTGAAAGAAATCCCGAATAAAAAGTTAATGAGCTGTCTTACCGTAACCGGCAAGGCAGCTCATTTTTTGTGATTATTTTATTCTGAATAATTTTAACACGGCATTAAACAGAAGCTCAAAGAAACCGAGAAAGCTGTCGCAATAAACCAGGTTATCCGTCTGGCTTTCATGTTCAAGATTGCCCTTGCCTTCAAGAGGTGCACCGTCATAATCCGAAGTGTGGCTTGAAAGCCACGAAATCATACCGTCGGGGTAGGTGAGTGTGACTTTTTCACCCTTGCCGTTAACGGTTGTCATATTATAGTAGTCGCCGTTGAGATAGGTGAACATATCGTGGTTTACCGCAAACCAGGCATGATGGCTGCTCGATGTTGCTGTGCCGTCTTCGTAACAAACTTTAGTAAGTGTAGAGAGTCTGCAATCCTCGGCAACATTTGAGCTTGAGGCTATTCTGTCAAATGTGGGAGAAACTGCAAGGTAGTAGTTAACGAGAGGGTCTCGTCTGCTTGATGTTATCCACACGGGCATATCAGCGAGCTTTGCACAAAGCTCATCGGACGGCGACCATGCAGGGCAGATGGGAAAGGCTGCGGCGAACATTTCGGGGTAGGCAACTGCCATTTTCAGGGTCATTTTGCCGCCCATGGAGTAACCGCCAACATAAATTCTGCTAAGGTCAATGTTATCCTTGTTTTTTGCAATGAATTCATCAATCGCCGCTCTGAGAGGCTCAATCATTTCGTTGCTCCAGAAGATATTGTCTTCTTCTCTTGAACGGGCAGCAAGAATGAATGCACCGCCTGCGGGTTTGAATCGTGCCTGAAATTCATCGCTTGCCCAATAGGCAATGTTGCTCTTTTTTACGGGAGCACCGGGTTCGGAACCGTCACCCATACCGTGAAGCCACACAACAAGCGGATATTTTGTTGCATCGTTTTCTCCAACGGGTGAGAAGTAGCTGTAATCAACCGAATAACCGTTTGTTACGGGGCCTTCGCCTGCTTCAAACAAACCTTTGATCGGTTCAATGCCGCCTTCAACCGAAAGTGCATATGCGCCCGTTGAAGCACAGAGTGCAACAATTAGTGCGAGGATAGCAGCGATAAGTTTTTTTAATGTTTTCATTTTTATTTCTCCTTTTCAATTATATCAAGAACGGGCTCGCCCGCTTTTGTCATATATTCAAGAAGGATTTTTTTCATTTCCGCCCTGATTTCTTTATAATCGGGATGTGTTATGAGGTTGTTTTTTTCGTAAGGGTCTTTTTCAAGGTCATAAAGGCAGTCCTCGATGTATCTGTCAGCAAACGCCTTGTCTGCATTCTTTGCGGCAACGCTGTATTTCCAACGGTCTGTTCTGACTGCTCTGCCTATCTGACTTTCCGAAATCTGCATAAATACGCTTTCGTGGCCTTTTTTATCTGTCAGGCTCTTACCCATAAAATGCTCGGGAATTTCAGCACCTGCAATATCAAGCACTGTTGCGGGCAGGTCAATAAGAGAAACAAGGTCGCTTATTCTGCCGCCGCCCGTGAATGCTCCGCCTGTGATTACAAGGGGCACCTTTGTGCTGCCGTCATGGCAGGAGCGTTTGTATTCAAAGTTGCGTGTTCTGAAATGACAGCCATGGTCTGATGTGTAAATAATAACGGTGTTGTCATATATGCCCTCGTCTTTAAGAGCCTGAATGAGCTTGCCGAAATTGGTGTCAACACTGTTGCAGCAGGCAAGATATGACGGCATCTGCACACGCCAGTCGCCGAGCGTGCCTTTGAGGTCACCGGGCACTTCATAATCCTTGAATTTGTTTTTGAGCCCTTTCGGCGATTCAAAACGGAGCCTGTCATTCTGGTGATGGGGTTCAAGCTGCGAAACAAACATAAAGAAGGGCTTTTCATGCTGCTTTTTCACATATTCAATTGCGAAATCGTTGATTCTGTCTGCTCTGTAGCCTTTGAATTCAATTTTGTTGCAATCCTCATCAAAGATATATCCGTTATAGCCGTGTGAGGTGAATTCAAGAATATCCGCCGCCCTCCAATAATCATAGCCGCCTCTGCGCTCCTTGGGTGTAGGCTTTGTTGCAAGGCGGTGCTCCTTGTCAGATGCAAGGTGCCATTTGCCGATATAGGCGGTATCATAGCCCGCTTCGGCAAGATAGTGAGCAATTCCCTTTGTGTCGGTGGGAAGGGCGATATCGTTTCTGTAGCAGCCGTTCTGTGATGCGTATACGCCGCTCTGCAGGCAGGCTCGCATTGGGCCGCATACGGGTTGACAGGTGAACGCATTTTCAAAAAGAGTGCCCTCCTGAGCCATTGCATCAAGGTTGGGGGTTACGGGAAGCTTCTGACCGTAGCAGCCTGCGGAATCCGCTCTTTGTTGGTCTGAGAAGTAAAATATAATGTTAGGTTTGTTCATAGAAACTCTCCTTATCTGACTGCGCGCAGTTTTTCAACGGCGTGCAGAATAAAATCCATCTGAGGGCAGTAGCCCGAAAGCTGATTGTAGAGGCTTCTGTATCTTTTGCAGCCTCCACCGCAAAGAGCTTTTACGGGGCATGATGCACAAAGAGTGTTTACGGGCTCACTGTGTTCAAAGAATTTTTTCAGCCCTTCACAATTCAGAATATCGTTTATGCTTGCTTCGTTTATGTTGAGGCATTCAAATTCGTCAAGACAGTAAAAGTCACAGGGGTAGCAGGTGCCGTCTGCTTCAACAACAAGCTGAGCATTGCATCTGCCGCTTGCACCGCACTGCTCGGCAACGCCTTTTGTTATAAGTGACAGCAGATTGTCAAAATCTCTCACATAAAAGTGATTGCCTTTTGAAACCTCAGCAAACCACAGATTAAACAGTCTTTTTTTAAACCGTGCAAGCTGCTTTGCATTTAAGCTGTAATCGTCTTTTTCACCGCTGAGAGGGTCGAGGCAGTAAATAGGCTGCACATCACGGAATCCGTTTCTCATATAAAAGTCGAACAGCATGGAAGCATCTGTCTGAGAGGTGATGACAGAGAGAATATTGAAGCTTACGCCGTGTTTTTTCAGCAATTCAATTCCCTGTATCGCACTGTCAAAGGAGGCGGAGCGGTTTTTGTCGTGAAGCTCCTTGTTGCCGTCAACAGAAACTCCTATAAGAAAATCGTTTTCCTTGAACAGCTTGCAGAAATCTTCATTTATGAGTGTTCCGTTAGTCTGCAGGGAATAGTATATTTTGCTCCCTTTTGTTTTGTGATTTTCAGCGGTCCGAATGAACGCTTCAAAGAAATCAACGCCTGCAAGCAGCGGTTCGCCGCCCTGAAACATAAATGTCAGAGTTGAATTATCGCCGCAGAAATCAAACATCTTTTTTATGAGATTTTCGGCGGTGTCAATGCTCATTAATGCTTTTGCGTTTTTTTCTCTTGATGCAGCTTCATCGCAATAAAAGCAATAGCTGCACTTAAGGTTGCACGCCGATGATGCGGGCTTGATTAAAGCGGTCATCTGCCGCATAAAAACACCTCTTTTGCATAACATAAACCGGGTGATTTAATGTCGAAATTGAAAGAATATTTTATGTGCTTTGCCTTAGGGGCTGTTTCCTACGGTCTTGTTGAAGTGCTCGCAAGAGGATACACACACTGGACAATGGCTCTTACGGGCGGAGCGGTTATGGTGCTGATACATCTGATTAATCAGACGAAAGGACCGAAGCTTTTAACACGGTGCCTGCTTGGTGCAACCGTCATAACCAGTCTTGAATTTTTTGTAGGTATGGTTGTGAATGTTATACTCGGATGGAATGTGTGGGATTATACCGATAAACCGCTGAATCTGTGGGGGCAGATTTGCCCTCAGTTTTGCATCGGCTGGTTTTTCATAAGCATACCTGCATTTGCTGTGAGCAGATATGTTGAAAAACGCATCAGCTCGCATTGATATAATCCTTTATACCCTCCACGGTTGCGGCAGCGAGGATATCTCTGTTTGCCGCAGTCTGGAGTACCTGGCACTCCTGAGTGTTTGAAACAAAGCCGTATTCAATGAGGATTGCAGGGCATTCTTCAACCCTTGCCACCCTGAAGGCATAGAAGTTTGCGCCTCTGCTTACCTTGTTTTTAACAGTGCTGTCCTCATTTTTATAAATGTTGTTTTTATAGGCATCAACAAGTTTTTCGTGAATTGCTTTGGCAAGCGGTTGGGAATATGCTCTGTAATAATAAGCCGATGTGCCCATTGCCGAAGCGGAGGTGCTGGAGTCGCAGTGGATTGAAATAAACATATCGGGATTATGGTTTCTCACGGCATTGTTTCTGTCCGTATAGCAAACCCATTTATCAGTTGTTCTTGTCATGATTACCTTTGCGCCTTCTGCTTCAAGAAGCTCTTTAACCTTTGTTGCGATTGAAAGATTTATGTGTTTTTCAACACCGAAGCTTGCGGAAGAAACTGCGCAGCCTGCACCGCCGTCAACTCCGCCGTGACCTGGGTCGAGCATAATGGTGTAGCCGCTGAGCGAGGATGAAGGCTTGTGGTTGATAGTGATAACAAGATTTCCGTCATCGTTGTATTCATAGTGGAAGCCGTAGAATTTACCTCTTTGAGCAAGGTTGAGCGAAAGCGTTACGGTTGAATTTGCACTGTCTGACGACCATTTGCCGCCCTGACACACGGAATTCATAAGGGAAATGCTTCCGTGTGCTGTTGCCGTGTCACTGAAGGTGAATTCAATGCCGGTACAATTGAGGGATGAAACAACGGTCGGTCTGTCTGCGTTGCCGTTATACAGTGAATAGCTCTGACCCGTGAGCTTTGCATTGAATGCGACTGCTCTGTTCATTTCAAGAACAATCACCGTATTTCCGCTGCTTGTGCTGCTTGAAAGCACATTGATGTTGTTTTTTGGCATAACATAGCCGTTCTCTATGCTTACATGGGTAATTTTGCCTTCATATCCGCTTGCGAGCCTTTCTTCACGCAGTGCAGGCACCTTAACACCCGATTCAAGCACATAATATGTTTCATTATCGCAGGTTATTGTTGCGGTAACATAATCAACGGTGTTTTTGAGGAGAGGGGAGCAGTCGGGCACGGAGAAGGTCTTTGTGTTGTTGCCGGGATATGTTTCAACATAATCATCAATAATTCTGCATATTTTTGCAGCACCAAGACCGTAATTTTCCTTATAGGAATATTTTTGGAGCGTTCCCGTGGAACCGCCTGACGAAGATTCCGTTTCTGTTGGTGCAGATGAGGTGCTTTGCTCATTTGTTCCTGAATCCGATGTATCGGTCGGGGTATCTGTTGCCGGCTCGGTAGTTGTGGTGGTTGTGGTGGTTGTCTGCTGAGTTGTGGGCGGGACCGTGATAACCTCTTTTGCGTTTACGCTTATGTTTGCGCCGAGAAGGCTTTCAGAGAGGGAGTTGTATTTGGCAGTCACCTTATACTGACCGAGCTTTTGCACGGAGGCTGTGCTTTTCGGAGTTTCAAGTGTAGCTGTGAAGGTGGTGAAATCCGAGGATTCATCAGGCTTGTCCTCATCAGCATCTGAAGAGCTCCCCGTTGCCGTCATTTTGTATGTTTTGCCGTTGAACGCAACCGATAAAGATGCTTTTTTGTGGGCGACTGCCGACACTTCAACAAGCATTTCGCCGGGCACGGAGATGCTTTCAGACGGAGAAACAGATTTGAGAAGCTTGATTTTATAGGTTATTTTATATGTGTAGGTTTTGCCTTTATGTTCAAACTTTACTGTGTTTTCGCCTGCTTTGAGGCTGATATCTACTGAAAAATCGCCGTTTTTTGCAACCTTGAGCACCTGACCGTTGCATTTGAGTTCGTGTGCAGGGCTGCTTGTGCCTCTGAAGGTTATTGTTGACTGTTCAACGGTTATGGAAGTCTTTTTATGACTTGTCAGCGAGAAATCCTTATCAAGAAGATAAGTGTCTCTTTCACGGATGTAATTCATAACAATATCAGCAGATGTGCCTTTTGCTTTTGAAATATCGGCATAGGGTGAAAAAGCGAGAGCCTTACACATGGACATATCAGCCGATGCAGAAATCAGTTCAATAATCTTTGTTGCTTTTTCTGTTGTGAAGGAAGATAAACCGCTCAGACTGTGGCAAAGCCAAAGAGGGCAGGATTCTTCGTTCCATACTGTTTGCGCCGATGTGAAAACGGAGTCCTTTCCGCTCTCGTGGCGCAGATACACAAAGTCTGCACTTCCGGCGGAAACAAGATTTGTAATTGCTGCAGTTGCTTTTGTGGTGTATACGGGCTCAAGACCGATTATCATTGCGGGGTCGGTTTCTTTCAAAGTTTTGCATATGTTGCCGACGGTTTCGGCGTAATCCGAAAAAGATTCGTCGCTGCCGCTGAGTATTATAAAATCAGTGTTGAACTGCTTTGAAAAATCCTCAAGAAAATCACTTCCATGAGAAACATCGGCTCTTATTCCGAAATAAAGCGAATTGCTTTTTGCGGCTTCAAGCAGGGCGGATACATTTTCGCAGTTTTCGGCTGTTAAATCAAAAATAACCGTGTTGAAGCCGAGATTTTTGAATTCAGAGAGATCTTTTTCGCTTTTTTCGGAGTACTCCGAATATTCGCAGGCAACTATCGCTTCGGGTGCTGTGCTTTTAGGTCTGCCCGAAACGGGAATAACAGCCTGAGTGGTTCCAGGCTGAGTGACCGTGGTTGTTTCATTTTCAAAAGTTTTTTTCAGCTCGTTGAATTTACCGGTTGCAAACATTGCGGCAACAATGCCGATAATCACAACGGCAATGCCTGCAATGGCTGCGATTAGTATTTTTTTCTTTTTCATTAACTGTTCCCCGTTTTTACTGTATCTTTAAAATTATCCATTTCAGTGCGGCATTCTGATCTTATCAAATCCTGATAAGAGAATATAACAAAGCCGCTGTAATTCGAGTTGTTTTGAATGCTTTTTACCTGTCGTGCGAGAATGTCGCTGTTTTGCTGCCATTCTTTTTTGCCTGTGCCTGCATAGTTATCGGCAACGCCGCATTTGTAAGCCGCAATTCCGCAGGCAAGTTTTACGGATGAGCTTCTCGGCAGAGTTCCCCATTGCTTCAGAAGCTTCTCAAAGCCGAGAGTTTCATGCTCAAAGCCGAAATAAATCTGCGGAATAATTAAATCCGCATAGCCTTTTCGTGACAGCCACAGCCCAACATCCGCATAGAGCTTGCTTTCGTTTTCCTCAAGCTTTGCTGAGGGACTGATGCTTACAATAAGGCTGCTGTCATGTGCTTTAACAGCAGAATATAATGCCGAAACAAAGGCGTTTACATTGGCCTTTCTCCATTCCGGAAGGCTCAGTGTGCCGCCGTCGGTTTTGTATTGTGAATACTGAATTTTGTCAACCTTTTCATCGGTCGAAGGGTAAAAATAATCGTCTATATGTATGCCGTCAATGTCGTATTTTGAAATGATTTCACGCACGCCGTCAATAATTCTTCCGTGATTTTCGGGGCATGAGGGATTGTAGTATATTCCGTTTGAAAGGATGCAGATTTCTCCGTTTTCATTGCCCGAATCTATGATTTTCTTTGCGGGATTTTTACTGCTTAACAAAGAGATATCACTCTTTGTTGAAACACGGAACGGGTTTATCCATCCGTGAACGGAAACATCGTATTTTTGTGCGCTTTCAAGCATAACCTCAAACGGGTCAAACGGAAGGCTTGCGCCCTCTTTGCCTGCTATGTATGCCGAATATGGGTAAATATCCGATTCATAAAAAGCATCGGAGAATGCTCTCAGGTGAATGAATGCCGTGTTAAGCCCGTGTTCTTTGATGTTTTTGAACATTTTATCCGTTTCAGCTTTATATTGCGCTCTTGTCTTATCCTTAGCGTTTATGTGGTCGTAGCAGGAAATCCATATTCCACGAAGCCCGTTTTCGGATGCCTGAGGCTGTGTGGCAGAAACGGTTGTTTTTGCCGTGGTCGGTTTTGTTGTTGTCACGGTCGGTTTTTTGGTCGAGGGCGTTGTTGTGCTTTTTGTTGTTCTTACGGCAGAAAAAGTCGTTGACGATAAAACAGTCGCAACACTTGTAACGAGTGAGGATGAAGCCTCTGCAGAAGATTCAAGTTCCGAGGCTGTCAGGCTTTGTGTTGAATCCGTGTAAAATCCCGAGGTCTCCGAAACGGTTGCAGTTTCGGGAAATGTTACGGGATTATTTGTAATTTGTGCTTTTTTCAGTTGACATGACGGCAGCAAAAGACATATAATCATCACAAGAGGAATGATTTTTTTCATAAATTTCATGTCCTTTCACTGTCAAGTATAAAAATATATGTAAAGGAATGTAAAATATGCCGCAATTTTCTGATTTAATATGGGGTTATTTGTTTGTGATAGGCTTGGTTGCAGTGATAATTACCGTTTTCGATAAGAAAGCAGCCAAGAAAAAGGGGAAGAAGAGAAGAGTGCCCGAAGCAACACTTATGCTCATAGGGCTTTTCGGCGGTGCGCTGCCTATGTATGTTACAATGAGGCTTATCCGCCATAAAACCAAGCATAAAAAATTTATGATTGGTCTGCCGCTTGAAATCGCACTTCATGCGGTGCTTGCGTTTTTATACTTTTTTTGAAAATAATTCGGGTATGGGCGGAAAGAATTCCGCCCATATTTTTGTTTTAAAGTGTACTTAAGTCATAAGGTGTTCTTTGATACACAAAATAGTTAAGCCAGTTTGTGAAAAGCAGGTTTGCTGTGCCTCTCCATGTTACGGGCGGCACCATGTTGGGGTCATCATCGGGAAAATAGTTGAAGGGCACTTTGATATCAAGCCCTTTGTTGATATCCCTGAAATATTCCTTTGCAAGAGTTTCTCTGTCATATTCGGAATGACCGGTTGCATAAAAATTTCTGCAGTCCATATCGGAGATAAGGTGAACTCCCGCATATTCGGAATGCGAAATAATCTGCAAATCCTTAACAAGAGCAATATCGCTCATTCTGTTTTCTGTGTGTCTTGAGTGGGGCACATAGAATTTTTCGTCAAGCCCTCTCATCAGCGGATGATAAGGGTCAAGGCATTTGTGAGGGAATACTCCGAAGAGCTTCTCTTCAAGCGGATATTTTGGTATTCCGTAATGATAGTAAAGAGCAGCCTGAGCACCCCAGCAGATGTGAAAGGTTGAATAAACATTCTTTTTGCTCCACTCAAAAATCCCGCAGAGCTCGTCCCAGTAATCAACCTCTTCAAATTCAAGATTTTCAACAGGTGCACCCGTTACGATGAAGCCGTCATACTTTTTGTCGCAGATTTCATCAAAGGTCTTGTAAAATTTGAGCATATGCTCCTGAGAGGTGTTTTTGGATTTATGGGATTTAACCTGCAGAAGCTCAACTTCAATCTGAAGCGGGGAGTTACTGAGAAGCCTGAGAAGCTGAGTTTCCGTTTCGATTTTTGTGGGCATAAGATTAAGTATAAGTATGTTAAGAGGACGAATATCCTGAGATATTGCTCTGTCCTCCGTCATTACAAATACATTTTCGCTTTCCAACGCCTTGTGAGCGGGAAGACCGTTTGCTATTTTGATGGGCATTGAATCACCTTGTTTTAACTTCAGATTTTTAAAAGCTGCTTGTTTGCCGTGAGCAGAGCCTTTGAAACGGCTGATGCAATCACAAAGCCTGCAATTGCTTCAATTAATCCGTTAAGGCCTACAAACCACGCAAAGAAGCCGATTATGTTTGTTGCGGCGGATTGACCGTAGAGATTTGCAAATACATCTGTCTGCCCGAAGAGAAGGATAAATGAGCCTACAAAAAGAAGGGTGTTGAGCAGGGGGCAGCAGACGCTTGCAACTGCACAAGGAACGGAATTGTTTTTTGATTTTTGTTGCGTCTCTTCTGTGAGCAATAAGTTGAAATCGTTTTGCATAATTGCCATTGAAACAACATTACAACCCAAAAATCCAAGTATCAGATAAATAAATCCGTTACCGTATGAAGAATAACCGTGTTTGGTAAATTCTCTTTTAATGTATTCTCCGCGTGTGTACCACCAATACAAGGAATAGAACGGAACAAATAATAAGCAAAGAATTTCACCGACGCAGCCTGATTCTTCTTTTTTTATTGCTTTAACATTTTTGATAAGTGAATATTTCCAATAAACTGAATATATTCCTAATGTTAAAAGTGAGAATAAAATTGAAACAGCTATTTTTTTCTTATTAATGGGTATTGTGGAGTCCCACTTTACTAAATCAATTTGACTCGGATGTATTTTCTTGGACATTCCCTTGAAAACAAGACCTGTCAGCCAGCCTTCGAGCACTCTCGGTACAACACAAATGATAAATGTGAAAACGGGATTGACATCGAAGAGCATCGTTCCGAATGCACTCATTCCGAAGCATTGCCAGAAGCTTGTCAGACCGAATACCGCTCCGCATATTGCCCCGGCAGAAGGACCGAGTACAATTGCAGCTATGGCAACGGGGATAACATTCAGCGTGATTTCAATTACGCCGATTTTGATGTAGCCTATGCTTGTGAAGCCGAAGATTAACAGCAGTGCCACAAGCACAGAGAGTTGGGTCAGGCGCAGTATGCGCCCTTTTTTTGCGGGTTTTGACATAATATATTCCTCCTTGCTGCTGCTCCTCATCTTAACGCTCAAATTTTCACCATGCCGCTTCAAAATGCTCGTTAATATCGCATATTAACTCCGTTTTTTCAGCCGTCTGACAAAAATCTGCTCCGTTAATACTTTTGGGGATGCAACGCAAAATTCAGCAAATAAAAATATCAAAAAAATATTCTATTTTCTGTTTTTTTCGTAAAGCACCTTAAGCCCGTAATGGATCAGTTCACCATTGTAAACGATATCTCTTTTACAGCTTTTTATGAGATCTTTCGCAAGACCGCCGGTTGCTACGGTTGACATAACCTTTTCGCCAAGCTCTTCTTCAAGCTTTTTGCAAAGCCCGTCAATCATTGCAGCATAGCCGAAAACCGTTCCCGACTGCATGGAATCAACCGTGTTTGTTCCTATTGCTTTTGCGGGAGTTTTGAGACTGATGCTGGGAAGCTGAGATGTTCTTGCCGAAAGGGCATCAAGAGAAATTCCGATGCCCGGTGTGATTGTGCAGCCTCGGAATGCACCGTTTTTATCGATAACGCTTATTTTGCTTGCCGTTCCGAGGTCAACAACAAGGCAGGGCAAGGGATAAAGCGCCGCCGCACCAACACAGCCCGCAAGCAGGTCTGCACCAAGCTGAGCAGGGTTGTCAATAAGTATATTCATGCCTGTTTTTATGCCCGGTCCGAGAATCATCGGCTTGCGATCGGTAATTTTTTCAACGGCTTCGCTTACCGTTGCCGATAACTCGGGCACGACACTGCTGATTGCCGCACCGTGAAAGCTGCTGAGCGGTGTATTATATAATGCAAAAATCTGCTTGAATTCAACGGCGTACTGATCAGGTGTTTTTGACCTGTCTGTAGCAATGCGTGACACAAAAACAAGCTCATCATTATTATAAGTTCCCATTGTAATATTGGTGTTGCCTATATCAATTGTAAGAAGCATTAAATCACCCCTATTTTACATTCCGTACTATTATACACTATTTTAAATCATAATGCAATGCTTGTATTTGTAAAATATTATAGTATAATATTGAAAAAGCAGGAGGTGACAGTTTATTGAAATGCTGCATATGCCCCAGGGAATGCGGCGCGGACCGTTCAAGTGAAGCCGGTGTCTGCGGTGCAGGCGAAAAAATAAAAATCGCAAGGGCAGCGCCTCATTATTGGGAAGAGCCTTGCCTGAGCGGTGAAAACGGCTCGGGAACCGTGTTTTTTTCGGGCTGCAATCTCGGCTGTGTTTTTTGTCAGAATTACGAAGTGAGCCACCGTGCATACGGCATGGAGGTCAGCGAACCTCATCTTATGAGGGTTTTTGATGCTTTGATTGAAAAAGGCGTTCATAATCTTAATCTGGTAACCCCCACGCATTATGTGCCGATGCTTGCGAGAGTGCTCAAAGAATATAATTCACCCGTGCCTGTTGTGTATAATTCCTCGGGCTATGAAAAGGCGGAAACCTTGAAAACGCTTGAAGGTCTTGTGGATATCTACCTTCCCGACATAAAATATTTTGACAGTGCGCCTGCGCTTAAATATTCGGGTGCTGCGGATTATTTTGAGTTCGCATCATCGGCAGTGCTTGAAATGCACCGTCAGGTCGGCACGGTTGAGCTTGATGAAAACGGTATTGCGAGGTGTGGGCTGATAATAAGGCATATGGTTTTGCCGGGTAACATTTCTCAGGCGGTCAAGGTCTTTGGATGGGTAAGAGAGAATCTGCCGGTTGAAACTCATATCAGCGTGATGCGGCAATACACTCCGTTCGGTAAGGCGAAGGAAATGCCGCCCGTCAACAGAAGGCTTTCTTCAAAGGAATACTCCATTGTGAAAGAAAAGATACTTGCCATGGGCTTTGAAAACTGTTATTTTCAGAGCGGAGAGTCTGCAAAAGAAAGTTTTATTCCCGATTTTGATTTGGAAGGTGTTGACCTTTAATAAAAAAAGTGTTAAATTATAATTAATAATACAAATCAGGAGGTTTTTGTAAAATGAAAGGATTTTTCGGAGAATTCAAAAAATTTATTATGAGAGGCAATGTTATTGACCTTGCAGTCGGCGTTATCATCGGCGGTGCATTTCAGACGATTGTCAATTCACTCGTGAACGATGTAATTATGCCTCTTATAAGCCTTGCAACCAAGGGCGTTGATTTTGCAAACAAGTTTATTGCTCTTGCAGACCTTCCCGAAGGTGTTGAAACACTTGCTCAGGCTCAGGAGGCAGGAGTTGCTGTTATTGCTTACGGTAACTTTATCAATGCAATCCTCAACTTTATTATTATGGCATTCGTTATTTTCTGCCTTGTAAAGACCATCAACAAGGTTTCAGAGAAGGCATCAAAGAAGGAAGAAGAGGCTCCCGCAGCCCCCACAACCAAGGAATGCCCCTACTGCAAGAGTGAAGTTGCGCTCGAAGCAACAAGATGCCCCCACTGCACATCTGAACTTTAATCTCAAATCACCACAAAGTGAAATGCTTTGTGGTGATATTTGAAGGAGTTAATTATGAAATTAGGATTTATCGGCACGGGTAACCTTGCGAGCGCAATTCTCAGAGGGGTTGTTGCTGCAGGCAGAATTTTGCCCGGAGAAATTTTAATTTATGATATTTTTACCGAAAAAGCAAATCAGCTCTGTGAAGAGCTTTCCGTGAATGCTGCTGAAAGTGCATCTCAGGTTGCCGCTGAATGCGAAAAAATCGTTATTGCGGTAAAGCCCAAGGATTTTGCCGCTCTTGCAGACGAAATAAAAGACGAGGTCAGAAAAAACAATTCCCTTGTTATTTCAACGGCTGCGGGCACTGAGATATCAAAAATATCTTCGTGTTTCGGATTTGATGCCAAGATTGTACGCATTATGCCCAATCTCAATGCGGCGGCAGGGGAGTCGATGACTGCTTACTGTGCATCGCCCTGTGTTGCTGATGAAGAAAAAGTTTTTGCAAATGAATTTTGCTCATGCTTCGGCAAGTGTGTTGAGCTTGAGGAAAAATATTTTTCGGCATTCACCGCAATTGCAGGTTCTGCACCCGCTTTTGCCTTTATGTTTGCCGATGCTGTTGCAACCGCAGGCATAAAATACGGCTTGCCTTCCAAAACCGCTCAGGATATAGCTGCACAGATGCTTTTCGGCAGTGCAAAGCTTATGCTCGAAAGTCCTCTTGCAGTGAGCGACCTAATAAGAAATGTCTGCTCGCCGGGCGGCACCACTGTTGAAGGCGTTTGCAGCCTTAAAGAAACAGGTTTTGAATCATCTGTTATAACTGCGGTTGATAAAACAGTCGAAAAAGACAGATTAATGAGTGCTTTGAAATAAAGAGGTGTTTTTATGGAAGTTCTGCTTTTAAGTTCACTTGAAAAGGTTTTTGCAGACGAAAGACCGTCTGCAGCGGAATACGGATATTTTTCAATGCTCAGCAATGAACGCCTTTCTTTTCAGGCGGCGTTTTGCTGCGAAAAAAGCTCGTCGGTTACCGTTGAAATAACAGGCAGGCTTGCCGAAAAAACAAAGGCGTACTTTGTTAAGGATATACCCGTGGGTGCAGCGTGCTCCGAAGGTGCAGATGATTTTTATCTTCGCAAAGCCTCGGGGGACTATCCTGATTGCCTGATTCCCGTTGACGGTGAAATAAAAGTTGACGGCGGCAAATGGTACAGTATATGGGCTGAGGTTTCACCTGATGGCGAAGTCGGTAAAAGTGAGCTTTGCATAAAAATAAAATCTTCATCTGAAGAGGAATCAAAAAAGCTTGAAATCGATGTTATCGATGCAGTGCTTCCGAAACAGGAGCTTATTTATACAAACTGGTTTCATGCGGATTGCCTTTGCAACTACTACGGCGTTGAGCCCTTCAGCGACGAATTCTGGCGCATCTGCGAAAATTTTATAAGAACAGCGGTTATACATGGTATGAACTGCATCCTTACCCCCGTTTTCACACCGCCGCTTGATACAAGAGTAGGCGGCGAGAGAAGGACCGTTCAGCTTGTCAAAATCCGTCACAGCGGCGGCAAATACTTTTTTGATTTCTCTAATTTCAGAAAATGGGTTTCTGTTTGCCGTAAATGCGGAATAGAATATTTTGAGATTAACCACTTGTTTACACAGTGGGGAGCAAAGCACGCTCCGAAAATAGTTGCGCTTGACAGAAAGGGCAGGGAAAAGAAGATTTTCGGTTGGTTTACCCGCACTTCAAGCAAGGCATATGACGATTTTCTCCGTCAGTTTGCGGCTGCATTCATTAAGGTTGTTGAAAGTGAAGGAATAAAGGACAAATGCTTCCTTCATGTATCTGACGAGCCCAACGAGAAGCAGCTTGAAACCTATGCCAAGAGAGCAAAGCTCATTGAAGAGATTTTTCCCGGTTTCAAGGTTATTGACGCTCTTTCCGAGTTTGAATATTACAAAAAAGGTGTCGTGAAGCACCCGATTCCGTGTGAAGACAGTATAAACGATTTTATCGGCAATGTTCCTGAGCTGTGGACTTATTATTGCTGCGGTCAGGGCCATTCATATCTGCCCAACAGATTCCTTGCGATGCCTTCGGTGCGCAACAGAGTGCTCGGAATGCTGTTGTATAAATATGATGTAAAAGGCTTCTTGCATTGGGGATATAACTTCTATAATCTGCAATATTCCGTCAAGGCAATTGATCCTTATAAGATAACCGATGCGGGCGGTTCCTTCCCCTCGGGTGATTCATTTATCGTTTATCCCTCACCCAAGGGCGAAGCCTATGAATCTCTTCGCCTTAAGGTTCTTTACAACGGATTTGAGGATATGCGTGCATTAAAGCTGCTTGAAAGCAAAATCGGCAGGGAGAAGGTGCTTGAATTTATCGATAAAGATTTGTTCAAGCCCCTCACATTCATGGAGTATCCCCATGAAAACGATTGGCTCATAGATATGCGTGAAGCAATTAATAACAAAATCAAGGAGAACTGATATGTCAATAGCTTTTGACAGCGAAAAAAGAATTTTTAAGCTTGACACAGCAACATCAAGCTACATTTTTCAAATATATGAACAGGATTATATTGTTCATCTTTACTACGGTGCAAAAATTCCCGATAACAATGTTGTCGGGCTTAAGTACAGAGGCGGATTTCCTTCATTCAGCCCAAACAACATCAAGGTCGATGACTGGATGTTTTCTCCCGATGTAACGCCTATGGAATATCCTGGAGAGGGTACGGGTGACTTCAGAATTTCCGCTTTTGCGGTAAGAAATTCAGACGGCAACAACTCGACCGATGTGCGTTATGTTTCGCACAAAATCTATGCGGGTAAGCCTGCGATTGACGGTCTTCCCGCTCTTTATGTTGAAAACGATGACGAGGCAACAACGCTGGAGCTCCTTGCTGAAGACAGCGTAACCGGCGTTCAGGCAGTGCTTTATTTTACTGTTTTTGAAAAGCTCGGTGCAATGACCAGAAGTGTTAAAGTAATCAATAATTCCGATAAAACCGTTCAGCTTGAAAGAGTAATGAGCACCTGCGTTGACTTTCACACGCATGATTATGAAATGCTTACTCTCTACGGCAGATGGGGTAAGGAAAGAAGTCTTGAAAGAAGAGCGCTTGCTCACGGCAGGCAGCTCGTTTCAAGCAAGAGAGGCTCGTCAAGCCACCATCAGAATCCCTTCGGAGCTATTGTCGATAAGGGCGCAACCGAGGATTACGGTAACGCATACGGCTTCAATCTTGTATACAGCGGCAATTTTGCCTTTGAAGCTGAGGTTAATCAGTTTGCAGGCACAAGAGTCATAATGGGAATCAACCCCGAGGGTTTCGGTTGGACTCTTGAACCCGGCTCGGTCTTCAATTCTCCCGAAGCTGTTATGGTTTATACACCCGACGGCATCGGCGAAATGAGCAGAATATTCCACCGGCTTTACCGCAAGCACCTCATAAGAGGTAAGTGGAAGGATATAAAGCGTCCTCTTCTCATCAACAACTGGGAAGCAACGGGCATGGATTTCACGGGCGATCAGCTTGTCACTTTTGCGCAGAGAGCTAAGGAACTCGGCATTGATATGCTTGTTATGGATGACGGCTGGTTCGGTGACAGAAATTCAGACCGCAGCGGACTTGGTGACTGGCAGGTTAACGAAGAAAAGCTTGGCGGCACCCTTGCTGAATTTGTTGATAAAATTAACGCTCTCGGTATTAAATTCGGTATATGGTATGAGCCTGAAATGATATCGAGGGACAGCAATCTTTACCGTGCACACCCCGATTGGTGCATTCACGTGCCCGGCAGAGAAAAATCAATTGCACGCCACCAGTATGTTCTTGATTATTCAAGGCAGGATGTGCGTGATTACATATTCGGCGAGATGTATAAGGTTCTTTCAACCTGCAAAATCGATTATCTCAAATGGGATTTCAACCGAAATCTTACCGAGGTTGGCTCGGCTGCCCTTCCTGCCGACAGGCAGAAGGAGGTGTTCCATCGCTTTGTGCTCGGTACATATGATGTTATGGACAGACTGACAAAAGCCTTCCCCGATATGCTTATTGAGAATTGTTCGGGCGGCGGCGGACGCTTTGATCCCGGTATGCTTTACTTTTCACCGCAGATATGGACCAGTGACAACACCGACCCTCTTGAACGCCTTACAATTCAGTTCGGCACATCAATGTGCTACCCTGCATCTACCATGGGTGCTCATGTTTCGGCTTGCAGAAGAACCGGTTATGACACAAAGGGCAATGTTGCTCTCTGGGGTTCATTCGGCTATGAGCTTGACCCCAACAAATTTACCGACGAAGAGAAGCGGATTGTCAAGCGTCAGGTAAAGGAATATCATAAATATTATGATGTAATTCATTTCGGTGACCTTTACCGACTCATCAGCCCGTTCGAAAATAACAACAGAGCAGCATGGGAATTTGTTTCGGAGGATAAGAACGAAGCACTTCTTACCTGTGTTGTTATCAGCAGACCCGCCGATACGGCGCTTTTCATAAAGCTTAAGGGTCTTGACCCCGATAAGTATTATGTCGACGATGAGACCGACGAGGTCTATTCAGGTGCTCTGCTTATGAATGCAGGCATATGCCTGCCGAATGAGGGTGTATCTGACGGTTCAAGCTTTATCAGGTATTTCAAATCATTGAAATGAAATTTTTAAAGGAGGAAAATTACTATGAAATTCTGCCCCAACTGTAACACCGCTGCGGATGATAACGCAACCTTCTGCACCACTTGCGGTGCATCCTTCAGTGCCGTACCTAACAATGCGGGCACTGTTTATACGCAGCAGCCCATATTTGACAGCACTGACCACACTTCAGAGTTTGATGCAAACGATGTTCAAGAGAATAAGCTTTTCGCAATGCTCGGCTATCTTTTCGGTTTTATCGGAATTGCCGTTACTCTGCTTGCGAAGAGAGAGTCGGCTTATGTTGATTTTCATATTAAGCAGGCGCTTAAGATTTGTATTTTAAACGGCTTACTCGCTCTTGCAGCAGGAGTTCTTGTGTGGACATTTATTGTTCCTTTTGCAGTAATTATTGCAACCACGGTTCTCGAGGTTATCTCTGTTATCTGCTTCTTTGATGTATGCAAAGGTAAGGCAAAAGAGCCCGCAATTGTTTGCAAAATCAGCTTTCTTAAATAATTTTAATTGAATTGAAGAACGCCCTTCGGATTTTACCGAAGGGCGTTTTCTTATCTCTTTTTTCTGATTAGTTTTATTATTCCTGCAATTCCTGCTGCAGCACCTGCAACAATTGCGATTTCTTTAACGGCGGTTGTTACCTGAGAAACGCTTGTGGGTGCATAAGTGTAAAGTGCGAATTTTGCTTTATTTTCAACTTTTTTACCGCAAAGCTCGCCGAAAGTGACGGTTTTTGTTTCGTATCTGCCGCTTTCTTCAATGTTGAATATGCGCACACCTCTGTCAAGCCCGGGACCGTATACATTGAAGCCTGCACCCTGAGTATATCCGAGGTCAATTCCTTTGTAATTTGAAACAAAGCTGTTGATATGGTCATGACCCACATACAGACCGAGCACTTCGCCTTTTTCAAGGAAAGCATCAACCTGACCGATATTTTCAAAAGGAGCAGCGGGTGATTCCTTCATAAAGTCACGCAGCCCGCTGTTGTAAGGGTCAAGCGTATAGAATTCATTTTTATGATTGCCGTATGCTCTGACAGCACCTTTGGTGAATCGGCGGACCTTCTTTATTACATCAAAATATTCGGGGGTGGGAATATGCTGAAAAACAAGCGAGGGCAAAGGAGCTTTATATGAATCGCGGACCGAACGGTACCACTCGATTTGCCCGGCATGAACTCCGCTGTAGCCTCCGTTTTCTGCTCTTGAATGCGTGTCAAACAAATAGATAAGGAATTTGTCATCAATGCTCAGGCAGAAGGTGGCATCATCGCCGCTTGCGGCAGCATCGGCATAAACAAACATCGGGGATTGCTTGTATAACTCAAACTGCTCAGGCTTTTTTAAAGCCGCCTCGCCGTCGTGATTACCGAAGGTCATTGTGAACGGTATTTCATACTCTTCAAGAGGTTTTATGAGTGCTTTTAATGTTGATTCAACATTCTTTTTGCCTTTTTCTCCTAAAAAGAACGAGGAATATCCCTTTATCTGGTCACCTGTGAAAACAACAAGGTCAGGCTTTTCCGCTTCAAGGGCAGCTTTGATAAGTTTGATTGTATCGGGTGATACAGAAGGAATTTCCTGCGTATCGGCAATCTGCATTATTTTGAATTTTCCGTTTCTGAATTTCAGTTCTCTGTTTTGCATTATAGCACCGCCTTGTAAAAAACCGCCGAAGTTTGCGGGCTTCGGCGGCAAAGAATTATTTATTGCTGATGTGGCTTTCAAAGCCGTATTTTGTGAGGAGCTTGTGAATTCTGTCTTTGGGGTCAAGCAGACCGCTGACTGATTCGTCATGATTAAGAGTATCAATGATATATGAGCAGTATTTTGAAACATCAACGCTTACATACCATTCTCTTGAAAGCAGCTCTTTGGTTGAATATATAAGGTTTGTAGTGAAAACCTTGTGGATAAGACCGTCAGCATAAGCCTTGTCGAATGTGTCAAGACCGTTGCAGAAAAGACCGAAGGATGCGCAGATGAATATTCTGTTTGCTTTGAGCTCCTTAAGCTTTGTGGCAACCTCGATCATCGAATCGCCCGATGAAATCATATCGTCAATGATGATAACATCCTTACCCTCAACATTTGTGCCGAGGAATTCATGGGCAACAATGGGATTTCTGCCGTCTACGATAACCGAGAAATCACGGCGCTTATAGAACATACCGAGGTCGAGACCGAGAACATTTGAAAAATATATGCAACGACCCATGCCGCCTTCGTCAGGGGAAATAACCATCATATGGTTGTTGTCGATGTTAAGGTCGGGAATGTTTTTGCACATTGCCTTGATCATCTGATATACAGGCTGAACATTTTCAAAGCCGTTCTGAGGAATTGCGTTCTGAACTCTGGGGTCATGAGCATCAAATGTGATAACATTCTCAACGCCGAGATTAAGGCAAAGCTCGCGCAGCATATCGGCACAGTCAAGTGATTCTCTGCTTGAGCGTCTGTGCTGCCTGCCTTCGTAAAGCATGGGCATTATAACATTTATTCTTCTTGCCTTGCCTGCAATTGCGCTGATAGCTCTCTTGAGGTTTGAGAAATGGTCATCAGGGCTCATGGGTACATAGCGACCGTACATTTTGTATTCAACGCCGTAGTTGAAGGGGTCGCAAAGAATAAAAACATCAAAACCTCTGACGGTTTCGTTAATAACACATTTGCCTTCGCCCGTTCCGAATCTGGGGAAAGCGGCTTTGATAATATAGGTGCCTCTTTCGTAGCCGACGAACGGGAGAGTCATTTTGTGTTCGCTGTCTCTTTCTTTTCGCCAATTGACAAGATAATTGTCAATTTTTCTTGCAAACTCTTCGCAGCCGGGAAGTGCGATAATTCCGAGCTGACCGACGGGTATTGTTTTGAAATCTTCATAATCGGGCATGACATATTCCTCCGCAAATTTTATATCAATGATATTCTACTATATTTTGTTGAATTATGAAAGACCATATCTGAAAATAAGGAAGAAAAAAATATACAATATTTTGTGTGTAATTTGTACATTTTGCCGAGAAACACAATATTTGGTGAAATTATCCGTTTTTTATTGCAATGTTTTTGCGCACCTTTTACAAATGTATTTCACCGTTTTTATACGAAATCAACCGAGATAGCTTCGGTCCACATTGATTACCGTGAAATATTTTTCACTCTCTGATTTCATTTTAAGAGCTACAAGCTCTTTGAATTCCTGCTCCGTGCAGCTCGCTTTACGGGGAAGAAAAGCATCAAAAATAAGGTTTGTGTGGGTTGGTCCTTCAACGATTCTGAAGTCATGTATTGTGGCATCGCTGCATATATCGGCAACTGTTTTCGCAACAAGCTCTCTGAGCTCGTGTGTACGCTCGTCGTTTATTATCGGGTCCATGTGTATTGAAATTTCAATGCCGAGCTGTTCTTTGACGCTTCTTTCAATAAGGTCAATTGTATCATGGCTGTGCAGAATATCAACATCGGCGGGCACTTCGGCATGAAGCGAGCCGATGATTTTTGCGTGGCCGTAGCTGTGGAGCACGAGGTCGTGAATGCCGACTATTCCTTCGGTTGAAAGCACAAGCTGCTCGAGCTTTTCAACCGTTTCCTTATCGGGCGGCTCGCCGAGAAGAGGACCCATTGTGTCTTTAATAATGCTGATACCGGCGTAAAGAATGAGAAGAGCAACAACAATTCCCATAACCGCATCAACAGGGAGATCGGTGTATTTTGAAGCCACAAGGGCAATGAGCGAGCAGGTTGTAGCGGCAATATCGCCGATGCTGTCTGTTACAACAGCATCAACCGTTACGGAATTTATCATTTTGCCGATTTTTCTGTTAAAAAAAGCAAGCCAGAGCTTTCCGAATATCGAAAAAACAAGCACAATAACTGCAGGCATGCTGAAAATGACCGTTTCGGGATTGCTGAATCTGTCAATAGATGTTTTTATCAGCTCAACACCCATAATCAGAATAAAAAACGCAAGAGTAAGGGCGGAAACATATTCTATTCTGCCGTATCCGAACGGGTGGTCATCATCGGGGGCTTTGCCTGACATCTTAAATCCCGCAAGGCTTATGACGGATGAAACAGCATCAAAAATATTGTTTGCACCGTCTGCTATTATCGATACGCTGCCTGTTATTGCGCCGAAAATCATTTTGAATACGGAGAGAATAACATTCAGCACTATACCGACAATGCCGCTCAAGGCGCCGAGTTTAATGCGAACCTTTTCATTATTAGTATTTTTATAATCCTTTATGAAAAGTTTAATAAGCAAATCAGTCATATTATTTTTCCTTTATAACATGTATATCAAGCTGACCGTAGGGGATGGGAATGCTGTTTTCATCAAATGCCTTTTTCACATCCTCCTGCATGGAGTAGAAAACACTCCAATAATCATTGCTGTTGCACCACACAAGGCAGGCAAGATTCACTGAGCTTGCTGCGTGCTCTTTAACGGCAATCAGGGGCTCGGGAGTTTTTAAAATCAAGTCATTTTTTCTTATAACCTCAAGCAAAACCTCTCTTGTTTTTGATATATCAGCATCATACGAGATCGAAAATACAAAATCAATGCGTCGCTTGCTTTCGGCGTTGTAGTTTATGATATTGCTGCTTGTGATTGTCGAATTCGGAACAATAACTCTTTTATTGTCAATTGTTACAAGCGTAGTATACATCATTTTTATTTCCTGCACGCTGCCGCTTACCGTGCCGATATCAATGTAGTCACCGCTTTTAAAGGGTTTGTTGACTATAATCTGAATTCCGCTGGCAAATTGGCTTATGCTTGATTGCAGGCCTATACCTGCAGTAATACCTGCCGCACCTATGGCGGTTATAAAAGAACTGACATCAATGTTAAGAGTTGATAATGCCGAAAGCACAAAAATCAAATTAATCATAAAGACAAAAATCGTTCTTATAAATGAATGAACAGATGAATCGACGCCTTTGGCCTGCATGGCTTTGACCAGAAGATTGCCGATGATTTTTGAAATTACAATACCGATAACAACGATTATAACGGCTGTGATGATTGAAGGCAGCTTTTTTTCGATCATATCAAAAAGCTTATCATAATCGTTGTTTTTGATGTAGTCAAAAACAGTCGGTTCAGATGCGTTAAGAAAAAAGCTTTTCATTTTATTTCCCCCTGCATATTGTATAATATATTTAAATTATAGCTTCTTTTATTTTGAAAAGCAATAGGCGATAAAAAATATAGGCAAACAAAAATTATACTTGACAAGGCTCATGTTATATGTTACAATTCATTTAACAATTAGGTTAAATGTTAAATGTGTGTTTGAAGGGGATGGTATTTTGGGAATAAATAATACTCTTAAAGCGCTTGCAGACCCTATACGCAGAGAAATTCTGAATTATCTTAAAAAAGGGCGTATGTCTGCGGGCGAAATTGCGGAGAAATTTCCCGTTACGGGGGCATCAATTTCACGCCATCTTTCGGTGCTCAAGGATGCGGACCTTATCCGTGACACAAGAGAAGGCAAATTCATTTTTTATGAGCTGAATGCCTCTGTGCTTGAAGAAATCATGCTTTGGATATCCGATTTGAAAGGAGACGGTGATAATGATTAAAAATAATAAATTAACTCTTGTTTTTTCATCTGCGGTCATTCTTTTGCCTGCGGTTGTTGGCGTTATTCTTTGGGATAAACTGCCCGATACAATGGCAACTCACTGGAATTCGGCGGGGGAGAGTGACGGCTTCGGCTCAAAAGCGTTTGCGGTTTTCGGCTTTCCATTAATTATTCTTGCACTGCATTGGCTGTGCGTGTTTTTTACAGAAAAAGACCCCAAGAATAAAAATCAAAGCCCCAAAATGCAAAAGATTGTTTTGTGGATTTGCCCTATGTTGACTTTGATTGCAAGCGGAGCAATTTATTTTACGGCTCTCGGCAAAGAAATAAATCCGATGATGATTATGCCGATTATTCTTGGTGTTATGTTTGTTGTTCTCGGCAACTATATGCCTAAATGTAAGCAGAATTATACAATGGGAATAAAAGTGAAATGGGCTCTTGAAAACGAAACGAATTGGAATAAAACGCATCGTTTCGGCGGTATACTTTGGTTTTTTTGCGGTCTGATAATGCTTGTTGCTGCATTTTTGCCTCAGAAATATTTGATTCCCGTTATGGTTGCCGTTTTGTCAGTCGGTGTGCTTGCCCCTGTGGTTTATTCTTACGCAGTTTATCGCAAAATGCAGAAGAACGGTGAATTGACGGAAGAGAACAAAGCAGAGCCTTTTTGGGGTATGAGCAAGCCGCTGATTATAAGTACAATAATAATTACCGTTGTTTTGGTTTTTGTCCTTGTTGTTGCGCTTATCGTTTTGCCGGTTACGGGCAATGTTGAGGTTGTGTGCACAGAGAATACGCTTGAAATAAGCAGTGAATATTGGAGCGATATCTCGGTCAGCTATTCTGATATTGATGAAATTACGCTTCGTGACGATGTTGACAGCGGCAGAAGAACAAACGGCTTCGGCACTCCGAGACTTCTCCTCGGCACCTTTGAAAACGAAGAATTCGGCAGATATACCCGTTACACCTACGGAAAATGTGATGCCTGCATAGTAATTAAAGACGGTGAAAATGTGCTTGTTATAAATGCGGCAGATGAAACGAGCACTCAGGCACTTTATGAAGAAATCCTTTCAAAAAAATAAACGCAATGCAACTCGGGATACCTCTGTGTGTACCGAGTTGCTTTTTTGCTTTTGTTATGATATAGTTATACTACTAAATATGCAGGGGATGATTTGAATGGCCAACACTGCCGAAAAGCTGCAAAAGCAGCAGCTCAGACGCAACAGAGAAATCGCAAAATGGGAGAGAGAAAAGGCTCGCCCGAAGAGAAATCTGTATTTTGTCTATCTTGTATTTATTATTGCGTTGATATATGCAACGGATGAAATAGCTTCGCAAATCGGTACTCTTATGAAAACCGAAATTGCCAATGATTTGTTTGCAAAATTCGGTGAGGGGTCTGTTGGCTGGCTTAATGCTCTTTCAATACTTGTTGTGCCGTTTCAGGCTCTCGGGCTTCTTTACAGACCTCTTGCAGACAGATGGGGCAGAAAAACTTTTCTGATTATCAACACCTTCGGAATGAGCATTGCAATGCTTGTTATTTTCCTTTCGGATAATCTGCTGCTTTATTTTGCAGGTGCGTGCATGGTGCAGTTTTTTATTCCTCATGATATGCACGTGGTTTATATAATGGAGTCGGCGCCGTCAAAGCACAGAGCAAGAATTTATTCCGTAATAAAGTTTTTTGCCAATATGTCCGTTATGCTCGTGCCCTTCCTGAGAGATAAGCTTATGCAGGATGCAGGTGAATGGAGAAATGTATATTTTATTCCTGCCGTTGTCGGTGTTATCACCTGCTTTATCGCTCTTCTGACAGCAAGAGAAACAGACAGCTTTATTGATTCCCGCCTTCGTTATCTGAAAATGAGCGATGAAGAGCGTGAAGCGGAAAAAGAACAAAAAAGCTCGGAGAATGCACAGGGCGGTCTGATTCATGCGCTCAGGTTTGCGTTTAAACACAAACAGCTTCGCTGGCTGTATATTACAACGGCACTTGCAAATATAGGCTTTATCGGCTCAATAGATTATCAGACCATAATGACCTACGGTTATGCCGAAAATTATGCTTTGAGCCATTCTCTTACAGAGATAGGTGAGTCGGTTCTGAATGAAGTGAGCACGGGAGCTGTTACCGCTGCACTTTTTATGTTCCCTGTAGGCTGTGCGGTTTCTCAGGTTATAATGGGTTTTGTTTCTGATTCCAAAGGCAGAAAAACGGCGGCAATCACAACGGCAGTCAATTGTCTTTTAGCTTTTATTGCGTTTTCCTTCGGCTCAAAAATGGCATGGAATGAGTCATTCGTAGGCTTTATGTGCGGCGCATTTGTCGGCAGCTTTTACTCAACAAATGATGTGCTTATTATGATGATAGGTGAATCTTCGCCGACAAACCTTCGTTCATCAACGATGTCGGCACAGTTTATTGTAACGGCAATCGGGGTTGCGGTTTCTTATATTGTCAGCCTTCCTCTTACAATGATATTCGGCAACGGATTTATCGGCACGGTTGCGTTCTGCCTTCTTGTGCCCGGATTTATCGCCGCTCTTATTGTTTTGTTCAAAAAAACACACGAAACCAAGGGCATTGATATGGATAAGGTTACAGGTACCGAATGGGATTAAACTAAAGAAAAAAGCTCGGTGTGCATTGGTGCATACCGAGCTTTTTGTGCGTTATCTGAATATTTTCTGAATAACCGTTCTGTTCATTCCGAACAGATTTTTGAAGAATGATACGATTTTCTGCCAGAAGCTTGAGTCCACCGAAACCTTCTGTGAATCGGATATTTCCTTGCCTTCAGCATTTCTGAGTGCATTGCCGTGAGTGTCGGTGATTTTGACGGTAACGGTTTTTGTTCCGCTTTCAAATTTTACATCGAAGCTTTCGCCCTCGTGCGCTTTAACACCGTCAATGTACCAACAAAGCTTTGTTCCTTCGGGCAGGGAGGCAGAGGTTACGGCTGTGAGCCTTAAGATTTCGCCGTATTTTACCGTTTTTGAACCGGGATTGTTCTTTATTGATACCCTTATGCTTTTCTTTGCCTGCTCATAGGCGATATGTGTGTTGTATTCGTCTTTGTCGGTGTATTCTTCACCGCAGTCGGAGCAGACATACTTTGATTTTTCAAATCTTGCGTTAACGGTTATATCGTGTGAAGGCATGGTTGAGGGGATTTCGCTGTCCCAGCCCGTGAAATCGTATCCGTCTTTGACGGGAGCAGCAGGCTCTTCGATAACTGCGCCGTAAAGGTAGCTCACGGATGTACTCACGCCGTCTGAAACAGTGGTGAATGTGTATGAGTTTCTGTCAATATAAGCTTTGAGCACAAGCGAATTATCGGCGGTAACCAAACCTGAAAGAACGCTTTTTTCTTCATTGAGAGCAAAGCCTGTTTCAACCTCAAATTCGGCATAAACCGTTGAGTCCGTTGTGCCGTTAAGGGTTTCAATAACCTTTGTATATGTGCCGTCAGGCTCCATTGTGTAAATTTCGGTTGTGTAGAGTGTGTCTGTTGAAGCAGCCCATATTGCCGAATATGATTTGCCGTTGGTGTCATTCATGATGCCAACCTCAGGTGACCAACCGATAAATATATAACCGGCTTTTTCAGGTGCTTCGGGAGCTGTGATCTCGGTGTCAAAGTCGGCTGCAACCGTCTTTTTGTCTGAGCCGTCTGCCCATTTGCCGCTGTTTGCATCGAACAGAGCGTCATAGCTGTTTGCGCTCCATACGGCTGTGTATTCAAGATTATGCGAAGGCATGAAGGAATCAACAGCGGGAGTCCAGCCGTTGAAGGTATAGCCTGTTTTTACGGGGTCTGCAGGTGCGTTGATTTCTGCTTCAAACAAATATGATTGTGTTGTTTTGCTGCCGTCAACAATCCATGTAACGGTATAGCTTTGTCTTACAAAATCTGGTTTGACTTCGGAAGGGAAGTTTTCATCGGCAACGAGAGGAAATTCAACCTTGTTGCCGTTTTCATCAATCCAACCCTCCTGAATATGGCCTTCGGGAGCTTCAGGCTTTTCAGGCTCCGCTATTTCTGAGCCGTACAGACATTCGAGCTTTTCTCCGTTAAGAACGACCTCATATATCTCTCTGTCAAGATAAACAGTGAGTATGAGTGAGCCGTCGGCGGCGACAATGCCCGAAAGTTTGCTTTTTTTTTCGTTAAGGATGAAGCCTTTCTCAAGCTTGTATTCCGCATTCACGGTTGTATCGGTTGTGCCTTTAAGATTATCGGTTGTTTTTGTGTAAGTGCCGTCGGTCTCCATGGTGTAGATTTCAACAGCGTATTTTGTGTCATCGGAAGCGGTCCACTCTGCGTTGAACACTTTGCCGTTGATATCATCCATTTTGCCGATTTCGGGTGACCAGCCTGCAAAGATGTATCCTTGCTTTGAAGGGATTCTCGGCGCATAAATCTGAGAACCGTATTTTACGGAATATGTTTTTTCTGTTGAACCGTCAGGCCACTCTCCGCCGTTTGAATTAAACACTGCGTTGTAGCTGTTTACTGACCACTTTGCAGTGAACTTCAAATCGTTTTCAGGCATACTGTCAGGGATTTCAGGAGACCAGCCGATGAATGTGTGACCTGTTTTTTCAGGTGTTTCGGGTGCTTCGATTGAAGCCCCTTCTGCAACAGAAGCAGTTTTTTCAACGCCGTCAATGCTCCAGACTACATTGAAATATCTCGGCTCAACGGTGACGGTGCAGCTTGCGGTGTGCTTGCCGTCCGAAGAAGCTGCGGTGATTATTGCCGTGCCTGCCGAAAGTGCTGTTACAAGTCCGTTTTCATCAACCGAAGCAACATCGGGGTTGTTTGATGACCATACAACATTTTTATCGGTTGCGCTGTCGGGGGTAACGGTTGCCGTAATGTGATGGCTGCTTTTGTTTGTGATTGTAATTTCCGCTTCGGAAATCATGATGCCTTCAACCGAATGACCTGCACAAACGGCAAATTCAATTCCGTTTGCAGCTGCATATTCTTTGGCATAGCAATCTTCCGTGTCGGAGCAGATATATGTGTTGCCCGAAACGACATTTTCTCCGATTTTCGATATGTTTTTGCCGAAGTGAACATATTCAAGGCTGCCGCAATATGAAAATGCGCCGCTTTCAACTTCGGTTACGTTGTCAGGCAGTGATATGCTTTCAATAATCTGATTGTTGTGAAATGCGTATTCTCTGATTGTTGTAACTCCGTCGGGAACATTGTAACCCTTGCTTGTGCTTCTTGCGGGGTATTGAATAAGCTCTGTTTTATCTTTGGTGAAAAGTGCGCCTGCACCGTCGCTTGAATAGTTTTGGTTTGCGGAATCAACGGTGATGCTTTCGAGTGAACAGTTAAAGAACACGCCTTCTCCGATTGAAATAACACCCGAAGGGATTGTTATATTTCGGAGCTTACTGCAGTTTTCAAAGGAATTATCAGCAAGGGATGTAACCGTATCGGGGATTGTGTACGAAGCCGTTGCCGAGTTGTTTGGGAATTTGATAAGCTCGGTTTTTTCTTTGTTGAAAAGAACGCCGTTATCATCGCTTGAAAAGCTTGTGTTTGCATTGTCAACGGCAATTGCTTCAAGTGACGGACACCAACCGAAAGCATCCTTGCCGATGATTGTTACGGATGCAGGGATGGTTACACTTTCAAGTGATGAGCCGTAAAATGCTTCGTCTCCGATTGATTCCAATGAATAGGGGAGAGAAACGGCTGTGAGGTTTTCCGCATAACGGAAGGCATCTTTATTAACTGTTTTAACCGTATCGGGTATTTTATAGCTTGTCTGATTATCAGATGCAGGGTATTGTATGAGCTCTGTTTTGTTTTCATCAAAAAGCACACCGAAGCTGTCGGAGCAATAGTGTGAATTCTCCTCATTTACCGAAATGCTTTCGAGTGCATAGCACTGTGCGAATGCAAGGCTGCCTATCAGCTCAACGGTGTCCGAAATGCTGATATCCGAAAGCTCGGGGCAATTATAGAATGCGAAATCACAAATGCCCGTAACGCCGCTTTCGATGCTGACTGATTTTATTTCGGAGCATATATTGTGCCAGGGGCGATACATAATTGCGTATTCATCCATTGCTCCCGTGCCGCTGATAACAACAGCACCCGTATCATCGTCAAAAGACCAGGTTACCCCGTCTCCGCACGGACCTCCGTAGGATAATGAAGCTCCTGCAAAAAGCGAACCGAAGCTGAATGCAACGGCTGCCGCCAGCATAATCGAAAGAATACGCTTTAATGTTATCTTCATAAATTTATATCCTCCATAGCTGTATTGTTTAAATTATATATAACCAATTTTACCACTTATTGAAATAAATTGCAATATAAAATAAAAAATCTTAAACAGTATTGAATTGCAAATATCTTGAAGTATGTTTGAGCATATGTTATACTGATAGAAAAAAGAAAAGGTGATTTTATGAAGTTTCTATCAAAAATTCTGAGTATATTCCTGATTATTCCTGCACTCTTCGGTATTTACACAGGGGATAAAAATGATACCATGGAGCTTTATTTTGAGAATGTAAGCAGCGCAGGTTATCAGAATACGGTTGATACCGCAATTCCTCAGACAGAGCTTTATGATATGATTTACCGTCATTTTACATCTGCTCTTCCCAAAGGGAAAACAGAGAAAAAGGCTATTGTGATAGGCTATGACGGCTGCCGTGCGGATGAGCTTATTTATACCGAAAGCGCATTCAGCGGGGTGAATAAAATGCTTGAAAACGGCGCATCAATCAATCTTGCCTACTGCGGCGGAGTAAATTACCCCGAAAAGAACACGCAGGATACATCAACCGCACCGGGCTGGTGCTCTGTTTTGACGGGTGTATGGGCAGATAAAAACGGTGTTACGGGCAACGGAATTACAAAGAGTCTTGAATACAAAACTCTTTTTACAACTCTTACCGAAGAAAAAATTATTGATTCCGCTTCCTTTATTACCTCATGGAACGGTCATTTTGTGACTGATAACGGCACATATAATCTTGAAAAGAAATACTGCGAAGAGAATAATCTCAATGTGTCGTTTAATTATTGCCTGGAAGATACGGCTTCTGCCCGTGCCGCAATATCCGATATAAAAAAGGATGATTGCTCGGATTTTATTTTTGCAATTTATGAGGGCACCGACCATGCGGGTCATACATTCGGCTTCTCTTCAAACAACCCTATTTACAGAGCAGGCTACAGACTCAATGATGTTCTTGCTTACAGAACAATAAACGCAATAGAAAACAGAGATACCTATGAAACCGAGGATTGGCTCATTATCATCACGTCCGACCACGGCGGTTACGGAACAGATCACGGCGGCGACTCCGTTCAGGAAAGAATGGTGTTCATTATAACCAACAAGGATTAATCCGGAAATGAATGCAAATAAAAAAGACAGAAGGGCCGAATGGCTTCTCATTGCGTTTGCCGTTATAATAATGGCGGCAATTCTTGCTGTTGGCGGGTTTGATTCACCCGAATATAATCGGGTGGCTGCTCCGTACTGCTCAGCATCAGCTGATTTTTCTCTTGTGGCTGAAAAAGGCAAAATTGATATCAACAATGCCGCCCTTGAAGAGCTCATGACCCTTGAGCATATAGGCGAGGTCAGGGCAAAGGCAATTATTGCTTACAGAGAGAGAAACGGCGGATTTTATTCAACGGAAGAAATTCTTTGCGTTGATAAAATTCCGCAATCCGTCTATTACAAAATCAAAGATAAAATTACTGTGGGAGAATACGGAGGATAAACAATGAAATTTAATCTTCACGAGAAAGCGAAAGAAAACATAATTGTTGTTGCTCACAGAGGAGCATCGGGCGGCAATATACCGTGCAACACAATGACCGCTTATGAAATAGCGCTGAAGCAGGGAGCGGATATGATTGAGGTTGATGTGAGCTGCAGCAGTGACGGCAAGCTGTTTCTTTTTCATCCCGGCATGGAAATCGAGCACCTTAACCGTGATATCAATCTTCCCGAAATGACATACAAACAGATAAGAAATATACGCTATGTCAATTATGACAATACGCCTACTCAGTTCAGAATTGCGGGTTTTGACGATTTTCTTGAGCAGTTCAAGGGCAGATGCTTTATAAACATCGATAAGTTTTGGGGCAATCCCGAAAAAATTTATAAAGCAATAAAAAAGCACGATATGACAGAGCAGATGCTTGTTAAGAGCAAACCTTCAAAAAATGTGTTTGATGTTCTTGAAAATCTCTGCCCCGAGCTTCCTTATATTCCCGTTGTATCCGAAAAACACCCTATGCACGAAGAACTGATGAAAAAGGGAATAAATTATATCGGTGCAGAAGTGCTGTTCAAGAAGGATAATTCGTATCTCGCAAGCGATGAATTCATTGATATGATGCACAGCGACGGCAAGCTTGTGTGGGTTAACTCCATAATCTATGATTATAAGGAGCAGCTTGCGGGCGGTCACAGTGACGATACCGCAATGACTGTTTCAGAGGATTACGGTTGGGGCTGGCTTGCAGACAGAGGCTTTGATTTTATTCAGACCGACTGGACAATGATGCTTACAGATTATCTAAAGAGAACAGACAGATATTACAGATAAAAATAAGCGGTATGACTCGTGTGAGCCATACCGCTGTTCTTATTGTTTAGGAGTTTTATTTAACTTCTTTTGCAATTTCTGCAAAGCCTTCAAGGATTGTTGAGCCTGCATACTTGCCGAGAGAAATCATCTCCTGATAGTGGTCGCCGAGAAGTGCCATTGAATAGTCATTATCGGGAACAACATAACCGATAGCATCGTTCATAAGGCCGAAGCATATTGTGTCTTCACCGAAAAGGTCATAGATTGAATCATGACCGAAATCCTTGCCTGAGAATGAGCCGTCAGCTGTGAGCGAATCACCGCCGCAGATAAGGTCCTGAACGATTTCGCCGGGCATGAAAGCAACCTTAACACCGCCGATTTCCATGTAACCGATTTCTGCAAAAATGTAGTAGCTGAGACCTTCCTTGCAAACTGTGTAGTTAACAAGGTTGAGCTTGCCTACAAGCTGAATGAGGGGATTTGTAACCTTGATTTTAACTTCCTTGATAAGGATGTTGAGGTTGGGCTCAAGAACTTTTTCTTCAACGGGTTCCCAATTCTCATACCAGAGTGTGTAATGCTCGCCGCCGATCTTCTTTTCTTCTTCGATCTGAGCCTTTTCTTTATCGGTCATATTCTTTTCGATTGTGTCGATATCATTGGTGAGGTTGAGGGCCATGTTTGCGATTTCATAGCCGTAGCGAAGAGTTTCTTCATATCTTCGTTTTGTGGGCACGCCGTCGCCTGCAGGGCCTCTGCCTTCATAGATACCTGCGATAGCACCGTTGAAGAACATGAAGTTATAACCCTTTTGTTCAATTTTCTGACCAAGGTAGTAAATATAGTCGCCCGAAAGGTCTCTGCCGTTGTCCTCTTCGTTAACGGGGAGGCCTGCAACATCGGGATGAGCTGCGATGTTAACTATCATTGTGGGGGTTGTGCCGTCGTCGGGAGTGAAAACAAATCTTGCAAGATCTCTGATAAGAGATGTTGACTGACTTCTGTTTTTGTTGTTGAAATATCCGTCTTCTTCTTCGCCGATTTCTTTGACAGCGTATGTAAGAGTGCCGGTTCTCATATCTTTAACGGCCTCTTTCATGGTGTCTGCAACCTTATTGTAAACAAACTCCATGTACTCTGCGTTTGCACCTCTTTCCTTCTCAATGAAGGGGAGATATGAAAGAGCAAGATTCTTGAAGAGCTTGGGGAAGAGATTTGTCCAAAGACCCTGAGTGTCAATACAGCTGTGAGTATGTGTTGATGAAACATTGATGCTGTTGAACTCAACACCGAGATCCATAGCTTCAACACGCTTGCGGATTTCCTTGATATCACCATTTGAGAAGCCGATGCAGTCAATGTTTGCAAAGAGTGCAACACCTCTGTCGGAGCCGTCTTCGATTGCAATAACTCTAACCTGCATATCGTCGATGATTTCTTCAATTTCATTAACCATACCGTTGTTGGGATCAATGAATCCGCCGAGATAGTAGCCTGATTTTGTGCCGTTCTCAACTGATTCTTTAAGGTCATCGGGGATGAGAGAAGCCTTTGAATGGCCGAGCTTCCACTGAGCGTCTGCCTTTGCTTCATCTTCCCATGTTTCGGTGCCTTCGTAGAAATTTTCAGCCACTCTGTCTTTAACCTTGATAAAATCTTTGCTGTCGGGAACGACTGCGTTAAGTGCGCCTACAAGTGTTGTGAAAATAACTTCAACAATGCCGAGACCTACATTCTCAAGTGTTTTACCTATATCTGCTGCGGCTGCAGTGCCCATTGAAGCAGCGCTGCCGAAGAGAAGTGAAAACACAAGAAGAATGCTTACGATTTTTGAACCGAATTTTTTCATGTCTGATTTCTCCTTGCTTTTTACCACACAATGCGTGGTTTGATTAGTTTATATTACCACTTTTTTTGATAGGTGTAAAGAGTTTTTTTGCGCAATCGCCAAAATTAATCATATTTGTTGTGTTGTGAATGTTATTTTCTCCGAAAATCTATTTGACTGTTGAAAAAATCATGAAGATAGAGTATAATTAATCCGAATATACACAGAAGGGCGGAGACGGTATGAACAGACAAAAGCGTGTTGCCTGCATACACGATATATCAGGCATCGGCAAGTGCTCGCTTACCGCTGCAATACCGATTATTTCCGCTGCGGGAATTGAGGCGGCGGCAATGCCCACCGCAGTGCTTTCAACTCATACGGGCAACATTACCGGCTTCACATACCGTGACCTTACTGCCGACCTTGAGCCTTTTGCAAACCATTGGAAATCTCTCGGAATAACTTTTGACGGTATATACAGCGGTTTTCTCGGCTCAACAGAGCAGGTAGATATAGTCTGCAATTTTATTGACGAGTTCAAAACGGATAACACTGTTGTTATTGTTGACCCTGCTATGGCTGACGGCGGCAGAATGTATACCACATTTGATGATGATTTTGCAAAGGAAATGATTCTGCTTTGCAAAAAGGCAGATATAATTGTGCCGAATCTTACTGAAGCGGCTTTTCTTCTCGGCGAGAAATACATTGAGCCGCCTTATACAGAAGAATATATTGAAGGAATTGTGAAGCGTTTGCTGAGGCTTGGTCCTTCAAAGGTTGTTCTTACAGGTGTTTCGTTCAGGGATGATGAAATCGGCTGTGCGGTTTGCGAAAAGAACGGCGAAGTGTTCTGCAGATTCTCCGAAAAATATGACGGCACATATTACGGTACGGGTGATATTTTTGCATCTGCGCTGACAGGTGCATTTCTCAACGGAAAAACAATATATGAAAGTGCGGAGATTGCTTTGAGTTTTACCTGTTCCGCAATAAAACGCACATACGGAGCCGGCACCGATACACGCCTCGGTGTGAATTTTGAGCAGGGGCTCTGCGACTATATAAATAATTTGGGAGGATAATACAATGAGCTTTGCGGATAAAGTTTTTATCGATACTTGCAAGGATATTCTTCAGAACGGTTTTTGGGATACCGAGCTTGATGTAAGACCTAAGTGGGAGGACGGCACTCCTGCACATACCGTCAAAAAATTCGGCGTTGTCAACAGATATGATTTAAGCAAGGAATTTCCCGCTCAGACAATCAGAAAAACATTTATAAGAAGCGCTGTTGATGAGCTTCTCTGGATTTGGCAGAAGAAGTCCAACAATATCAACGATCTGGGCAGCCATGTGTGGGATTCATGGGCCGATGAAAACGGCAGCATCGGCAAAGCATACGGCTATCAGCTCGGCGTAAAGCATCATTATAAAGAGGGGGATATGGATCAGGTTGACAGAGTGCTTTATGACCTGAAGCATAACCCTCAGAGCCGCAGAATTTTGACCAATATTTATGTGCATCAGGATCTTAGCGAGATGGCTCTTTACCCTTGTGCATACAGCATGACCTTCAACACCTCGGGCAACAAGCTCAATGCGATTCTCAATCAGCGTTCACAGGATATGCTTGCGGCAAACTGCTGGAATGTGTGTCAGTATGCGGCACTTGTTCATATGCTTGCTCAGGTCAGCGGCCTTGAAGCAGGGGAGTTTGTTCATGTTATAGCCGATGCGCATATTTATGACCGCCACATCCCTATTATAGAGGAGCTTATCAGCCGTGAGCCTTACGATGCTCCCGATTTTGTTATGGATAAAAGCATAACTGATTTTTATGAGTTTACAAAAAACAGTTTTTCTCTTGAAAACTACAAATACCACGATTTCAGCGAGAAAATTCCCGTTGCAATCTGATGTGAGGTAAAAATGAAAGCAATAGTTAATGTTGACAATAACTGGGCAATCGGAATGGGTGACTCACTGATTAACCACATTCCTGCCGATATGAAATTTTTTAAGAAAAAAACAACGGGCAATGTTGTTGTTATGGGGCGCACAACCTTCCTTACATTTCCCGGTCCCAAAGCTTTGCCCAACAGAGTGAATATTGTGCTCACAACGGATAAGAGTTGGAGTGCGCCTGATGTTATTGTGTGCCATTCGGTTGAGGAGCTTTTTGAACAGCTCAGAAGATACGACACAAATACCGTTTATGTAATCGGCGGTTCATCTGTTTATGAACAGCTTTTGCCTTATTGCGACACAGCGTATGTTACAAAGGTTGACACTGCAAAGCCTGCTGATAAATTTTTCCCGAATCTTGACAAAGTGTCGGATTGGGAGCTTGCTTGCGAGGGCGATGTGCAGGAGCACAAGGATGTTAAGTTCAGATTTACAACCTACAGAAAGAAATAATGGCGGAGCCATGCCCGCCGCAGTCAGGTCGAGCGGGTTTTGCCTGCAATCGGTCTGACTTTTTTTGAAAGGAGTGAAGCATATGGAAGCTGTTCAGTATAAGTGCCCGAACTGCGGAGGCGGCCTGAAATTCAATGCAGATAAACAGGATTTTTTATGTGAATACTGTGATTCCGTTTTTAAAGAGGAGGAT
Source organism: Clostridia bacterium (assembly GCA_017403185.1). Lineage (GTDB taxonomy): Bacteria > Bacillota > Clostridia > Oscillospirales > Acutalibacteraceae > CAG-177. The sequence goes on from JAFQON010000048.1 coordinate 54,499, forward strand.
TTCTTTAAAAAGGATGATGCCCTTGAAAACGAAAGCCCCGAAGCTGAGAGCGTTGAAAGGCAGGAATATGAAAATGCTGTTTTATACAGCTGCCCGAGCTGCGGCGCACAGGTTATAACCGATGAGACAACGGCGGCAACAACCTGCTATTACTGCTCAAACCCCGTTGTGCTTTCAGGCAAGCTTAGCGGTGAGCTGAGACCCGATATGATTATCCCGTTTAAAATCGATAAGAAGGATGCAATAAATAAATTCAAGGAAATGTGCGGCAAAAAGAAGTTTTTGCCAAAGAATTTTGTGGCGGAATCCCATCTTGAAGAAATCAAGGGTGTATATTTCCCTTATTGGTATATTGACTGTAAAACAAACGGCAGTATAAATGCAACATCAAGGCAGGTAAGAACATGGGTTACGGGAGATCATCAACACACCGAAACCACCGTGCGAGGCCATTTCCGTCAGGGTGATATGCAGATAACCAATATGCCCGAGGCAGCCCTGAAGGGCAAGGACAGAGACCTGATGCGTTATGTCTGTCCGTTTAACAGTGCCGATTTTGTTCCGTTTTCAATGTCTTACCTTTCGGGATATTTTGCCGAAAGGCGAAACATAGAATCGGCTGAAATTGAAGCCGGAGTTACTCAGAAAATCAGGCACTTTTCCGAGGAAAAGCTTGAAAAATCCATTGATTATGTAAATGTCAGCATAAAGGACAGCAGCATCAATGTCGGCAGTCTCAGCTGGAGATATAACCTTTTGCCTGTGTGGGTGCTCAGCTATAAGCATAAAGATAAGAATTATCTGTATGCTTTGAACGGTCAGACCGGCAAGGTTTACGGTGAGCTGCCCGTGTGCAGCAAAAAGCTTGCGGGGCTTTTTGCGGGCGTTGCTGCAGGAGCATCACTCATATTTTCTGTTTTGGGGGTGCTTCTGTTTTGAAAAAAGCGGTTTTGATTTTTATTACTTTTGTGCTTGTGTTATCTTCGTCGGTGACGGCATTTTCCTATGAGAGCCTTGTCGACGACTCCGCAAATCTGTTTTCGGTTTCCGAATATGAGGATATAGCAGATGCTGCAAATGAATTCTGCGAAGAAACGGGTCTGGCACTTGCTGTAGTAACAACGGATGATACTCAGGGCAGAACAACCGAAAGCTTTGCCGAAGATTACTATGATGACCTTGCGGATTTTCAGGGGTGGCCCGAAAACGGTATGCTTCTGATTATTGATATGGATAACAGAATCATTTATGCAGATGCGGTCGGTGACACATGGGATATTTACAGCGATTCCGATATTTCATATATAACCGATTGCGGCTATGATGAGGTGTCATACGGTGAATACGGAGATGCAATGCTCGAAATGATTGATGCCGCTGTTGAGTCATATGCAAGCGAAGGCGATTATTATAACGGTGACGGTTATATAGGCGGATATGACTATAATTATGACTACGACTATGACTATGACGAAGATTACGAATATAACAGCGGCAAAGATGATTCCTTAAGCATAACCGATATTTTTATTTATATCGCACTCGGTCTTGCCGCAGGCGCAATATCTGTTTTTGTTGTAAAAAGCAGATATAAAAATCAGGGTAAGGGCGATGAATTCGATACAGATGATGTGATTCTGAATTTGACGGGATCAAACGATACCGTGATAAGCCGTAATGTTGTTACAACGAAAATTCCCAAAAGCAATAATAACGGCAGACCCGGCGGGGGAGGCGGCGGAGTATCCGTTCACCGTTCCTCCGGCGGCAGAGTGCACAGAAGTTCAGGCAGAAGATTTTAATTAAGGAGGTTTTTTTATGGGAAACATATGGCATGATATAAGCCCTAAGAGGATAACACCTGAGGATTTTATGGCGGTTATCGAAATAACCAAGGGCAGCAAGAAAAAATATGAACTTGATAAGGAAACAGGCGTTCTGATGCTTGACCGTATTCTTTATACATCAACGCATTATCCTGCGAACTACGGCTTTATTCCGAGAACATACGGCGACGACGGCGACCCGCTTGATGTTGTTGTTATCTGCAGCGAAAAGATTGACCCGATGACTCTTGTGCGCTGCTATCCGATAGGCGTTATTACTATGAAGGACAGCGGAAAAATGGACGAAAAGATAATTTCCATTCCGTTCAATGACCCTAATTATAACTGCTACAAGGATATAAGCGAGCTTCCTGCTCATGTTTTCAATGAGATGACTCATTTCTTCTCTGTATACAAAAATCTTGAGGAGAAAGAAACTGTTGTTGACGAGGTTCGTAACAGAGATGAGGCTATTGAAATAATCAAAAGCTGTATAAATAACTATATTACCGAATTTTGCAGATAAATTTCTTTTTATATCTTTACTTTTCAAAAACTTTGTTGTAAAATACATTTTATATACTCGGTTGACTTTTCCGGCAGCCGAAATTTCCAGAAGGAGTGAACAAAATGGCTATTTATTGTCAGGAGCCCTCAAGAACATTCAGTGAATATCTTCTTATTCCGGGCTACACCTCAAGGGAATGTATCCCCGCAAACGTAAATCTCAAAACACCTCTTGTTAAGTACAGAAAGGGCGAAGAAGAATGCCCCCTCAGCCTTAACATTCCTCTTGTTTCCGCAATCATGCAGTCGGTATCAAACGATACTCTGGCAATTGCGCTTGCAAAGGAGGGTGGTATTTCATTTATCTACGGCTCACAGAGCATTGAAGATGAAGCCGCTATGGTTGCAAGAGTAAAGAGCTACAAAGCAGGCTTTGTTGTAAGCGATTCAAACCTCAAGCCCGATTCAACCCTCGCAGAGGTTCTTGACCTTATTGAAATCACGGGCCACAGCACAATGGCTGTTACCGATAACGGCGGCCCTAACGGCAAGCTTCTCGGCGTTGTTACCGGCAGAGATTACAGAGTCAGCAGAATGAACCTTGAAACTCCCGTTTCATCATTTATGACTCCTTTGGAAAAACTTATCACCGCACCGGAAAGCACCACATTGAAGGAAGCAAACGATATTATCTGGGATAACAAGCTCAACTCGCTTCCCATCGTTGATAAAAACGGTAATCTTCTTTATTTTGTATTCCGTAAGGATTACTCACAGCATAAGGATAATCCTCAGGAGCTTCTTGATGCTAACAAGAGCTATATCGTAGGCGCAGGTATCAACACTCTTGACTATGAAAAGAGAGTTCCTGCTCTTGTTGAGGCAGGCGCAGATGTGCTTTGCATCGACTCATCGGAAGGCTACACCGTATGGCAGGAGCAGACTCTTGCATTCATCCGTGAAAAGTACGGCGATAAGGTTAAGGTAGGCGCAGGCAATGTTGTTGACCGTGAGGGCTTCCTTTTCCTTGCAAAGGCAGGCGCAGACTTCGTTAAGGTCGGCATCGGCGGCGGTTCAATCTGCATTACCCGTGAAACAAAGGGTATAGGCAGAGGTCAGGCAACAGCTCTTATTGAGGTTGCAGCCGCAAGAGATGAATATTATGCTGAAACGGGCATTTATGTTCCCATCTGCTCAGACGGCGGTATTGTTCACGATTATCACATGACCCTTGCTCTTGCAATGGGTGCGGATTTCCTCATGCTCGGCAGATACTTTGCACGCTTTGACGAAAGCCCCACAAACAAGCTTCTCGTTAACGGCGTATATGTTAAGGAATACTGGGGTGAAGGCTCCAACAGAGCAAGAAACTGGCAGAGATATGACCTCGGCGGCAAGGCAAAGCTCAGCTTTGAAGAAGGCGTTGACTCGTATGTTACCTATGCGGGCTCGCTCAGCGATAATGTTGCAAAGAGTCTCTACAAGGTTAAGTCAACCATGTGTAATGTCGGTGTGCTCAACATTCCCGACCTTCAGAAGAATGCAAAGCTCACCGTTGTTTCCGCAACAAGCATAGTTGAGGGCGGTTACCATGATGTTACCCTCAAAACCTCTGCAACATCAGGCAGATAAATAAGAATTTAACGGTGCCTCGGTTTTGAGGCACCGTTTTTGCGTGATGTTAATTTTCGTTGCTTGTCGCAACGGGTGAAAGTGAGTATAATTTATTGCAGGAGGCGAATTTATGCTCAGTGAAAACATAAAAAAATTGAGAAAAGAAAAAGAGATGTCGCAGGAAGAGCTTGCACTCAGGCTTAATGTTGTGAGACAGACCGTTTCGAAATGGGAGCAGAATTTATCCGTGCCCGATTCGGAAATGCTTATAAAAATTGCCGAGGTGTTTGAAGTTCCCGTCAGCAGATTGCTTGGTGAAAGAGTTGAAGAAACCGATACAAAAACAGAGCTTGAAAAAATCAGCCAAAAGCTTGAAAACCTTAATTCTATGATAGCGGAAAAAAGCAATAAAAGCCGCCGCATATGGTTAACCGTTGTTGCAGTTTGCCTGATTATCATATCAGCAATTCTTCTTGCATTCTCCGTCATATTTCTGATTCGTCTGATTAATTTTGTTTCTCCTGCATCTTCGGTTGCGATTATCGGCGGTGCAGACGGCCCTACAAAAATAACGGTATCATCAACAATGTCGTGGTTTGAAGTGCTTGCTCTGTTTGCGGTTGCATTGATAATTTTTGCCGCTGCCATAATGATTCTGAGGAGAATTAAAAAGTAATGCGCAAACTGATGTCTATTATTTTGACGGTATGTATTTTACTTTTTGCTGTTTCATGTTCAACAGCAAAACAAGGTGATTGTTTTGATTTGACTTCTGAATCAAATTCAGGGGAATATAATTTTATATCTGAGTGGCCGGATAATGAGTTTACTCATTATGTTCCAAAGCCGGAGTACGGTAAGGTGTGGTATACATATTCATTTAATAACAGAGAAGCTTTTTCGATTTCTTTGGAACAAATATCTGAAGAGGAATCAAATTTATATATCGAAAAGCTGAAATCTTTTGGTTATGTTATATTTGGAAAAGCAAGTAACGATGTTTCAACGGGAATTAATATGGTAAAAGATAATATTTATCTAAGCATAGCATACAGCGACGGTGTTTTAGGTATGATGATTATAAAAGAAATTGCTTCAACAACCTACTGTATTCAATAAAATTTAATATAACACTTGATTTTTGAGTTCGCTTAAGCTATAATAATAAAGCTGATTTGCCGATGTGATGGAATTGGCAGACGTGACGGACTCAAAATCCGTTGGTAGCGATACCGTGCGGGTTCGACCCCCGCCATCGGCACCAAAAAATTGCCCCTTACGGCGTATCCCGCCGTGAGGGGTATATTTTTGTGGAATGCGATGCGAGTGGGAGAACAGGCGACCGACCGCAGTCGGGAAAAAACAGTCCGGCGGACTGTTTTTTAGCCGCGGGCAGACCCCCGCCATCGGCACCAAAAGAAAGACCTCTGCGTTTGTTTTTGCAGAGGTTTTCTTATTTGCTTTATGGTTTTATAAATAGGTGATTAGTGTTATGAAGTGTAAGATTTGCGGTTATGAGAGTGGAAAATATCCTCTTTGCCGTTCCTGCAACAGTAAAAGAGAAAACGGCGAAATAATAAAATGTAAAAAATGCGGCGAATGGCATTATTCTGCAGCTGCTTGTTCACATGATAATTTATCTGAAACAAACAAAAACTATTTGTACGAAGTGAAAAAAGTGTTAATCAGCAAATCTGAACAGGGCTTTTTTGATGCTATTAAATCATCTGTTCCGGAAGGCTTTTGTGTATTTCCTCAAATTAATTTGGCGTCTATAATTAATAAAACTGACGGTTCGAGATTTCACAACGAATTGTTTCGAAATGTAGACTTTTTAATTACTGATTCCGAATATCATCCCAAATTAATAATTGAAATAAATGATTCAACCCATTTGAACAGCGATAGAAAAGAACGAGACGAAAAGGTTCGTAAAATATGTGAAGAAGCAGGGATTCCAATTGTTAAGCTATGGACATCATATGGAATAAAACAAGATTATATTAAGAGCAGAATAACAGAAACCATTAATGCTCAGCCCGTAAAGAGAATTCATCATTTCAGTGAATCGAATGTGCCGCCAAAATTTATGGAGCAGGTTCCCGAAAGTGTGAGAGAATTGGGTGATTTGGCTTCTGTTTATACAGGAACATCAACTGTTAAGGAAAGCAAAAAGAAAGGCTGTTATATTGCAACTTGTGTGTATGGTAGCTATGATTGTTCACCTGTTTGGGTTTTGAGAAGATACCGTGATAGTGTTCTTTCGCGGAGCATTTGTGGTAGAATACTTATAAATTTGTATTACTCTGTCAGTCCTACGCTTGTGAAGTTTTTTTGTGAGAAATTTTGGTTTAAAGAGTTTTGCAAGAAGTGTCTTGATGCGATAGTAAAAAGAATGCAAAAACAAGGAATTGAAGATACACCGTATACTGACTCTTGACTTAAACAATAAAACGGCTTGCGTTTTCGCAAGCCGTTTCTGTGTTATCCGAGAATTGATCTTATTAGCCATTCTTTATGCTGTTGATAACAAAATCAACAAAGAGAATGAACCAATTTGCAAAAGAAGTTACTGCAACCGTGAATTTATCAAAAATTGATGATGGTTTGTAAACATCGGGGTTTGCATCCCAGAATTCGGTGTGGCAGTTTTCTTCCGTCATGGGTTCAAGGGAGTCGGTTTTTGTATCATATACCATGAACTGTGTATACGGCAGGTCGTCAACGGTAAGCTGCTTGTCTGCTGTTGCTACATCATACATTATTTTCAGCTCATAACAGTTCCAGTTGGAATGGCTTGAACCTTTGATAAACCATGTGCTGTCGGGTGTCAGACAGGTGGAAGCATCAATAAGCTTGTCAGGCGAAATGTAGCGGCCTTTACCCTCTGCAGTCCTTTGGGCGATATATTCGTCAGAAAGTGTTTCGTAAACGCTTGAGGTTGTTGCTCCGAAGGATGAACGCTTGACGGAAGTGAATTGGTCGGCAACCACATCAGAGCTTGCACAGATGGGGATTATCTGGAAACCGTATTTTGAAATAACACCGAAATTTGCTCCGCCGTCTTTGATTTTTTGTATGAGTTCAGGGATTCTTCGACGAACTTCTTTATCATAATTGTCAAGCTTTTCTATAAGACCTGCATATTTGATCCTTTTTTCGCTGCCTTCTTTTCCGAAAACATAATATTTTGCCGCTTCGTAGTCTTCGGATGATACGCAAGCCCAATAGTTGGGCCATGTATAGAAGGTTGAAAGTGCAAGGGCGGAGGTTACGCCTTCAACAAGCTTGTCATAAAAAATATTTTCGGTTGTGCTTATAACGCCTTCAAGAAGCCCTGTCTGAACAAGCATATCAAGGGTCTCCATTATAAACTCATCGATGCTGAACATTCCGAGACCCTCAACATCTTTCAGAACTCGCATAAGGGCAGGGGGGGCAACATCGAATTTTGCACAGATAACTTCGCTCAGAATTTCTGCTCCACCCACAACGCTGCCGTCCATTCCTATGCCCTGAATATCGTCAACACCGTATTTTGCAACATAAGCCATGACGACATTGGTGCCGAGGCAGGTTGCGGCGATACCTACTTTATCACAACCTGTTGATTTTTTGATATCTTTGATATATGAATTGAATTCATCTGCAATTTCCATAGGATCAAGTCGCCAGTCATAACGGAACCAATAGTCATTCCATGCGTAATAGCCTTTGCTGCCCATCTGATCGTTGTGTCGCTTGTGTTCCATTTCATCCTTGCGGCTCTGGGCCAAACCGGAATTGTTGATGGCGTTGCCGTTTTCATCAAGCAGAGAATTGGCGAATATTTTGCTGATTTCTGTTTCAAGACCCGCATAAAGATCGTTCCAATTATTGGTTGCCAAACCCTTTGCAAGTGCCGGAAGCAGAGTTTTTGCCATTGATTTGTATAACTCACTGTTATCTGCGCCTTCACTCTCGCCTGTTACGAGCTTTGCAATATCTTTGTAGTGAAATATTTTGTTGCCTTCCGCATCATAAAGTGCTTCACCGTCGCCGGAAATGCGGATAACGGGAATACGGCTTCTGCTTTCGTTTGCATCAACCCATGAAAATGCGGGAATCAGCAGGCTGAATATAATTACTGCCGAAAGAAATAATGAAACTAATTTTTTCATAAAACAGACTTCCTTAAGGTTAATAAATCTGAAATTCGTGAAAAGCAAAAAAGATTTTATGAATTTCAAAATTCCAACTAATTATAATTCAATCACAAATTTTGTCAACAGACAAAATTTGTGATTAGTACAATTTGTTTAGCAGAAACAAATCTCATCAAAGGGCAGAATTCTTATGCAGCCTGAAAATTAATACCAAAGGAATCCGAGCAGAAGAATACGGATTATCCACTGCCACCAGGCGTAGGAAACCGTGATTTCAAATTCGTCTGTATAGCTGCCGTATGCAACCGTGATTGTTTTTGTGCCTACAGAATCAGCATTGAATCCGTATGCGGCAAAAGCATTTGTATCGGTTATGATTTTTGATGTGCCGTCGGAATACATTACCTTAAGTGCAAGGCCGTTTAACTCAAAGCTTTCATCCTTGTATATGTATTTTGTTTTATTCGGAAGAGCTATAATTTTAATGCCTGTAATGGTTGGTGCAGGAGCTTCGGGCTTTTCAGCTTTTTTATATTCTGCAACAACAGTTATATCGTTCGCCGGCATTGTATCGGGGAGCTCGGGCGCCCAGCGAATAAAATCAAATCCTTCTTTTTCAGGATTTGCGGGTGATGTGATTGTTGTACCGTATTCGAGGGTAATCGGTGCAATCGCTGTTCCGCCTGCGGTATCAAAGGTGATTGTGTATTTGTTAACCTGCCATACTGCAGTGAATTCAAGATTTTCAGCGGGCATTGTGTCGGGCACTTCAGGGGTCCAACCGATGAAGGTATAGCCCTCTTTTTCGGGATTTGCGGGCGCTGTAATCGCTGCGCCGTATTCTAGGGTAATTGGTGCAATCGCTGTTCCGCCTGCGGTATCAAAGGTGATTGTGTATTTGTTAATCTGCCATACTGCAGTGAATTCAAGATTTTCAGCAGGCATTGTGTCGGGCACTTCGGGGGTCCAACCGATGAAGGTATAGCCCTCTTTTTCGGGATTTGCAGGCTTGGTTATCGCTGCCTCTTCGGTTACAGTCTGTTCTGTTGCAACACCGTCAACAAACCATTTAACCGTAAATTTTCTTGGTTTTACGGTCACGGTGCAGGTATCGCTGATATCCGTGCTTTTAACGGTTGCAGTTATTGTTGCCGTTCCGGGGCTTACGGCGGTTATAACACCGTTTTCATCAACAACTGCTATGCTTTCATCGGACGAAAAATATATAATTTCTGCATTTTCAAAATTTACAAAAGCAGGGGCTGATGAATCATCAATCTCAAGAACAATATCTTTTTGCAGAAAGCTTATTGCTTTTGCACAAACCGCATATTCGCTGAAATGATCAGTTTCTATAATAATATAGCCGTTTATGACAGATATTTTATCGTGTGTGAACGGGTCGAAATCATTGAAATCCGTTGCATCGGAATGCCAGTGGATAATTGAAAAGCTTTTCAGAAAGTTTTCATCTGCAGGAACGGATATTTTATCTCCGTTATCGGTGAAAATGAAGCAATCGTTGATGAAATCAATATTTTTTGCCTCGACGCCGTATTCCCCCGAGCATTCGAGACCTTTTTCAAGGAGTTCAAGAAAAGCATCGGGAGCTTTGATTTTAACGGTTATATTGTTCCCGGGGATCGGCTGAACCGCATTACCGTTACCGTCTGAAAGTCTGATATCGAGAATGCGGATAGGTGATACCATAAGCTTTGTGTAAAATCCGTTCTTCTCATATTTGGAGGTCACGGAATCAAGCTCTGTTGCTTCAAGGTGGATATCGGTGGCAGTGCCGTCAAAATCATCGTCGGTATAAATAATTATAACTGATTTGTCGGTGTCTTTCAGTGAATAGTGAACGGTGATTTTTGAATAATCTCCATCGTTGATGACAGCTGACCATTCAGCCTTTGAACCGTCATAATATACATCGCTTATGCTGCTTAAAGAAAAAGCGAAATATTCGATTGAGGTTGTTGCTTCAGGAACATAAATTTCTTCAAGCGTTGAGGAACTGGTGAACGAATAATTCTTAATGATTTCAACCGTTTCAGGCACATGATACGCTTTTTCACTGCTGCCGAGAGGGTATTGGATAAGAATTGTTTGTTCCTTGTTAAAAAGTGCACCGTGTTCATCATTTGAATATTCGGTGTTCTGAGGGTCAACATTTATGCGGGTAAGAGCTTGGCAATTTTTGAAGACTTCGCCTTTTATTTCAGTGACCGTTTTCGGGATTGTGATTTCGGTAAGTGATGAGCATTTTTCAAAAGCATAATAACCGATTGATTGCAGGCCTTCATTCAAAACAACCTTTTTCAGATTTGCACAGTTGGCAAATGAACACTGGCCTATTCTGTCAATTGTTTCGGGAAAAGTTACACTTTCAATAAAGCTTGCTCCGTAAAATGCGTTTGATAGTACGGCAGTAAGGTTATCGGGTAACACGAGGTCGGAAGATAATTTTTCTCCGTTGAGATACAGATTATCGGCGTATGCAAGCGGATTGCCTGATTCAGCACCAAAAAAGATTTTGCACCAATCCTTGAGTGTTCCGCCGTAATAAACATTTTCAAGAGATTTGCAACCGTAAAAAGCGCTTGCACTGAGATAACTTGTATAAGTACCAAATGTTATTTCTTTAAGGCTTGAGCATTCCCAGAAAAGGTGTTCTCTTATGCGGTAAAGTTTCGGAGGTATAACAATGCTTTCAAGGCTTTGGCATTTATTGAAGCAATACATACCCATATCTGTCACACTGTCAGGCAGATCAATTGACTTCAAATTTTTGCATTGGGAGAATGCACTTGAGCCAATTGTATGCAGACCGTACTCCAGCTCGATTTCTTCAAGATAAGAGCAACCGCTGAATACTGCTGAGCCGATTTCTTTTACGGTTGAAGCAATGCGCGCATTTTTTACCGCAGTAACGGAAAAAGCGTGCTCACCTACAGCAGTTACTCCTTCGCCAACGGTTATCTTGTTGATTTTGTGTTTGTAAGAGGTCCATGGCTGATCGGTATAGCTTTCGTAGTCTGCCGTAGCACCATCGCCATAAATATAGAGCTCGCCGTCACTGTAAAAGGTCCAGTAGACCTCTCCTGTTGTTCCGCTTGCAGTTATTTCTTTTTCTGTTGCGCTTGCATTCGGAAGAACAGCTTCGCAAAAGAAAAAGCTTAAAGCCGAAAGAACGGTTGCAATTATAATTGAAATTGTTTTTAGTTTTTTAGTCATAATACTATACACTCCGTTAAGAAATTATAAAAGCATCAACACTGTAGCTTTTGCCTGATTCCGCTGTTTCGCTGATTGAATCTGACATTGCATCAATTCCGAAATCGGATAATAACCTTTGTTCAATAACACTGTCTGATATAGAGTCTCCGGCATAGAATTGCAAGGTTTTTTGAATTGTTTCTTCCGAGCCTGAGGTATGAAGCGTCACCGTTACCGTTGCAGGTGAAGCCGATTCGGTTGTGGTTGTTGTTGCGGCTTTTGTTGTTGTGGTTGCAGCCTTTGTGGTGGTTGTGGTCTTTGCAGTTGTTTCAGTAGCTTTAGCGGTCGTTGCTTCCCGTGTGGTGGTTTCCTTTTTTGTGGTTGTCTGCTTTTGCGTAGTTGTTGGCCTGGTTGTTGCAGTTGTTGTTTGTTTTTTCGTTGTTGTGTTGGTTTTGGTGGTTGATTTGGTTGTGGTTTTATTTGCAGCGGATGATTTCTCGGCTTCTTTTGCCTGAGTAACCGTTGTTGATTGTTTTGCTGCCGATGTGAAATTCCTGCTTGTTGAAAGCTCTGCTGTTAAGCTTTCCGTTTCCGCAACGGCAGGAATAAACACCGTTTCACTCTCAAATCCGTAATCGGGAGCGGTTGTGACTTCTTCGGTGTGAGAGGTTGTTGCAGTTGCGTTTGATTCGATTTTGTTTTTTACAACAACCGTTGTGCCAATCGCCGAGCCCGTAACAATACCTGCAGCTGCAACGCCTGCAACCACCTTTTGCGCAACACTCATTGCGGCAACCTTTGCACCTACGCCCGTTGCGGCGGTGGCGGTTGTGCTTGCTGCTGTTGTTGCCGTGGCAGCAGTTGAAACTGCGGCAATTCCCGTTTGTGAAGCTGCCGATATGCCTGCAAATGCGGCGGTCTGTGAAGCGCTGCCTGCGAAAGAAGCGGCAGCAATATCTGCGGATTTTTTGACGACAGATATAACGAGCCCGAAAGGCGCAATGCCAAAAAGCGGGAGCCCTTTTTTTGTTCGCTTTTCAGCTTCTTTCTCAACTTCTTTTTTTGCTTTTGAAATTTTGCTTTTTACAGAACTTTCAGTGACAGCAAGCTCTTTGGCAATGTCAGCGTAGCTCATATCAAATTTGTATCGCAGAATCAGACAAAGCCGTTTGTCTTCTGAAAGGCATTGAAGAATCTTATTAATATCTTCAATGCGTTCTTCTGTTTCAAGCGATGCCTCGGGGAGGACTGAAATATCGTCTTCTTCAATATTTTCAATTATATCTGACTGGTCTTCGGTGAGAACCGAGGGCTTTTTCTTTTTCAGATAGTCACGGCTTTTGTTGGCGGCAATTCTTATGAGCCAGTTTTTTATTTTATCAGGCTCTTTTAAGGATGATATGTTCTCTATTGCTGCTAAAAAACAATCCTGAACCAAATCGTGAGATTCATCTTTGTTTTGCGTGATCTCGCAAGCAATTGCATATATTTCGGGTGAGAGCTCAATATAAATTTTTTCAAAAGACGACATATCGCCGTTCTTGGCTTTTTGGGCAAGCTCTGAAAGCTGAAGATTATCCATTCTCCACTTCCTTTTCGGTTTGTATATACTAAGAGTATAACAAAAAATAAAACATATTTCAATTTATATTGACGAAATTAAACAAAGTTTACACAAATTAAATTTTTGTGAATTTTTAAATTTTGCCGAAACTTTTCTGCATTTAATTCGTCGAAAAAATTTTTTTGAAAATGTGCAACTTTTTGAATCTTAAATCGACTTATATATTAGGGGGATAACAAAAAACGGCATCCCGATAAACTCGGAATACCGCTGGATTTTATTCGATTTCCTGTTCAAGGGTCCTGAAAAGCTCGGAATCAAAAAATTCGTCAAGAGAAATTTCAAGACCGTCGCACAGCATTTTTATTGTTATAACTCCGGGGTTTTTGCTTACTCCGTAGATAATGTTTTTTACCGTTGACGGGGGAACGGCTGAGATGCTTGCAAGACCGTTTATCGTTATTTTTCGTTCTCTGCAAAGCTGATGAATTCTTTCTGCAATTGCTTCTCTTGTTTTCATACTGACCCCCGTTTCATTGGTTATTTCATATTCAGTATAAATTTATAATAAAAAATAATTCGCCCATATATAGACTTTTGTAAATTATTATTATATAATAGTCTTTATATAGTCTATATTGTTGTTTGAAAAGGCGAAATTAAGGGCGAAAATCAAAAAATAAAATTTTTTTGAAAAACAATGAACCGATATTCATGTTTGCTCGTCTAATGGGTGAAAGGGGGCAAAAGGATGAATAACGGTTCTGTAAGAAAAAGAGTTAATCTTGACGGTTTTCATTCGCTTGATATTTCGGTTTGTGAAGAAAAGCAAACTGTTGTAACGGAGCTTATAATTCCCGATGAAGAGCCTGTTTTTATTTATGCCGAAAAATTCAATGAGCCCTGCAACTACTTTAAAGAAGGCATACGCAAGGGTATTGAATATCTGAATTCAAACACAAGAAATAAGAGAAAAGGTGGATAAGATTATGGGACTTGTTGAATTGAAATGTAAATCGTGCGGTGCAAATTTAACCGTGAATGATGATGCGGAAATTTTTACCTGTGATTACTGCGGGGCAACGCTTACACACGAAACGATTCACCATAAGGTTTCGGGCACTGTCAAGGTTGCGGGAATTGCTGATACGGACAACCTTGTTGAAAGAGCTTCGATTCTGTTAAGAACGGGTGAGTTTGCACGCGCAAGGGAATTTTATGAGCGTGCTTTGGAGAGCTCTCCAAGACATGCCAAAGCATATTGGGGAATAATGCTGTGTGACAGCAGGGTGAAAAACGCCGAAGCTTTTATTGCTATGGCAGAGGATATCACTGATAACCAATATTACAAAATGGCGGTTGAATTTGCTGATTATTCAGACAAATCCTATTACCTTGAAATCGGCGCAAAATCCAAGGAAGCCTTTAACAATCATCTTATTGAGCTTAAAAACGAGGCTGACAAAAAGCTGAAATCCGGGTATTTCAGCGATGCTCAGGATAAATATAACAGAATTCTGAGCCTCTCACCGGGGCATTCCGATATTTACTGGGGGCTTTTGCTTTGTCAGTGCAACGCAACAGACGATAACGAGCTTGTGAAAAAAGCGGTTGATGTTACCGAAATCCACAACTATAAAATGGCGCTGTCTTACGCTCAGGGTGATAAAAAGCAATACTACATGAATGTCGGCGAAAGAGCCAAGGCGGCAGATAAAAAGAAAACACTCCGTCTTAATCTCACAAAATACGCATTGAGAATTCTGCTTTATGTTTCATTTTTGCTCAGTGTGGCGATGTTCGGTATGCTTTTCTATGTTGACGGTTTGTTCTCGCAGGCAAATCCCGATGATGCTGCGATGATAGACAAGCTGACAACTATGGAAAACACGGTTATCGCAGTGTTTTTTGCATCAAGTATTTTCTCATTAATCAGCAACAAAGTTTTGATTTACATAAAAGATATTCTCGGCAATCTTGTAATTGATAAATTCAAATATGTTTTGTGGGTGCTGTTCGGCATTTCGGCATTTGCTTTTTTCGTTACATTTATTTTCTGATGCAAAAATCAAGAAGGGCTTACACCCTTGAAAAACTCAGCTGACAGACGGTGAATTTATGGAAGTGAACAAACAAAGAATAGCAGAGCTTGTTACAAGGCTGCAAAGCGGTGATGACTCTGCGTTCAAGGAGCTTTACGGGCTCACAAACGAAAGAGCATATTTTGTTGCTCTTGAATTTACAAAGAACAAGCAGGATGCTGAGGATATTCTGCAGGAAAGCTACATGAAGGCTCTTTCAAGAATAAAAGAGCTCGATAAACCCGAGAGCTTCTCAAGCTGGCTCAATCAGATTGTCGCCAACAAGAGCAAGGATTTTCTCAAAAAGAAAAAGCCCATGCTTTTTAACAGCGACGAAGAAGAAACAAATGTAACGGAGCTTTTGCCCGATGAAAATACCGAATTCAGCCCCGAGGATAATCTTGACCAATCCGAGCTGCAGAAAACGGTTATGGAAGTGCTTGATGAGCTGAGCGAAGAAAAGCGTGCCTGCGTGCTGATGATGTATTTTGAAGAGCTTAGCGTAGGCGAAATTGCAGAAACTCTTGAAATCCCCGAGGGTACGGTCAAAACAAGACTGTTCTCCGCCCGAAAGGATTTGAAGGATAAATTTGCCAAGAGGGGAATCACTTCGCTTTACAGCACGGCACCCATCGGAGTTGTTATTTGGGCAATGCGCAGAATGTCCGAAACGGTGTCAAAAACATTTGTCGGCAGCGGCGCATCGGCAAAGGTGCTTGCAGGTATTACCGTTGCAGGCACGGGCACGGCGGCAAGTATTGCGGCGGGCACAACAGCGGCAACCACGGCTGCGACTGCAGCAACAGCAGCGGCAACCGCCACGGGAACGGCAACCGCCACGGGCGTTGCGGCAAAGATAGCAGCCTTAACGGTTGCGCAGAAGGTTATAGCGGGTGTTTCCGTGGCTGCAGTGGTTGCAGGCTCAACGGCGGGCGTTGTGACGGTGGTTAATAACAGAGATAAAAACGATGATGTTTCAAGCACCGCTTATACCGAGGAATACACCACGGCTCCGAGTTTTGAAACAACCCTTGCGGTTGAAGCGATGGGCACGGTTGAGTTTTCGCAAACAACGGCTGTTACGGAATCTGAAGCTGTAGCCGGCGGCTCAACGACCAAGCCCCGAAGCACATCAGGCGGAAGAACCACCTCAAGCGCAACAAAAACCACAACCAAATCCGCAACCCGCACCACAAAACCGACAACAACCAAGAAATCAATCACCACCCGAAAAGCGACTACCACTAAAAACGCTGCAACAACAAAAGTGACCACCACCAAAAAGCAAACAACAACCGAAAAAGAAACAACCACCAAAAAGGTTACAACAACCAAAGTTACCACAACCAAAGCAACAACTACTGAAAAACAGACTGCTACGACCACCAAGGCAGCCACAACAACCACAACCAAAGCAACAACGGCTGCTCCCGCAACTGCGGTTGTTGATGTTCTTGACGGCAGCGGAGTTGTTGATACGCTGACATTTTCTGTTCCTGCGGGGACAAGCATGACCAAGAGCTATATCATAGGTCTTGTGGAATCCGAAGGATATACAATATCTAATTACGGTGTTTTCGGTATGAATGTTGATTTGGGCAGCACTGCCGAATCGGGAGAAACATACAGATTTGAAGCAGAGCTTTAAAAGTTAAAAAATTTTTTGAAAAAGTTGAAATTTTAATGAACCGTTTTCAGATTCCGGTCGTCTAATGGGTGAAAACGGATGAAAATCCAAAAAATTTAAAAGGAGACTTAAATCATGGCAAAGAAAAATCTGTTCAAAAAAACACTGGCACTTGCCCTTGCTGCAGTGCTCACCTTCGGCGCAGCACCCCTTGCAGGTCTGTGTGCAATCGAGCTTCCCTCGCTCGGCTCGCTTACCGCAAGCGCAGCGGAGGAAACCGATTATCTGTACACAACAGCAGATAACCAAATAACAATCACAGGTCATAACAATCCTGTCGGCAAATTGGCAATACCCGAAGCTATTAATGATTTGCCGGTAACAAAAATTTCTTCAGGTGCTTTCAATGGCTGTGAAATGATTACATCGGTTTCAATTCCTTCAACTGTTTCGACAGTAGAATTAAATGCTTTTGCAAACTGTTCAAGCCTCACTACGGTGACATTTGATCCTCGTTCGGAAGATCAGATTTTGGAAATCGGAAGCTTTGCTTTCTCAAACTGCACATCACTTTCATCAATTAACCTTGAAGACTCAAATGTCTCAAGTATGGGTGGTAATGTTTTCAGAGATTGCTCAGCACTTGAGAAAATCGTAATGCCTGACACACTTACAAATGTTGAAGGCGGCGTTTTCTATCGCTGCACAAGTCTCAGAGATGTAACACTCAGTGAAAACATGACAGCATTGAACGACTTTGGCTTCAGACTTGAGGGCTTCTTTTACGGTTGCACTTCTCTTTCTGAAATAGAAATTCCCGCCAACATTACAACTATAGGCGATGATGCTTTCCGTGACAGTGGTATTCGTAAGGTCACTTTTGCCGAAAACAACAAATTAACAACTGTTTCGTCTTTGGCATTCTGTAATTCAAAGCTCCAGTCAATAACAATTCCTGCTACCGTTACTCTGATAGATTCACAGGCATTCCAGGATTGCAAAAATCTTTCTTCAGTGACATTCGAAAAGCGCAGTGAAGATCAGGTTCTGCAAATCGGCAGCCATGTTTTTTCAGGCTGTGCTGTTCTTTCATCAATAAACCTTGAAGACTCGAATGTTATAAATATGGGCGGTAATGTTTTCAGAAATTGCTCAACGCTTGAGAAAATCGTAATGCCCGACACACTTATTAATGTTGACGGCGGTGTTTTCTATGGTTGCACAAACCTCAGGGATGTAACGCTCAGCAAAAACATGACAGCGTTGAATTGCTTTGGTGCACGATTGGAAGGATTCTTCTATGAATGTGAAAATCTTACCGAAATAACAATTCCTGCAAATGTTAAAATTATTGATCATGATGCTTTTTGTGGCAGCGGTATTCAAAAAATTACTTTTGAAGAAAACAGTAAATTAACAACAATTTCATCACAGGCTTTCTGTAATTCAAACCTTCAATCAATTATAATCCCTGCTACGGTTACTTCAATCGAAAGGATAGCTTTTCAGAACACAGATTTGGAATGGGTTGTTTTTGAGGGTAACAAAAATTTGGAAATTGCCAATCATGTGTTTGACGGTTGCTCAAATCTTACAGATGTCTACTATTCAGGTACAGAAGAAGAGTGGAACGAAATAATCATAAACGAAAACGGCAACGGTTATTTGTTAAATGCGGCAATGCACTTCAACTTTACAGGTGTACCTCAGGATAAGCTGAAAAACACCGAATACGGCGTAAGCGCATCTTTTGATTACGGCTGCTATGACGAGGATGTTGAGCTCAGCATCAAGCCCGTCTCAAAAGACCGTGAGCCCGGCGGTGTTTATATTCCCGATGATATGACTCTTGAAAGAGTAGGTTGCTTTGATATTTCAATTGTTAAAAAAGGCAGCGATGTTCCTGCAGAGAAAAAGAATGACGGCATGGTAACAATCAGAATGCCCATCCCCGAAAAATTCAAGGGCCTGAAGGATTTCAGAATCATTCATTATCTCAAGAAGGGCGGATATGACAATCTTTCAACCTCCGAAACAAACGAAAAGCTTAAGATTACCGTTGACGGTGATTACCTTGTGTTCAGCGTTTCCGAATTCAGCGATTTTGATGTTTTCACACTTGTTCCCGCAGAAAACGATGAACCTTCAACACCTTCCGATAAAAAGGTTGTTTCTGTTTCAATTGCATCGCTTCCTTCAACCACTTCATATACATACAGAAGCGAAAATGTTGACCTTTCGGGCATGAAGTTAACCGTCAGATATTCCGACGGCACAATCGAAACCGTTACCGATACTTCAAAGATGAAGGTCAGCGGCTTTAACGGCAAAAAGCTCGGCGACCAGACAGTTACAGTTGAATATGAAGGCGCAACCGCAGAGTTTGAAGTTAATGTTTCATACGCATGGTGGCAGTGGATTATCAGAATTCTTCTTCTCGGCTTCCTCTGGTATTAATTCAACCGAATAAACGGACATTTGAAATCATTGTTTTTTGAGGAGTTCACATAAAACCGAAAGCCCGTCATTGCGACGGGCTTTCAACTTTATAATTCATTTTTGCCAAGCAAAAACTCTTTGGCTCTTTTGTATTTTTCAAAACGCTGCAGCATCCGCTCATCAATTGTTTCAAGGCGGTCGGGGTTGCTGTTGTGGGTGAGGTCTGCAAGCTTCACCTTCACGGCAATCGGATTGGTTTTGAGTGCTTTGATATAGTCATCATACGGCACTCCGTCTGCGTGGGTCATAAGCGAGAGCGCTTCTATAACCTCTTCGGGGAAGCCTTCTTTTCTTAAATCATCAAGCGTTATTTCCGTATCCTCAACCACATCGTGAAGCAGTGCCGTGCAGGTTGAGTATTCGTCATCCATATGCGATGCGACCTCATAGGGATGATATACATATGGCATCCCGCTTTTGTCAACCTGCTCCTTATGAGCATTGAATGATATCACAAGCGCCTTCTTGGTTAATCCGGTATAAATCATGATTCAACACCTCTATTATATTTTTCTGAAACGGATGCAGCCTGTTTTTTCATTTCTGTTCGCACTTCTTCGGGGGAGAGAATTTCGGCATCCGCACCGAAGCCGAATACCCATGCAAGAAAATGCTGGCTCACAACCACGCTTACCGTAACAGTAAAATGTTCGTCACCGTCTTTTATTATTATCGAATCCCTTCCGAAGCGGTCAAGCACCGCACCGACAAGGTGGTTTGAGAAGCGAAGCTTAACCTTCTGCTCTTTGCCGCCGAACATTCCGAAAACGGTTTTGGTGTAGGATGACATATCAACATTTTCAAACTCTTCGTTACCCTCACGCTCGTTGTCTGTCATGGATACCTTATACATTTTATCTACTCTGTAATGCTTCATTTTCTCTGCAGCAGAGTCCCACGCAAGCAAATAGTAGTTTTCGTCGTCCCAGATGAGGGCAAAAGGGCTGACCTCATAGAAAGCTCCGTCATGCCTGAATCTGCGTTCTTTTGTTACGGTGTATTCAAAATACTGATAGCGGATTTTTCTGTTTTGAGTGATTGCATCGGAGATAACATCAACAGCGTAATAAATGCTCTCATTCATGCTCTTCACTCTGTTTGTGACGAACACCTGACGCTGCAGAAGCTGGCCGTCATAAACGCTTGCAAGCCCCTCTATCTTTTTGATAAGCTTGTATGTTTTATCCTGAGTAATGAATTTTGAGGACTGCACGCTGTCCACAAGCAGCTTCAGTTCGGGCAGCTCAAAATCCCTCTCGCCGATGTAATATCCGCCGTTTTTGCCTTTAAGCTGAATTATGTCAAACCCGAAAAGTCTCAATGACTCAATATCGTCATAAATACTTTTTCTCTCAGCCGAAATATTGTTTTTGGCAAGCTCTTCAATAATCTGCGCCGTGCTCACGGGATGCTCTTCGTCGGAATTCTGCATAAGAAATCTGAGCAGATAGAGAAGCTTGAGCTTCTGATTTGCCGATTTAGCCATGATACCAACTCCTTTTATCCTTATTATACAGCATTTGCTGTCCGATAACAAGGACTTTTTCAATGACGGTGCCCGTGGCGGAGCCGATGATGGTGGTGATGGTGGCTGTGCCCGTGGTTTTCGCTGAATTCCGTGTGACATTGCTCATCACTGCATTTCTCGTTTTCTGCTTCAAGCTCAAGCGTTGCGTGAGCAATTCCGTGTTCCCTGAGCTCCTTGCGGATATCTGTTTTTATCTGATAACCTGTCAAATCCGTTACAATGTGCATGGTTGCGTGGTGTGTGTTGCCGTCAATGCTCCTGATGTGTATGTGGTGAACATCTTTTACGCCGTCAATTTCCGCAATATGCTCTCTTATTTCGTCAATATCAATTCCGTCGGGCACTTTCTCGAGAAAAAGGTCAAGGACTTCCTTTAAGTTCATGATTGCATTCACAAAAATGAACAAAGAAACGCCTATGGAAATTATCGGGTCAATCAGAGCGAAATCCGTAAAACGCATCACAACCGCACCAATCAGCACAACTGCCCAGCCAAGCACATCCTCAAGCATATGCAGATTAACCGCTTTTTGGTTTAAAGAGTTGCCTTCACGGGTAAAAAATGCCGCAAATGAGTTAACCGTTACGCCTGCAACGGCAAAAATAATCATTCCGTTATAGTTGATTTCAGCGGGCTCTATGATTCGCATGGCTGCATTGTAAATTACCGCAGCTGAGCCGAATAAGAGGATGAATGTTGTGATTATACTGCCGAGAACCGAATATCTTGCGTAGCCGTAGGTGTATTTGCCGTCGGGCTGTTTTCGACTCTTTTTTTCAAGAATAAGAGATATGCCTATGCTTGCGGCATCGCCTATATCATGAACTGAGTCGGAGAGAACGGCAACGCTGCCCGTGAAAACTCCGCCGATTAATTCAAATATAGAAAATGTCAGGTTCAGAATAAATGCAATCAGAATATTTTTTTCAGCTTTCATAAAAAACCTCCTGTTGACTGTATTGGATTTATGCGGTACAATATATCCATTAGCGAACTTAGTGTTCGGTATATATTGTATCAGGATGAAGTGTGAAATCAACATACGATATCACGGCGTTGTTCGGTACCGAACAAAATTTTATAAATGTACGGAGAAAAAATATGGACAGAAGACAGAGAAAAACAAGAGAAGCGATATTCGGGGCGTTCGTTGAGCTTTTGTCAGAGAAGAATTTCGGGCAGATAACCGTCGGTGAGATAATTGAGCGTGCAGATGTGGGCAGAGCTACCTTTTACGCTCATTTTGAAACAAAGGATTATCTTCTTAAAGAGCTGTGTGAAGAGCTTTTTTGCCACATTTTTGATTCCGCAAGCAACCAAAATACCGCTCACAGGCATATTTTTGATTGTAATGCTCCCGATTCCGTGTTTCTCCACTTGTTTCAGCATTTGAAGAATAACGATAACAACATATCACGGCTTCTTTCGTGCCCAAACAACGAGCTTTTTTTGCAGTATTTCAAAAGCAATCTTCTGCAGCTTATCAAAAATCAGAGCCCTTTATTTGACTCCGAAAAAAGCAGCAGGCTGCCCGAAAGCTTTTGGATAAATCATATTGCATCAACCTTTGTTGAAACCGTAAGGTGGTGGATTGATAACGGCATGAAGGAGTCACCCGAAACCGTAACGGGATATTTCTTTTCGGTTGTTTAACAAAATATCTATTATACATTTGTCAGCTATTGACGAAAAAGTAAAATATTGTTATAATTCATCTGTATTTTAATAAAAGGAGTGTTCCTAAATGGCAAAAAGCATACAGGATATTCTCGCAATTATCAAAGAAAACGATATCAAGATGGTTGACTTCAAGATGGTTGACATCAACGGTCAGTACCGTCATGTAACAATCCCCGCAGAGAATTTTTCAGAAGACACAATGAAGAGCGGCATCGGCTTTGATGCTTCAAACTACGGCTACGCTGTTGTTGAAAAGAGCGATATGGTGTTTATTCCCGACCCTGACACAGCGGTTATCGACCCCTTCTGTGAAATTGCAACACTGTCAATGACGGGTAATGCAATGATTATCGATTCACCTGAAAACAGGCCCCTTGCTCAGTATCCCAGAAATATCATCAAGGCTGCTGTTGAATATATGAAGAACAGCGGTGTTGCCGATGAAATGAAGATTCTTCCCGAGTTTGAATTCTATCTTTTTGACGATGTTACATGGAGTGTTGAAGGCAGATATATCGGCGCTACCGTGGATGCAAAGCAGTCATACTGGAATTCGGATGTTGAAGGCAAAGGCGTTGTTGTTGCAAAGCAGAAGAACTACCACATTGCAAAGCCCTTTGACACATCCTATGAATGCCGCAGCGAAATGTGCATGCACATGAAGGATGCAGGCATTGAAATCAACTATCATCATCCCGAAGTTGCAGCATCGGGTCAGTATGAAATCGAGCCTCAGCTCGGCGAAGTTGTTCATATGGCGGATGCTTCAATGATGATTAAATATATCATCCATAACACTGCTCTCAAATACGGCAAGACCGCAACATTCATGCCCAAGCCTATCTACGGTGAAGCAGGCAGCGGTATGCATGTGCATATGCTCCTTTTCAAGGACGGTGAGCCTGTATTCTCAGACGATAACGGATATTCACATCTGAGTGAAACAGCGCATTACTTTATGGGCGGTCTTCTTAAGCATATCGGTGCTCTTTGTGCTATCACAAACCCCAGCACAAACTCCTTCAAGCGCCTTATTCCCGGCTTTGAGGCTCCCGTAACAGTTGGTTACGCAACCTCAAACAGAAGTGCGGTTATCCGTATTCCCGCTTATGCAAAGAGCCCTGACAAGCGCAGATTTGAGCTTCGCAACCCCGATGCAACCTGCAACCCCTATTTCTGCTATGCGGCAATCCTTATGGCAGGTCTTGACGGCGTTAAGAATAAGATTGATCCCCATGCAAACGGTTGGGGTCCCTATGATGTTAACCTCTATCATCTCAGCGATGAGGAGAAGGCCAAGCTTTCACATCTTCCCACATCTCTTCCCGAAGCACTCGATGCTCTCGAAGCGGATAACGCATTCCTTACCGAAGGCGGCGTATTCCCCGAAGAGCTTATCAAAAACTTCATCAAAACAAAGCGTGATGAGTGCGCTCAGCTTTCAGCTATTCCTCACCCCGCAGAATTTGATAAATATTATAATCTTTAATAAGAACATGAAACTCTGCAGCAGAAATGTTGCAGAGTTTTCCTTTTAAATCGGTCTTGATATATTGATTTTTATTTGATATAATTCAACTGTATACGGATTTTGAAAGGAGATTTTTATGATAGGCAAGGATATTAAATATGTAGGTGTTAACGACAGGGAGATTGATTTGTTTGAGGGTCAGTATATTGTGCCCGAAGGCATGGCGTATAACTCGTACATTATCGAAGACGAAAAAATTGCGGTTTTTGATACTGTTGATGCTGCATTCGGCGAGGAATGGCTCGGTAACATAAAGAATGCTCTCGGTGACAAGGCCCCTGATTATCTTATTGTTCAGCATATGGAGCCCGACCATTCCGCAAATATAACAAAATTCACCGAAACATATCCCGATGCCGTTGTTGTTGCAACGGATAAGGCGTTTGTAATGATGAAAAAATTCTTTGATGCCGATTACGAAGGCAGAAAGCTCGTTGTCAAAGACGGCGACACTCTTTCACTCGGCAATCACGAATTAACCTTCTATACTGCACCCATGGTGCATTGGCCCGAGGTTATCATGACCTATGACAGCTATGCAAAGGTGCTTTTCTCGGCGGATGCTTTCGGTAAATTCGGTGCACTTGATGCGGATGAGGATTGGGCTTGCGAAGCGCGCAGATACTATTTCGGCATAGTCGGTAAATACGGCGTTCAGGTGCAGGCAGTTCTTAAAAAACTCGGCGGCCTTGAGGTTGAAATAATCTGTCCTCTTCATGGCCCTGTTCTCAGTGAAAATCTCGGATATTACCTTGATTTATACAACACATGGTCATCATACGGCGTTGAAAGCGAAGGTGTTGTTATATGTTATACCTCTGTTTACGGCAACACAAAAAAAGCTGTTGAGCTTCTTGCCGAGGAGCTTGAAGCAAACGGTTGCCCCAAGGTGGCGGTGAATGACCTTGCACGCTGTGATATGGCTGAGGCGGTTGAGGATGCCTTCCGTTACGGCAAAATCGTTCTTGCATCAACCACCTATAACGGCGATATCTTCCCGTTTATGAGAGAATTCATAAATGAGCTTACTGAGAGAAATTATCAGAACCGCACCGTCGGCATTGTTGAAAACGGTACATGGGCACCCCTTGTTGCAAAGAAGATAGCAAAAATGCTTGAAAACAGTAAGGGTATAGTCTATACTCAGAATACCGTTACAATACACTCGGGTGTGAAAGAAGAAAATGTTGAGCAGATCAAGCTTCTTGCAAAGGAGCTGGCATGATTCTGCTGAGTTGAATTGAAAAAAGGAGCGGTGCTTATGTTCAGCGTTGTGTTAAAGTCAATTCTGAAAATATTTATAGCAATTCTTATGGCGATTAATCCTCAGCTTCCCGGTATGCTTGATCTCGGCAAAATTCCTCAGGGCAAAACCATTGACCTTGAAAACGATTTTGTTCTCAAGTGGGAGGATGATTTTAACGGCACTGAGCTTGATAAAAGCAAATGGGGTTATTCGTGGTGGATAACAGAGCGTAAAGGCGGTTATTGGCATGAGGATATGGTGAGCGTCAAAGACGGTAACCTTGTTATCAGAGCCGAATACCTTGAAGAACCTCTGCCAAATTATTATGAGGATTCGGGTGTCGATATGCCCGAATACAAGCCGGGCTGGTATACGGGTAAGGTCACAACCCGTGGTAAATATGAGCAGAAATACGGTTATTTTGAGGTGCGCTGTATTCTGCCTAAGGCAACGGGAATGTGGAGTGCCTTCTGGATGATGAACGAAGGTGTTTACAATGTCAATAATTCGGGCGAAGACGGCACGGAGATTGATGTTTTTGAGTCCTTCTATTATAAGGATAATTGGTGGGGGAACGATGCAATCTCAACAGGCATCCACTATGACGGTTACGGTGAAGGCCATCACGGCGAAGCTGTGGGCAAAATGTTCATTGAAAACAATCCTTATGAAGAGTATAACACTTATGGCGTTGAGTGGAATGAGAATGAGTATATCTTCTACATAAACGGTGTTGAAACGGGCAGAACCTCAGCGGGCGGTGTGTCAAAGAACCCCGAATATCTTCTGCTTTCCTGCGAATTTGCAGGCGAAAACGGTGTTCAGAGCTCAGACAGACACGGTACGGGCGAAATTTGGAAAACACCCAAAGAAAACTGGCCTGCCGAGTTCAAGGTGGACTATGTTAGATGCTATCAATATAAAGAATTAGCATAAAAAATTACCTGCGGCATCAGTCGCAGGTATCTTTTTACACAACTTTCCAAACAAATGTTCGAAAAACTATTGAAAATTAAAATTTGAGATGGTATAATAAATGCACAAGCTATGAATGCAGTGCTTGTGTTGTCGGTGGGATGAGGTCATAGCCGCATCTGCCTGTCATTCAGCAATTCGCCCACCGTGATTTTCAAATAAGAAGATAAGAGATAATATTGAAGAGATAATAAATAATAGGTATTTTTTTAGCATAGGGCGGGGGCTCCTGCCGTTTTAACAAGACAACCAAATCTTACAGTAGGGGCGGATATCATCCGCCCGTCGAAAACATAAATAACATCATATAATGGGAGGTGAAGCCGTGAATAAAACATATATAGCCATTGATCTCAAGTCATTCTATGCGAGCGTAGAGGCGATGGAGAGGGGGCTTGACCCTCTTACAACAAATCTTGTTGTTGCCGACCCGTCAAGAACGGAGAAAACGATTTGCCTTGCAGTTTCGCCGAGTCTGAAAAGTTACGGAATATCGGGCAGGGCAAGAATGTTTGAATTGATGCAGCAAGTGAGAATTGCCAATGCACAGCGAAAAATGAATGCGCCTCAAAGAAAATTCACGGGTTCATCCTGTGATGATAACGAGCTTAAAGCAAATCCTTCACTTGCGATTGATTATATTGTCGCTCCGCCGAGAATGGCACTTTATATTGAATACAGCACACGCATATACGATGTCTATTTAAAATATGTTGCGCCCGAGGATATTCACCCTTACAGCATTGATGAAGTGTTCATCGATGCAACGGCATATCTCAAAGTCAGGGGAATGACGCCCTATGAATTTGCGCAGATGCTTGTTAAAGATGTGCTTGCCGAAACGGGTATAACCGCAACTGCCGGTATCGGCACAAACCTCTATCTCTGCAAGGTTGCAATGGATATAACGGCAAAGCGTATTCCGGCTGATGAATACGGAGTTCGTATTGCTCAGCTTGATGAAATGGCCTACCGCAAAACTCTGTGGAATCACCGACCGATAAGAGATTTCTGGCGTGTGGGCAGAGGGATATCCGAGAAACTGGAGGAGCACGGAATATACACGATGGGCGATGTTGCAAGATGCTCGATTGATAACGAAACCCTGCTTTACAAGCTTTTCGGCATCAATGCCGAGCTTCTTATAGATCACGCATGGGGCTGGGAGCCATGTACGATTGCCGATATAAAGGCATACAAGCCCGAAACAAACAGCGTGAGCACGGGGCAGGTGCTTCAGCGTCCGTATGACTTTGAAAAAGCGTGTCTTGTATTGCGTGAAATGGCGGATAATCTTGCACTTGATCTTGTGAGCAAAAAGCTTGTAACGGATCAGCTTGTTATTGTAATCGGCTACGATATTGAAAATCTGACCGATATAAACCGTCGTAAAGCGTATACAGGTGAAATAAAAACTGATTTTTACGGCAGGAAAGTCCCGAAGCACGCAAGAGGCACGGCAAATATCGGCAGATATACCGCATCAACACGGCTGATTATGCAGGCTGCAACCGAAGCATATGAAAGAATAACGGATAAAAAACTGCTCATAAGAAGAATAAATATCACTGCAAATCATGTTGTGCCCGAGGATGCGGTCGATAACACTCCGCAGCCTGAGCAGCTTAATTTTTTTGAGGATTACAGAGAAAAGGAATTGAAGAGGGAGATTGAAGATGCAAAGCTTGAGCAAGAGCGCCGCATTCAGGATGTGCTTGTGAATATAAGACAGAAATACGGCAAAAATGCTTTGCTCAAAGGCATGAATTTTAAAGAGGGTGCAACCGCAAGGGACAGAAACCGGCAAATAGGAGGTCACAAAGCATAGAATGAATGAACAAAATAAATACGGCGACATAATAAGCTTGCCTCATCATATATCCGATAAGAGAAAAAGAATGTCGCTGCATGACAGGGCTGCACAGTTCAGCCCTTTTGCAGCTCTTACGGGTCACAGCGATGCGTTGAGTGAAACTGCAAGGCTCACCGATTCAAGGGCTGAGCTTGATGAGAGCGAAAAAGAGCTTATAGATGAAAAGCTGCACAGGCTTATCCAAAACCCCAAAACCGAAGCAGCCCTAATCTGTTTTATGCCCGACAGCAGAAAAAGCGGGGGATCATACCTGCGTATCACGGGACGCTTTAAAAAATTTGATGCTTTAAGGCGTGAGATTGTTATTTCCGACGGTACGGCAATACCTGTTGATAACATTTTTGATATTGAAATTTTCGCAGAAAATCTGCCATACTCAGAATAGTTTACAAATTGTTAACAAAATAAAATTCACATTTTTATACCTTGAATTGTTTCTTTTATGGATTTTATCGCAAAGGAGGTATTCGTGTATTCAATGATTGAGAAAAACAAATCGGAGGAAGAAATCAAAGAGCTTGTTGATAAATACAGTTCTCTGATTTTCAGGATTTCTTACTGTATTTTGTGCAATCGTGACGATGCGGAGGATGCAGTGCAGGAGACCTTCTTGAAATATCTTACCAAAGCGCCTGAGTTCAACAGCGAGGAGCACCGCAAGGCGTGGCTTATAAAGGTTTCGGCAAATATCAGCAAAAATATGCTTTTGTTCCGTATCAGAAGGGATACGGTCGATATTGAAGGGATCAGGGATGTCGGAATACACGAAAATGACTTTGAGATTTTTGAATCCATAATGAGTCTGCCCGCCAAATATAAAATTGTCCTTACTCTCCATTATGTTGAAGGCTATAAATGCAAAGAGATTGCAGATATTGTGAATATCAGCGAGGAAGCAGTGAGAAAACGCCTGCAAAAAGGGCGCGAAATGTTAAAAGAAGAAATGGGGGATCGGCTTTGATTGACCGTGAGTTGAATAATTATGTCAGATTGATGAATTCAATTACGCTTTCTCAATCGGACAAACAAAAAATTGAGGAAGAACTTCTGCAGCATATTAATGCGGTTAAAAAAGAAATTTCCAAAAAATATTTTGTGGCGGCCTCTGCTGCAGCTGTGATTGCAGCAGGCATTTTTTTGGCAATGCGAGAAAAGAGACAGGATTACAGACTATAATCAGATGTGAGGTATAAAAATGAGTTTGAACTACGAAAATCCTCTTTTTAAATTTGAAAACACAGACCTTCCGCTGGGCTTTGAGGTGCCGGACAGGTCTATGTTCGGTATGATAAAAATTTCTGCCGAGAATCTTCCCGATTCGCTCGCTTATGAGTATTTCGGAACAAAGTGCACTTATAGAAATTTGGTAAATAAAATTGAAGAGATATCGGGCGCATATCACAGCATGGGTGTGCGTAAGGGTGATATTGTAACGATTGTTATGCCCAACACCCCCGAGGCTGTTATCAGCATTTATGCTCTTAACAGAATAGGTGCGGTTGCAAATGTTCTGCATCCGCTTTCAGCTCAGGAAGAAATAAAAAATCATATAAACAGAGTCAACAGCAAGGTTTTGCTTTGTGTTGATATATGCAGTGAGAAAATAGCAAATATAATAGACGAAACGCCGCTTAAGAGTGTTATTATCGCTTCCGCAGGCGATTCAATGCCTTTTGTCATGAAAACTCTTTATGCTCTCAAGTGCATAAAGAACTTCAAGTATGACAAATCGGATAAGCGATATATTTCGTGGAGTGATTTTGCAAAAAATTCATCAAGGGTTTCGGAATATAAGCCGAAGGGCAGAGAAAACAAAGAGGTTGCAATTATCCTTCACAGCGGCGGAACAACCGGCACTCCCAAGGATATTATGCTTTCAAACTATAACTTCAATGCGTTCGGAATGCAGGCTGTTCTTACCCTCAGGGATGTTAAGGCGGGCGACAAAATTCTTGCAATCCTGCCTATTTTCCACGGCTTCGGTCTGGGAGTGTGCGTTCATGTTTCGCTTTGTTTCGGTGCTTGCTCCGTGCTTATTCCGCAGTTCAATTCGAGCAAGTTTGCGAGCATTCTCAAAAAGTATAAGCCCACAATGATTTTCGGTGTTCCCACTCTTTATGATGCACTTCTTAAAGCAAAGGGTACGGATAAGATTGACTTCTCGTTCCTCAAATATGCAGTCAGCGGCGGCGACACTCTGCCTGAAAAGCTTGAAAAGAGCGTTAACAATTTCCTCTCAGCGCATAATTCGGATATCAAAATTTGCGAAGGCTACGGCATGACCGAAGGCCTTGCGGCACTCAGCCTTTCCGTTGCAGAAAACTATAAATCAAGAACCATCGGCAAGCCTCTTATCGGCACCGAAATGTGTATCGTTGAGCCCGGCACGGTTAATGTTCTTCCTGCAGGGGAGGACGGTGAGCTTTGTGTAAGCGGACCAACTGTTATGATAGGCTACAGAAATAACCCGCAGGAAACAGAAAACACACTCCGTGTTCATGCTGACGGCAAAACATGGCTTCATACAGGCGATATGGCTATGATTGATGAGGGCGGATTTGTTCATTACAAGCTCAGAATCAAGAGAATGATGATAACTTCAGGCTTCAATGTTTATCCCACACAAATTGAGGGAGTTATTGAAGAACTCGACTTTGTTGAAAAATGCGTGGTGGTTTCAATTCCTCATCAATATAAAAAAGAGGTTGCAAAGGCATTTATTGTTCTTAAAAACGGCAAAGAAAAGAGCAAGGAAACAGAAGAAGAAATCCGTGCATACTGTAAAAAGAAGCTTATGCACTACAGTGTGCCCTATAAATATGAGTTCGTTGACCTTCTTCCCAAAACCGCTTATAATAAAATTGACTTTATGAAGCTTCAGAAAGAGAGTGAAAGGGAGGCTGTTTGCTGATGAGTAAAAAACCCGTAACATGGGGCTACCGTCTTCTTGCACCGTTTCTTCTTTTGCTGTTTCGCTTGTATTACAGCCCCAAGGTGTTCGGCAAGGGGAATATTCCCAAAAAAGGAGCAGTTGTTGTATGCAGCAATCACAAGCATGTTCTTGACCAGTGTCTTGCCGCTCTTGCAACTCACAGAGCAATAAACTATATGGCAAAATCCGAATATTTCAAGGGCAAATTTGCTTGGTTTTTCAAGATTACAGGCTGCATCTGCGTTAACCGTAACGGTCACGACGAAGATGCAAAGGCATCTGCCAATGCCGTGCTTTCAAGCGGCGGCGCATTAGGTATTTTCCCTGAAGGAACAAGAAATAAAACCAACAATCTTATCGGCGAATTCAAATACGGTGCAGCATCGCTTGCCTGCAAAAACGAGGCGATGATGGTGCCTGTGGCCGTTACAGGCGAATATAAATTCAGAAGTAAAACACTTTGTTCAAGAATAGGTGAACCTTTTTCAACCAAAGGCATGACGGTTGAAGAAGCAAACAGGCGTCTTCATGATGAAATTGTGAAGCTGATAAACCAAAATCTTGAAGCCGGCTACGGAACTTCAGAAGAATTCGAAAGAGCCGGAAGGTATAATATTCTGAAGAATAATGCAATCGGCTGATTGGTCAATATAATAAAAGTGAAGCGCAGTTGATACGGTGTGTATCGGCTGCGCTTATTAATTTAAGTCTTGCAATTACCTTGTTTTATGATATAATGTAAAATAGAATATTATAATTTTTGTTTAATTATATACGATATTGGAGGAATCAGGCGATGGTATTGTTGAAAAAAGCTCTTGCATGGCTGCTTACCGTATTGATGGGTACATCTTCGTTGGCACCTGTTCAGGAGATTGTAAAAGGCCATGAAGAAAAAACAGGGGAGAGCATAATCGACTCCTTGTTCGGCTCAGACGATGAGGTTACTCTGTGGAGTGTACTTGTTGATATGAATGCTGTTTTTCTTCGCTATTTCGGCTCAAACAATCTCACCGAGGATGAAATAAAAAATACGGTTTCATTGATGAACAGCGATACCGTTGCTGATGCGGTTGAGGATACAAACGGGCTTTCTTCTCTCGTGAAAAAGCTCACAAAAAAGGACCGTGAGGTTTTTGGCGCAACGGATACATCAAGGTCGTTCAACGCTTTTGTTCTGGCACTTAAAGGCAGAACCTCATTGAATGCCGCATCCGCCTCAGTTGTTGGCGGCAAGGTGCTGATTACGGACAGTCAGGGCACGGTCAGTGCATCGGGCAATACCGCAACAATCACCGTTAAAGCCACCCTCGTCTCGGCAAAGTCAAACACAATTGA
Source organism: Clostridia bacterium (assembly GCA_017403185.1). Taxonomy (GTDB): domain Bacteria; phylum Bacillota; class Clostridia; order Oscillospirales; family Acutalibacteraceae; genus CAG-177. The sequence continues at coordinate 86,685 of JAFQON010000048.1, forward strand.
TATTTATAATAATACAGATGCAATTTCAACCCTCAGCTTTGATTACAGCGCCTCCAACTATAAGTCTTTCAGCTTAGGTAATTCAAGCGGCTCATATTCTGTGCTGCTTAATCCCGGTGCAGGTATAACTGTTACCCTTGAAGCGGGTGCACCTCTCAAGGAAGCAAAGCTTGTGCTCAGCAACATCAGCCTTGTTGCCGCTCAGGTGTCATCGGATGTAACTTTTGAATACGATTCCGCTTATGGCAGTGTTACCGTGAACGGTGCAGCCGTTGCTTCAGGTGCAGTGCAGAATGTTACGCTTGCCGACGGAGCAACTCTTGTTGCCTCAACAAAAAACGGCGGTCAGTTCCTCGGATGGATAAACACGGCAAACAGCGTTATTCTTTCAACAAATACCACCTACAAGGTAACACCCGTTGCCGATATGACGGTCAGAGCAGTGTTTACAGGCTCAACGGGTATCGCATATTTTAAGGCAGGCAGCGGAAATTATCTGTTTGATAATCTCAACAATGCTGCGGCATATGCAAGCAAGTCGGGTAACAGCACTGTTGTTCTTATGAATAACGGCACGCTTCCCGCAGGTAACTATACAATTCCGTCGGGAGTAACACTGCTTGTTCCTTTTGATTCCGCAAATACAATTTATACAACGGCGCCTGAGGTTATCGTTGACACATATACCAAGCCCACCGCCTACCGTACTCTTACAATGGCAGAGGGGGCACATATCACCGTCAACGGAGCTCTCAGCCTTCCGGCTAAGCATTATGCGACTCAGGGCAGCAAGCCGAACGGCAGCTCGCCTAACGGTCCCTGCAGCTTCATAAATATGAATGAAGGCAGCAGCATCACCGTGAATAACGGCGGTTATCTTTATGCCTATGGTTTCATTACGGGCTCGGGCAGCGTTGTTGCCAAGAGCGGTGCAAATATCTACGAATATTTTCAGATAATGGACTTCAGAGGCGGCACACAGACTACGGATATGGAAAACGGAGTGTTCCCGCTTTCGCAGTATTACATTCAGAATATCGAAGTGCCGCTTACTCTTGAAACCGGAGCGGTTGAAAACTGTTACGCTACAATGAAAATTTCAAGCATGACACTGAGCACGGCGGTTGCTTTTATCGCAAACAGCGGTGCAATGTTCAATCTGTCATCAGGTTCTCTTACAAAGAGATATGACGGTGCTGCGGACAGGCTTGTTTTTGAGCTTGACGGCACAATGTCAATCAATCCGATTGAAATGGAATTCGGCTCAGGCTTGCTTGCAACAAAAATCAATTCCAAAAATTATGAGCTTCCCATAAATAACAACATCACCGTTAAGGTTAACAGCGGTTCGGTTACACTCGGTCAGGATGTTGCGATGCTTCCCGGCTCAGAGCTTATAATTTCTGAAGGTGCAAAATGCACTGTCGGCTCGGGCTGCAATGTGTATGTTTATGATGCTGATCAGTGGGGAACCTTCTGCGGTGCTGTCAATAAAACATTTATTCCCGTGCAGTACGCACCCGGCAAAAAATACAACCGTACTGCAGCAGATATTAAGGACACTATAATTTGCGTCAACGGAACTCTTGATGCTTCTGCAGGTTATATTTACACAACCGCAGGCGGCGCAAATATCTTTTCATCCGCCTCCGGCAAGGCGATGATAAAAAAAGGCTCCGAAACAAAAACATATCAGCTTGTGCAGAAGGTGGGTTATACAGAGATTCCCATAACTTCTGCAAAGCTTAAGAATTCAGACGGAACATACTTCACTCCTTCGGCATCTTCATCAACAAACTACGGTGTCAACGGTATGTGGCGTGAGCATACAGGTCATGCTTATACCGAAGTCCTCACAACTGCCGCAACATGTGAGACGGCGGGTCTTAAAACATTCACCTGTTTCTGCGGAAGCTCTTATACAGAGGCGATTGCGGCAACGGGTCACACACCCGGTGCGGCGGCTGACTGCACCTCAAATCAGGTTTGCACCGTTTGCAACAAGGAGCTTGCTCCTGCACTCGGTCACGCCTACAGCTCTGTTGTTACCGCTCCCACCTGCACTCAGGAGGGCTTCACAACTCACACCTGCAGCAGATGCGGAGATGTTTATACTGACGGCAGAGTTGCAGCGAAGGGTCACACAGCAGGGGCAGAAGCGACCTGCACTTCAAATCAGATTTGTACCGTTTGCGGCACAGAGCTTGCACCCGTAAAAGGTCACGACTATAAAGCTGTTGTAACCGAAGCAACCTGCATCGAAGGCGGCTTCACAACTCATACCTGCGCAAATTGCGGTGATACATATATCGACAGCGAGGTTGCGGCAAAGGGACACAAACCCGGTGCAGACGCAACCTGTACGGAGCCCCAGACCTGCACCGTTTGCGGTGAAACTCTTAAGCCTCAGAACGGTCATATTGCAGGCGCAGCGGCTGACTGTACCAATGCGCAAAGCTGCACGGTCTGCGGAGAAGAGCTTGCTCCTGCACTCGGTCACGATATGGTGCACGACAATGCTCAGGATGCAACCTGCACCGAGGATGGCTACAGCTCGGGCAGTGTTTGTTCCCGCTGCGGTCATACGGAGGGCAAAGCGGTTATACCCGCCAAAGGTCACACTGCAGGAGCTGATGCGACCTGCACTTCAAATCAGATTTGTACCGTATGCGGTGTTGAGTTAAAGCCTGCAACCGGTCATAATTATCAGGCTGTCACAACTCTTCCCACCTGCACAGAAAAGGGCTTCACAACCCATACCTGCCTGAATTGCGGCGATTCTTATACGGACAGCGAAACCTCCGCAAAGGGTCATACACACGGAGCTGCAGCAACCTGTACGGCGGCACAGACCTGCACGGATTGCGGCGTTGAGCTTGCTCCCGCACTCGGTCATCTTCCGGGTGCTGAGGCAACCTGCACCGATTCTCAGCTTTGCATGGACTGTGGCGAAATTCTTACTCCTGCAGCGGGTCACACACCCGGCAAGGCGGCAACCTGCACCGATGCGCAAATCTGCACCGTGTGCGGTGAGGAGCTTGCTTCCGCAACAGGTCATAATTATGAAACAACAGTTACCTTATCAACCTGCACCGATAAGGGCTATACAACCCATACCTGCTACGGCTGCGGCGATACATATACCGACAGTGAAACGGCTGCAACGGTTCACAATATGATTCCTGCTTCGTGCACCTCACCTTCAGTGTGCATTAATTGCACTCATACCGAGGGCAGGTCACTCGGTCACACTGTTGTTGAAAGTGCCGAAATCCCCGCAACCTGTACTCAAGACGGCTATTCTCTCGGTAAGCATTGCGAAATCTGTCACGCAGTTATTGTTGAGCAGCAGTTTGTGCCTGCGCTCGGTCATGACATAATAACTCATGATGCCAAAAATCCCACCTTTACAGAGGTTGGCTGGCATTCATATGAGGAATGCACCCGCTGCGATTACACAACATATGAAGAAATTCCAATGCTTGAGGAAGCATCGGTTTCGGATTATGAAACATTCATTGCAAACCTTGCTCTTCTTGAAGAGCTTGCGGCGGCCTACACTATGGAAGTGCCGGGCAAAGACCCGCTTGAGCTTGTAATCAAGTACATCCGTACGGGTGTTGAAAAGTATAACGAAGGCTCGTGGGGCATTATGGCGGGCTACGAGGATACGGGCTTTGCGGATTTTGTTGCAAAGATTGAAGATGAAATCAATTCGTCTGCTTCTTCTTCGGATGAAATGATTGCCGTCAGCGGTCTCAAGAATATTGAAATGTTCACTCTTCCCAACGGTGATCTTGTTGATTTCGGGCATATGTTCGGCTCGATGGATATAACCTATCATAATAAGGGAAGCAATAATCATGCCGATGTTTCAGGCTGGGCTGGCGACCTTGTTGACCTGCTTGAGTTTTCGGATTACGGCGGAGTTACGGGCACACTCAATGAAATGATAGCCGATATTTCCGCAAACTATCTTCTTCAGGAAGATCCCGAGGAAATAGGCGGCTTCAATCAGCAGGATATGTATGGCGACCTTGACTCCTACTATATTATGAAAGCGGTTGATTCCGTTACATACGAAAACGGAAAACTCACTGAAATCCTCAGTGCATATTTCACCGAGGAGCTTACAATGGAAAGCCGTGCGGATTACTTCCTTAAAAACAGACTCGGCGGTGTAAGCACCCGCACGGATGTCCGTGATGCGGTTTACAATGCTTACACAGGCAATAAGCTTATAATAACTCTTGAATCAACCAAGGAATTGAAAACGGATGATGTTCCTCAGATGAGAAAGGCTTGCTGCTATGCGTTTGCGGATTATATCTGCAGCCTTGCGGGTGACTATGTTGAAGTGACGGAAAATCCCTATTTCACCGTTTTTGAATCCGAAACATCAACGCTTGCTCCGGGCATCATCCAAAATATTAAAAAGGCAACATCTGCCGATAATAAGCAGATGGTATATTATACTGCTACGGCTGATCTTACCAGAGATGATGTTGATGTTTATGCAAACTACAGAAACAATGATCCTACCGTATGGGGTATGCAGACCGTTCTCGGTCAGGCGAGTGCTGCTCAGGAAAAATACGGTAATCCCGAGAGTGAAAATTACATTGAAAACTACAATGTAATCGCAAGCATCAACGGCGACGGCTATAATATGAGCACGGGTGAGCCCGGCGGCTTGCTGATTATGGATGGCAAGGAATACCACGGCATTGACGGCGGCGGATTCTTCGGCATCACCAAGGACGGCAAAGCGATTATAGGAACTCAGGCCGAGTATAACAGCACCTACAGGAATCAGCTCCGTGATGCAATCGGCGGATTCGGTGTGACTCTTATCAAAGACGGCAAGGTTGTTGTTAATGCGACCTCAAACTACTATGTTGACCGCCACAGCCGCACGGCAGTCGGCATCACAAAGACGGGCAAGGTTGTCTTTATGGTTCTCGACGGCAGGCAGGAGCCTGTTTCCTGCGGCGGCAGTATGCTTGAAATTGCCCATATTATGTATGAAGCAGGTTGCATCCATGCCATCAATCTTGACGGCGGCGGTTCAACAACTTATGTTGCCAAGCTTGAGGGTGCAGATAAACTCAGTGTTGTCAACAAGCCTTCTGACGGCACACTGCGTTCCGTAAGCACATCGCTTATCATGGTTTCAACTGCTCCGAGCTCAACTGCATTTGACCATGCAATAATTGAGAGCGAAACGGATTATCTTACAAAGAATTCATCAATTCAGCTTACAGCTTCAGGCGTCAGCGCAACAGGCAATGCCGCCGAACTTCCCGAGGGTGTTTCGTGGGCTGTTTCGGATGAAAAATGGGCAACGGTCACTCAGGACGGAGTGCTTACCGCTCTCAGAAACGGCTCTGTTGATGTTTACCTGATGCTCGGTGATGAAATAATCGGTTCAAAGACAATTAACATTGTTGTTCCCGATAAGATTTACTTCACAAAAGCAAATATAAATGCTACCTATGGCGAAAAGGCTGAGCTTCCGCTTGTTGCTCTTTATGAGAATAAGCCAGTCACCGTAAGCACGGATGATATATCGTTCTCCTTCAGCAATGATGAGGCGGGCGTTATGGACGGCTTCGGATTTATCGGCACGGACGGCACGGGAATAAAAAATGTTACGGTTACTGCTTCTTTGGTATCTGATGCCGAAAAGAATGCTTCTGTTTTGATTGCTCTTTATAATAAGGGTGAAATTTCCTTTGATTTTGATAAAGCAGTGGGCGGAGACAGAACTCTTGCGTGGACCCGCAAGGTTTCAAACTCAACAACCGATGATAATGTTCTTTATGAAATAGCAGACGAAAGTCAGCCTATGGTTACTGAGTATACCTTTGCCATAGACATGACTCAGATTCCCATTCCCGAGCAGCTTGCCGATCTGACAACTATGCTGCCCGGTGCAGAGATTGAGGGTGCATCGGCATGGACCTTCCTTATGCAGCTTGCAGAGCGTGTAAGTGTTCTCACAGAGGTCAGACCCACGGTTACAATTGATGAAAATTTCGATGTTGATTATTCGAATGTTTCGCTTGTGAACGATTATTTTGAGCTCAACGGCATCGAATTTGATGAGAACACAAACACTCTTTCACTTGTTCTTAACTGGATTGACCAGACTCAGCCCGTTGACCCTGAAATGGCAAATCCGCTTTGCATTCTCAAGGGCATTAAGCTGACCCCGAAGGCTGATGCTCAGTGGACAAAGGACAGACTCACTCCCGTAAACATGGGCGAAATCAGCTACAAGGTGTATATGCGTGCAAGTGCACTTTATTCCTTCTCACAGAAGCCCGAAAATCAGCAGAAATACGGTCTTCATCCTTTTGAAAACATTCACTTGGGCAAGGAAGAAAAAGGCGGCTGGTTCGGCAATGTTTATGCAACCTTCAATGATACCTATACTCTTTCAAAAGCCGTTAAAGACGGTTGGGTGAATGAGGAAGGCGGCTTTGCATATTATATTGACGGTGTTAAATGCACGGGCGTTAACCTTATCGACGGTTATTACTACGATTTCGGTGATAACGGCATCAATGTCGGTCAGACAAAACACACAGGTCTTTTATATGACGATGCACAGGGCGTTTACCGTTATTCAAAGCTCGGTGAGCTTGCATCAGGCTGGCAGCAGATAGGCGAGGACTGGTATTATTTCCATGCCGATACAATGGCTGCAAAGGCAGGCACTTACAGTGTTGGCACAGTTGCTTATGAGTTTGAGGAAACGGGTAAGGTTGCCTCAGGTGTATGGGTTAAGTGTGTGTTTGGTTACAGATACTATTATGGTCCGTCCTTCTATAAAAAGGGTTGGGCAGTGATTGACGGCAATACCTACTACTTCAACAACACCTACAGATACGAAGGCTATCGCTGTGTTCAGGAATCCAACAGCAAGGATTTCACTTGGTACAACTTCGGCGATGACGGCATACGCAGGGATGAGGTTATTCCCGACGGCTTCTATAATGATGCCGACGGCTCTCTCAGCTATGTCGTGAACGGTCTTGCAGTTAAGGGTCTTCAGAAGATTGACGGCGATTATTATTATTTCGATTATTACGGTCGTGCAGTAACCGGCAAAAAATATGCCGAAACATCAAGCTGTGATTTGCCTGTAGGCACATATACATTCGGTGATGACTACAAGGCTCTCAACGGTCTTATCGAGCAGTCTGACGGAACAATCTGTTACTATGTGAACGGCAAGCCAAAGGCGGCAGGTCTTGTTGAAATTGACGGCGACCTTTACTTTGCATATGGCAACAACGGTGAAATTGCAATTGATATGAGCAAGTATGTATGGGAGGGCAACGGAATTCTTCCCGAAGCTACATACACCTTCGGTCCTGACGGCAAGATGCTTGACGGTATTATCGAAAAAGACGGAGTTCTTTGCTATTACGAAAAGGGTAAGCCCAAGGCAAAGGGTCTTGTTGAGGTTGACGGTGATTATTATTTCGCTTACGGCGAAAATGGTGAGGTTGCTGTCAGTGTTACAAAATATGTGTGGGAGGGTAACGGAATCCTTCCCGAAGCCTCATATGAATTCGGCGCAGACGGCAGAATGCTCAGGGGCATTGTGAATAAAGACGGAGTTCTTTATTATTACGAAAACGGTAAGCCCAAGATGGCCGGTCTTATTAAGGTAGGAGAAGACTATTTCTTTGTTAACGGTTCTGACGGCAAGGTTTGCGTCAACGAATCCCGTTATGTGTGGGAAACAAACGGACTTCTTCCCGAAGATACATACGAGTTCGGTCCCGACGGCAGAATGCTTGACGGCATAGTTGAAAAAGACGGTGCACTTTACTATTATGTTCAGGGCAAGCCGAAGATGGCAGGTCTTATCAACATTGACGGCTATTTGTATTTCGCCAACGGTGCGGACGGTAAGATTTGTGTAAGCGAATCACGCCATGTGTGGGAAACAAACGGTATCCTTCCCGAGGGCACATATGAATTCGGCTCCGACGGCAGAATGCTTGACGGCATAGTTGAAAAAGACGGCTCATATTACTATTATGTTCAGGGTAAGCCCAAAATGGCGGGTCTTATTGAGATTGACGGTGCGTATTATTTTGCAAACGGTGCTGACGGTAAGCTCTGCACAGGCGAAACCCGCTATGTATGGCAGACTAACGGCCTTCTTCCCGAGGGTACATACGAGTTTGGTCCTGACGGCAGAATGTATGACGGAATTATCGAAAAAGACGGCGTTCTTCACTACTATGTGAAGGGCAGACCCAAGATGGCAGGTCTTATCGATATTGACGGTTATTATTACTTTGCGGGCGGTTCAAACGGTGAAATCACCGTAAATCAGACAAAATATGTATGGCAAGGTAACGGTCTGCTTCCCGAGGATGAATACGAATTCGGTCCCGACGGCAAGATGGTCAACGGCTTCTTTGAGCGTGACGGAGTCAAGTATTACTATGTTGACGGACGCCCTGCACCCGTAGGTCTTAACTATGTTGACGGATATTATTACTTTGTTAAATATGACGGCTCGCTTATCTGCAACCAGACATATTATGCGTGGGAAACCAACGGACTTTCCGTTGAAATGAATTACACATTTGACGAAAACGGAAGAATAATAGGTTAAAAAAATCTGCTTCACCAATGCGGTGAAGCAGATTTTTTATGTGTTATCGTTTATTTAAGTCTTCTTGCAAGATCGTTAAGGAAAAGCTCGTTTTCAAGCCCTTCGGGGGTGGTGTCTTTGTTGATGTGAACAAATTCAATATCCATCATTCTTGCAAAGTCACGGAGCATTTCGGCATCAGCATCGTATGAAAGCACGGTGTGGTGTGCGCCGCCTGCGATAATCCAGCATTTTGCGCCCGTGCAAAGGTCAGGCATGGCTCTCCACATAACTCTTGCAACGGGGAGATTGGGCATGGGGAGAATGGGTTTAACGCATTCGATATCCTGACATATCATTCTCAGCCTGCCGCCCATATCAACAAGGCTCACAACAACGGCACTGCCTGCCTTGCCTTCGAATACAAGCCTTGCGGGGTCGTTTCTGTTGCCGATTCCGAGAGGGTGAACCTCAATTCTGGGTTTATCTGCAGCAAGTGTGGGGCAAACCTCAAGCATATGTGCGCCGAGCGAATATTCCGCACCGGGTGCAAGATTGTATGTATAGTCTTCCATGAATGCCGTGCCGCCGTTCATTCCTTCGGTCATCGCTTTCATAACGGCTGTCATTGCAGAAACCTTCCAGTCGCCTTCGCCGCCGTAGCCGTAGCCCTGTTCCATAAGTCTCTGGCTTGCAAGACCGGGGAGCTGCTCCATACCGTAAAGGTCCTCGAAAGTGTTCGTGAAGGCTTTGCAGCCCTGTTCGTCAAGCATTTTCTTCATTGCAATTTCTTCTTTAGCCTGATAGCGTACAGCATCGAGATTATCTGTTGCAAATTCATATTTTTCTGCGTATTCAGCCATGAGTGCATCAACTTCGGCATCTGTTACGGCATTGATGTATTCAACAAGAGTGCCTACGGGCCAAGTGTTGATCTCCCAGCCGAGAACTTCCTGAACTCCTACCTTGTCGCCCTCGGTAACGGCAACATTTCTCATGTTATCGCCGAAACGCATAACCTTAAGCTTCTTTGAAAAAGCGGCACCAACTGCCGAGCGCATCCACTTGCCGAGCTCACCGAGCACCTTTTCATCCTGCCAATAGCCCATGATTACCTTGCGGGGAGTGCGAAGCCTTGCGGCTATGAAACCGTGCTCTCTGTCACCGTGAGCGGCCTGGTTGAGATTCATGAAATCCATATCGATTTCTTCGTTGGGAATATCTCTGTTATACTGTGTTGCGAAGTGACAGTATGGCTTCTGAAGATTCTTAAGACCGTTGAGCCACATTTTTGAAGGGGAGAAGGTGTGCATCCATGTGATGATGCCTGCACACTTATCATCATAGTTGGCTTCTTTGACAACCTCGGTGATTTCCTCCGAGGTCTTTGCGGTTACTTTGTAAACAACCTTGCAGGGCAGCAGACCGCTTGCATTCATCTTTTCGGCCATTTCGGCAGCTCTTTCGGCAACAGTGTCAAGCACTTCGGGGCCGTAGAGAAACTGACTGCCCACAACAAACCAGAATTCATAATTTTCCATATACACATTAATCACCCTTTGTAAAAGAATAAATTAATCTTATCATTTGTTTTCTTTAAAGTCAAGTATTCTTGAAGTGAGCAAAAATAACTTGCAAACTGATACATATTCTGTTAAACTTATAAACAGAGAAATTTGTTAAGGGTGATTAATATGGCAAAATGCAAGGTCATTTCACACAGAGGTGCCAACCGTGAAGCTCCGCAGAATACTCTGCCTGCGTTCAAAAAGTCAATTGAAATAGGTGTTGACGGATTTGAAACGGATATTCACCTCACTTCAGACGGTGTGCCTGTTATCTGTCACAACTATACAATTGACGAAACCTCAGACGGTAACGGCAATGTCAAGGACATGACACTTGAGCAGCTCCGCACACATGATTTCGGTTCGTATTTTCATGAAAAATTCAAGGGCACAACTCTTCCTACGCTTGAAGAATTTCTTTCGCTTTGTGAGAACGCCGACATAGAAATAATGAATATCGAAATCAAGCCGCCGCTTGACGGCAATATGGAAATAGTGGGCAAAACAATTGATGCCGTCAAGGCACACGGACTTTTCGATAAGCTTCTTATTTCAAGCTTTGATGCGAATGTTCTTGTTGAATGCAAAAATGTTGACCCGAGCTGCAAAACGGGTTATCTTTATGCACCCAATAAAGCTCATTTCTATACCAATATGATTTTCGGTTATGTGGAATATGCAAAGAAAATCAAAGCGGATTATCTTCATCCCCATTATTATGCCGTTACAAAGCGTTATGTGAAAAAGCTTCACGAAAACGGCATAAAGGTGAATGTGTGGACTGTTAACAAGCCCGAAACTGTCAATAAACTTCTCAGCTTCGGTGTTGACGGAATAATTACTGATGTGCCGCAGACGGTAAATGCACTTGTTGAAAGATTTGATGGATAAAATGGCTGTTTACAGAACAAAAAGCCCTGCAGAGACTGAGAAAATCGGTGAAATGCTTGGCAAATCGGTTAAAGACGGCTCTGTAATCGCAATGTTCGGCGACCTCGGTGCGGGTAAAACCGCATTCACAAGAGGCTTTGCAAAGGGAATGGGTATAAGCTGCGATGTCAGCAGCCCCACATTTGCGCTTGTCAATGAATACAGAGGCGAAAAAAGAACCTTATATCATTTTGATATGTACCGTATTTCGGGCTGGGATGACCTTTATTCAACGGGGTATTTTGATTATCTCGATACAGGCGGATGCCTTATAATTGAATGGAGCGAAAACATTGAAGCGATTCTTCCCGATGACTGCATACGGGTTACGATTACCAAAACAGATGATTTTAATGAAAGAAATATTGAAATAATTGGAGCTGAAGCACTTGAAAATATTAGCTGTTGATTCTTCGGCAAAGTCCGCAAGCGTTGCAGTTGCCGAAAACGGCAGGCTTATAAGCGAATGCTTTGTCAACAATACGCTGACCCACAGCAGAACCCTGATGCCTATGGTGGATAATGCTTTGTCTCAGGCTGATATCACACTCGGCGATATTGATGCGCTTTGTGTCAATGTCGGCCCGGGTTCGTTCACGGGCATACGCATAGGGGTTGCGGCGGTCAAAGGCCTTGCTGCGGCGGATAATAAGCCGTGTGCAGGTGTATCAACGCTTGAAAGCGTAGCCTATAATTTTGCGGATGAAAGCTGCATTGTGTGTGCAGCAATGGATGCGAGGTGCAATCAGGTTTATACTGCGCTTTTTCGCTGTGACGGTACGGTTGTTAACCGCATATGCGACGACAAAGCGGTTTCGGTTGATGAGCTCGGCGAAGAGCTTTCACAGTACAGCGAAAAGATTTATCTTGCGGGCGACGGTGCCGAAATCTGCTTTAAAGCATTTGGAGAAAGGCTTGAAAATGTGACGCTTTCGGGCGAAAACCGCCGATATCAAAGAGCGTTCGGCGCAGCTCTTGCTGCTCAGAAAAACAATGAATTTACGGATTCCGCACTGCTTGCACCTGTCTATTTAAGGCTGCCGCAGGCAGAAAGAGAACTCAGAATAAGAAAAGGAGAATCGTTATGATTGCAATAGGAAGTGACCATGCAGGCTATGAGCTTAAGCAGGTGATAATGAAGCATCTTGAAGAAAGAGGAACGGAATTTAAGGATTACGGCACATATTCTGCCGATTCCTGCGATTATGCGGTTTATGCCGAGAAGACGGCAAGAGCCGTTGCAAGCGGTGAATGTGAGCTTGGTCTGCTTTTCTGCGGAACAGGCGTGGGTATATCAATGGCAGCAAATAAGGTAAGGGGTATCCGTGCCTGCTGCTGCTCGGACTTGTTCTCGGCTGAGATGACAAGGCTTCACAATAACGCAAATATGCTTTGCCTCGGCGGCAGAGTTGTTACGCCCGAAAAGGCTGTTGAGCTTGTTGATGTTTTTCTTGATACAGCCTTCAGCGGCGAAGAACGCCACCAGAGAAGAATCGATCAGATAACAGACCTTGAAAACAGATTTTGATTAACCGGAGGTAAAGATATGGCTAATGTTATGATAATGGAGCATCCTCTTATTCAGCACAAGCTTACCTATCTCAGAGATGAAAAAACAACATCAAAGGAATTCCGCACTCTTGTGAGTGAAATTGCAATGCTTATGTGCTATGAAGCAACGAGGGATCTTCCGCTTAAAGAGGTTGAAACCAAAACTCCCGTTGCACCTGCAAAAACAAAGGTTATTGCGGGCAAGAAGCTTGCGTTTGTGCCTATTCTCAGAGCAGGTCTCGGCATGGTTGACGGTGTGCTTGCTCTTGTGCCGGGTGCAAGAGTCGGTCATATAGGTCTTTACAGAGACCCTGAAACGCTTAAGCCTGTTGAGTATTATTGTAAGCTTCCCGCAGATATTGAAGAGCGAGAGGTTATAGTTCTTGACCCGATGCTTGCAACGGGCGGCTCGGCTATAGATGCTATTTCGCAGATTAAAAAGAGAAATCCTCATCAGATTAAATTTATGTGTATAATCGCTGCTCCCGAGGGTCTTGAAGCGCTCAAAAAAGCTCATCCCGATGTTGATATCTATGTCGGTGCACTTGACGAAAAGCTCAATGACCACGGCTATATTGTTCCGGGTCTCGGCGATGCGGGCGACAGAATATTCGGTACAAAATAATACAAATAAAGGCGGCTTGCAAAGGAACAATTCCGATGCAGGCCGCTTTGGGTTATTTGTCAGCAATTTCGTCGGTGAGCTTCAGGATTACAGGGGCAATTTTCTCCCTTTGCCTTTTTGTTATATATGAAAAAACAGGGTAGGCAATACCTGCGATGATGATTCCTGCAATTCCGATTATGATGCCTAAAATAAAATGGTTTTCTGCCCATTTCATAATGCAGGCCATTCCCGTTCCGAAAAGCAGCGTTCCGATTATACCGAGAAAGAGAGATAGAATCGTTCCCGGTTTTTCGGCTTTTTTGTCAAGCTCACAGATTTCTTCAAGCACTGATTTTTCTTTTGCTTCAGGCGCATATTTTTCTCTTATTTTTTTAATTTTCTCTGTTTCGGAGGCGGAATAGGTGTAGGTGAATTTGTTTTCTTTTTTCATTTGATTGACCTCGATTCGTTTTTTTCTATGATATATGGTTTGTGTTGAAGAAAAATCAAGGTTATGTTTGTGAAATGTTAAGGGTTTTTTGGCTTGTCCATGCTGTTTTTGAATTTCACAGTGAATTTTGTGCCTTTATTCAGAACACTTTCAACATTTATTTCGCCTTCAAGAATATCTATTACTCTTTTAACAAGTGCAAGTCCGAGTCCGTTGCCGTGTGTGGCGTGGGATGTGTCTCCCTGATAAAACTTTTCAAAAATGTGCTTACCTGTTTCAGCGGTCATTCCGCAGCCCGTGTCTGTGATGCAGACAGAAACTTCATCGCCTGATGCTTTAAGACTGATGCCGATTTTCCCTCCGTTATCCGTAAATTTTATTGCATTTGAAATTAAATTGTTCCATACGATTGACAGTAATTCGGTGTCCGTTTCAACAAACACTTCATCCTCAATATCTGTTTCGATTTCAAGATTTTTGTTTTCCAATTCGCTTTCGAAAGCAAGGATACATTCACAAAGCTGTTCGCTGAGACAGCATTTTTTTATGTTCGGATATATGTTTTGATTTTCAAGTTTGTTTAGTTTCAGAATGTTGGTGACAAGCTCCGAAAGCTTTGCGGTCGTAGAAACGATTGCTTTTGCGTATTCTGTTCGCTTTTCAGCAGAAATGTCAGGCTCTTCGAGAAGTCTGCCGTAATTCTGCAGTGCAGAGAGGGGAGTTTTGAGCTCGTGTGAAACATTTGAAATAAAATCCGAGCGCAGAGTTTCAATGCCTGAAAGCTCCTTTGACATTTTGTTGAGATCGTTTATTATTGGGTTGAATTCATTCATGCTTGTGAGAATTTTTGTGGGTTTTATCTGTACCGAAAAATCACCGTTTGTTATCTTATTTGTGGCATTAAGTATTTTTTTTACCGGCATATCAACGGAAATCAGCCTTCTTATACGGTCAACTGCCGCAAAAATAACAGCGAGAAAGGTTGCGTTCCAAAATGTGAAAACAGCGGCATAATGTATTGTTTCTTCAGTGAAAACCGTTCCTGTGTCCCGTGAAAATACATTCAGGAAAAGCATGATGTTACAGGTGGAAACAAAGCCTACAAGAGTGAAAAAAATAGCGAAATTATAAATGATAAGCCATGTTCTTTTGATAAATGTTTTTTTCATGTTTTTATCACCGCTTTATAGCCCAGACCGTGAACCGTTAATATTTCAAATTCGGGACAGTGAGAAAATTTTTCTCGAATTTTTGTCATATAAACATCAACCGTTCTTGTGCTCGAATTTGTGTCAGTATCCCAGAATTCATCCATAAGCTGAGAGCGGGTAAAGGCTTTTTTGGGATAAGAGAGAAGCTTGAAAACGAGATCAAACTCACGCACGGTAAGCTGGATTTCCTCGCCGTTATAATAAGCAGAGTGTTCTTCGGAGTCCAGAATAAGTCCGCCTATTTCAAGCTTGCGGCTGCTTGCGATTTTTGCTCTTCTCAGCAGTGCGGAAATGCGGAGTGACAATTCGTCAAGGCTTACGGGCTTGACCATATAGTCATCAATACCTATTCCGTAGCCGAGCCGTTTTGCGGCAAAGTCATCCCTTGCGGTCATAAACAGAATGGGAATATCCTTGTTGGTGTCTCTTATGATTTCTGCAAATTCAAAGCCGTCAGTTCCGGGCATCATGATATCAGAAACGATAAGGTCTATTGTGTTTTCATACATAACATCATATGCTTCGTTAACATCAATGCAGCCGAACACATCGTAGCCGCAGCGTGAAAGGAATGAGCAGGCAGTGCGGTTTAAATCTCGGTCATCTTCAACAATCAGTATTTTTGCCATAAAAAGCACCTCCGATTTTATTTAACCATAACTTTGTTTCTAAAATATTAATTGAACATTTATTTAAAAAAATATGTAATTTTTATATTATTTATATTGCATTTTTTTAGCAGATACTATATAATAAATAATAATTATATAAATTATAATATAGTGGCAGTTTATTTCAAGGAGAGAGATAAAACAGATATGGAACAGCCGAAAACAACAAACAACCTGAAGGAATATTATGTTATTGACTTTGCCCATGTTGTGAAAAGCGTTTGGCACAGAGCATGGGTTGTGGTTATTTCAAGCGTGCTCGCTGCTGTAATTGCATTTTCTGTTGCAGCTTTTGCAATAACACCTACATATTCTTCATCGATTATGCTTTATGTCAATAACAGCTCATTTACTGTCGGTGATCTCGGCTTCAGCATCAGTTCATCAGAAATCAGTGCCGCACAAAGCCTTGTCAAAACATACACGGTGCTTTTGAAAAACCGCACCACTCTTGAAAAAATCATTAAGCACACAGGTGTTGAATACACATGGGAAGAGCTTTATGAGATGATCGAGGCGGCACCTGTTAATGAAACAGAGATCATGGAAGTCACAGTTACAAGCACTGACCCTTATGAGGCTGAAAAGCTTGCGAACGGAATAGCGAAAATTCTGCCTCAGAGAGTATCCGAGATTGTTGAAGGAAGTTCGATGGAGGTTGTCGATTCGGCAATTGCCAACAAAGAAAAGGTCGCACCGAATATTACACAGTTTACAGCAATCGGTTTTGTGCTCGGCGCATTGTTTTCACTGATTCTTCTTGTTATTCTCGCTTTGCTTGACAACACGGTGCATGATGAAGAGTATATCATCAACAACTATAATTACCCCGTATTGGCAAAGATTCCTGATTTGTTGGATACCGGAGCCAAAAAATATTCATACTACAACAGCTATAAAAAATCCAACTGAAAGCAGGTGAACAAAAATGGGTATCAAAAGTAAAAAAAGCGGCTTTTTCTCAAATGCCGACAGTCAGAAAACTCTTCACCAAAACCTTGAGTTCACCGCAACGGAACAATATAAGCTTTTGCGAGCAAATCTTTCTTTCACATTACCTGAGGATAAAGAGTGCCCCATAGTCGGTGTTACAAGTGCCATGAGAGGTGAGGGCAAAAGCACCACGGCGGTCAATCTTTCCTATGTTCTTGCCGAAAGCGGCAAAAAGGTTCTGCTTATTGACGGGGACCTGAGAATTCCGAGTATTGCGAAAAAAATGAGGATTGACGGGAATGTAGGTCTTACGGATCTTCTCAGGGGCGGAGAAACCGTTCAGATGAGCAACTTCAAATCTCTCTATTACAATAATTGGTACATTATGCCTTCGGGTCCGCTTCCGCCGAACCCGTCGGAGCTTCTCGGTTCACGCAGAATGGAGAATGTTCTTAAAACCCTTTCTTCCAATTTTGATTACATCATTCTTGACCTTCCGCCCGTAAATATCGTTTCAGATGCCTTGACTGTTTCAAAATATATCGATGGAATGATTGTTGTTGTAAGGGAAGATTATACTGAAAAGAAAGAACTTGAAACCTGCTTCAGGCAGCTTAAGCTTTCCGATGTAAATGTTCTCGGCTGTGTTATAAACGAATCCAAGAACGGTAAGGGTTCATACAGTAAATACAGGTACAAAAAATATTATAAATATTACAAAACTTACGGCGATGCAGTTAAGAAATAAGAGGGTGCAGTGATGGTTGATTTTCATTCGCACATTCTTCCGCAGATGGATGACGGCAGCAGCGGCGTTGAGGAAAGCTTTGAAATGCTTTCCGCTCTTGCACGGCAGGGGGTAGAAACCGTTATTGCAACACCGCATTTTTATGCAAATGACGAATCTGTTTCCGATTTTCTTGCCAGGCGTGAAAAGTCATTTGCGGCTTTAAATGCTTCGGTCGGCAAGGGCTTGCCTGATATTCTGCTCGGCGCAGAGGTGAAGTATTATGAGGGCATCAGCCGTATGGCCGGGCTTGAAGCTCTGTGTATCGGCAACACGGGTCTTTTGCTCCTTGAAATGCCGATGAAAAGGTGGACGGAATACACTTTAAGGGAGCTTATTGATATTTCCTGCAGCGGCAAAATCATTTTGGTGCTTGCACATGTTGAAAGATATCTCAGCTTTCAAAGCTCAGGAACGATCGATTATCTTCTCAAAAACGGAATTCTGCTTCAGATTAATGCAGGCTTTTTGTGCGGCACTTTTTCAAAACGAAAAGCTCTCGGGCTTCTTAAACGGCAGGCGGTTCATTTTATCGGCTCTGACTGTCACAATATGTCCGACAGGCCGCCCGATATCGGCAGAGCATACGAGATAATCCGAAAAAAGCTCGGCAACGATTTTTCACAGGCATTCATTAATTTTGCAAAAGATTTTTTGAATAAAAATTAAATTATCGAAAGGATGATTAATTATGAAAAAAGCATTGGCAATCATTTTATCACTCGTTATTGTGATTTGTGCAGGTGTTATGGCATTTGCGCAGGGCGGCTTTGTTTCAAGCCCTTCAGGCAATGATGCACCCGAAATTGAAGAGGTTTCGTATGAAGACGGCTCATGTAATCCCAAAATCGTTGTAACTCCTTACAAGGACAGAGATACTCTTGATGAAGAAAAAGAAGAGGATATGAATGAAGCTTATGACGATATAGCTGCAAACGAAGACCTTTCAAAGATGTGCCCTGAGCTTGGCACGGTGGCAGCAACAAAGGGTATCCCCGTTTCAAGGCTTGCGGTCAGTGATTTGTTTGATGTAAGTGCATATCACAACAGCGATGACCATGAGTATTGCGGTTCAATCACTGTTACACTCAGTGCAGAAACACTCAAAAACTTCGTGGCTCTTCTTCATCGTAACAGCGACGGCAAGTGGAATGTTGTTCCCGATGTAATTGTTGATTACAGCGAAAGCACAATCACCTTCTCTGCTCAGGACTTCTCACCCTATGCTGTTGTTGTTGACAAAGCTGCTGACAGCGCACCCGACACAGGAAGCCTCAGCATCTATATTCCCGCAATTGTAATGGTAATTTCAGCTGTTTCGCTTGCTTTTGTTCTTGTAAGCCTCAAGAAAAAGCAGGAAGCATGAGTAAGGTATATTCCTCACAAGAAAAGAGGAGCAAAAACCTCAGATATGCTGCGGTGATTCTTGCTGCGGTGTTTGCGGTTTCAGCAATTCTTCTTTTTGTGAATATATGGGAAAAACACCGCAATGAATTTGCGGGCAATGACTCCGGAACAGTCAGCACTGATTTGGAGTATAAAGGCAAAGAGTACAGGCTCAGGGAAGATGTGCAGACCGTGCTTGTTCTCGGTCTGGATAAATTTGAAATGCCTGATGTTGAATCCTACAACAACGATAAGCAGTCCGACTTTATGATGCTTCTTGTTGTTGATCACGGCAATGAAAGTGTCACGGCACTCCATATAAACCGCGATACCATAGCGGAAATGAATATTCTTGGTGTTGCCGGTGATGTTGTGGGCACAGTCGAGAAGCAGATTGCTCTTGCTCATACCTACGGCAACGGAAAAGAAATGAGCTGCCGCAATGCAGCGGATGCCGTTTCGGGTCTGCTTATGAATGTTGAAATAGACCACTATGTATCTGTTACAATGGATGCTGTTTCGGTTTATAACGATTTTCTCGGCGGCGTTGAGCTGACGGTGCTTGATGATTTCTCGGGTATTGACGATACACTTGTTGAAGGTGAAACCGTAACCCTACTCGGCGAGCATGCTCTCAATTATGTTCGTACCCGTTACGGTCTTGATGACAGTACTAATTCGAGAAGAATGGTTCGTCAAAGGCAGTATATTGAGGCTCTTTACGAAAAGACTCTTGCCACACTCGAAAATGACGATGATTTTATAGTAAAAGCAGCATCAAAGCTTGCTGACTATATTGTTTCGGATTATACCGGAACAGGGCTTCAGACTCTTGCCGAAAAAATTATGGGTTATCAGTTTGTTGAAATCCGTGAGCTTGAAGGCAGAAATGTCCGTGGCGACGAGCATATGGAATTTTATCCCGATGAGGATTCAGTTAAAGAAACGGTTATAAATCTGCTTTATGAGCTGAAAGAAGCAGAATGATTTTTTTGAAAGGATGTGAGCTTGAATGAACGGCAATCCCGTAACCGAAAAAGAAAACGGATATCAGAATGCGGCAGATTTTGAAAAAGCTCACATTCAGAAAAAGCCATTTTATGAGTTTATAAAAAGAGTTTTTGATTTCGTTGCGGCGCTGTCGGCTCTTATCGTGCTTTTTGTTCCTTTGCTTATTGTGGCACTGATTATTGTTATCGACAGCCCCGGAGCATCTCCGATATATGTTCAGAAGCGAGTCGGAAAAAACGGCAAAGAGTTTAAATTTTATAAGTTCAGGTCAATGGTTCCGAATGCGGAGTCAATGCTTGATTCTCTTCTTGACAAGAATGAAATGGATGGCCCCGCATTCAAAATAAAAGAAGACCCGAGAATCACAAAATTCGGCCGCATAATCCGCAAATGCTGCATTGATGAATTGCCGCAGCTCCTTAATGTGCTGAAGGGGGAAATGAGCCTTGTAGGGCCCAGACCGCCTCTTCCGCGTGAGGTTGCGATGTATAATGAATATCAGCTTCAAAGGCTGTCTGTTATGCCGGGTCTTACCTGCTATTGGCAGGTTCAGCCGCAGAGAAACAGCGTTTCGTTTGATGATTGGATGAAATCAGATTTGAAGTACATAGAGGAACGCGGAATAAAAACAGATTTGAAGATTTTATTTAAAACCGCAGGTGCAGTTTTCGGTATGGAGGGCATTTAATGGCTTTTAAAAATAACGGCAGGCTGCGTATTGCGATGCTCGGTCACAAAAGAATTCCGTCACGTGAAGGCGGGGTTGAAATTGTTGTCGGCGAGCTTTCAACAAGGATGGTGCACCTCGGCCATGAGGTAACCTGCTATAACAGAAAAGGCCACCATGTCAGTGGTGAAGAATTTGATACGGAAGCTTTGTCAGAATACAAGGGCGTCCGTATCAAAAGCGTTTTTACCGTAAAAAAAGGCGGTCTTGCTGCCGTAAGCTCATCTGTATTTGCTGCAATCAAGGCGGCGTTCGGCAGATATGATGTTGTTCATTTTCATGCGGAAGGTCCGTGCGCAATGCTGTGGCTGCCAAAGCTTTTCGGCAAAAAATGTGTTGCAACAATTCACGGCCTTGACCACAGAAGAGCAAAATGGGGCAAGTTTGCTTCGTGGTATATTCTTACAGGTGAAAAATGCGCTGCAAAATTTGCTGATGAAATTATAGTCCTGAGCGAAAGTGTGCGTCAATATTTCAAAGATACTTATAACAGAGAAACGGTTTTTGTTCCCAATGGCATTTCGCCCGCCGAAAAGATTCGGGCGGATGAAATCAAAAACAAATTCAATCTTGAGAAAAATTCCTACATACTTTTTCTCGGCAGGCTTGTCCCCGAAAAGGGGCTTCGGTATTTAATTGAAGCATACAAAAAGCTTGATACGGATAAAAAGCTTGTCATCGCAGGCGGATCATCCGATACGGCGGATTTTGAAAATGAAATCAGAAGCCTTGCCGCCGAAGATGAAAGAATTATTTTTACGGGCTTTGTGCAGGGAAGGCTGCTTGATGAGTTATACAGTAACGCATATTTATATGTGCTCCCGTCGGAGCTCGAGGGTATGCCGCTGAGCTTGCTTGAAGCTATGAGCTTCGGCAATTGCTGTCTTACATCGGATATTCCCGAATGTGCCGATGTAATCGGGGAATACGGCTTCGCTTTTAAAAACGGAAGTGCCGAAGATTTGTGCGTAAAGCTTCGCTTTTTGTGTGAAAACCCTCAGAAGGTTGAACGGTGCAAGGCTGTAAGCTCGCAATATATATGTAATAAATATAACTGGGATGATGTTGTCAACAAAACTCTTGAGTTATACGGTTTGAAGGAAGAATGTAATGAGAGTTCTGCTTGTAAATAAGTTTTTGTATCCCAAGGGCGGCTGTGAAACCTATGTGTTAAAGCTTGGAGATATCCTTGTCAGACACGGGCATTCTGTTGAATATTTTGGTCTTCAGAATGAAAAAAACACCGTCGGCAACAGCGCGGATTCTTATGTTTCCGATATGGATTTTGCAAAAGGCGTTTCCAAGAATCTTAAAGCGCCCCTTCGCATTGTTTATTCCTCAGAAGCAAGAAGAAAATTAAGAAAGGTGCTGAATTCGTTTCAGCCCGATGTTATACACCTTAATAATATTCAGTTTCATCTTACCCCGAGCATTATTCTTGAAGCTGAAAGATTTCGCAAAAAAACAGGCAGAAAGCTGAAAATCATATATACGGCGCATGATTATCAGCTTGTTTGCCCGAGCCACGGAATGTTTGATTCCGAAATGAAAATATGTGAGCAGTGTCTTGGCGGCAACTATGTAAATTGTGTCAAGAAAAAATGTATGAAAAAATCGCGGATGAAGAGTGTTCTTGCTGCGGTGGATGCTTACTTCTGGAAATTAAGCAAAGCGTACTCTTATATAGATAAAATCATTTGTCCCTCTGAATTTCTGAAATCAAAATTGGATACGCAGAAAAGATTTGCAGATAAAACAACGGCAATCCATAATTTTTTCGATACGGATAATGTGACGGATTTCAAAAAAGAGAATTATGTTCTTGAATTCGGCCATCTTTCGAAGGATAAAGGCACATTAACTTTGCTCGAGGCTGCAAAGCGTATGCTAGAAACGAGATTTGTGTTTGCGGGCTTCGGTGCAGCGGTTGATGAAATAATAAAACTTCCCAATGCCGAATATGTCGGCTTTAAAACAGGGGATGAGCTGAAAACTCTTATTGCCAAAGCGGCGTGCAGTGTGTACCCTTCGGAGTGGTATGAAAACTGCCCGTATTCGGTGATTGAATCTCAGATATACGGCACGCCTGTAATCGGCTCACGCATCGGCGGTATTCCCGAGCTTATAAGTGATGGTGAAACGGGTCTGCTGTTTGAGTCGGGCA
Organism: Clostridia bacterium; assembly: GCA_017403185.1. Taxonomy (GTDB): domain Bacteria; phylum Bacillota; class Clostridia; order Oscillospirales; family Acutalibacteraceae; genus CAG-177. The sequence goes on from JAFQON010000048.1 coordinate 109,305, forward strand.
ATGCCGATGATCTTTATAAAAAACTGCATTATCTCCTTGAAACAGAAGGTAAGCTTGATGAATTTACCGCCAACTGCAGGACGATTCAATTTGAAACTACCGAGAGCTACTTAAAAAAACTCATTCAGATATACGGAGAATGATTTATGAAAATTTATGAAATAGGAACGGGATATACTCCGATTCCAGCACAGATTGCCGCGGCAACCGAAAGCGTGGTTGAAGAGCTGACCAGGGCATATCTTAATATGGGCAAGGATGTTGAAATAATTGATATTTCATCTTCGTGCAGAGCAGAGCATAATCTGCCCATAACTCAGGTCAGAGTGCCTTCTGTTTTCACAAAATCCGATGTAAGTCTCGGTATAATTCATAAATTAAAAAGAGTAGTTTATTCCGTATTTCTTGCTTTTAAACTTAAAAAAATCCTGAAAAATCTCAAAGAAAAAGCGATTTTTCATTTTCATAATCAATATAATCTGTTTTTCTTCACAAAGATTGTTCCCCAAAAACTTCGTGCAAAAGCTGTTGTTGCATATACCAATCATAACGGCTTATGGAGCAAGGAATGGGATGATGTGAAGGATGTTCTTCACAGCCGTTATTTTCAGGAAATCGCCGCAATGAAAAGCGCGGATAAGGTGTTTGTTCTCAACGAAAAAACTAAAGAAAATGTTATAAAACATCTTGAAATTGATGACAAAAAAGTTGTTGTTATCCGTAACGGTGTGAATACTGATGTTTACAAACCTCTTGACGAAAAAGAAATATTAAAAATAAAAGAGAAACATAATCTGACGGATAAAAAAGTTATTCTTCAGGTTGGCTCGGTTTATGAAAACAAAGGGCAGGCAAGAGTTGTTGAAATGCTCGCTCCGTTGCTTAAAGAGAATGATAATCTTGTTTATGCCTATGTCGGCGGAATTGTTTCTCAGGAATATTTTGACAGGGTTAAAATGGCTGCAGATGAAAATTTCGTTTCAGATAAAACGATTTATCTCGGCACAGTGTCTCCCGGTAAAGAGATGAATGAGATTTATAATATAGCGGATGCGACTGTTTTTGCATCCGAATATGAAGGCTTCCCGCTTGTTTGCGTTGAGTCTGTTTCGGCGGGCGTGCCCGTTATGCTTTGCACGGATACTGCTGTTAATATCGGTGACGGCAGCGTTGTTGCAACACAGGCAAACATCGTCAGCTGCATCAGAGACAGTATACTCAACAATCCTGATGAATACAAAATACTCCGTGTTCTTGCAAGAGAGAATGCCGTGAAGAACTATTCGTGGCAGGGGATTGCACTGGAATATATGACGAAAGCAGAAGCTGATTAAAAGTGGAGTGAAAGGGCTGTATGTCAAAACAAAAAGAAATATGGGTTGACGGTGTGAAAATATTTGCCTGTGCTCTGGTTGTGCTTGGTCATTTTCTGCAGAGCATGGGATTATCGGATATATATTCCAATAATTTTACGGAATGGGCAATTGATACCGTATATCTTTTTCATGTTCCTTTGTTTTTTATATGCAGCGGTTATTTGTATCAGAAAACTTGCACGGTTCTTACAATTAAAGAATACGGAAGGAATATTTTCAAAAAACTGATTTCGCTTGGTGTTCCGTATCTGTTTTTTTCTGCCGTAACATGGGCTGTCAAGAATGTTTTTTCAGATTCGGTAAACATAAAAACAAACGGTTTGATTTATTCTTTGTTTGCAGAGCCCATATCTCCTTATTGGTATTTATACACTCTGTTTTTTGTTTTTCTGATAACGCCCACAATAAAAAACAGAAAATCTTCAATTATTATTCTGATTGTTTCGCTCGTTTTAAAATGTATAACATTTACTCCGCTTGAGATTGATTTGTATGCCGTTGAAACGGTTTTGGAATATCATATCTGGTTTGTGCTCGGCATGATTTTGTGCAGTTCAAAAGCCGTAACATTTATCGGCAAAAAGCATATTCCGCTTTATTTCACACTTTCGGCGGTGTTTATGGTATCGTGCTCGCTGATGTATTTTTTGAAAATCGATAACGGCATTATCGCATTTTTTGCAGGAATAGTTGCTTGCGCGGCAACGGTTATTCTTTTCGCCGTGCATCAGGGCGGAAAATTTGCAAAATTCATAAAATCCTTCTCTGAATATACCTTGCCGATTTATCTGATGCACACAATTTTTGCCGCAGGAATAAGAATTGTGCTGCTTAAAATCGGTGTTACTTCGGGAGTTATACACACGGTTGCAGGGCTTTCCCTCAGCTTTATCGGCCCGATAGCGGCGTCAGAAATATTATCTCGCATTAAATTTGCTGATTTTGTTCTCTATCCCGGAAAATATATAAAATTGAATGCTGAAAAACAGAGGTGAAACAATGCCTGCAAAACTTAACGGCACGGTTATCGTAACCTATCGATGCAATGCAAAATGCACAATGTGCAACAGATACAAGGTGCCTTCAGCGCCCGAAGATGAAATTTCAATAGAAACAATACGCAAGCTGCCTGAAATGTATTTCACAAACATTACGGGCGGTGAGCCTTTTATCCGCGAGGACCTGAAAGAAATAGTCCGCGAGCTTTATAAAAAAAGTGACAGAATCGTTATCTCAACCAACGGCTTTTTTACTGACAGAATAATCGATTTATGCAAGGAATTTCCGCAGGTTGGAATCCGCATTTCGATTGAGGGCCTTGAGCAGACAAATAATGAAATAAGAGGCCTTGAAGACGGATATAACAGAGGATATACCACTCTTAAAAAGCTTGTTGAAATGGGGATGAAGGATGTTGGCTTCGGCATGACGGTGCAGGATAAGAACGCCCCCGACCTTGTTGCACTCTATGATATTTCCGACGAGCTCGGCATGGAGTTTGCAACTGCATCGCTCCATAACAGCTTTTATTTTGTTGAGTCAAACAACATTATTCATGACCGTCTTATGGTAGCTGAAAATTTTGAAAAGCTGATTAATAAGCTGCTTGATTCAAACAGCCCCAAAAAGTGGTTCAGAGCATATTTCAACCACGGTCTGATTAATTACATATTCAGTCAGAAGCGTCTGCTTCAGTGCGATATGAGCTTTGACACCTTCTTTATTGACCCTTACGGTGATGTTATGCCCTGCAACGGAACAAAAGAAAAAGAGGTTATGGGCAATCTTAATGAGCAAAGCTGGGATGATCTGTGGCAAAGCGAGCAGGCAGAGCTTGTGCGCAAAAAGGTGCGCTGCTGCGATCGCAACTGTTGGATGATAGGTTCTGTTTCACCTGCCATGCACAAATATATATGGAAGCCCGCTTTCTGGGTTATCAGGCATAAATTCCTGCGTTTCTTTAAAAAGAAAAAATACTCAATGTTTGAAAACAAAATTGTCCGTGATTACCGTGACGGCAAGGTAACAAAGGAGCAGCTTGATGCCTGCTCAACCTGTGAAAGCTGTGCCGCAAAATAAACGGTTTTGGAGATAATATGCTGATTTTATCCAATTCTTTAACAAAAACCGATGATGAAGGCTGCCTTAAGGTTGCCAAAAGCCTTGTGAGCAGAATAAAAAAAGCCAAGCCCGAAACAACCGTTATCACCTATGAGCGTGAGTCTGAGTTTTCCGATGTGCATCTGAATGTTAACAGATTGATGCTCAGCTGCAGGCTTTTCTCCGTAATACGCAGGTGCAATGAGCCTGTGCTATATATTCCCTTCCCTGCACGCACACTTGCAACGGCACTGAGAGTGTTTGTTGTTTCTTTATTCACACGCCAAAAGCTGAGTGTCATTTCGGTTATGAAGTATCACACAAACCTTATCTCACGCATCCTTTTGCGGCTCAGTGGTGCGGATTTTGTCGTTTTTTCAAAGGATGCAGCAGAATTCTATGAAAAAATTGCCGGCAAAAAACGAGTTGAATATTTAAAAACGGGTGTTGATACTCAAAAATTCACACCCGTTGATAATAATAAAAAGAATGCTCTTAAAGAAAAATACGGTTTTGACTGCAGACCTGTTATTCTTCATGCAGGCCATCTCAACAGGGGCAGAAACATTGCTGAATTGATGAAATTTGATGAGAAATATCAAATTTTACTTGTTACAAGCACTCTTACAAAAAATGAGCAGGATATTGAGCTGAAAAATGAGCTGCTCAGCAAACCGAATATAAGAATAATCGATGATTATATTCCTAACATCGAAGAGCTGTATCAGCTGTCGGATATATACTTTTTCCCTGTTGTTGAGCAGGGCAGATGTATTGATGTGCCGCTGTCGGTTATGGAAGCTGCTTCTTGCGGCAAGCCGATAATCACAACCGATTACGGCGAAATAAAAGCATTAATAAACAATGACGGCTTTTATCGCATAAATTCATTTGACAAAGAAAGTCTTGATTGCCTTGCAGAAAAGGCTTTGAATTCTCAGAGCGTCACAGCACGAAAATCCGTTCTTGAATATGATTGGAGCAATGCTGTTTCGTTTTTTATTAATTCTTAAAAAGGAAGGAGCCGTCATATGAACCAACCGTTGGTTTCTGTTGTTATACCAATCTATAATGTTGAAAAATATTTAGACAGATGTGTAGCTTCGGTTGTGGGTCAGACATATACAAATCTCGAGATAATCCTTGTTGATGACGGCTCTCCCGATAATTGTCCCACAATTTGTGATGAATGGTCTAAAAAAGACTCCCGCATAAAAGTGATACATAAAAAGAATGAGGGTCTCGGCATGGCTCGCAATACGGGCATTGACAACGCAAGCGGAGAATATATCTTCTTTTTTGACAGCGACGATTATGTCGATACCGCAATTGCGGAAAAATGTGTGCGAAAAATAAAAGAGCATAATGCGGATGTGTGCATATACGGCAGATATGATTTGTATGATGACGGCAAGCTTGAAGAAAAAAGAGCGTTGTCTGATAAAGACTATTTTGATGCTGATTCGATTAAAAATCAGCTCCTTCCGGGTATGTTTACTTATGATATGGGCTTTGGTGTAAGCTCGTGCGGTAAGATGTTCAGACTTGACTCCATAAAGCGCAACGGGCTCAGATTCAAATCCGAAAGAGAGATAATTTCTGAGGATACATATTTTGCTCTTGAATTCTTTTCACGGATTTCATCGGCGGTGATTGTTGGGGATTGTCTGTATTATTATTACAAAAGAGATAATTCTCTTTCACGAACTTTTAAGAAGGACCGTCAGGAGAAAAACAATTATTTTCTTGAAAAATGCACCGATTTTATATTAAAAGAGGGCTTGCCTGAAGCTGTTCATTTGCATCTCAAGGCAAGATATCATTCATTTACCCTTGCGGCAATCAAGCAGGTTTATGAATCCGCCCTGACTTCAAAAGAAAAGAAAAAAGAACTGTATACTTTTTTCAAAGACCCTGTTTTATGCAGTACACTTGATAATGAAGTGTTAAACCTTGAAAGCTCATATGTTAAATTGTTTTTTTTGTCTGTTAAGAAAAAACTGTATTTTGTAAGCTGTGCGCTTCTTTGGCTCAGAAGTTTTAAAAAATAACAACAGAGAGGTTCTATTGTGAATTTTAACAACGGAATTTTATATATAAAAAGGCGTTCCGTGCCCGAATGGCTTACGGGATTTATTTTCGCATTCCCTTTTATGATGGCCTTCTTTACGGATTTTTTGAATGTTCCCGGTTTAGTGAAGTATCTGGTTGATGCCGCTTATGTTATTGCTGTTTTGTTTTGGGTCGCACAAAAGCGCAATATACTGAGCAAAAAAATAATGCCTTTTTTTCTGTATACAATAATATTCTTTTTGTATACAATGATTGTTCATCTGTTTAATTTTCAATCTCCGTTTTATTTCTTATGGGGCTTCAGAAACAATTTCAGATTTTTTATTTCTTTTTTGCTTTTTGCAACTTTTTTTGATGAAGAGGATTTGATTTTCTGCTTAAGAATAACGGATGTTTTGTTTTGGATTAATGCTGCAGTTTCAATTTTTCAGTTTGTAATTCTTAAATATGAACAGGATTTTCTTGGCGGAATTTTCGGCACCGAAAAGGGCGGCAATGCCTTTACTCTGATTTTTTTCAGCATAGTTATCAGTAAATCTATTTTATTGTTTATGAGCAAAAAAGAGAGTGCTGTGCTTTGTTTTTCAAAATGCGGCATGTCGCTTGTTGTTGCAGCCATGGCAGAGCTTAAAATTTTCTTTATTATTTTCCCGCTTATTTTGGTTATTTCGGCCTTTATAACAAGTTTTTCTTTCAGGAAACTTATGCTGATGCTTGTGTCAACCGTCATGGTTATTTTCGCAAGTATGCTCCTCACAACAATATTCAAGGATGAAGGAATGCTTTCTGTTGACAGACTTGTGGAAATGATAACTGCTTCAAACTATGCCACAACAGAGGATTTGGGCAGATTTACCGCAATCCCCACAATATCAAACAACATCCTTACAAAGCCGTGGGAGAAGGTTTTCGGCTTGGGTTTGGGCAACTGCGATACCTCGGCGTTTGCGATATGCAATACTCCGTTTTATCAGAGCCATTCTTACCTTCACTATGAATGGTTTTCAAGTGCCATTATGTTTCTTGAAAACGGATACATAGGTCTTGTGACATATATAGGATTCTTTGTTCTTTGCTTTTTGTTGGCAAGAAAGCATACAAAAAATAAAACATCAAATGAGCTTTTTGGCAGGATAAGTATGCTGATTTCAATTATTTGTGTAATAATGGTCTTTTATAATTCGGCGCTCAGAACAGAGGCTGCTTATATGGCGTATTTTGCGTTGGCATTGCCTTTTGCCCCAAACAGCGACCTGAGCAAAGACCGGGACTACGAAACAGCTTGAGTGTTGGTGAAGAATGAACTACGGTAAAGTATTCAATAATGCAAAGTGGATAGTTGCCTGCAAAATAATGCAGTCGCTGCTGCAACTTGTGGTAGGTATGCTGTGTGCAAGATATCTCGGGCCGTCAAACTACGGTCTGATAAACTATGCCGCCTCCATAGTTGCGTTTGCAATGCCGATAATGAAGCTGGGTTTTGACGCAACGCTTGTCCGTGAGCTTGTGGAGAACCCTCGTAAAGAGGGGGAGATCCTCGGCACCTCTCTAATGATGAATATGCTATCGGCAATTGCCTGCATAGGCGGAGTGACTGCGTTTGCTTCAATTGCAAATTCAGGTGAAAAAGAAACAATAATTGTTTGTGTTCTTTACAGCCTGTCGATTTTCTTTGCGGCTGTTGAAATGATACAGTATTGGTTTCAGTATAAGCTGCAATCCAAGTATTCCTCGGTTGTGATGCTTATAGCTTATATCGCAGTTGCTGCATACAGAATATTTTTGCTTGTAACGGGCAAAAGTGTTTATTGGTTTGCCGTTACACATTCGGTTGAGTTCGGAACGGTCGGAATTACTCTTATTGTTTTATATTTCAGAAAAGGCAGCCGATTCAGCTTTTCTTTTGATACGGCAAAAAAAATGATTTCAAAGAGCAAGCATTATATTCTTGCATCACTTATGGTGGTTGTTTTTCAAAGCACGGATCATATAATGCTGACTACCATGATAGGGGAGGAAGAAAACGGATTTTATACCGCAGCAATAACCTCGGCTGCTGTTGTTCAGTTTGTTTATACTGCAATAACAGACTCCTTCAGACCAGTAATACTTTCAAGCAAAAAAGAAGAAAATGCCGATTATGAGAGGCTTGTTTCCATGCTTTACGGCATTATAATTTATTTATCGTTGGCGCAATCCGTTGTGTTTACTGTTTTTTCAAGGCTTATAATCACCGTTCTTTACGGTGAAAGCTATGCCGCATCGGTTGCGGTTTTGCGCATCCTGATATGGTTTATTGTTTTTTCTTATATGGGAACGGTTCGCAATGTGTGGATTCTTGCTGAGCAGAAGCAGAAATATCTGTGGATTATAAATCTTTCGGGCGCAGTGTTCAATATAATTCTGAACGCAGTTATGATACCGTATTGGGGAGCCTGCGGTGCGGCTTTTGCATCGCTGCTGACACAGTTCTTCACAAACTTTGTTCTCGGATTTATAATAAAGCCCATTCGTCACAACAACCGATTGATGCTTAAGGGAATAAATCCGGTTTTTATGATAAGAGAAAGCAAAAACTTAATTCGTGTTTTAAAAGACAGAAAAAATGTTTAACTACGGGAGAAATATATGGATAACAAAGAAAATTTGAGTGTTGATTTTGATGAAAGCTCCGCAGGTGACTCAGCCACAGTTGAGCATCACGGAAGTCAATCTCATCACAGCCATCATTCGCATCATCATGGTCATCATAGCCATCACCATCACTCTCACTCAAGCAGATCAAAAAAAGAGAAAGCAAAACGCTTTATAAAACGCAATAAATATAAGATTGCCAACGGTTTTGTTGCTCTGCTTTTTGTTTGTGTGCTCATAATTATGGGTGTTTCACTTGATAAAGTAAGCGGTGGCTCAGACAAGGATGCTTCGCCGTATGATGACGGAGCAGTGGTTGAAACTCAGGCAACACTTCAGCTTGAGCTTCCGTTTTTTGATGAAGATGTTGTGGTTTCGGGGCTTGCTGTTGAGGAATATTTCAACTCTGACAGTTCGGTGTCGGCGGAGAGTATTTATAAAAAATATGCTTCGATGGGCAGGCTTGATACAGGGCTTCCCGTCAGGCTGTCATATGCTGTCAAGAGCATTCCTGAAGGATATTCGGTAAGGAGTGCAGAGGTTTTTGTTTCCGAAAAGAGTGATTTTACAAATTCATCTGTTTATTATTTGGCGGGCGATGAAACAAGTGTTGATGTTTACCATTTAAAGGTTAACACTCAATATTACTACCGCTTCACTCTTTCGCTTTCCAACGGCAAAACGACAAGCGTTGACGGCAGCTTCAGAACAGCAAAAACACCCCGCGTGCTTTCTGTTGACGGAGCGTGTAATATGCGTGATATCGGCGGCTGGGAAACCGTTGGCGGCAAAACAATCAGGCAGGGCTTGCTTTATCGCAGCGCTGAGCTTGACGGAGCGGTTGAGCCGAAATACAGCATCACTCCCGACGGAGTAAACACAATGCTCACCGTTTTCGGAATTCGCACGGAAATGGATTTGCGTCATTCAAGTGATAATCCTAACGGAACCAATACGCTTGGTGCGGCAGTTAATCATAATTACTATGCTGCTCCGATGTACGGCGATGTTTTCACCGACAGTGGCAAGGCTGCGATAAGAAATATATTTGCAGATTTGGCAGATAAAGATAATTACCCCGTGCTGATGCACTGTACTCACGGTCTTGACAGAACAGGCACGGTTTGCTATCTTCTTGAGGCAATACTCGGCATGAGCGAAGAAAATCTTATGAAAGAATATCAGCTTTCCGCTCTGTATCACGGCAGTCTGTGGGCCGAGAATCAAATGAATGAATTTATAGGTCAGCTTAAATCTTATGAGGGCGATACAATTCAGAAAAAGGCGGAGAATTATCTCCTCTCAGCGGGTGTCACCTCTGCTGAAATTGCGAGCATAAGAGAGATTTATCTTGAAGGGTAAATAATCCTGAATTGAAAGAGGTTTGTTTATGAATCAGCGGGATGTTTTTTCATCGGCAGAATGGGTTACTTCGTGCGGCGATTGTGAAAATAAATTTTTTATTCTCAAAAGCAGTTTTTCTGTTGAAAAGGCAAGAAAGGCCACTCTCAGAGTCGTTGGTCTCGGTGTGTTTCACTGTTACATAAACGGTGAAAGGGTGAGTGAAGATTTGTTTTTGCCTCTGAGCACTGATTTTGAGGCGAGAAAGGACTACCCTGTTAACGAAATAATCAGCGGTCATCGTCTGTATGTTCCCGAATATGATGTTACGCCTATGCTTAAAGACGGCGAAAACACAGTTACAATTCATTTTGGCGGCGGTTGGTATACATTTGGTGAGAACAGTAAATACGGTGATGCCAAAGCTGTTTGGCGCATTTTCGGTGAAGATAAAAACGGTGAATTTGATTTCGGTTCATCAAAGAGAGATAAAATCGCTGACAGTTATGTGAAGGATTATCACTTTACATGCACCGAAACTCAGGATTTGCAAAGCAAAAATTCTGTCGAAGGTTTGATATGGTCTGATGCAGTTCTTGCAGATGCGCCCGATACAGAGTATTTCTTCACCGATTGCCCTGCAGACAGAGTTTGCGAAACGCTTCGAATAAAAGAAATAAAGAAAGATAATGATTTTACCGTTTATGATTGCGGTAAAAATATCAGCGGATACCCCGTAATAAAGCTTAGGGGTGAGGCGGGGGAGAAGGTAACGGTTGTTCACTCAGAGGAGCTTTGCCCTGATGGCTCGATTGACCCCGAGTTTGTCCACGGTCAGAAACAGATTTATATTTGTGACGGAAATGAGAAAACTGTTCGCCCTCTTTTTACCTGGTATGCGTTCCGCTATTTTGCGGTTTACGGCAATGCACAGCCTGAATGCGTAGAGGTTGTTCACACAAATGCGCCGATACTCTCACACTTCAAGTCTGATAATGAGATTCTTAATTGGATTCACGATACTTATGTAAACACCCAGCTTACAAATATGCACTCGGGTATACCTTCGGATTGCCCTCACATTGAGCGCAGGGGATATACAGGTGACGGTCAGCTTGCCTGCCATGCGGCAATGAATATTCTTGATGCCGAAAGCTTCTATCGAAAATGGATAAAGGATATTCAGGATTGTCAGGATGCTGTTACGGGTCATATTCAATATACTGCGCCCTATATGCACTCGGGCGGCGGCCCCGGCGGATGGGGCTGCGCAATTGTTGAGGTGCCCTATCAGTTTTATCTGCATTACGGTGACACGGAGCCTCTTTCTGAATGCTACCCCAATATGCTCCGTTATTTTGACTATCTTGAATCGCATTCTGAAGCGGGGCTTGTTGTTAGCGATAAAGAGGGCGAATGGTGCCTCGGCGATTGGTGCACTCCGGTTTCGGTTGTTCTTCCCGCACCGTTTGTAAATAACTATTTTTACATTAAATCGCTTACACGATGTATTGATATTGCAAAAATAATCGGCAAGCAAGAGGATATTCCTCTGTTTGAAAAGCGTATTGAAGAGCGCAAAAAAGCGGTAATGGCAGCGTACTTCAACAAGTGGGACGGCAATTTTCTCGGCGGTCAGCAGGGTGCAAATGCTTTTGCAGTTGATATAGGTCTGGGTGATGAAAGAACATATCAGAACATGGTTGAGTATTATCGCAAGCTCGGCGGATACGACACGGGCATATTCGGAACGGATATTCTCACAAGAGTTCTGTTTGAGCGGGGTGACGGTCAACTTGCAACGGAGCTGATGCTTTCCGAAACACTTCATTCCTTTGGAGAAATGCGTCGTCTTGGTGCGACAAGTCTTTGGGAATATTGGCCGGGCTCGCTTCGTGACCGTTCACACAGCCATCCGATGTTTGGTGCGGTTGCAGCATATATATACGATTATCTTTTGGGTATCCGTGCAAAGGTCGGCTGTGCAGGTTATTCTGAAATTGTTATTTCGCCTGTGCTCGTTGATAAAATCAACAGCCTTGATGGCAGCAGGGAGCTCAAAGCAGGCACGGTTTCCGTGTCATACAATAAAAACGAAAATGCCGTTGAATTCGATATTGTCATACCGGAAAATCTGTCTGCAGATTTTGTTTTTGAAGGGGAAAAATATATCCTCAGTCACGGCAAAAATCATTTTGTGTTTTCATTTGAAAGTGATTTGAGATGAAAGAAAACGCAAGAATAATTGCTCTTTTGGGCAAGCACCAAAGCGTATTGTTCTCAGAATAAAAAATTGCAGATAAAAATTAACCACTTCATCAAAAGGTGAAGTGGTTTTTCGTTACCTGTATTTTGATTTCAGTTTTTTCGTAACAACCTCATAAATATGATTTTATATATCCTGAGGGTATACGATGCCCGTAAGCTTTCTGATTTCATCCATTTGTTTGGTTATGTAAAGTGTTTGCTCAGGTGTCACAACCGGGCTTTCATTCAGATTGTTGATTATACATTCGCTGAAATGGATTATCTGTTCCTCAAAGCAGTTTATGCGAAAAAACCTGTAAATAAATTATAAACTACCGAAATTGCATTGAAAACAAATCCTGCAATTCTGAGTGTTGCGGTGAATATCGCAGGAATTTCTATGTCTTCGCCTTTTGCAGCAATAACGGGAGTTGTATCGCTGCCGAGACTGAGCTCGCAAAGCTTGTCGAGAATAACATCGGCAATTATTTCGTTGCCCTTTGCACTCGGGTGAATTTCGTCATCGGCATAGTTTGCCATATCATCGCCGAGAGCCGAAGCAACATCAACAATTACAATTTCACCGGGATTTTCTGTGTTGTACTTTTCGATTGCAGCGTTGATTCTGTCTGCACCTTCCTGATAGGGAGCTCTCAGATAGCCCGACTGCGGGTTATAAAGAGTCTGCATAAGAATAACTGCGTCCTCGTTGTGTGAGTTGATTATATCAATTATTTTGCAGAAGTTGTTATAAAAGCCTTCCGCAATACGGTCAAATTCGGCATGGTCATTTTTGACAATGGAATCAAACATGAGACCTATAAGATTGCTCATAAGGAAGTCATTGCCGCCGATTGATATGCTGATAATATCAGCTTTTTTGAGATCGGCAATTACAACCTCGTTGCTCAAGCGGTTTATGAGATTTGCTGTTGTGTGACCCGGCACGGAATGGTTTGCATAATCATAACCGTTTGTATCCGAAACTATTTTACCGTAGCACGCTTCCTTTGAATTTGAAATGCCGGAGCCATACGCAATCGAGTCACCGAGCACAAGATAAAACGGCTTATCCTCGGCAGCATATCCGCCAACAGTGAACAGGCATAAAACCATTGCAATGCTTAAAATAATTGCTGTAATCTTTTTCATTTTTTACTTCCTCCATTTTTTATATATTTAATATATCATCATATTTTTTCTTGGTCAATAATTATTTTTTTGAACAAAACATAATTGCTGTTAATTGAACAAAATTAAACATATGAGTTTGATTTTCGATATTGAAACAATGTGATATACAAAGTATAATGAAAATAAGAATTGAGCAAAGAGGTGTTAAGATGAAAAAAGGTTTTCTCAAAGCGATATCCCTTGCACTTGTTATATCTCTCCTGTTTGGCAATATTGCTTTTGCAACGAGTGGCGATGTTGACCCTGCAATCATTGCCGAAACAAAAGAAACTGCAATTCAGATTGAAAGCGAAGGCATTGTTCTTCTCAAAAATGAGGCCGGTTTTCTTCCGCTCTCAAACAAAAAGGTTAATGTTTTTGGAGCAGGCTCGGTTTGCCCGTTTTTCGGCGGTGCAGGCTCAGGTGCAATTACGACTGATGACCCCGTAACTCTTTATGAGGCATTTGAAGCGGAGGGCATAGAGTATAATGCCGAGCTTCGTGCCCTTTATGAGAAGCATTGCCTTTCAAATGAGCTTCCAAAAACAGATAACACGGTTATCAACAATCTTCTTCAGGTGCTCCTTGCCAAGAATACCCTTGAAGAAATGAATCCCAAATATCTCACCAACGAACTTCTCAAAAGTGCGGTTGAGTATTCAGATACGGCGATAATTGTTATCAGCCGCACAAGTGCCGAGGGCACTGACCACACTGTTGAAACGCTCAGCCTTTCCGATGATGAAAAGGCAATGGTTGAAAAGGTAACAGCTGCTTTTGAGAATGTGGTTGTGCTTTTCAATATCGGCAATGTTATGGAAATGGGTTGGATTGATGAATATGAAAGCATAAAGGCGGCAGCAATAATCTGGATTCCGGGCGAATTCGGAATGACAGCCGTTCCGCAGGTGCTTGACGGTAAGGTTAATCCGTCGGGTAAACTTACCGATACAATCGCATACAGCATCAAGGACCATCCTTCAAGCGAATGTTTCGGCAGCAATGAGTATAAAGGCGGCAAGAATTTTGTCGAATACTATGAAGGTATTTATGTAGGCTACCGTTATTTTGAAACCTTCGCGAAGGACAAGGTGCAGTATCCCTTCGGCTACGGTCTTTCTTATACAAGCTTTGAAAAAGAAGTAATTTCGACTGATTTTGATGCAGAAAATATATCTGTAAAAGTCAGAGTCACAAACACGGGCGATATGGCGGGCAAAGAGGTTGTTCAGCTTTATTACAGTGCGCCCTATACCGAGGGTGGCATTGAAAAGAGCGCAATCTGCCTGGGCGGCTTTGCCAAAACAGAAATGCTTGCCCCCGGCGACAGCGAAACACTCACAGTTTCATTCTCAACAGACGATATGGCATCCTATGACTATAAAGAAAATGAGGCATGGGTGCTTGAAAAAGGTACATATAAAATAATTGTTGCAAACGATGTCAGAAATCATATTTCAGCCTATGAATATGAAGTAGAAGAAACAAAAATAATCAAAAACGATTCCGCAACGGGCACAGAAATCGAAAATCTTTTTGAGGATATTTACAGTGGCTATGAAATAATGTCAAGAGCCGATGTTGACGGCACATATCCCGCTTTGCGTGACCTTGATAAGGACGATTATGTTGTTGATGTTGATAAAGTTCCTGAACCCGTAAAGGACGGAGAAGCTCCTAAAATGGGTGTTAAATACGATAAGACAATAACTCTGCAGGATGTTGCACAGGACGAAACACTCTGGGATGCTTTCCTTGATCAGCTTACTCTTGATGAAATGACAATGCTTGTTATCAACGGCGGCTATGAAACACACGGCATTGAGCGCTTGGGAATACCTCATACCATGGATAACGACGGCCCTTCAAGTGTTAAGGGCAGAAACGGTCTTGTCTATACAGACAGCGGCACAGCTTACCCGTGCGCAACTGCAATCGGATGCACATGGAATGTTGACCTTGCCTATGAAATGGGTAAGGGTGCGGGCAAGGAAGCTGCGGATATGGGTACGGATACCTGGTATGCTCCGGGTGCAAATATCCACCGCAACCCCAGAGGCGGCAGAAACTTTGAATATTTCTCCGAGGACCCGATAATTTCAGGCATTATGGCGGCTGAAATTATCAAGGGTGCAAATTCCGAAAGCCTTGTCACAACAATAAAGCATTTTGCGCTCAATGATCAGGAATCCCACAGAAACGGTATTTTCACCTGGTGTGATGAGCAGGCGATGCGTGAAATTTATCTCAAGGCGTTTGAAATTCCTGTAAAGGAAGCACAACCAAAGGGAATAATGTCGGCATATAACCGAATCGGAACAAAATGGTGCGGCTCAAGCTCCGCACTTCTCAAAGATTTGCTTCGTGAAGAGTGGGGATTTGAAGGCTTTGTTGTTTCAGACTATTCTTCCAACTTTACGGGCAGCGGATATATGAGCCCTGTTCTTGCTGTTTATAACGGTAATGATACAATTCTTTCGGGTATGTGGGCACTGCAGGTTGTGCAGCATAAGGCGGCGGTTAAGCTTGCATATGCCAAAGACCCTGTCGGTTTCGGCAATGCGCTGCGTGAAGCATGCAAAAATCTCTGCATAATGAAAATGGAAACAAAGGCATTCAAAAATCCTGAAATCACATATGATTCGTCACTTATCGGTACTCTTGACACATTTGATGATTGGGAGTTTGAATTCCCTTATGTTTTCACTTTCCTGAGATTCATTTTAAATAATGTTCTGAATGTCGTTATTTATGCTTTTAGGTTTATTCTGTAATTATCAATTTAAAGGGAGAGAGAAAAAATGTTACAGATTTTACAAAGAATAATTGCAGTTATTCTTTCGTCATTCAGTGTTGTTTCAACCTTTATAGGCGGCTTGTCATTTGAAAAGTACGATGTTTTTGAAAATCTTGCATACGGTGAAGCCGAAAGAAACATAATGGATATTTATGTACCTGAGTCCGCATACGCCAATGAACACAACGGTGTTATTCTTTATATTCACGGCGGCTCGTGGACAGGCGGCAACAAAGAAGATATGGCGGAAAAATGTGAAAGATTTGCAAAGAAAGGCTATATCACCGCAACGATGAACTATACCCTCTACGCAGACGGGCTTTTCGGCAAAGTAACCGCACTTACAATGTGTGATGAAATCGGAAAAGCAATTGAAAAGATCAAAGATTTTTCAAAGGAAAAGGAGCTTAATATCACAAAGCTTGCCGTTTCGGGTTATTCCGCAGGTGCACATCTTTCAATGCTTTACGGATTTTCAAGAGCAGGTGAGTCTGCGATTGAGCTTGTGTTTACCGCAAATCAGGTCGGACCGTCAGATTTCCATTCGGAAGTATGGGGCAGCACGGGTCTTGCGAGTATGCTTTCCGGTATTGAAATTACCGAAGAAATGAAAGAAAACGGTATGGTTGAAGATGTTATCAGCCTTGTTTCTCCCACTGCTTATGTAACAAAAGATACCGTTCCTTCAATTCTTGCCTACGGCGGCACGGATATGATTGTTCCTTCGGGCAATGCAGAAAGAATAAAAGCTGCTTTTGAAAATGCAGGTGCAATTCATAATTTCATTCTCTATCCGCTTTCCAACCACGGGCTTGGTCTTGACCCGCTGTGTGAAATGGAATATATAAATACCGTTGAACAGTATTGTGTGCAGTATTTCGGGTATTGATTAACAAAATTTAAAGGAGAAAATAAAATGGCAAAAAT
Source organism: Clostridia bacterium (assembly GCA_017403185.1). Lineage (GTDB taxonomy): Bacteria > Bacillota > Clostridia > Oscillospirales > Acutalibacteraceae > CAG-177. Next base: position 125,973 of record JAFQON010000048.1, read on the forward strand.
AGTTTCAATACCTTTGGCGATAATAATGAGCATTCTTTCGTTCCTTTTTCCCGGGAAAACAGAAATGCCCGATAAAGAGCAGTGGAACACAAACTACCCCTATGTTTTTGTGCACGGTTTGATGGGGTGGGGCGAATATGACCTTCAGTATAATCTTATGCCTTATTGGGGAATGTTCGGCGGAGAGTTGCTCGGAAAGCTTGACAACAAAGGCTATGATTGTTATGCGGCGTCAGTTTCAGGCACTGCAAGCGCATGGGACAGAGCATGTGAGCTTTATGCACAGCTTACAGGCACGGTCGTTGACTACGGCAAAGCTCACAGTGAAAAGTGCGGTCACGACAGATACGGTGAGGATTTCACCGGCAAAGCACTTATCGAAAAATGCGATTCCGAAAACAAAATTAATCTTCTCGGTCATTCTTTCGGCGGAGCAACCATGCGTGTTTTTGCATCGCTTATGGCAAAGGGTGACGAAACCGAAATGGCTGCAACCCCTGCAGGTGAAATATCGCCATTGTTTACAGGCGGCAAAGCAGATTGGATTTATTCACTGACTTCGCTTGCGGCACCTCATAACGGAACAACGGCTTACGGCCTTGAAAACTCAATGCCCGATAATACAGATACAGCCGCATACGATATGTTCATTGACCACGCAATGGAGATTAACAGGAATATGGTTACCGATGAGAATACCTATTATTTTTCAATTTCCTGCACGGCAACAACTGAAAAAGATGACGGTACATTCAAGGCTGATAAAAGCAGAATGGAAATACTTTTTCAAAGCAGTGCGGATGAAATAGGTATGCTTAAAGGCACAACCTCAGGCGGATATGTTGTTGATGAAAGCTGGTTTGAAAACGACGGGCTTGTCAACACCGTTTCGGCAAAAGCACCCTCCGATGCACCGTCAAAGGAGTTTGATAAGGATAATATCACCGCAGGCGTGTGGAATATAATGCCTGTTTATCAGGGCGATCATATGTCGCTACAGGGTGGATTTTTCAAGGTGAACACCGATGTTGAGCGGCTTTATACAGAGCATTTTGACATGATTAACCGTATTTAAGATTAAAACCCGTATTTACGGATGAAATATGACGGCGTGCAGCTCCAAGCATGGCAAAGGCTGTTTGCATTTCTGTCTCCGTACGGCGAAAAATCGGGGTCTTCGGGCACATAGGCTTCCCAAAAGGTGTCTGCGCCAAGCTCGATCATTCCGCCCCAAAGATTTTTCAGATATTGCACGGCGTTGTCTTTCATTCCGAGTTTCATCATGGCTTCCGTAACATAATGGCGCATATAAGGTGTAACGGGTTGCTTGGCGTTTTTATTATCAAGGCAAAGAAGCAGAAGATTTTCGGCTTCTTTGCCGTTTATAACGCCGCCCAGTATCATCCATATCTGTGAATGAACACTGAATTGTCTGTTATCTGATTCGTTTATAAATGCTTTTTCATTTTCATCGTAAAGATATTTTTTGCAAGCGGAGCGCACTTGTGTAAGAAGCGACGAATATTTTTTAAAATCCTCGTCACCGATTGTTTTGAGCAATTCCGAAAAGCGTTCAAGGGTATAAAGATAAACTCCCTGCAAAGCAGTCATCTTTTCAAGCCCGGGGCACCAGTCAATGAATGCAAACCAACCTTCCTGCATCGTGACAATCATATTTTCGTCAAGCACTGCTTCAAAGCTGTCAAGCTGTGATTTGCAGATTTGCAAAAGATCATTCACAACGCAGATATCTGCAGTGTGTTCATAATAATCGCATACGGTAACAACATACAGCAGTGCATAGTCTGCGATATGTGCTTCGCCCGACTTGTAATAAGGTGTTTCATAAACATATGACGGCAGAAATCCGAGACGGTCGCATTCTCCTGCAGCAAAAAGATATAAACATCTTTTAACTATTTCAGAATTATTAAATGTATAGTAGTTAGTCAGAGCCTCAAGTCGAAGGTCACCTGTCCACAGACGGCGGTCACGCTTCGGCCCGTCTTCGAAAAAGGTCTGCATACAGTTTTTAAGAGTGTTTGTTGCAACACAGTCAATCTTTTTGAGCAAAGCATCTTCTGTGTTGCAGGGGATAAGGGCAGATATATCGGCGCTTGTTGCTGCGGTAAATCTGAAATCAAAGAATTTTATTGGATAGTTTGTTTCATCAACCGTGATTTTTATGTATCTGCAGGCATACCTTCTCGGCATACAGACTTTTTGAGGATAATCAAGATTCAATATTTCCTCCTGCAGCCAGGTTTTTGAAACATTGCCGTTATACAGTGAAAAATCGCTGTTTATTTCTTTCATATCTTCTCCGAATCTGATTATCAGTCGCACGGGAGCATCAATAAATTTTTCAACATTATCAAAGCTGAATGAAAAATGACCTACAGCGTGTTGTGCAAGGTCAAGTATAAAACTGTCACCGCTTGATGCCGTAAAATCCGATATGTCGGGCGTTATAGCTGTGAATTTCAGCACAGGATAATTATCCTGTGCTTTTTTCAAAAAATAATCTTTATTCTTCATATGATTTCCTCGCTTTATATTTGATACAATGCGTTGTGTTTTGTTGTAATTATTATATCATTATTGCAGTTGAAAAAGCAACAGCTTTAAGGTGTTGCTCTTTTAGATTTCTTGTGATATAATTTTCTAAATTCAAGGGATGGAGTGATATTTTGCAGAAAACATTAAATGAAAAAAATCGAAGGGAGCTTGAGAGGCTCCAAAAACAGCTCGCAAAGCCGAAGGGCAGAGGCTATCTGGCTTATTTTATGTTTGTGATTGCCGTTATCTATATGGCGGATGAAATCGCATCACAGATTGGCATTCAGATGCAGACGGTTATTGCGTCACAGATTTTTGCTCCCGTTTTCGGTGCGGATGTTGCTGTGGCAAGAATGTCCGCCTTCGGTACTGTTGCAACCATAGGCTCTGTTGTGGCGTTTATTTACAAACCGCTTTCCGATAAATTCGGCAGAAGAATATTCCTGGTTATCAACACTCTCGGAATGGGGCTCGGCCTGCTGTTTGTTTCAATCGCCACCAATATTCCCGTTTATCTTATCGGTGCGTTTATTATTCAGTTTTTTATTCCTCATGATATGCAGGCAGTGTATATTCAGGAATGTGCTCCTGCACAGCACCGTGCAAAAATCTATTCGGTGATAAAATCCGTTGCAACCCTTGCTATTTTTCTTATTCCTTATCTTCGTCAGACATTTATAACCGAAACTGACCTTTCGGGCTGGCGGTATGTTTATCTCATCCCCGCAATTATCGCTCTTTGTGCAGGCATATTTGCATTCTTTACCGTGAGTGAAAGCGATGTTTTTATCAAGAACCGCATCAAGCAGCTTACGGCCCCTGAAACGGAAAGCATACTTAAATCAAAGGCAGACGGCTCTCAGGGCGGATTTGCAAATGCTCTGAGATATTGCTTTAAGAATAAGCAGATGCTTTTTGTAATGATAGCGGGCGGATTCCTGATGTTTGGTATGCTCATAACTCAGTATTACGAAACCATTATGAATTACGGCTTTATGCAGGAATACCTTGAAAATGGCATGAATTTTGAAGACGCAAACGCAATGGCGGTAAGTGCCGTTTCAAAAGCACTTATGCTGTTCAGCCTCGGCTCGGCGGCTTTTCAGCTTGTGACAGGTTTTATAGCTGATAAATTCGGAAGGAAATCGACAGTTATTGTTATGACCTGCTTTATGCTTGCAACATATCTTCTTTTTTATTTCGGTTCAAGAAACAGTTGGAATGAATATCTTGTCGGCTTCTTCTGCGGTGCCGCAGTGGGCAGCTATTGGGCAACGGGTGATATGATAACCCTTATGTGCTCTGAATCCGCACCAACGGGAATCCGTGTTTCAATCGCAACGGTAAGACCTATTATAACGGGTGTTATTTATGCAATCGGAATGCTTATCAATATGGTTTTATCAAATATTCTCGGCGACGAGGCAATAGGAATGATTTGCTTCTGCACGGTTGTTCCCGGAATGATTATCGGCATAATCATTCTGATGCTCAAGGCCAGGGAAACCCGTGGAGTAAATCTTGAAGAAATCGGTGAAGGCAATGAATAAGCCTAACATTATAATTTTCAACCCCGACCAGATGCGTGCCGATGCTTTGCATCATCTCGGAAACCTTGCGAGTCATACACCCAACATGGATGCTTTGAGTGAAGAAGGCGTATCGTTCAAAAACTGCTTTTGCCAAAGTCCCGTTTGTGTGCCGAGCCGCTGTTCATTCATGACGGGGAATTATCCTCACACCAATGGTCACAGAACAATGTCCTATCTGTTGCAGCCCGATGAGGATAATCTTTTTACAGATATGAAAAACGCAGGCTATTACACAATTTCCTCAGCACGCGGAGATTTAATGGCGGGTCAATACAAGAAATATCACAGAAAAAATATTGATAAATATTTGATGTTCAACCGTGTGAAAACACCGATTACTTTTGTTAAGGCAGTCCGTGGTGAAAAGGGGAGCGACACATATAATTCCTTTGCAGACGGGATTATCCCCGAAAACCAAAACGGAAGAGAAATCAGAAACACTGATGATTTAACAATTGATTCTGCAATCCGTGCCATAAAAAAGAGACCTGCCGACAAACCGTTTTTTATGTTTGTTGGTCTCAATTTTCCTCATCCGCCGTATCAGATTGAGCAGAAATACTATGATATGATTGACGAAAGCAAGCTGCAGAAGAGAATTCCGTCAATCAAGGACTCCGATGGCAAACCGCTTATGGAAACAGGTCTTCGTGATGTGCTTGGTGTTGCGGATTGCCCTGAGGAAAGATTAAATGAGATTCGTCGGGTCTATCTTGCGATGTGTGCAAAGGTTGATGATCAGCTCGGCAGAATTATTGAAACGCTCAAAAAAGAAGGCATTTATGACGATACCGCAATTGTCGTAATCTCTGACCACGGCGATTATACCACCGATTTCGGACTTGTGGAAAAATGTCAAAACTGTTTCCCCGATTGCCTTGTGAATGTTCCGTTCATTATCAAGCCTGCAAGCAACATTAAAGCGGACAGCGGCGTTAACAGCAGCTTGACAGAGCTTGTTGACTTGTGTGCAACCGTTTACGACCTGGCAGGTATCGGGTGCGACAGGCTCAGTTTTTCAAAAAGTGTTATTCCTTCCTTGCTTGATAAATCAACCCCTCACAGAGAGTTTGTTTTCAGCGAAGGCGGAAGGCTCATCGGCGAAGCCCAGTGCACTGAAATGAACCTTTTTATCAATGAGGATGACAGATATGCACCCCGTCAGCTTCTTCAGGCAAAAGAAGACGGAACTCATACCAAAGCGACGATGATACGCACTGCGGAGTATAAATACATAATGCGTCTTTACGAAAAGGATGAATTCTATGTGCTCAGCGAGGGTGAAAGCGTAAACCGCATTGATGATGAACAGTATAAGGAAATCATTGCAAAACTGCGTGATGAAATGCTCAAGTGGTATCAGAAAACCTGTGACAGTGTTCCGATGAAATTTGATTACAGATTTACAAATGAATTTCTTGAGAATAATATCGCTTCGGTTGGTGTGCCTCTGTTTATTGCAAAGGGTGTGACGGGTGCAATATCTTTGAGCGGCAAAACCGCATCGCAGTTCATTGATTGGATACGGGCAAAACTGAAAGTGTAGTTGCAGGTTCCGATATAAAATAATAAGGCGCACGCCATTGCTGTCAAGCAATGATGTGCGCCTGCTTTTTTGCGGGTAACTGCATAAAACCGCCCATCCGAAAATCCTTTTAGCCGGGATTTAAATACAGTTGCTGAATTCTGCAGTTTCACCTGCGGAAAGTTCTGTTCTCAGGCAGTTGTCTTCAATGCTATAAGGTTTATTTACCTTGAGGTTTTTGGTTTTATCATTTAATTTGATTCTTAATGTGCAATCGTTTTCTGCAGTTACTGCAGCGTTTTTAAGAACCGAATTCTCCCAGGAAATATCAAAGGTCAGATTTCCTCTTGCTCTGATTCCCTTAACCGAGCCCTTGTTCCAGTCATCCGGCAAAGCGGGTAAGAGTTCTGAAACTCTGTTGCCGGGAGAACCAAGGTGACTTTGAATAAGCATTTCCGTAATAGCCGCAACGCCGCCGAAGTTACCGTCAATCTGGAACGGGGGATGAATGTCAAAAAGGTTGTTTGCGGTACATTTTTCGAGCAAGTATTTAAGATGTTTAAGCGCATTTTCGCCGTCTTTAAGTCGGGTATAGAAGCAAATTGTCCAGGCTCGTGACCAGCCTGTTGAACCGCCGCCGTTTTCAATTCTGCGGGCAATGGTCCTTTTTGCTGCTTCATAGATTTCGGGGTTGCTTTCGTTAATCTGGTCACTCGGAAAAAGTCCGAAAAGATGGGAAATATGACGGTGTCCCGGATCGGTTTCTTCATAGTCCTTAATCCATTCACGGATTGTTCCGTAACGCTCGCTTATTTCCATCGGAGGAAGCTTTTTCAAAACTTCAAGAAGAGTATCGGAAAATTCCTCATCTTTGTTAAGGATCTTGCAAGCGTGACAGGTACGGGTGAAGAGAGCATAAATAATCTGAAAATCAATTGTTGCTCCCTCGGTAAACATACTCTCCTGCTTTTTGCCGTCAGAATCGATATAATAAAATTCATTTTCGGGAGAATTGGACGGTGAAGTGATAAGCTGACCTTTTTCGTTTTCTGTCAGATAGTCCTGAACAAATTCACAGGCACCTTTTAGAATAGGATAAATCTCTTCAAGATAATCAATACTGTCAGTGTATTCATAATGCTCCCAAAGATTAAGGCAAAGCCATGGCCCTGCCATGGGGAAGAATCCGCAGTCAACGCTGTCATGAACACCCGTTCTTCCGAATGCGTCGGTAGTGTGGTTAATAACCCAACCTCTTGCGCCAAACAGTTCCTTTGCAGTTTCAGAACCGAAAGAGCTGACCATTTTCATAAAATGGATGAAAGGTGCAGAAGTTTTTGAAAGATTTGCACTTTCGCTGGGCCAGTAGTTCATTTGAAGATTTATGTTGGTGTGAAAATCGCTTCCCCAAGGGGGATTGAAGTCGTGACACCATATTCCCTGAAGGTTAGCGGGAAGTCTTGCGTTTTTGCCTGAACTTTCAATTAAAAGATATCTGCCGAAATTATAGTAAAGAGCAAATAAATCGGGGTCATATTCATCCCATTTGAGCTCTTTAAGCCTTTGATTTGTGGTTAATTTACTTATTTCGGTTTCTTCTAATTCAAGCTGAACATTACCGAACCATTTTTTATGGGTTGAAATGTGAGCATCTTTAATCTTTTCGTAATCTGCATTTACAAGTTTTTCAATTGTCTTGTTTAACTTGCTTTTGAAATCAATTGTTTCATCTATATCATATTTGTTGACATCATAATTTGTTTCAAAAGCAGCATAAACAATAACAAAAGTTGCATCGGTAACGGTTATTGTGCTGTGGTCAGCAGTCAATTCGCCGTCGGTTTTTATGCGGAGTTTTGCGCCGAACGACATACCTTCGCCGCCTTCACCGTAATAATGATGAGTGCTGTATGTAATTCTGCCGTTCATAATAATCGTGTCGGGATTTACACAGGAGCTGTAAGCATCCTGCTTTCTTTTGATGCTCACATTGCAGGAAAAAGGTTTTCCGTCAGTTTCAACCTTATAAACAAATCCGTCAAAATCCTCGCTGATAAAGCATTCGCTTTTAAAGTTTATTTTGCTTTTTGTCCAGAAAACACGGGCGACCGCTTCACTCAATTCCAATTCCTTGCGGTAGTTTGAGTAGGGGGATTTATCAAGATAATCAATAAAAATCTCTCCGAAGCTTTCATAAGAACGGACAACGGGGGGATCCGACAAAAATGTTTCACGGGCAAGTTGAGCCGCTTCTTTAAGTTTTTCCTTGCCGACAAGGCAACGAATTTCACTGAGAGCTTCGGGTGAAGCATGGTATTTCTCCCGAATCTGCCTGCCGCTCCAGAGGGATTCTTCGTTTATTTCAATCTGTTCACAATGCGGGTTGCCGTATTGCATGGCACCGATTCTGCCGTTACCCAAAGGCAGCGCCCACATCCAATCATTTACAAATTCATCATACCAGAGTTTTGTTGACATATTTTTCACAACCTGAAAGAATTATTTGATATATTGATTATTTATTATTCAGAAAGCAAGAAATCAAATGTTGTATTTATCTGCATCATATTTTGTGCAGGGGTAGTTTGCAACGCCGTTTTCATCGGGGAAAGGAGAAAGGTTATCGTTTTCATAAGCTTTTCTCTCTTCTTCGTTGGAGAAATCGGGAATCTTATATTCGGCGCCGTTGTGAAGACTGCTTCTCCATCCGAGAATGGCTACCGCACTCATTGCGCAGGATCTGTAGGCGTTGAAATAAGGCTGCCTGTTTTCAAGAATACAGCTTAAGAATTCATGAGCTACATAGTAGTCACCGCCCGAATGACCGCACTGTCTTGCCTTATCCTTATCAAAGGGATATCCCACGGTTGAAACCTTTTCTTTTTCAACTCCTTCGGGTATTTCCCAATCATTATATACAATACGGATTTTTCCTTCGTCGCCTCTGACGGTTTCTGCACTGCCTTTGGCGCAAGCAAAACGGTACCAGTTGCCGTGGCCGCCGAATTTTGCCCAGCCCGTAATCCTTGCAACGGCACCTCTGCTCATGGTGCAGAGCATGATAGATGCAACATCCTTGATGGGTTCACCTTCCCGTTCCTGACGCATACCGTCGGTATAAATGCTTCTTGCATTAACAGAAACAGGAACATCGTTTGTAACCCTCATAAGAGGTGCAAATGAGTGGCTGAGATAGAATCCTGAGGGCATCAATGCGCGCCAATGAGTGGTTGTGGGTGTATAGTGAACATATTCTTCGTGGCTCATGGGGTGAACATATTCACCTTCGCAGTAGAGAGCTTCGCCGAGTGTGCCACCCTGATAAATTTCTGTAAGCTTGCTGATAACCGCAAAGTAAGCATAGTTTTCCGCAAGCATATAAATTGCTCCGCTTTTTTCGGATGCACGGCAGATTGCAACGCAATCAGCCATTGTTACTGCGGGCATAGTTTCGCTGAGAACATGAATACCTTTTTCAAGAGCGATAACCGCATATTTTGCGTGTTGATGAAAAAAATTGGTGAGAACAACAGCGTCCATACCGCTTTCAATGAATTCATCAAAATCAGTGAAGAATTTTGTTTCTTCGCAGCAATATTTCTTGATATTTTCATAAGTTGATTCATCATAATCGCATACTGCACTGATATATGCTTTATCGGTGAGTGTAAGACCCTGCGAAATGCCGCAGCCTCTTCTTGCACCGAAAACACCGATTTTAAGTTTCTTATCCATAATAAATTAACCTCCGCTTTTATAATTCCGACAAATCTTTTTTTGCCGGGTTAATTATATCACACATATTTTAAAAATTCCATATATTTTAAAATTTCCTTATATATTATCACGGTCAATTCAAATGTTGCAAAATCAATCTCAAAGAATTATAATAAGATTTACAAATAAGGATTTGCGGAGTGTAATATATGTCAATAACATATAAACAAATGATATCTGCAACAGATACAGATATTCCTGCATTGATTTCAGTTTTTAAATTACCTGAAGTTAATCGCTATTATGAAATTGATTTTGAAAACTATTTTTCATATGTTACCAACACCCCGAATGTTCATTTTTATAAAGTGTATGAAGAAAATCAGATGATTGGCGCATTTCATCTTGAAACAGCGGAAGAAACTTTATATATGAGTATTGTTGTTTTCCCTGAATTTCAAAATAAGGGCAAAGGTTCTGAAATAGTCGAAGATATAAAAAGAAACATTTTCGGATTGGATTACAGCAAAATTGAAGTGGATATAAATGATGATAATTTTGCCTCGTTGAAGCTGTTTGAAAAACAGGGGTTTGTTTTTAAGTCAAAAGATGGTGGACTGATAAATTATATTTATGAAAAAAAGAGGAAAGCATATGTCTAAACAAAATTCAACTATGGTCACGGACCTTACAAACGGCAGTGTCACCAAGCTGTTGCTTAAGTTCGCATTTCCGTTATTCGTTTCAAATGCACTTCAGGCTATATATAATATTGTCGATATGATTGTTGTAGGGCAGTATATCGGCGGAGATGGTATGTCAGCCGTTTCTATAGGCGGCGATGTTCTTCATCTGCTGACCTTCGTGGCTATGGGCTTCTCGTCTGCAGGGCAGGTGCTTATTTCGCAGGATGTTGGTGCAAAACGAATGGATGCTGTCCGAAAGACAATAGGCACTATGTTCACTTTCCTTCTTGGCATATCGGTTGTTATTTCCGTCGGTTGTTATTTCATACGCAGCTTAATGCTCGATTTGCTCAATACTCCCGTTGAGTCCTACGCTTTCACAATGGACTATACCGTTACCTGTATTTTCGGTTTGTTCTTCATTTACGGTTATAATATTGTAAGTGCGATTCTTCGCGGCATGGGTGACAGCCGCCGCCCGTTTGTGTTTATTGCCATTGCCGCGGTAGTTAATATTGTGCTCGACCTGTGGCTTGTTGCGGGTTTGAAAATGGAGGTTTTCGGTGCTGCATTGGCAACTGTAATTTCGCAGGGATTAAGCTTCGTTATCGCCCTTATATATTTATTTATAAACAAAAAGAGCTTTGGCTTTGACTTCAAGCCTGCCTCATTCAAAATCGACCCTCAGGCATTCAAAAAGCTGGTAGCTCTCGGTGTACCTATGGCAATCCAATCTGCAGCCATCAACTTTTCAAAGATTGTTCTTACATCGTGGATTAATCTTTACGGTGTTGTCTTCTCGGCTCTTTCGGGGCTCTACAACAAAATCAACATGATGATCGGTATTGTTTCTCAGTCATTTACCACTGCCGGCAGCACAATGGTTGGTCAGAGTCTTGGCGCAAAAAAATATAACCGTGTGCCTAAAATTATGAAAGTGGTTTTATACAGCAGCGTTCTTATCTCCTCGCTCCTTGCTGTTGCACTGTTTTTCTTTTCCGAGCCGATCTTCAGAATGTTCACCGGCGACGAAGAGGTGCTTGCCGTAGCATCCATTGTTGTTCTTCCGGCAATTCTCAATATGTACGGTTCCGCCACCCGTTCTGTGAGCTTCTCACTTATGAACGGTTCAGGCAATGCCAAACTGAATTTTGCCGTTGCCATAATTGACGGTATAATAAGCCGTATCGGCATTTCGGCTCTGCTTGGTTTTGCGGTTGGAATGGGTTGTCAGGGTTTCTGGTACGGTGATGCACTGGCGGGCTATATGCCTATGGTTATAGGTCTTGTTTTCTTTTTATCGGGAAGGTGGAAAAAGGCTGAATCCGAGTAAACACCACCTAAGGACTCATGAGCTGTTTGACGGGAAGCTGCGGAAGACCACTTTATTATGATACACTGAAAAGGGTATTCGAATCCACATACACTTGCATTGCTCGCCGATTTAGTGTAGCAAAAAAAAGAGCCGGAACCCGTTGGTTTATTTCGGGATTCGGCTCATATATTCATTTCCGTTCTGTTTAAGCCATTGACGGCAACGGTTGTAATCGGGAAAAACTTTTTCGATTTCCGCATAGAATTTTGCGGAATGATTCATCTGTTTTCTGTGGCAGAGTTCGTGAACAACAACGCTGTCAATGATTTCATCGGGCAACAGAACAAGCAGACAGTTGAAGTTCAGATTGCCTTTCGATGAGCAGCTTCCCCAACGGGTACGCTGACATCGGATTGTGATTTTATTATAAGTCACGCCGATTTTATCGGCATAAAATTCAACCTTTTGCGGAATAATTTCCTTTGCCTTAGCAACAAAACTTCTGATTTCTTCTTCGGTATACGGCTCTGTATTCTGAAGAAGTTTTTGCTTTTCCGAAAGTGATTTCAGATGTTTTTCAATCCAGTTTCTTTTTGATTCAACGAATTTTTCAATTTCTTTTTCTTTCATTTTTATCGGCGCACGGATGATAACTTCATTCGGTTTCACCTGAATTGAAATTGTTTTCCGTTTGCTTTTAATAACAGAAACTTCTGCGTTTTCAAATTTCATCTGCATCACA
>JAFQON010000049.1 GCA_017403185.1 Clostridia bacterium
TGCCGCCTGCATGGGAGTTACGGCATTGTAGCCCTCAACGGTATCTTCAAACGCATCAAGTGCGCTTGCCTGAATTCTCTCGTTTGCTCTGCCCATACTCTGGTTTACGTCAACGTCATATTTATCTGCAAGGTAGCCTGCGAGATACGCCGTGTTGAAAGGAACAGCTTCATTGATGTTGAAAGGCTCGATTGATTCCATAAGGTCATCGGGCATTTTTGTTGAGCCGTCAACGGGAACATTGTCAAAGCCGATTGAGCCGCTTCTGTAAACATTGTAAGCGGTTGTTTCGGTGTATTCGTTCTTACTGTCCGACCAATGTCTGTATTTTTCAGCCTGATATGATGCATTTACAACCGCATCACAGCTGAAAAGCCAATGGGGAACATAAACACCCTTGATTTCATCAAGCTTGTTTTCGGCTAAAAATGCCTTGGGAACAAATTTTTTGCCCTTGAAGTGCTTTTTGAGAGCTTCCTTTGCGGCTTTTTTATCGAGCTTGAAGGGAATTACAAGATCAGGCTTGAGCGCACCCGAGAACTGACCCTGCATAACGACCTGATTACCGCAGTAAGGACAGCTTGTTGCACCGGTTGTTGCATCGGCAACAATCTCACCGCCGCAGGATTTGCAGGCATAAACGCTCATTCCGTCTGTTTCGCCTGCACCCCACTGTGAACCCTGTGAATTCCAGTTAATCTGTTCAACCGTATTTGCGGCAAAATCTTCCGCCTGCTGCATAGCGGCAATATCAAATTCTGCATCGCAATAGGGACATTTGAGTTTCTGTGCGCCGACATTGAATTCGACTGCACCGCCGCAATGCGGACATTTCTGTTCAGTTATTGCTGACAAGGTTAATTACCTCCTTGTGTGTTGTATTCATCAAGAATTTCATAGAATGCCGTGAAGAAACCTGCTGAATTCTTCGGAAGCTCACGGCTTGAATTAACAGAATAATATTCGTTATCACCGTAGGTAAAGCTCACGGAAGTTGTGGGTGCATCAAGAAGCTGTAACTCGCTCAATTCAAGCTCACCCCAGCCGAGCACACCGTATTCACTGCATTTCTGCCGTATCTGTTCAATGGCAGTATTGTCAATCTGATAGCTTGCAGACTCTTCCTCTGCTCCGACAAACGGCTGATTATAATACTCAAACCAAACCTCATTGTTTTCGTTAAGGAAGATTCTCATACTCATTGAGCCGCCGTCCATTCCGCCGCCCGTGGAATAAGAGCAGGATACAACTGTATCCGACAAATCCCGTTCCATTCCGCCTTTATCAGGTATGTAAAATTTCGTTTTGTAATACCACACACCGACTGCGGCGGCAATGGCAACAGCACCGACCAAAATCACGATTATCGCAACTTTCATCTTTTTATTCATATAAATTATCAGTTAGCTTTAGGAGTTCCGCAACAAGCACAGAATGCACCGCTTTCATTTGTTGCATTGCAAGCGGGGCAAATCCAACCCTGCGCAACAGGAGCCTGCGCATTCTGCTGTGCATAAGCATTCTGCTGAGCATAGGGATTTGCCTGCTGAGGCTGTGCATAAGGATTCTGCTGTGCATAGGGGTTAGCCTGAGGCTGACCGTAAGGATTCTGCTGTGCGTAAGGATTAGCCTGAGGCTGACCGTAGGGATTCTGCTGTGCGTAGGGATTTGCCTGAGGCTGACCGTAGGGATTCTGCTGTGCATAAGGATTAGGCTGACCATAAGCGTTTGCGGGAGCATATCCCTGATTCATAGGCATTCCGTTGTTCATACCCATACCGCCATTCATCATGTTGGGCATTGCACCGCCTCTGCCGGGAGTGAGAGTGTTGATAACTTCCATAGCCATCTGCTGATATTTGTTGTATTCCATTGTGCCCATACCCTCGATACGGAATGTATTGAGCTGAACTCTGAAATCATCAAAATAGGGATTGTTTACCGCAAATTCAAGAATGAAGTTATAGTAGAACTTATATCTGGGAGGATTGTAGCTTACTCTCTGACCGTCTTTGCCCTGAGTATAGATTTCGTCCTTATCCTCATCAATCTTGAGGTTGCAGCTCATAATTGATGAAAGAGCCATAACGTCGGGATTCTCGTCATCCCAGTTGTTGGGGCTGAAGTTTGAAACAACAAAGTTGCCGTTTGCCATATCAACATAAATCTTCTTGCCGTCACCGAAAGTGAGGTTGGGTCTGAAAGACTTAAGAGCAACTTTGTTCTGCTCTCTGTATGCAAGCTGCTGCTTGATTTCGTCGATTGTTGAGCTTCTTCTGTCGCTGAAGAAGGGTGAAAGCTTCTTTGCACAGTCCTTACACATATTGCCGTCTTCAAGCTTTCTGTTGCCGAGAAGTCCTATTTTTTCGCCGCAGATGTCACAAAATTTCTTATCAAAAAGTCCCATAATAATTTTCTCCTTTTAAAATAAATATTTATTACAATTTAATTATTTAGCATCGCTTTCGTTGAAGATGTCACCGCATTCGGGGCAGAACTTCGGAGGATTGTGGGGGTCTTCGGGTTTCCAACCGCATTTATCGCACTGATAAAGAGGTGCACCTTCGGGTTTCTTGCCGCCGCAGTTGGGGCAGAATTTGCCTTTGTTTACTGCACCGCAGGAACAGGTCCAGCCTTCTTCGGCAGGTTTCTTTGCTCCGCATTCTGTGCAGAAATTACCGCTTACCGTTGCACCGCAAGCACATTTCCAGCCGTTTGCTGGTGCTGCGGGAGCTGACTGTGCAGGTGCCGCTGCAGCCTGCTGCTGTGCCATCTGCTGTTGCTGCTGAACGCCTGCCTGATACATTGCTGCAGGGTTGAAGTTACCGCCTGCATTCATTGCCATACCCATTCCCATAAAGCCTGTCATTGCGCCTGCAGAGTTGTTGGCGGCTGCTTCCATTGCATTTGCCTGAGCATCTGCCATTCTGCCTGCCATCATAAACGGATTTGAGCCCATTGTTGCGGCATCTTCCATCTGATTGATCTTCTGCATATCTTCGGGAGTGAGAGTAATCGGGTTAAGTGCGATGGATTCAACCGAAATACCTCTGCGCTGTGTCCATTCAACGGCAAGTGCCTTGTTGAGCGCATCCTTAAGCTCTGTTGTGTGTGCAGGAATCTGTGCGGGGCGAAGTTCAAGCTCTGTGAGCATTGCAAATGCGGGCTGAAGAGCCGAAATGAACTCTGTTTTGAGCTGATTGTCGATTTCTTCTCTTCTGTATTCATCGCCTACGTTACCTGCAATCTTTGTGTAGAAAAGAAGAGGGTCTGTGATTTTGTAGGAATATATACCGTTGCATCTTACCTGAACGGAACGGAACAGACCGAGTCTTTTGTTTGCAACCTCAAACATAAAGGGATTGGGTGTGCCGAACTTGTTATCGAGAATTTCCTTTGTGTTGAAATAGTAAACTCTCTGGTCTTTGCCTGTGTCGCCGCCGTATGTAAATCTCTTACCGACGGTTTTGAAGGTTTCCTTGATTGTATCGCCGAGCTTGCCTGAGAAGATTGAAGGCTCTGTTGAAGAATCATAGGTGAATTCACCGGGCTCTGCACAAACCTCAACAATCTTGCCCTGCTCAACGATAATCATGCACTGACCGTCTGCAACGGCAATTCCCGAGCCGTTTGAGATTACATTGTCGCTGCCCTTGGTGTTGGAGCTTCTGCCTCCGACTCTCTTTGAGCCTTTGACCATCAGCACATCATTTTCGAGTGATTCGCAGTAGAAAAATTCTTTCCACTGGTCTGCGAGTACACCGCCGAGTGCGCCGATTCCTGCTTTAATAAGTCCCATATTAAATTTCTCCTTTCAGAAATTCATTTATAAATTTATTTTTATCCTCTGGGCAATTCGCAATCAGCAACATCTGTGATTACATAGCCGAAAGGACTGTTTGCATCGGGTTCAACGATTACGGCAAGACCGAATTCTTCATAGCCTTCAAATCTGTAATCGTCAATTCTGATTTTAACGGAATACGTTCCGTCGCCGTTATCTTCAACGCCGTAAAATTCGTTTGTGCTGAATCTTTCAAACAGAAACGGTGTGACGTCATAATCCGAATACTGTTTCATACTGCCTTCAACACAGCATTCTTCAGGTATTTCAGGATAATTTCCTTTATACTCGGGATACATGGAATCCATATACGATTCAAGTTCCCATGTTGTCAAAGAGATAACATCATAATATGTTTCGCCAACCATTTTTGCGTGGTTGAGCGTTACGGCATAAGCAACGGTATCCCACACAACGGCAGGGTCATCGTTTTCAGCAAAGCCTTCGTAATAAACTTTTGAAGCCGCACGGGCAACGCAGAGATTATAGAAAGCAGATTCTTCGGTTATTTCTTCGGGTGTGTTACCCTCATCAACCATAAGAAGCTTTGTGACAACCTCATAGCCGTCCATAGCCAGATAATACTTGGCTGTCATATCTCCGTACTCGGCAACGAGTCTGTAATCGGGAATTGTTTCGGTTACATAGCAGTCAAATTCATAAATTTTGTCTTTTTCTGTTGAGATTTCGAATACGGTATCGGTTACCTCAAAATCATCAACAATCGGCGACCACATTATCGCTTCAAGTCTGACAGCCACACCGTTTTTGGGTGAAATAAATCTGAAACAGCCTGCTGAAGTCTGAGGGTCAATGCCTGTGTTTATGCTTTCGATTTTACCCGTCAGACTCTGATAATCTTCGGATGCACTGTCGATATAAAGAGTCATCAGCAAATCACCGCTGTCATCCTCTTTATTACCGCCCTTGTCGTTTGCAGAACCGTTACCCTTTGTGTTTGCTTCTTCGGTCTGCTGAACCGACGGAGCTTCGGTTGTTGTTTCGCCGTCACCCTTGCCGCCGCAGGCTGCAAATGAGAGCAGCATAATCAGTGCAAGCAGAACGGCTGTTATCTTTTTCATTGGCATTACCTCCTTATTTATTCGGTTTATAACCTTTTGATGAATAGGGATTTTTGTTTTCTTTGGGCGGGTCGGGAATATTTCCGACATGAATAAGCCACGAGAAAACCGCTGTTTTTATTGCAACGCCGATAACCCATACGGCAAGAGCACCGACAAACCACCATATTGAAATTTTGAAAATGAAATGAGCCGCAAGCAAAAGCCACGCAGGAATTGTCCATTCAAGGTCGAATACGAGGTTTATCAGCAACGCCGAAATAAATCCGTTGCCCTTTGGTCTGTTCCTCTTCATAATCATTCAACTATAAGTCTGCCGCTGATTTCACGGTCAAGAGCATTGTGAACAGAAAGATACTCATCAAGAATCTCTCTGCAGGAGGTTGAAACCATTCGTGGCTTGCCGTTCTTTGCAACCTCGTCATAAGGAACGGAGAAAAAGTTTTCAAGATTCTTGAAATGGAAATGCTGAAGACCGATTTTATAAATCTTTTCATCATCAAGCGGCTCACCGTTGAGCACAAACTTTTTGAATTCGCGAGTGTTGCGGTCATAGACAACTCTTGTTCCCTTTGAGAACTGATAGAATTCGCAATGCGAGCCTTTCCACACCTCGTCACGGAGCATAAACTTTATCATCCGTTTAAGCTGTTCGCCCGTAACACGGAGCATATACGCAGGGTCATCGTAAGGGAAGCATTCCGCAAGATCCTGATAAAGAACAATCGGACCGAGCTCCGTTGAACGGACACTTCCCGAACCGAGAAGCATAAGGTCAAGACCGAGACTGTCACACATAATATCCGCAAACAGACCGCCGAGCTCGGTTTCACGGTATCTTGACGGATGGGTAAGCTGCCTTTTGAATCTCGTTACCATACGTCCGTATTTCATATCCGTTTTCTTTTTGTAGTACTTGATTATATCTTCAAGCTTTTCATCTCTCGGGCAGTTTTCGGCATTGATGGGAAGACTCTTCCACGTGTAGCTGTCAATACAGTTGTTATCGGTATCAACCATAATATCGAATCTGCCTATCTGGTCTGTACCCGTACCTGCCTGAACAATAACAATATCGTTGACAACCGCAGGCTCTTTGATATATGTATGCGAGTGACCGCCTACGATAATATCAACACCCCACGCAGGGTCAAGCTTTGCGGCAAGCTTTTTATCCTCTTCAAATCCGATATGTGTGAGAAGAACGGTGAAATCGATATCAACTCTATTGTATGCGTTGCAGATTCTGCCGACTGTCAGTGCCGCCTCATCAATATCAACGAATGTTCCCACAAGACCGTCGTTCTTTGTCTGCGAAAGAACGTCTTCGGTCAGAATACCGATAAACAGAATTTTCATTCCGTCAATTTCGATTATATGATGGGGTTTGAAAAGTCTTGCACCGTTGGTTTTGATATGTAAGTTGGCATTGATAATCGGGAACTTTGCACATTTTTCAATAAACAGAAGATGAGAAACGCCGTAATCTGTTTCGTGGTTGCCAACGGTAACAACATCGGGCGAGAGCATATTCATAATTTCGATTGTTGAAACTCCCTGATATTCGGAGTCGATAACCGAGCCTCTGAACATATCGCCCGCAATGCAATAGATTGCGTTCTTTTCTTCACTTCTGACCTTGTTGACATATCCCGAAAGCATTGAAACGCCGCCGACAAGCTTTGAATCAATTTCTTCGGCAAGGAAGTCGCCGTGCAAATCGTTGGAATGTAAAATAGTAAGTTTTTTAAGATTAGCCATAAAATCCCCCATTTAGATTATTATTCATCCTAATTTTAACAAATAAAAATAAATCGCACATTGTACTTTAGTGCAGAAATGAAAAAATTTTAATTTTTTTCGTAGGGGCGACCTGCGGTCGCCCGTTTCGGCAATGATTTTGATTTTCGGGCGACGAAACGTCGCCCCTACGTTGTTGCCGTTTGATTATCCATAAAAAAAGACGGCAGATTGCTCTGCCGCCTTGGGTAATTGAATTATTCGTGAATCTTTGTAAGACCGAACAGACCCTTGAAGAAGCCGATAATCTTCTGGAAGAAGCCTGCATTTGATTTAACGGTGGTTGTGCTTACAACTTCGTTACCGTACATATCGGTCATATATGTGCCGTCTTCAAGCTTGACCTTTGCAGTAAAGGTTGTGTCACCGCTTGAATTTGAGATAGCTTTAACGTTACCCTCTGCATCAACGCTCCAGTTGAAGCAGCCGTTGCTTGCGGTCCATTCAACCTTTGCGCCTTCGGGGATAACCGCAAAATTCGGGCGGATAAGAACACCGTCTTTGCAGTTGATACTCTTTGTTTTAGGCTCTATGATAGCAGAAAGCTTTTCAAGTCTTTCCGTCTTGATATCACCGCAATCGGTACACTTATAGGTGATTTTGCCTTCAGCTTCGGTTGTGGGTGCTACATAGGAATCCTCGATGTGGTTATGACCCTTTGCGGGTGAAACTTCCTTATAGCTTGCACTGCAGGTATTGCACTTATATGTTGCCTCGCCGCTCGAAGTACAGGTTGCCGTGTCGGAAACAAGGCCGTAGATATGACCTGTCTTTTGTGAATCAACGGTTTTTGTTTCGCTGCAGACTGAACATTTATAGGTTGCCTTGCCGTCTGCCTGGCAGGTTGCAGTATCGCTGACAAGTGTCCAATTGTGCTCTGTCTTAGGAATTCTGACAGCCTTCATGCCGCAACTTACCTTATTGCCGAGAGGGTCAATTTTGCCGTTGTTGGTACATTTGTAATAACGAAGACCGGTTGCTTTGCAACTTGCAGGTATTGTTGAGGAAAGCACCCATGTGTGGTTGCCTGTTTCGCCGAAGTAATGACCGCAGCCGTCGCAGACATAGCCTTCGCCACAGTTGTAGAGTGTGTTTGTAACGCCGTCCAATGTACTTCCCTCAAGATCTTCATAAGAACACGCTTCGTGTGCACCATATTCCAACTTGTGGTCATTGGGGCAGGCATCTTCGGGAGCATGAGTTTCACAAGCCCACCAATGGTGAGTTTCATTGCGTTCAAGATCCATTGCGTTGCCGTAGTCGCAGTTGTTATCAAGACCGCAGGCTGTGCAAATTCTGTTTGAGTTAAAGGTGTGCTTGCCTTTGTTAAAGGTTTTGTCGCATCTCCAGCAATACTTCCAGTGGTTGGTGCTGTCACATGACCACTGATACTCACCCTCGTATTCTTCATACGTGTGTCCGAGAGCACCTACATTTGTTGTTTTTGTATCACCGCACTTTGTGCAGATTTCTGTGCTTGTGCCGCCGCTTGTGCAGGTTGCGGTTGTGCTGCTTACATAGTAATCGTGTGTTTTGCAGGGTTCGATTGCTTTGACAAGCAGCGTGTATTTTTTGAAGCCGCAGTAATTACCGTCCGGATTCTTTAAAGAAACAATGATATAATAGGTATATGTTCCCGGTGTTTTGCAA
>JAFQON010000050.1 GCA_017403185.1 Clostridia bacterium
GCATTGCTGAAAAAGTTAGTTGATAACGATGCTAAAAAACACGATGCAACGATGAGAAACAGAGCCGCTGAACTTACGAAATCAAAAAAGCGAAAAGCCGAGGTTGACCGACTTTTCGCAAAGATGTATGAAGATTGGGCAAACGAACGCATCACGGAATACAATTTCAATATGATGTCAGAACGATATCAGACTGAACAACAAGAGCTTGATGAGAAAATCAACACTCTTGAAGCCGAACTTTCAACCGAGAAGAAAGTAACCGATAACGCAGAAAAATGGATTGCAGTTTTGAAACAATACTCCAATCCAACGGAACTGACCGCCGAACTGCTGAACACTTTGGTTGAAAAGATACTGATTCACGAAACTCAAGAAAACAGTTTCGGAGAAACCGAACTCGTTATCGATATCATCTACCGCTTCGTCGGTAAAATCGACTAAACCGCAGTATCCTTAATTTGTACCAAGGTACAAAGGTACTCCGATGGGAGAAAAAACGGCAAATAAACGAAAAACATAAAATGGTTGGACAATGCTTATATTAAGGACAGGTACAAGGGCTGTTCCTGCAAGGAAAAGACTTATTTTCAACATATTATTTCGTTTATGTTTCAGCGACTTTGTCGGCAGTCAAAAACGGGTCGGAATTTCAGGAATTCCGACCCGTTTTATTCTTTATTTAACTCAGCTGAGCTCAGGGATGAATGCGTCATGGATTGCAGATACAGCCTTATCCGCATCGTTGACATCAATAAGAACAGAAATTTTGATTTCGCTTGTAGCTATCATCTGGATGTTGATGTCGCTCTCAAAGAGTGCTTCAAACATCTTTGCTGCAATGCCGGGATGTGATTCCATACCTGCACCTACAACGGATACCTTTGCAACATCGGTATCGGTAAGGATTTCAAGACCTGCAACAAGGTCAAGCTCACCGAGAACCTCAAGAGTATCGCTGAGGTGTGACTTTGCGGTGGTGAAGGTGATATCCTTTGTATCGCCTCTGCCAACCGACTGAAGAATGATATCAACATTGATATTCTTTGAAGCAAGCTTGCCGAAAATCTTATATGCAATTCCGGGAACATTGGGAACTCCGATTATTGATACACGGGCAACATCCGTGTCCTTTGTAACACCTCTTACGAGCATTTTTTCCATATCTGCTACCTCCTTAACAATAGTGCCGGGTGCACGCACAAGGCTTGAAAGCACCTCAAGCTTAACATTATATTTCTTAGCCATTTCAACCGAGCGGTTGTTGAGAACCTGTGCGCCGAGGGTTGCAAGCTCAAGCATTTCATCATAGGTGATTTCGTTGAGTTTAACGGCACCCTTGACCTTTCTGGGATCAGCAGTATAAACACCCTCAACATCGGTATAAATCTGGCAGCGGTCTGCGTGCATTGATGCGGCAATTGCAACGGCGCTTGTGTCTGAACCGCCTCTGCCAAGAGTTGTGATATCGTCATACTTGTTAAGACCCTGGAAGCCTGCAACAACAACGATATTCTTCTTGGCAATCTCCATCTTGATACGCTCTGCCGAAACCTTCTTGATTCTTGCCGAGCCGTAAACGGAATTTGTGGAGAAGCCTGCCTGCCAGCCGAGAAGCGAGCAGACGGGGTAGCCGAGGCTCTCAATAGCCATGGCAAGAAGAGCAATTGAAATCTGCTCGCCTGATGCAAGGAGCATATCCATCTCTCTCTTGGATGCCTTGGGATTGATTTCCTGAGCCTTTTCGATGAGATCGTCGGTTGTATCGCCCTGAGCGGAAACAACAACAACAACATCGTTGCCCGCCTTATAGGTATCCGTAACGATTCTCGCAACATTCATTACTCTTTCGGCGTTTGCAACTGAGCTGCCGCCGAACTTCTGAACAATTAAAGACATAGTAACCTCCAAATATTGAAATAAGAATTAATAGTTTGTAATTCTTATAACCGATTCGATTTTTGCTTCATCAACAAGAGCAAGCTTTTCGCTCAGCTCTTTTTCGCTCACGGGTGCGGTCACGAATGCGATTTCACCCTCGGGAGCATCCGCTCGTGCAAGGGTTGTGACTCCGCCGAAAAGACCGTTGATCTTTGCAACGGTTGCAGCCGCGTCATCAGTTGTTGCCCTGATATAGAAAGCGGTAACATTTTCAAGATAATCGGCAACATAGCCGTCAGTGCAATCCTGCCAAGCGATAAACTTTTTGCGGTTCATGTTTCTTGCGCAGTCAATAACATCGGCAACAACCGCACTTGCAGTGGGCATCTTGCCTGCGCCTCTGCCGTAGAATACAACATCACCGATAGCATCGCCGCGAACGAGAATTGCATTGAACACATCATCAACCGATGCAAGCTGGCTGTGATTCTGAATGAACGCAGGTGAAACCATAACCGAAACTCTGCCGTCCTCAAGCTTCTTTGCCTTGGCAATAAGCTTGATTACGCCGCCCCATGCACGGGCATACTCAACATCCGAAAGTGAAATCTCACGGATGCCCTCGGTATGTACCATATCGGGATAAACATGCTTACCGAAGCAAAGTGCTGCGAGAATACAGATTTTTCTGCAGGCATCATGGCCGTCAACATCAGCAGACGGGTCACGCTCCGCATAGCCGTTTTTCTGAGCAAGCAGAAGTGCCTCTTCAAAGGTCATGCCGTCGGTTATCATCTTGGTAAGAATGAAATTGGTCGTGCCGTTAAGAATACCTGCAATTTCATCAATATCGTTTGCGGCAAGGCACTGGCTGATAGGCCTGATTATGGGGATACCGCCGCCTACGCTTGCCTCAAAAAGAAAGTTAACATTGTTTTCATCTGCAATCTGAAGAAGCTCACAGCCCTTTGCGGCAACAAGCTCCTTGTTTGATGTAACAACATGCTTGCCCGCTTTAAGGCACGCAACAACATATTCATAAGCGGGATGAAGACCGCCCATTGTTTCAACAACTATTTTAACCTCTTCATCCTCAACTATTTTTGAATAGTCCGAGATAACAAGATTTTCATAGGGGTCGCCGGGGAAAGTGCGGCGATCAAGAATGTATTTGAGCTCCATCTCACTCTGCATACTTTTTTTGAGGATATGCTCATGGTTTTTGTTAAGAAGGCTTGCAACACCCGAACCAACCACGCCATAACCCATTACAGCAACATACATACAAAGTGCTCCTTTCGGATTAAGGTATATTTTTAACTAATTAATATACATAATATCATATATTCACGAAATAATAAAGTGTTATTTTAAATTTTGTTAAATTTTTATATATTTTATCGTTCAAAAGTTGCCATACAGTAAAAAATGGTGTAAAATATTCTCACACGGATTTTTTTGGAGGAGACAAAATGAATATCGTTGAAAAAAGAAAGGCAACGCTTATAAACTTTGTTTTTTATGCGTTCATAATTGCCGCATATTATTTCTTTGTAAAATATGCAGCATGGCTTATTGCTCCATTCATTGTTGCGTTCGGAATAGCCATGTTTCTGCAAAAGCCCGTAAGACATATTTCAAAAAAGACAAAACTTAACAAAAAAATAATTGCCGCCGCTTCTGTTTTTCTTATTCTTGCGGCCCTCGTGAGTATCGTTGTGCTTGTCGGCTACAGAATAGGCGTTGAATTCAAGGGTCTGTGGCAATATCTTATTGAAAAGCTTCACAACCTGCCCGAATTTATTCAGTCCATCGAAAGCTGGATTGTGAGTCACCTCACCTTCCTGCCTGATTCGCTTGAAAAAACCGCCGTGAATGCCATAAACAATTTTGTTGACAAGCTCCTTCTGCTTCTCGTTGAGCAAAAAAACACCTTCGGTGCAGCTGACGGCGGCTTTGACCTTTCAATTATTACGGCACCTCTCGGAAGCCTGCTCTCAACCGCAAAGCAAATCCCCGTATTTCTCACTGCAACGCTAATCAGCATTGTTGCCTGCTTCTTCCTGACCTGTGATTACGACAATTTCACAAAAACAATAAAGAAAAGCATGTCGGAAGAGCATGAAAAAAACCTCATAAAAGTTAAAAAGCTTTTTGGTGACATCCTCGGAAAAATGTTCAAATCCTACGCCACCATTATACTCATAACCTTCTGCGAAGTTGCAATCGGTCTTAACATTCTTAAGCTGTTCGGAATATATAAAAGCGGCTATATCATAGCAATTTCGCTTATTATAGCCATTGTCGATATCTTCCCCGTGCTCGGCACAGGCACAATCCTCTGGCCCTGGGCATTCATCAGCTTCATAACCGGCAATATAGGAATGGGAATCGGTCTTATAGTGATTTATGCAATTATCTCCGTGCTTCGCCAGATTATTGAGCCGAAGCTCGTTTCAATGAACATCGGCATTCATCCCGTGTTCACGCTTATGGGAATGTACCTCGGAGCTCAGCTCTTCGGCGTGCTCGGAATTTTCATTCTTCCCATTACCTTCTTCCTTGTGAAGGCTCTCAACGACGAAGGAATAGTTCATCTGTGGGGCCGCAATAAAAACTGAGAATAACGGAACGGTTTTTGAAATTTCTGCTTTCAGAACCGTTCCGTTATTGATTTTAATTAAATTTTATTAAAAACACCAAAAAAATCATTGAAATTGAAAAACTTTTGTGATATAATCCTATACAATGTGGTAATTATTTTAGTTTTTAGAAATAATTTATTTCCGACTTAAGCGTTCAATTCGCAAGCGGCACATACCAAGGAGGAATTTCTTTGAAATCTTACAGTGCAAAAGACATCAGAAACATCGTTCTCGCCGGTCACGGCGGCAGAGGTAAAACAACCCTCGCAGAAGCTATGCTTTATGTATCAAACGCAACAGACAGACTTGGCAGAGTTGCTGACGGCAACACCGTTATGGACTTTGATGCAGAAGAAAAAAGACGCAAGTGTTCAATAGCTTCGGCTGTTGCCTCATATGAATGGAAAAACACAAAAATTAACATAATCGACACCCCGGGTCTTTTTGACTTTGCGGGCGGCATGAGCGAAGGTATCCGTGCAGCAGGCGCAGTTCTTATCGTTCTTGCTTCAGGCAGCACCCTCGATGTAGGCGCAGAGAAGGCATATGCCGCTGCAACTGAAAGAGGCATCAACAAGATGTTTGCAATCACAAAGTGCGATGCTGAAAATGCTCACTTCTACAAGACCTTTGATTCACTTCAGGAAGAATACGGCAACAAAATCTGCCCCGTTGTTGTTCCTTATGTTGAAGGCGACAAGGTTATTTCATATGTTGACTTCTCAAGAAACGAAGCTTTCTCATACAAAGACGGCAAGCGTTCAGATGCTCCCATGCCTGAAAATGATGAGAGAACCAACAGAATGAGAGACGCTTTCATCGAAGCAGTTGCCTGCACAGATGACGAGCTTATGGAAAAATTCTTTGAGGGCACTCCCCTTACAGACGACGAAATCGACAAGGGTCTCAAGTCAGGTATCCTTGCAGGCGAAATCTGCCCTGTATACGCTTGCTCAGGCTATATGGTAGAGGCTGTTGACCTTATCAACAACAGTATCGTTCAGTCAGCTCCCGACGCTGCTTCCGTTGCATCCGAAGCAGATGTTACCTGCGACGAAAATTCACCTCTTGCAGCTATCTGCTTCAAGACTGTTGCCGACCCCTTCGTTGGCAAGATGTCATACTTCAAGGTTATCTCGGGCAAAATCACACCTGATACACCCGCTTATAACGAGCGCACAGGCGAAACCGAGAGAATGGGCAAGCTCCTCTTCCCCAAGGGCGGCAAGCAGGAAGAAGCAACCGCAATCCTTGCAGGCGATATCGGTATCATCACAAAGCTTTCAAGCTTCAAGACAGGCGACACACTCTGTGCTCCCAAGTCAGATATCAAGCTCAAGGGCGTAAGCTTCCCCAAACCCTGCCTTCCCATGGCTGTCAAAGCTAAGAAGAAGGGCGAAGAAGATAAGATTGCAGCAGGTCTCAACAGACTCGCAGAAGAAGATCTTACCATAAGCTACTATACCAACACCGAAACCAAAGAGCAGATTGTTGCAGGTCTCGGCGAGCAGCATCTTGATACACTTGTTACAAAGCTCAAGAATAAGTTTGGCGTTGAAGTTGAGCTTACAGTTCCCAAGGTTGCATACAGAGAAACCATCGGCAAGAAGGTTGCTGTTCAGGGCCGTCATAAGAAGCAGTCAGGCGGCAGCGGTCAGTTCGGTGATGTTTGGGTTGAATTTGAGCCTATTCAGACAGAGGATTTCGAATTCGCAGAGAGAGTTGTCGGCGGTTCGGTTCCCAAGAACTTCTTCCCCGCAGTTGAAAAGGGTCTCAGAGAAGCTATCCTTAAAGGACCTCTTGCAGGCTACCCCGTTGTTGGTCTCAGAGCAACTCTTTATGACGGTTCATCACACCCCGTTGACTCAAACGAAATGGCATTCAAGATGGCTGCCAAGATCGCTTATAAGAACGGTATGCCTCAGGCTAATCCCAAGCTCCTTGAGCCCTACGGCGCTCTTAAGGCTTATATGCCCGGTGACAACCTCGGCGATATCATGGGTGACATCACAAAGAGACGCGGCCGTGTTCTTGGCATGGGTCCCTGCGAGGATAACCCCAAGATGCAGGAGCTCACAGCTGAGGTTCCCATGGCTGAAATGGGCGACTTCGCAACAGTTCTTCGCTCGGTAACAATCGGCAGAGGCTGGTTCTCATTTGAGTTTGACCACTATGAAGCAGCTCCCGAAAATGTTGCTCAGAAGGTTATTGCTGAAGCTAAGATCGACGCAGACGACGAATAATAAACATAAAAATTACCGCTCGGATTTCTCCGAGCGGTTTTTGATTTATACATATGTTCCGTCTCTGAACAACATCAACGGATCTTGATCTATGTACTCAATATCAAACGGAACTACAATCTCGCTTTCTTTAAGTTCAACATTTTTTATGTTTTTACTTGTTTCAATTATCACTTCACTTGAATATGAATGATAAAGCATATCGTGCATTGTTCCATCTGTTATAACAGTATATTCAACCTCAAGAGTATCGCCAACTTCAGCAACAGACTTTATCCATATTCTGTAATCTTCATGCTGCCTTTCAACAGAAAAAATCACAAGTGAGTTTTCTTCAAAATACTCCGTTTCATATATTTCAGGCAATCCGTACACATGGCAGGTGTTTCCCCTAACTTTTCTTAATGTTTCATAATCATTAAAAATTTCAGGCTCATTAAAACTATGAAACTCACCAATATACACCTCATCGCCGTAAGGATCTATGTATTCTTTGTCCCCGAAAAGTGCAGGGAATGCACCCGAAAGAAACACCACAATTGACATGAACGCCGATAATATTTTCATAATTATTGCTGTCATAATTGTTCTCCTTTGCTTTACCAATATATTGCCGATACCGAACCGTCAAGCATATACGGAATTCTGAAATCTCCGCCGTTTATGAATTCAACATTTGTAACTCTCTTGCTTGTTTCAACAAACACAGCATTCAATGTTAAAATATCAGGCTTAACGGTTGGCTCAAATACTCTGTAATAGTTGATTTGCCATATATTGTCCTTTTCGGCAGGCTGACTTATTCTTAACTGACAGCCTGCATCGTGTGACATAACCAAAAGAGCGAGGTTGTTTTTTTCAAAATATTCTTCATTCACACTGTCGGCATAGCCGTCAAACTCCCATTTACCGCTGTCAACAAAGCTTTTCCAGCTCGCATAATCGGTAAAAAAATGTGTTTCCGAGCCGAACTGTTCGGCGGGTTCCTCATCGGAATCAATATTAACAACACTGTAGAAATAAGGAATGCTTTCTTTCGCAATAAAAGGAATTTCCATTGGGTCTATCTCATTGAACTCAACCTTTGCAACATATTTTTCCGTCACAGCAAAAATTGTGTTGAAACATATTGCCTGAAATCCAATCACATCCTCTCTGACTCTCAGGTAATCAATTTCAACAGTTGTCGCATCCTGACTAACACTGCAAACCTTTACTTTCCAATCCGATGAAGCAAGCATTATATCCGCAAGAACAAGGCTGTGCTCTTTAAAAATGTCTTCATCATATTCTTCGGCAAACTCTTTCATCGCGGGATTAGATAAATCCTCAACAAAATCTTTCCACTCATCATAAGTATAAAAAATGTGATAGTTTTCGTCTGCAGTACCCCAAAATCCGTCCATTGACCGGTCGAAAACCTTCACTTCGGTAATCGGTGTGCCCCCAATCAACGAACCGTAACCGAATATTGCAAATATAAATGACATTACAAACGAAATAACCCTGTAAAAAATTGCTGTCATAACAACATCTCCTTTAAATAATTTTATCATTCCTGCAACTAACAGTCAAGCTGCAACTGTGTGTGCAGACAGACCTGCTCAAAGAGCTGACAACCAAGTCATCGGAATCGCCACCTTTCATCAATACGGATATTTTCAAAAGTGTAAAATTGTTCCTTTGAAAAGTTCTCATATATATATGACAAAAAACCGCATTTGTTACGCAAAAATTTTTTAAAATTTAAAGTTTCTCTGTTTTGCACAAAACTGACTTACACAAATTGTTTAATATAACATATAATCAAATTAAAATAAACTGAATTTCTCTCATATCTTCATTATAAATTAAAAAATCTATTTAGTCAACAATTATAGCTTAAGTTTTAGTTATATATATCTGTATTATTTTAGCTATCAGTATCAGAATATATTCGAGGTGATAGTTATGAGTGTTGATTTCAAATTAATTGGCTCACGCATTAAAGCGACGAGAAAGGGTGCCGGCAAAACTCAGGAGTGGCTTGCTGAACAAATTGATGTGTCTGTCGGTTACATCAGTCAGCTTGAAAGAGGAATTACAAAAATAAGCTTGGAGACGCTTGCTGAAATTTGCTCGGTTCTCAATGGCGATATGGCATATCTTGTTTCAGGCTCAGCCAAAAAGCAAAATGAATATCTGAAAGATGAAATTAGCAAAAAAATTTCGCTCCTGAATGAGCGAGACAAAAGAATCGTTATGAATTTAATTGAGTCAATGATTGAAAAATAAAATATCCTTCCGATAATAATACGATTCAAAATCAATTTTGGTCAACTGTGACGCAATATTTCTGTCTTTATCAGTAAGAAAAAACCGCTGTGCATTTCTGCACAGCGGTTTCGGTTTTTGTAAAGATAAACTTATTTAAGTTCAACCTTTGCGCCAACTTCTTCAAGCTTAGCCTTAGCTGCTTCTGCATCTTCCTTGCTAACGCCTTCCTTGATAGCCTTGGGAGCGCCGTCAACAACAGCCTTTGCTTCTGCAAGGCCAAGACCTGTGATTTCACGAACAGCCTTGATAACCTTGATCTTTTCTGCGCCAACTTCAGCGAGAATAACATCAAACTCTGTCTTCTCTTCAGCTGCTGCTGCGCCTGCATCTGCGGGAGCTGCTACTGCAACTGCTGCTGCTGCTGATACGCCGAATTCTTCTTCTACTGCGTGAACGAGCTCTGAAAGCTCAAGTACTGTGAGTTCTTTGATTGTTTCAATCATTGCTGCAATCTTTTCTGATGCCATTTTATTTTTCCTCCAATTAATGAATTTTTTGTAAGTTTAAATTATGCTTCTGCGGGTGCTTCTTCAGCTGCGGGAGCAGCTTCTGCTGCTGCTACATCTGCACCGCCCTTGTCAACAATAGCCTGAATAGCACGGGCAAATGCTGAAATGGGAGCGTTGAATGCGTTGCAAACTGTTGCGAGAAGGATATCTCTTGTGGGAAGCTTTGCAAGTGAATCGATAGTTGCTGTGTCAACAACCTTGCCGTCAAGATAACCGCTCTTAACTGAGAAGTTCTTGTGAGTATCGGCAAACTTTGAAAGAATTCTTGCTGCTGCAGTGTGATCCTCGGGGCTGATAGCGATAGCTGTTGTGCCTTCGAGAACACCGCAAATATCATCGAGACCTACATTCTTGGCTGCGAGGCCGAGAAGAGTATTCTTAACAACCGAATACTTAACGCCTGCTTCACGAAGCTCCTTACGAAGCTTTGTGTCATCAGCAACATTGATGCCCTTGTAATCAACAACAACACCTGCTACTGAATTCTGAAGCTGCTCGGTAAGGTCTGCGACAATCTGCTTTTTCTGTTCCAAAACCTTTGCGCTGGGCATTTATTTTCACCTCCGTGTGGAATAAATACAAAATTCAAAGCCCTTTCCGCAAACCGCAGAAAGGGCATAACATACTTATAGCGTTCAGCTTTTGTATGCATCCTCTCTCGGCAGGCGGTTAAAATAACCTTTATGCGAAAAGCACCTGCTGTCTTAAAAAGAACAGCTTAGATATGATAGCACAAAAATTTGTGCTTGTCAAGCATTTTTTATGCTTCTGTTGCAACAGTGCCAACCTTGTTGGGGTTAACTCTGATGCCGGGGCCCATTGTTGTTGCAACAACGCATGAGCGGATATACTGACCCTTTGCTGCTGCAGGCTTAGCCTTGATAACAGCATCAAGAAGAGTGTTGAAGTTTTCTTCAAGCTTCTCTGTGCCGAATGAAGCCTTGCCGATGGGGCAGTGGATGATGTTTGTTTTGTCAAGACGGTACTCAATCTTACCTGCCTTAGCTTCTGTAACAGCCTTAGCAACGTCGGGTGTAACTGTACCTGCCTTGGGGCTGGGCATAAGACCGCGGGGACCGAGAACCTTACCGAGACGGCCAACAAGACCCATCATGTTAGGTGCTGCGATACATACATCGAAATCCATGAAGCCTTCGCCCTGGATTCTTGCTACGAGGTCTTCTGCGCCAACAATTTCTGCGCCTGCTGCTGCAGCTGCATCTGCATCTGCGCCCTTAGCGAAAACTGCAACTCTTACTGAACGGCCTGTACCGTTAGGAAGAACAACAGCACCACGAACCTGCTGGTCAGCGTGACGGGAGTCAACGCCGAGGCGGATGTGAACTTCTACAGTTTCGTCAAACTTTGCGCTTGCAGTCTTAACAGCGAGGTCAAGAGCAGCGTTGGTATCATAGAGTGCAGCTCTGTCAACGAGCTTTGCACTCTCGTTATATTTCTTTCCGTGTTTCATGTTAATTAATTCCTCCCAATCATGTGGTTAAATCGGATTTTTCCTCCCACGAGTGTGCATCAATCAGCTACTGTAACGCCCATGCTGCGAGCTGTGCCTGCGATCATGCTCATTGCAGCTTCAACTGAAGCTGCGTTGAGGTCGGGCATCTTCTGCTCTGCAATCTTGCGAACCTGATCCTGTGTGATTGTTGCAACCTTGGTCTTGTTGGGAACGCCCGAACCGCTGTCAATACCGCAAGCCTTCTTGATGAGGACTGCAGCGGGCGGGGTCTTTGTGATGAAGCTGAATGTACGGTCAGCATAAACTGTGATAACAACGGGGATGATAAGACCCATGTCGTTCTTTGTGCGCTCATTGAATTCCTTTGTGAAGGACATGATGTTAACGCCGTGCTGACCGAGAGCAGGACCTACCGGGGGAGCCGGAGTAGCCTTGCCTGCAGGGATCTGTAACTTAATTAAGCCGACAACTTTCTGTGCCATAATTAAAAACCTCCATATAATGTGGTAAATTGCGGAGCATCTTCTGCTCCTCCCACGAAGCCACGCATAAGCGGACTGCGCTGTTAAAGCGCTAAATTTGAAAGGGATAAACCCTCAAATTACCGTGATTATTCGGCAAGCTCAACCTGATCGAGCTCAAGCTCAACAGTGGTCTGTTTGCCAAAGAGTGCGGAAACCGAAACCTTGACCATATTATTGTCAACATCCAGCTCCTCAACAACTCCCGTGAATCCGTCAAAGATTTCATCAATGATGTTGACTGTATCGCCAACCTGATATGAAACCTCAACCGTTCTCTTCTCGACTCCGAGCCTGATAACTTCTTCGTCGGTAAGGGGGATTGCTTTGTTTTCGGGGCCTACGAAACCTGTTACGCCTCTTGTGTTGCGGATGAGAAGCCATGTTTCATCGCTCATTGCGGGACGGTTGTCCTTATCGGGGGTAACTGCTACCTTAACGAGAACATAGCCGGGGAAAAGCTTGCGCTCAACCTCTTTCTTTTTCTCAACATCGGTAACGATTTCGGTGGGGATTTTGACCTCAAGGATCTGATCCTGCATTTTGCGGTTTTCGACCATCTTTTCGATGTTGGTCGCAACCTTGTTTTCATAACCTGAGTAGGTATGAACTACATACCATCTTGTGTCAATAGACATCGTTTTGCCTCCTTTATCAGCCGATAAAGAGATTCGGGCTAATCATGCCTGTGTTCGCAGCGGTTGTTGTTGTTTCGGCACTTGCCTTTGCGGCAACATCCTGAAGCTCGGAAAGACCGAGTGAAAGGAGCTCGTCAATGCCGAAGATTACAAGTCCGCATATTGCGACAACTAAAAGAACGATGGCGGTTGACTTGAGAACTGTTTTTGCATCGGGCCAAACAATCTTTTTGATTTCGCCCTTGATGTCTTTGCAGAACTTTTTGATTGCCTTGCCGGCTCTTACGAAGATATTTCCGTTGGGGTTAGCAGGCTTTTTCTCTTTTTTCTTCTCTGCGGCGGCAACCTTTTCTGCTGCTTGGGAAACTTCCTTTTTAGCCATAGGTTAAATCCTCCCGCTTACTTTGTTTCTTTGTGGAGAGTATGCTTCCTGCAGAAACGGCAGTACTTGTTCATCTCCAGTCTGTCAGGTGTGTTCTGCTTGTTTTTCATTGTGTTGTAATTGCGCTGTTTGCATTCGGTGCAAGAAAGTGTGATTTTTACTCTTTTACCGTTAGCAGCCATGTGCGGCACCTCCATTTTGGAATTATTAGCCCTGTTTTCAGGTCTATCAGGCAACCTGAAACAAAGCCAGGCCTCCCTCTGCTTAACTTAAGTAACAACTTATTTTTGGGCACAAAAAAAGAACCCTCCTGCAGAGGTAGAAATATAATACCACAAACACCCTCTGCAGTCAAGCACTTTTTTTATTTTTTTCAATTAATTTTTATATACATTATATATAGTATGCACATTAAAGATACTGCACTATATCTGCACTGCTCTTTGGTGAAAGCATTGCGGGCGCAACATCAAAAACTGTTTTGCAGCCTGTATCCCCCGCCTTATTGAGCTTGTATGCCGCTCTTGCATAAGCAAGAAGCACGCTCGAGGTAAACTCGGGGTTCGAATCAAGCTTTAACGAATACTCAATAATATGGGTATGCTCTTTGTTCGCACCTGTGCAGCCCGAGCGGAGAACTATGCCCTGATGGGGCAGACCGCCGTGATTTTCGTCAAGCTCCTGCTGAGTAACAAATGTGACGGTTGTGTCATAATCCGCAAAATAGTTGGGCATCGATTTGATTTCCTGCTCAATTCTTGCCTTGTCCGCACCGTCCTTCGCAACAACATAGCATTCTCTTGTGTGCTTCATGCGGGTTGTGAGTTCGGGATTTGAACCGCTTCTGACAGCTTCAACAGCCTCGGGGACAGGCACAGTATACTGCCTTGCATCGGCAACGCCGTCAATTCTTCTGATTGCATCAGAGTGACCCTGGCTTATGCCCTTGCCCCAGAAGGTGTAATTCTGACCCTCCGGAAGAATAGCATCGGCATAAAGACGGTTGAGAGAGAAAAGACCGGGGTCCCAACCGACAGAAATGATTGCCGTTTTGCCGCCTTCCTTTGCGGTTTTATCAACATTTGCGAAATGCTCGGCAATTCGTGCGTGGGTATCAAAGCTGTCAATTACATTATAAAGCTTTGCCATTGCCGGGGTCTGAACGGGCAGATCCGTTGCACTGCCGCCGCACATAATCATGACATCGATTTTATCCGCATAATTCTCAACATCATCCGCCGACACAACATTTACTCCTTCAAAAATTGTTTTCACTGTTGAAGGGTCTCTGCGTGTAAACACTGCGGCAAGCTCCATATCGGGGTTCTGACGAATTCCGCATTCTATACCCTTGCCAAGATTGCCGTAGCCGAAAATTCCGATTCTGATGCTCATAAACATCCTTCCTTCCTGTTCAATAAAACAAAGTATACTGCTATGCTTTTCAAATTTCAAGAGGTTTACAAAACTTTTCTGAAATAAAGACCTCTTGTGAATTCACCCTTTGCCTTTTCATTATTATTATAAGCGTTTATTACGGACGCACACTCATCTTTTGTTTCGTTTGTGAAGTAAAGCAGAGCGTAATCGAGATTGCGCACCTCGCTCATCTTATCCGCAAGCCACACGGGCACGGAATTCAGCACAAAGCTTGCACCGTTTTTGCATATGACAGGGAAACGGGCACCAGTTCTGTCAACGAGAAAGCTTTTGCCGCCGCACTCGGCACAGCTCAGCTTGTTTTTGACAGGGCAATTTCGGGTGAGCATAAGCGGAATTCTGCCGTAAGCAAAAGCGCCTCTCGGCAAATCGCCGCCGAGCCTTGCGGCATCAGAAAGAGATATTTCACTCGAAACAAGGCAATCAGCTGCGCCAAGACTTTCAATTTCGGCAACGGATTCGCTGTTATAAATATTCATGCCAAAGCCCGAAGCAAAATTCATCCCCGCTTTTTCGGCGATACCGATACCGTCAAGCGTGCACACCCACGCCGTATCAGCGCCGTATTCTTTTAATGTTTTTAATTTGTTTATATATATATCTGCATTTGAGAAAACTGCAGCAGGAATTTCAACCGCAATCTTGAGCCCTTTCTCTTTAAGCTTCAAAACTGTTTCACCGTCTGATTCAATCGGAATAATTACCCTTGAAATCGTGCTCAGATTTTCGGGGATTTGCTCCTGCCTGAAAAATCTTGCGTGAAGCTTCATTGAAGACGCACTGTGTTTTTTTGCATTCGGTCTATATTCCGATATTTCCGTGTTTTCTCTTTTTATAATTTCTTTTTCAAGCCGCTCAAGGGCATTTCTGCGCAGCGCATTCAATGCACCTGCGGAAGCGTTCAGACCTTCTTCAAAATCAACACTCACGCTGTGCGCATAAAACTGCGTGCCTCCGCATTTGGATATTCTCTGAATTAATTCCTCTTTACCGAGCGGCTTGTTCAATGCCTTTTCGGGTGCTTTTTCGCTGACAGCTTCAGCCGAAAACCCTAAAGCGGAAACGGCAAGCTTCATCGGCTCTTTTTCTTTGAATGTAAGAGAAAAATCGACAGGAACAAGCGGATTTTCGTTATCATAAAGCCTTTGAAGACCCGAGAGAACTCCCGCCGCACCTTCAACATCCTCTTTTCGCCTGATGCCGAACATATCCTTGCCGAGCCTGCCCTCAAAATAGCCCTTGGTAAAGCCCGAACGGGAGAAAACGGCACGCAGCGAATTGTTTATATCACCGTTATCAATTCCGTCAAGGCTGTTTCTGCACGCAGTAACCGCAGCCGCAACATATTCGGGGCGTTTCATTCTGCCCTCAATTTTGAACGAACAAATCCCTGCCTTTTCAAGCCTTGCAAGCTCCTCGACAAGCGATAAATCCTTAAGGCTCAGGTTATTGCCGCCCTTGCCGTTTATGCCGAAGGGCAGACGGCACGGCTGAGCACACAGACCTCTGTTGCCGCTTCTTCCGCCGAGAACCGAGCTCATAAGGCACTGCCCCGAAACGCACATACAAAGTGCACCGTGAACAAAATATTCAAGCTCCATATCCGTTTGTGACGATATGGCAATAATCTCTTTTTCGGAAAGCTCTCTGGGCAGCACCGCCCTTGAAAAACCGAGCTTTTCGAGCGTGCGTATTCCTTCAATGCTCTGCACCGACATCTGGGTTGATGCGTGCATCGGCATAGACTGAGAGACCCGACGCACAACGGCGGCGAGCCCCAAATCCTGCAGTATAAGTGCATCAGCATTGGCTTTGCAGGCACACCTGACCGCTTCATATGCTGTTTCAAGCTCACCGTCGCTCACCAGCGTGTTAAGAGTGAGATACACCTTAACATTCCTTGCGTGGCAATACTCAACGGCGGCTTCAAGCTCATCTTGCGAAAAATTTGAAGCATTCCTTCGTGCGTTGAGCACTTTGCCGCCAAGATAGACGGCGTTTGCGCCGCACCTCACGGCAGCCTTGAGAGCATCAATGCTGCCTGCGGGCGCAAGAATCTCTGCAGCCATTATCTTGAAGCTTTGAGAGCTGCAAGCTCCTTTGTAACTCTTTCGAGTTCACGCTTTGTGATTTCGGCATCTGTTCTTGCTCTTGCGGCATCCTCAAGATACTCCTGAATCTGACCTCTGAGGTTTTCCGATGTAACCTCACTCTTTTTCGCCATATCCGCATATTCAAGAGCAGTAACGATAGCTGCCTGCGTAACGGAGATTCTGATATTGCTGCTCATAAGGCCGCTGATTTTTTTATCAAGCTCTGCACCGAGCTCGGCAACATAATCCAGATCGTCATCCGTGGCGATGTTGTATTCCTCGCCTGCAATCAAAAGTCTGATTTTTTCCATAGCTTTCACTCCATAATTACAGTATTACATTTTAATTATACAACAAAAAATTAAACTAATAAAGACATTTTTTAAATTTTTTTGGCACGATTGATAAATATAACTCTATGTGATATAATGATGAGCGTGAAAGGAATGATGATATGAAAAGATTTGCGGCGTTTTTTGCTGCCGTTATTATAATTTTTTCACTGAGCAGCTGCAGCAGCCAAAAGAAAACTGCTCTTGTTATTGCAGGCACCGAAATAAACAGCGAAATTTTCACCTATTATCTTGATAAGGTTTATCAGGCGCCGCAGGACTACGGTTTGGCGGAGAATCCGCCCGATAAAGAACTGAAGCAGGCGGTAATCAACGAATGTAAAAAATACCTTGCCGCAAACACAAGCTTCAGGGATAAGGGGCTGACTCTTACCGCTTCGGAAAAGGTTGAGATTTCTCAGGCTGTGAATAACTATTGGATACGCTTTGAAAACCACTGCAAAAAAATCGGCGTGTCAAAGCAGACTCTCACAAAAATCCTGACCTCTCAGGCATACGGTGATGCTCTTTTTGCCGCAGAGTATGACAAGGGCACGGGCGATGCTGAATCGGAAAAGGTGCTTCAGGATTATTTTTATGAAAATTACATCAGCTTCCGCACAGTGTGCGCTTATTACACTGCCGCTGACGGTTCACCCATGACACAGCTTGAAAAAACTCAGCTTCTTTCGTCAATCGACACCCTTGCCGAAGGTGCGGGAACAGATGTTGACGAATTTGCACAGGCAGCTCAATCCGCAGGCTTCTCACTCTCAGGCTCGGTGCTTCTCAAGAAAGGTGCAGACACCTATCCTCACGGATTTTATGAAAAGGTATCTGAGCAGGAAGACAACACTGTTCAGGTTATCACCTACGATGAATGTGTTTTCATTGTGTGGAAGGAAAACCTCAGAGACAAAGGCGACAGCGTGTATGTAAACTACCGCTCGGCGTGCATCAGCGATCTTTACTACGAGGATTATCAGACAAAACTGAATGAATACCTTGACACCCTCTCCGTTGAAGAAAAAAGCATTGTTGACAGTATCATCAATAAGATAGCGTAGAAAAAACCCCGTGTCGTATGACACGGGGTTTTTCTTTGCTTTATTCTGACCTGAGGGCTTCGACGGGGTCTTTTCTTGATGCGATCTTGGCAGGCACAAGACCTGATATAACGGTAAGAACCATGCTTATCGCAACAAGAATGAGTGCTTCTTTTACCGGCAGCTGTGCCGCAAGGGGAAGGGTTGTGACTGCCGGAACGATGATATAGTTTATAATCAGCGACAGCAGCAGCGTGAGCAGAATTCCCAATGCGCCCGAAACAAAGCCGACTATAAGAGTTTCTGCATTGAATACTCGTGTGATATCCTTTTTAGATGCACCGATTGCACGAAGAATACCGATTTCCTTGGTCCTTTCAAGAACGGAAATATAGGTGATAATTCCTATCATAATGGAGGAAACCACAAGTGAGATTGAAACGAAGGCGCTGAGCACCCATGAAATAATGTTGATAATGGATGAAATTGACGAGAGAAGAACGCCGATATAGTCTGTGTATTTTATTTCAGCTTCCTCGTTGCCCGCAGCAATAGCCGCTTCGTTGTATTTCTCTATTTCTTGCGAAATCCTGTCCTTTGCTTCAAAATCCTTGGGATAAATATAAATTGACTTGGGTGAAGCTACATCTGCCACGCCGAGAATTGAGAGAGCTTCATCGTAACTCTTTGCAAGGGGCTGAGGGATGGGCTCGGGCTCCGGTTCGGGTTCAGGCTCAACAGCTTCGGGGGGCTGATCGCCCGGTTCGTCGGGGTTCTCGTCGCCGCCTGAGGGAGGTGTTACACCGCCCATTTCGCCGCTCATGATTGCACCGAGCATTTTGAGCTTTGTATCTCTGTCCATCATACCGAGGAAGGATACCGCCTGACTTCCGCTTACCTGACCGATTCCTTCAATTTCCTGACCTGCAAGGATTTCATCAAGATAGCCTGCAAGCTCGTTTCGCTCGCTGATTGAGCGTGTGTTCTTGAGCATGAGCTCAACAATACGCTTCATTTTTTCGGCCTCTTCACCGCTGAAGTTTTCATCAATCGAAGCGTAGACTTCCTCTTCAGTAACGGCAGGGAATTGGCTGAAATCCATTGTGCCGCTTGGTGTATCCGTAAAGCTTGCTTTGGGAGCATCGCCTTCAAATTTCATTGAGCTTGCGGCGGGAACCATGCCTTCGGCAAGAGCGGGTGTATTAACATCCGGGTTGAGTGATACGCCCGATGCGGCGGGAGCTGCCTGTGCATTTGCTGCTTCCTCAGCCACAGCAAAGGGAATGCCCGTGAAAACATCGATTTCGGGGTTCGCCTTCTGCTGTTTTACGATTTCGCTGCTGTTGGTTTTTTCAATGATATGTGTGGTGAGGGCGGGTGTATAGCCGATTGCGCCCGGTGTTGCCACCATAATCGAGCCCTCTGAGGGTCTGATAATACCAACAACCTTGATTTCTTCGCCTTTATTTACAAGCTTGCGGATGTATTCTTCGTCGCCTCGCATATCATCCCATGTTTTTGTTTCTTCATTATATGAGAAATAGTCCGGTTCAAGAACAATTCTGAATGTGAGATTGAGTATATCCTCATACTCCATTTCACGGGTCGTTGCAACATATTCTTCGCCGTTCTGCATAGCCATGAATGCCTGCATCATTTCTTCTTGAGTAATAAGACCGAGACCCTGAATTGCGATATCACTGATTTCATTGTTTTTGTCTACAATGAGAACAACCTCATTATAGTCTGAGGGCCATGTGCCGGTAACGATTTCATACTGTTCTTCAAGCAGGGACTGATTGTCAATGAGCTCCTGCCATGAGTTCATGGATTTTGTCATGCTTGACATCATTGAAGTGTCAATCTGCATTCCGCCGAGGTCTATGCTGCCCATCATTGATTCCATTATTGAAATAACGGGGCTCGGATAAACCTGATTGATACCGTTTTCAGTGTCTGAGGAATAAATATTCAGCTTGCCGCCATAGGTATACTGAATGCTGCTGATAAGCTTCTCCTCTTCTTCCTGTGAATTATAGGAGAATACCGAGTTCGGGTCGTTTTCAATATATTCCTTGAAAGCTGCAAGGTCATTTGACCAGATTTCGGACGAGAAGGATTCCATCATGCTTGATGCCATGGTGTTTGAGTAAACCTTGTCAAGCGGATGGTCAACCTCACCGGGTGTTGAGCCCGCCATACTGTTCATCATTGCGTTCATATCCATTGCGGTGCTTTCAATCATAATGGGGTATGAAGTAAGAGCATCCTGCTGAACGGAATCTATATAGGCCTGAAAACCGTTTGAAAGAGCAAGAATAAGGGCGATGCCGATAATACCGATACTTCCTGCAAAAGAGGTAAGGAAGGTTCTGCCCTTTTTGGTCATGAGGTTGTTGAGCGAGAGCGAGAGAGCGGTGAAGAAGGACATTGAGGGCTTTTTAGGCATCTGCTTTGCCGCTTTCTTTTCCGATTTCTTTTCTGCTTTTGTTTTCTCTTTTCGTTCAACCTCTTCGGTTGTGTAAGGGTCTGAGTCATCAACAATCTTGCCGTCAACAAGGCGGATGATTCTGGTTGAGTATTCGTCTGCAAGCTCGGGGTTATGAGTGACCATAATAACGAGCTTTTCCTGTGAAATCTCTTTGAGAAGCTCCATGATCTGAACGCTTGTTTCAGTGTCAAGGGCACCCGTAGGCTCATCGGCAAGCAGGATTTCGGGGTTGTTGACGAGCGCTCTTGCAATTGCAACTCGCTGCATCTGACCGCCCGACATCTGATTGGGCTTTTTATTCACCTGATCACCAAGACCAACCTTTTCAAGAGCTTCAACCGCGCGCTTTTTTCGCTCCGCTTTTGAAACGCCCGAAAGTGTCAGTGCAAGCTCAACATTTGAAAGCACGCTCTGATGAGGAATAAGGTTGTAGTTCTGGAAAACAAAACCTACCGAGTGGTTGCGGTATGAGTCCCAGTCCCCATCCTTGAAATCCTTGGTTGATTTGCCTTCAATTATAAGGTCACCTGTGGTGTACTGGTCAAGTCCGCCGATAATGTTGAGCATTGTTGTTTTACCGCAGCCGGAGTGGCCGAGAATTGAAACAAACTCATTCCTGCGGAATTCAATATCAATTCCCTTGAGGGCAACTACCTTGG
This sequence comes from Clostridia bacterium, assembly GCA_017403185.1. GTDB lineage: Bacteria > Bacillota > Clostridia > Oscillospirales > Acutalibacteraceae > CAG-177. Next base: position 20,671 of record JAFQON010000050.1, read on the forward strand.
AGTCCCCCGTCGGGTATTCTTTTACAATGTCTTTAAGCTTAAGCATAAAAAATCCCCTTGACAAAGCAATTTTGTAATGTTACACTTGTAACAGTGACAATTGTATCATTAGTTTATGAATAAATCATCAACAAATTACAATTTTTAGAAAAAAATTAATATTCAGGTTACATATAAGAGGATTTTGTAATGGAAAGAATAAGCGAAACAAACATATTGACAAAAGAGTGCATACTTACAGCTCTGCTCAGGCTGATGGAGGTCAAGAGCTATTCAAGCATTACCATAACGGACATCACAACTCTTGCGGGAGTTTCAAGGATGGCGTACTACCGCAACTACAAAAACAAGGATGAGATTCTCATAAATCATCTTGTTGAGCAGGAAAAGCGTCTTATCAGAGAGCTTCACGGTGAATCGGCAACTACCGTAAGGCAGATGGTTTATTATATTGCGGAGTTTTTTCAGGAAAATGTGCTTGTTATAAAGGCTGTTTTTGATGCGGGGCTCGGTCATCTGCTCACAAATATGCTCGGTGACAGAATACACAACTATTTTCCTGTAGTTAACACAAGTGTTTCGGGCAAATATGCGGTGCAGTTTTATGTGAGTGCCGTAATAGGTGTTTTCAGAATGTGGTTTGATAACGGAATGGTTGAATCCGCCGGTGAGATTTCAGATATTCTCTGCAATCTTATCAATCAGGATGAGGCGATGCAGTTTCTCAGCATTCCGAATGAAGAATAAGTTAAGGGGGCGATTATTGAACAGGTCCAGTAAAAACGGACAATGAAAAAAAAGAGCCTCCTATGGTAGAATTAAAGAAACTACCATAGGAGGTTTTGTTATGCCCCGAAGCTATCGGCACATAAAAGATTATGAGAAAGAAATTCTTGAATTAAGA
>JAFQON010000011.1 GCA_017403185.1 Clostridia bacterium
TCTGCGTTAAAAATCTTCGAAATAGCCCCGTATTCCTTCAGATTTTCGCCTTGCCGTGACGAAAATCTTCTCTTTCAAAACTGCTTTGCATCTGAAATGCAATAGATTGCGTGCAGTCGGGCATTTCTTCGATGCAGGCATTCGCGCGTATGTCAAAGAGAAAAATGTCCGAATGTGCGTGATATTATTGTATATCAGACTTATGTGTTGTTGTTAATCAAAGTATAATTTGATTAGCAGCAAATGATTTGTGATAATGAACAAGGCAGTAACAAGTGAACAGTGAAAAATTAAGGGTGTGTAAAGCTCACCCCCGTATTAATATTTATTTCACGGACTGAGAAATAATACAGTGTAGTGCGGGGTCTTGCTGCCGCCGCAAACGAAGATTCTTCACTTTGTTCAGAATGACATAATTTTAATAGTTTACGGTCATAGTCTAATCATATCCGAAATTTTTCGGTGATTCAAAACTCGAATGTATGCCCAAATCGGATATATTGAAAGATTTGTTTCAGGAAAGCACAAAAAAATACGAAGCCACTTTTTCGTGACTTCGTATGATCAGTGTTTAACGCTTATTTGAGAACAGAAAGAATTTCTTTGAATTCATCTGTTGCTTTGAATTCCTCAGACAGAGGATATTTTTTTGTTAAAAGTTCCTTTACCCTGCTTTTTGCGATAAATGTGCTGCCGAGTGTGTGCTTATCAAATTCTTTGCCTTCAAACATTGTTGAGTGCATGATGGTAATTCTGTCCATACCGTCAAATTTAATTGCAAGTTCGGCAGCCTTTTTGAAGTTATATAGTGCATTTTTATAATCGTTAAGCTTGAAATATTTCACACCCAGATGACCGTAGAGATTCATCATCGTCCGCCACATTTTTCCGTAATTTCCGTCATCATAAGTGAATTCAAGATATTCAATTTCTTTTTGTACGGATTTTATCTGCCATTCATCGGTACATCTGTCGTTGTAGTAATAAAAGTGCGAGTAAAATGTTGTGCGGAGTAAAAAGCTCTCTTCAATTGCATTTTGAATTTTGGTATCGTGTTCGGGATGATCTACGGGGTAAAAAGTACAGAACATTTCACGGCTGTCACGCATATCCGGCATTTCGCAAATAATCTTTTCGCAATTTTGAAACATATTTTCCGAGTTCTCTGAATTTAATTGCGAACGGTAAAATTCAATCATTGCCCGCTTTGCTTTTATTCTTATTCTGTCATCGGTACAGTTTTGTTGGATGTTATTGTAAATTGCAAAAACTTCTGAAGAAACAGACGACAAATCTTCTGAAAATCTCACAAGACAGCCGAAGTATCTGATTAACACTCTGAAATCGTTTGGGTACTTTGCTTTTAAATCGATTATCAATGCTTTCATAAGATCGTGGTCAGTCAGATTATCATATTCAGCAATTTTTGAAATGATTTCGTGCTCGTTTTCCGACTTGTTAACACCGAGCAATTCATCAACGCTCACCTTGAAAAATCCTGCAATTTCAGGAAGCATAGTGATATCGGGATAGCTTTCGCCACGCTCCCAATTACTTACACTTTGAAAAGTTACTCCCAGAAATTCTGCAAGAGTGTCTTGGGTAAGTTCTTTTTCCCGTCTTAATCTTTTGATGTTTTCACTTAAATAAATGGTCATTGTTTTGTCTCCTCTGTTAAATTCATTGACCGGTCTGTTTATATAATATCGCATCGGAACACAAAAAACAATAAAATATCCTTTGAATGTTTTTCAAGAGATACTTGAATAATTCAATTGAAATCCAAAAGATATAACCGGATAAGAATATAACATAATCGGATTTATTCCAATGAGCAAACTTATGTAAAAGAAATCGGCGTGACCGAAGCCACGCCGAACCTTGAAAATGTTCAATTTTCAGAGAATAAAAAGCTGTTTTACGAACCCTGCATATAACCGGTGGTTGATTATTTAACGAAAATTGATATAGCCGAAAACAAGAAGACCGACCATAAGAATATGGAAGAACGGAAGAACCGTGATATCTCCTCCGAAGGACACGAGGAAATCTTTGACGGATTTCGAGTTTTTGTAGTTTTCAATTACTCTCTTGGGTCGGTAGAAATAAACAAGGTCAAAGACAATGTAACCTACACAGTAGAAAATCCATGTTTCCCAAAGTGTATATCCTCTCAATACCTGACCTGCAAGAATAACTGCACCGAGCAAAATCAGGAAAATGCGTATAAATTTTATGTTTTTGAAATCCCAGTAACGCTCAAGACCGTCATGCTGTGCAATAACATAATACATTGTAAAGCAGCAGATAATTGATGCCATGGTAGTTGAACCGAGCATAACAAGAGCAAGAGGACCAACCATATAGCAGGGGCGCTCAAGCACCTCAACAATGTTCATATCAACCTCACCGAAGGCTCTTGTGATTTTATTGCCGTTTCTGCGGTAAGGAATGATAAACAGGAAAATAGTAAGAATAATCAATGCACAGAATATCCACGAAAGTGTTATGTCGACCTTTTCGGGGATAGCGTACCAAAGCTTGCCTGCAGCTTCAGCTTGCTCAAGATTCTTTGCCGCAAGAGGCCAGCCAAGCACAAAGGCTGCACTGATACCAAGGCCGTTAAAACAGCCCTGAGTGAATTCCATGATCTTCCAGCCGTCAACAATTTTAAGCCTTTCCCACTTGCCGAAAAGCCATTTTCCGTTTTTAAGCGGGTGCATCTGCATATCGTAGAATTTGATAGCGATAACCCAACCGACCGAGCCGCCGAGTGCGCCGCCAATCCACATAAGAATACCGAAAATATCACGGCGGATTGCCATAAGCACCAACAGACCCGCAACAATCACAAGATTGCGGCCCCATTCCTCACGGCTGTCTTTTGAAAAACAAACCTTCGGCATTTTACCCTTTTCAGGTGCATAGGGTGTGTTGAAAATACGATATCCGATTTCCTGCACCAAAGGTACAAGTGCGAAGAAAATAACGAAATCATACCATTTGTAAACAACACCGCTCATTGCAGAGAAGCTTATACCGAGAAAAGCCGAACCGAGACCGCTCCATATTGAACCTTTGAATGCCAAAGCAAGATAACCCATAGAAGGGTTGTATCTTTCTCCGTCGTGATGAAGAACAAGACTCATTGTTGAGCCGTAGGGCTCCATGCCGCCGTAAAAATAGCCGAGAGCACAAGCGGCTGCAAACAGGAACACATTATCCATCAAAAGCTCGGAGCCTGTGTACCATACGCAAAGGATACCCATAAATGCGCCGGGTAGCATTGCACCCTTTTCACCGCCGATTGCCGAGCCGCGAATACCCCATGCAAAGCACATGGTGATCATGCTTATTGCCAAAAAACCAAATATGTTCTGAGTTTCCATATGCAAAACCCTTTCTCAATTTTACTTATTTTTCAATGCGAACCAAAGCATAACCGATTTTCTTTCGGCCGCAGGTATAGACCATATGAAGGAGATTACCCTCTGCAACAATTGAGGGATATGAAAATTCTACACCGGGCTCTGTTTCAAGCTCAATGCGAACAGGATATGATGCACCGTTATCCTCTGAAAGGAAAAGGCAAAGAGGAGTGCGATCACCCCAATTTTCGCTTACAGGGTTACAAATAAGACCCAAAACGCCGCAATCTGTCATCGCCGCACCGATACCGCTGTTATTGTTGGGCATATCCGTGGGGCGTGCCGTTGACCATGTGCGACCGAAATCCGCTGATTCGCTGCGATAAATTTTGTTAAGATTAGTGCGGGCAAGCATATACACTCTGCCGTCATGGGATTGATCCTCCCACACTGCGGGCTGAATAAGACCCTCACCTTCCTTGGGAAGCTCTTCCTTTCGGTTGCAGATTGTGCCGTCGGGCAATTCAAAAGCAACCGGTGCCGAAAGCTTCCATGTTTTGCCGTTATCTTCGCTGTAATCAGTCCAAGACTCCCATCTGTCACATAAATCTTCAGTCGATCCCGGTGCGAGAAGTGCACCGTTTGAAAGCCTTATCATCTGATTTTTTACCGGTCCCCTTCCGCCGATATCACCGGGAACAAGCTCTTCGGGTGTTGACCAGGTTTTGCCCTCGTCGGCAGAAACAGTTTTCATCGAGTACCAGTGACCCTCATCGATACCGCTTTTATAAATCATTGTAAGAACACCGTTCTCGGCAAAAAGAGTCGGATTCCAGTCTGCCTCGCCGTCATCGGGAGTTACGGGAACAGGCGTAGTCCATTCTCCGTCACGCAGTGCAAACCAAATACGGACATTTGGATTTTTTTCTTTAATTCCTCCAAACCAAGCAGCCGCAGGCTTGCCGTTGCAGATTGCTACCGTTGCAGCATGGCATTCACCTGTTTCTGCGTTGATTCCTTCTGTTTCAAGATACTCTTTATATAAAAGTTCAGCCTTTATCATTTGTTTTCATCTCCTTATTAAGTAATAATCGGTCTTTTTATGAGAAATCCCGCTCAAAACATAAATATTTCAAGCAGGATTTACTCAGCTGACAATCAAATCAGCAACCGTGGAGTTCCTTATAGATGCGGATGACCTCCTGAAGGTCTTCCTCTGTGTCAACGCTGACCGCTTCATACTGCGCAGGTGCGGGAACAATTTTGATTTTGTAGCCATGCTCCAGAACCTTAAGCTGTTCAAGTGACTCTGCCTCTGAAAGAGGGGTGGGAGCAAGCTTTGTGTATGTATTGAGGAACTCGTGTGTATAAGCATAAATTCCTACATGCTCAAAATACTTTGCAGCCTCAGCATGACGGGGATAAGGAATGGGTGAACGGGAAAAGTATATAGCATTGCCGTTCACATCCGTAACAACCTTAACAACAGTGTTATTGAGAACATAGTCGCCTTCGATAGGAACGCATCCCGTTGCCATAACGCAGTCAGGGCTGTTAATCAGCGCAGAGCCGATATCGTCAATTATTTCAGCAGGAACAAGAGGTTCATCACCCTGGATATTGATAACATAGTCGCAGTCATAATTGCTTGCAGCCTCTGCAACACGGTCAGAGCCTGTGGGATGGTTTTCACTTGTCATAACAGCTTCGCCGCCGAATGCGATAACCGCATCATAAACGCGCTGATCGTCTGTTGCTACAACAACCTTGTCAAGAACCTTTGATTTGCTTGCGTTTTCATAAACATGCTGAATCATGGGCTTGCCGCAAATATCTTTAAGGGGCTTGCCGGGCAGACGGGATGAACCGTAGCGGGCAGGAATAACGCCTAAAACTTTAGCACTCATATTGATAATCTCCTTTTTATAAGTCTGTCAAAATCAAAAACTGTATTTATCACGCAGGGCATTACGCATTTTTGTGAGCGAGAAAGGCTTGATTTCATCACAAATACGCTCACGCATTGCCTTGCCTTCATCTGTGTTCTGAGGTGCCGATGTAAAATCAAGAGTTATGCCAAGCTCGTTGCATATACGGTCAACAAAAATCGGCCAGAGTTCACCGATATCACCGATAACGGGAATGCTGTTTTCGAGGCGTGTAAACGCCGACATTTCCATACGGAACGGAATTTTGGTAAGCTTTGTTTTGGGAAGGCCCTCGTTGATTGCCTTCTGAATAAGCTCACTCTGCTTATTAAGATCCCATGAGCGCTTGAGGTTTTCATCAAGGTCAAAACGGATAAGTGTTTTATCTTTGAGGCTGTATGTGGGCAGACCGTTCATTGCTGCCCATATGCCGTGGCCGGTGTAAGTTTCAAAGGGTCCGTCGTGAATTTCCTGCGTAAGTGCAACGGCGGATTCAATGATAACATCTGCTTCAGAAAGCATTTTTGCAATGCGCTTGCAACGCTGACTTACAGGGATACTGTCGGATATACAAAGACCGACCTGACCGCCGCCGATAAGCTGAGGAACACTTACAAGAACGGGAACACCTTTTATTGCGCCCGCACCGATCATTGTTCTCGGGTCTGAGCCGAGACCTGCAACATATTCAAAGCTTTCGCCGAGAGTCTGCGCAGCAACCATAACCTCTGTTGCAACGGTTTCATTGAAATAGCCGACAGGGTAAGCCATATTGCCCGCTGCCTTAATAATAACCTTGCCCTCTGCCTTTTCGCACATTGAAACAAGTTCTTCATCAAGAGGAAGTTCTGAACTGATGCGTGCCCACTCCTCATCAGAAAGCTGAGTAAGCTCATAGATATTACCGCGGCAACGAATGTTTTCAGGGCATTTATCGCCGAGAATATCAGCATCAAAACGCTTAACACGGTCAAGAGTACCGCCCATTTCATGCGAAATAACGGCAGAGCTTGTTGTTACTCCGTCAATTAAACCTGCGTGAATAAGAGTAGCAATCAGAGTTGTTACACCCTCATGAAGATTCGGGCCGCTGCCTATAACGGCAGCAACCTTGCCGCCTCTTTTTTTTACATCAACAACCTGCTTAATGGCGGTTGCAAGAAATTCTTTTGTTTCATCGGGAAGAGCCTGATAAAGCTGTTCAACCAAAGCCGGTGATGCCATAATTATTTCTCCTGTTCATATTTTGGAATTTTGATATAGTTTTCATTTCACTTGGTTTTCTTGCCGAAGCAAGCATCGTCATGATCAAGCGACAAAAGGGTGAAACCGTATTTTTTGTAGAAGTTCACTGCCCTTTCATTTCTCGGTCCGCAGGTAAGGCATACACCTGATATACCCTTTTCCGCCAAATGGGAACAAAGAGTATCCACAAGCTTACCGCCCATACCCATTCTCTGATATTCGGGAAGAATGTCAATGTGAAAATGAGCGGGATAATCATCTTTAAACTTGCCCTGAGCATTGTATGCGGTTGATGCCCACTCATATCTGTCCTCGCCGTAACTGTCTGAACGGGGAAGGTAATCTCTGTCAAAAATTTCCTTGAACCTGTCAAAATTCTCCGCACAGATAATGTAACCCACAGCTTTGCCGTTATCATCAACAACGAAACAATTCTCGGGCTCATGGTCAAGATAATAGTTGCAGAATGTGTTGTGATAGAACTGACCCGTCAAAAAATCAGGCACCTCTTCAGGCCCCTCGCTGTTATGGCAGACAAACTGCACATCAGCACGGTCAGTTTCATTGTATTTCCTGATAAAAACCATCAAATTTCACCACCCTCAATCCGGTATAAAATAAGATTATCATAAAGATAGAGAAAAAGCAAGAAAATAATACTTGAAATTTTTAAAATTTGGTGTATAGTTAAGATATACAGTTTTTGGGAGGGGTGAATATGAATTTTAAGGACAATTTAACAAAAAAAGCGGTAACAGCCCTGACAAATCTTCTTATTTCTACAATGCCGAAAAAATGCTTTACAAGCCGGGAACACTCTGACGGATTTATGCTTACGGGTGATAAAAAATTCACCGACACACCCGGCTCAAAATGGACTTGCGGCTTCGGCAAAGCGTCATTCACACCTGCTGATTATAATGATAAAACATACTATATTGCCGGCTATGATTCGAACAATCCTGTTAAAGGTGTGCTCGATGATCTGTACGCAAGAGCGATTTATCTTGACGACAACACCGGTAACGGAGGCGTGATTTTCTGCGCAATTGACTGTGTCGGAATGAGCAGAAGAGATATTAATGATATAAGAAGACTTGTTCTTGAAAGCGGAAGACTCGGCAATGTCAAATCAATAAATATTTCTTCAACCCACACCCATGCAGGCGTTGACACTCAGGGTCTTTGGGGAGAAAAGATTTACAAATGCGGCAAAAATGAAGAATTTATGGCAAATCTTAAAATTAAAGCTGCGCAGGCAATTTTTGAAGCGTCTGAAAACCGAAAAGACGGCAAACTTTTTATGGGTTACACCCCTGCCGAAAATATGCAGGCTGATGTCAGGACGCCGGAAACATATGACAAAAACCTCACCGTTTTCCGTTTTTCACCTGACGATAAATCAGGAGATATATACACCGTTAATTTTGCTTCACACGCAGAGCTGCTCGGAACAACATCTCTTGTAAGTGCTGATTTTCCTGCATATCTTATTAAAGAAATTGAAGAAAGCGTGCCCGGTTCAAACGCCGTTTTCTTTAACGGTGCAATAGGCGGCATGATTTCCGCAAAAGAAATAAAAAAAGTTTATCGGGATTCAATAGACTGTGAAGCATATATGAAAGATTTTGGCAGACAGCTCGGCAAGCTTGCTCTTTCGGTTAAAAACGAAACAGAGCTGTCCCCTCTTATTAATATCAAATCGAAAGGGATTTCGGTGCCCGGCGACAACACGGTGCTTATTCTTGCAAGATATCTCAATGTGCTTAACAATGATATTATAAGAACCGACAAAAGAAACAAGGTCTGCATTTTATCCGAGGTTGGTTATATGGAGCTCGGCAACAAGGATGCTGCAGTTTTCCTTGTTCCCGGCGAGCTTTTCCCGGAGCTTTACAACGGCGAATTTCTCACAGAAAAAGACAGCGCAAACCGCACAAAAGCGAGCTATAAAAAAGTGCTTGCCGACATGACGGATTGCAGACATAAATTTGTTATAGGTCTTTGCAACGATGAGCTCGGTTACATCCTTGCCGATAATGACTTTATGCTGAACGAAGCACTTCCCTATATAAACAAAGCAACCGATCACATGGACCGAGACCATTATGAAGAAACAAATTCAACAGGCCCCGAAACAGGAAGAATCATCCTTGAAGAAACTGAAAACCTGATCAGACACGCAAAACAATCCTTAATTTAAAGAAAGCTTACGGTTTCGCTTCAACCGTGAAAGATTTTATATGTAAGGAGATGCAAAAAATGAAAAAAAACTTTCGTTCATTCATCGCGCTATTTCTTGTGTTGACAATGATTTTCACGGTAAATGCTTCGGCAGCATTTACTGCTGAGAAACACAGCAATCCTATTTATACCGTCACAAAAGTTTTAGGCGGTATCATTGACGGTGCCATAGAACTGTTGGGGTTTTTGGCACCTACTCCCGATTATCCCACAGTTGAAGAATACTTTGCTTCAGGCAGTGAAAATTTCTACGAAGGTACTGACAGTTTTATAGACAGCGCAGCTGACGGAGCAAAGTGGTCACTGGGCTTCGGGAAAGAAAGCCTTGTCCCTGCAAATCTTATTGACGGAACAAAAGAATATTACACCGGCGGATACTTCACTCAGAAGGTAAACGGCGTTTTTGACGATCAAAGGGCAAATGCAATCGCTCTTAATGACGGTTCAGGCAGAGGCACAACGGTTTTTGCTGCAATCGACGGTATAGGAGTTACCAACGGTGACATACGGGCAATAAGAAGCGCCGTTGAGCAGAAGCTCAAGGAAAAAGGCATAAGCAGCGATATCAATGCCATTAACATTAACGCAACACACTGCCACACCGTTATTGATACACAAGGCATAGGCCTCGACCTGCTGCCCAAAATTTTTCTCAGCTTCTTCGGCGGAGCAAAAAGATCGGTTGACACCGAATTCCTTGCAATAATGATTGACCGCACCTCCGATGCAATAGTTGAAGCTTATATGAATATGGAAAGCGGATCTCTCTTCTATTTTGAAACAACAGGCATGGGTAAAGATGAAGAATATAATCTTTATACCGAAGATGAATATCCTTATATAATCAACAAGAGATATTATACAGAAGGCTATCAGCACAGCTTTGCCTGCTTCAAATTTGTTCCCGACAACACAGAATCTGCAGAAACAATTTTTGCAAACATCGGCGCTCACCCCACTGTTGTTGACGAATCAACAAAGCTTCTTTCCGCAGACTTTCCTGCTTTTATGGAAGAAAAAATCAATGAAGCGGGTATGAATTTTATATTCATACAGGGTGCACAAGCTCCGGTTTCTGTTAATAAATGGGCTGAAATGCCTGAGGAAATCATAAACGAGGTTGATGCAAAAATCCAGATTGACCCCACGGCTGAGGACTACAAGACAGCAATACACCTCGGTTATGAATATGCAAGGCTTATTCTCGAAGCTCAGAATAAAGCAAAAGAAATCGAACCAATACTCAATGTCAAAATGACTGAATATGTTGTCAAGCTTGAAACCGGTCTTTTTGCATACGGTGCTACCGAAGGCTTTATCGGCACAACAACGGTTAAGGATCCCTCAAGCAAAACCGGCTATTCAATCATTACCGAAGCAGGATATATAGAAATAGGCAGCGATATTGTTTTGCTTACAGCTCCCGGCGAAATCGTTCCTCAGCTTATTTACGGCAATGTTGTTTCAGCTGAGGACTCATATCACGGCACACCGTGGACTTATGAAGCAACAGCAAGCCTTGTGCCCGACAACAAAACAGTTCTTGTGATGGGGCTTTGCAACGATGCAATAGGCTACATACTTCCCGATAACGATTACGCACACTTCATCACAGATATAATCTGGGATATCGACGGTGCGGATAAAGTCTTCGGCCCTTACCGCAGGCATTATGAAGAGATGCTTTCTCCCGGCAGCACAGCGGGTTCCGCAACAATAGCTGTTCTTAACGAGCTCGTTAAGAGCGAAAATCCGTAATCTTATTAAAATTGTAACGCTCAGCATTAAAGGCAGCAGCAGGTTCACTACCTCTGCTGCCTTGATTTATTAACAGAATATTATTTTAATCCGCAATTCAAATATTGCAAAATACTCTGAAGCAAATTATAATTAGATAAGTACAACGCAAATGTCTGAATTATAAGAAAGGCTTAACAATGAAAAACAAGTTTGATATTAACAGCTTTATTTCTCCCGATATTTCTTGTGCACCCGTATATGTGTGGGTATGGAACGATGCCAGCAGCTTCGAAATTATAGATTCTCAGCTCGCAGAAATGCAAGATCTCGGCATAAGAGCTTTTTATATTCTTCCCGAGCCCAAAAATTTTCGTCCCGACAGTATGCCCACCAATCTTACCCCTGACTATCTCTCCCCCGAATTCTTTGAGCTGTGTGCATATGCTGTTGAAAGGGCAAATAAACTCGGTATGCGTTGCTGGCTCTATGATGAAGGCGGCTGGCCTGATAGCAATGCACAGAAAAGCTGAAAATGCCGAGCTTTTCTTTTTGTTCCGTGAATGCGGAGAAAGCGAAGATTACCTTATTCATCTGCCTTCATCAAACGGTTATCTGCTTGATTTGACAAGCGGAAAGCTGCAACATTTCAAAACCGAAAACGGCATTTTCAAACTTTCTCTCAGTATAGGCGAAACGGCTGTTATATTGCTGACCAAAGAAGCTCTTGATACTGAAAGAAAAAGAGAATTCAAAAATAAATTAAATATTAAAAACAAGTTCACCTTCCGCAAAGAGCTTGAACTCATCTGCGACGAAAACGGATTCGAAAATATCAGTCACACCGAAAGGTCTGTTCCCGTCACACTCGGCGATTGGGCAAAGCTGCTCGGAAGTGCATACTCGGGCAGCGGTGTATATGAAACAAGCTTCACACTCCCCGCTGAAAAAATCGGTAAAGAAGGCGAAATTGATCTCGGAGTTGTTCATTTTTCGGCTGAGGTTTGCCTCAACGGTCAATCTTTGGGAACAGCTTTGATGCCTCCATACAAATTAAAAATTCCCGTTGATCTGCTTAAAGAAAGCAACGAGTTGAAAATAACCGTAACCAACACATCGGCGAATTGGTATATTCACACCGATTACTTTGACAAGCAGAAAATCAATGAGTTATCTCCGTATTTTGAGACAGAGCTTAAATTTGCAAAAGACCTTGTTTCAGGCGGATTGTACGGACCTGTTTCAATACATACCGAATAAGATTCCTTGTGAAATATTATTCTGAAGCTTTCTTCAAACAATTATGAATTCGGGAAACAACAAATATATTAAATTGAGGGGAAATTATGGAATACAGAAAACTGCCTCACGGAGGCGAAAACGAGAAATTCAGCGTGCTTGGTCTCGGCATGGGAGGGATAGGAAAAACTCCCGCTGAAGAGATTGAAGCAATAATCCGCAAAGCAATAGATAACGGTATCAACTTTTTCGACCTTTGCACGGCAGGTGCATCATACGCTCCTATCGGCAGAGCGATTCACGATTGCCGTGAAAAAGTTTTTTTGCAGGTTCATTTCGGTGCTGTTTACGATGAAAGCGGCGAATACGGTTGGTGCCGTGACTTTGATACAATAAAAAAGACCTTTCTTTGGGAGCTTGATGCCCTTGGAACGGATTATGTTGATTTCGGGTTCCTGCACTGTGTTGATGATGACGAAGACTTTGACACTCTTTGCAAAATCGGAGTTCTTGATTATATTAAAGAGCTTAAGGAGCAGGGCATCGTCAGACATATCGGTTTTTCTTCACACACCCCGAGTGTATCCAACCGTATCATTGATACAGGGCTTGCAGATATGATGATGTTCTCTCTCAACCCGGCCTATGATTTTGAAAAAGGTGACGAATACGGCATCGGCTCTGTCAGCGAACGGTTTGAGCTTTTCAAACGCTGCGAGCGTGAGGGTGTCGGCATTTCGGTCATGAAACCCTTTTTCGCAGGTCAGCTTCTCTCTGCGGAGCAATCCCCCTTCGGTGTGGCACTTACGCATAATCAATGCCTGCAATATGCCATTGACCGACCGGGTGTGCTGACGGCAGTGCCGGGTGTTCAGACGATGGAACATCTTGATACACTGCTTGCATTTATTACGGCAGATGAAGAAGAAAGGGACTATTCCGTTATCGGCACATTCACAGCAGACACCGTCACGGGAACTTGTGTATATTGCAACCATTGTCAACCCTGCCCCGCCGGAATTGATATCGGTCTTGTAAACAAATACTACGACCTTGCTCTTGCGGGAGATAATATTGCGGCAAATCACTACACCAAACTTTCAGTAAACGCAGAGGCTTGCCTGCACTGCGGGCATTGCGAAAGCCGCTGCCCCTTCTCGGTAAAACAAGAAAGCAGAATGAACGAGATTGCCAGATACTTCCGTTAACTTTTTCACTGTTGCAATTCAACTGTTTTGACAGCAAATAAAAAGAGGCTGAAAAAATCAGCCTCTCTGTAAAATAAACAATTCATCGATATCATAAAAACTGCCTTCATATCTGTTATGAAGGTTTTTTTCTTTACCCTGATTAACTGCAAAAACCTGATTACATGAAGGAAGAACGGCAACTTTCATGTGTTTATCCACTTCTTCGGTAAAATATCTTTTCACTTTTCTGTAGAGCGGATTCTTGGTTTTAAAAAATCCGGGAATTTGTACCGATGCTGAACAGCAGAGCAAATCACACAGAATTTTTTCTTTTAATATTTCACCGTCACATTTATTGCTGAAAAAATCATAAAGCTTAACCGCATAATCACAAAGCCGCATTCGGCTGCCGTTTACGCAGTTACCGAAACCGTTGAAAATATCAAACGGCAAAATACCAACCTCGTCAGTCAGATAATCAAGTGTAAGCAAAAAACGGCCACTGTTATAAAGCCTGTCAACCGCATCCTCACAGTTTTTCAGCATTTTAATCTCATCGCACGAAAGCCACGGAGTAGATATGACCTCATATGGCGGAGCATCGCTGAATAAACATGGGTATTTTTCAATATTTTCACGCATATCAGCACCGTAAAGAAGCTTCAAAAAGCCCATCTGGAGCATATGTGCTTTAAGCGAATAAGCAATGTCAAATCCGTTTCTGAAGCTTTCAAAGTCTTCCCCCGTCAAGCCTGCAATAAGGTCAATATGGATGTGCATATTGTTAAAGCTTATGAGTTTTCTTATATTTTGGACAAGCTTTTCCGTATTGGTTTTCCGATTGATTCTTTTCAATGTTTCTTCATTAAAAGACTGCACACCTATTTCAAGCTGCACGGCACCGCAAGGCATGGATGACAAAATTTCAAGAGTACTTTCTTTTAAAATATCTCCTGCAATTTCAAAGTGAAAGCACACATTCTCAGGGATTGTTTCACCATAGTTTTCTTTAATAAAAAGAAATATTTCGTTGGCTCTTTCTGCGTTCGCATTGAATGTGCGATCAACAAATTTAACGGTCTGCGTGCCGCTGTTTGAAAGCCTGATTATATCTTCTTTCACTCTTCGGATATCAAAAAAGCGAAGCGGTGAGCATCTTCCCGAAAGGCAGAAGGCACAGCTGAACGGACAGCCTCGGGCAGTTTCAATATATGATATTCTGCCGCCCAGTTTCTGAAAAAACTCATCACCGTAAGGCGACGGCGGATCATCCTTATATTCACTTTCAGTGACACTTATAATTTCATTGCCTTCTCTGTATGTAAGACCCGCCACGGTGCTCAGATCACCATTGATATTATCGAGAAAATCAGGGAAAGCCCACTCCCCTTCACCGGAAAGAACAAAATCCGTGAATTCATATTTCTCAAGAATATCCTTTGGTCTGTATGCTGCTTCGGGGCCGCCGAGAACAATTTTGCAAGCGTGATTTTGCTTTATAATACGGCAGATTTCAAGGGTTTTGGTTATGTTCCAGATATAGCATGAAAAAGCAACAACATCCGGTTTTTCATTTATAATTTCGTTGGCGAAAGCTTCTGCATCACCGTTGATTGTGCTTTCCGTAACAATAATGTCATATGCGTTTTTTGAGAATTCACGAACCCCCGCAAGCAAGCACCACGGTGAAAGCGAAGCATGAACATATTTTGAATTAAGGCATGAAATGACAACCTTCATATCGGCTCCTTTTGGTAATAAACAGAGAATTCATATAAATTCAAATGCAGATTTTATTTATTCAAGCAATTATGCTTCGCTTACATCACAATACTTACCGATATCAAACAACATTTTGGTAAATGACGACTTTTTGCCGCAAACGGTAATATTATCAAGCTCAACCTGCACGGTGTTGGTGTTGCTGTCCGTGCCGGCTATCTTGGGCTTCATATATGAAGTATATGATATGTTTTTAAAAACAACATTTTTAATTTCGAAATTCTCCGCTTCCTCGTCATAAATCTTAACAAGAATCGGTCTGCCTTCATCTCGGAATATTTCAATGTTTTCAAAAAGAATACCGTCTATGCTGCCTTCAGTCTGCTCTGCCACTACAACAAGCGAACCTATTCTGTCGTTATCCCAGATGCCGTCACGGTAAATCACGGCACAGTCACGGAAGGTAACATCAGATATCTTTTTTTTGACTTCTCCCGTTATTCCGAAGCATCTCGCATAACCGCCCCATGCAATACAATTTGTGAATGCGATATTTTTGCTGTCCATTGTACCGCCGAGAGCTTTCACCTCAAATGTGTCGTCTGCAACTCTTGCGAAGCAGTTGTTCACCGTTACATTATGGCTGTTGCAGATTGCAAAGCCGTCACAATTTCCTCGGTTGCCTATTATATCAACATCATCAACTCTTACATCGGTGCAGCAATAAGAAATAAACGACCACTCCGGTGAATTGATGATTTTGATTCCGCTGATGTTGATATTATTGCAGCTTGTGAAAACAACTCCCCTGCGCTCCCGTCTGTCAAGTCGGGTAAGATCAATAACGCCCCTGCCGGTGAGGGTTAAATTGTTGCAATTATTAAAATTCAGGAACGGATAGCGTGTAAGACCGATTGAATTATGATAAGGCGCACTTTCTTCAAAATACTTGTTTTCATCTTCTGCGCAGTCAATATCATAAAGGTGGTTTGCGATAACATATGCACCTTCACGCAGATAGATTACCTGATTGTTCATTGCGTAAAAATTGACATAGTCATATTCGTATACACCCTTATCAAGAACAGTCACATTATCCTCACCGTATTCTTCAATATATTCTGCTATTTCGGCATCCTCGTCAATTTTTTCGCGAACCATAAGAGTATAGCCGTAATATTGATTTGCTCCGTTGAAAAGAAAGGTGTAAATACCTGTTTTGCTTATCGATGCGGTCACTGTGTTATTTTTGCATTGTGCTTCAACACCGTGCGATTCCGGCAAAACAACAGCATTATTAAGTGACACATCGGCACCTGTTATTTCAATATTAAACGAAAAATCTTTACCCGCATCAACATATATTTCAGAAAATGAGTGAAGAGTACCCGTATCATCAGCACGGATAAATACCACCGAAGCATAAACCGGTATTTCCTCTCCGCTTACCTTTGCAGTGTAGTAAGGCGATACTGTTATGCCGTTTATATCATCGTATCCGCCCGACTGAACATACTCGGGCAATTCCGCCGAAGCACGCCCAACAAGCTCCTGCTCGGTGAGCTTTGCTTCTTCAAGAGTAACAATTGCGTTCTCGGGATATTCGAGAAATGAAAAATCAAAGCCCTCACTCTCAGGATAAATTGTCGCAGGGCAAAACAAATTTGAGCAAAAGACTGAAGCTGTTGTTAAAACCGTGAATACAAATTTAATAAAAGCCTGCATTGAAACATCTCCTTGAAAACACTTCAAATTTAATCTTAACAATAATTATAAAGCCGTATGTATAATATGTCAAATATACATTTTATTTTTAGTGGAAATTTTTAATCATATATGATATAATTACTATAATAAGCAAAAAGTTCCGAAGTCATTGCAGTATGTTCTATTGAATACTTCCGAAAATCTTTTTGTTCGAATACACAAATTTACTATTTTTATGAAAGAAGTGAAAATATGGTAAAAAACTATGATGCAGTCGTTATAGGCGCAGGTAACGGCGGACTTGTTGCATCGGCACGCCTTGCCAAAGAGGGTAAAAAAACGCTGCTTATTGAGCGCCATAATTTGCCCGGCGGTTTTGCCACAAGCTTTGTAAGAGGCAGATTTGAATTTGAAGCATCGCTTCATGAGCTCTGCGGTATCGGCTCCATCACAGGCAAATCACCGCTGCAGAAAATTTTTCAGGAGGTTGGAGCTGCCGATAAAATAGAATGGATTGCGCTTGATGAAGCATACAGGCTTATCACTCTGGACAAAAACGAAAAATGTGATTATTCAATGCCTTTGGGCAAGGATGCTTTTATTGCCAAGCTTGAGGAATATGATCCGGGCTCAGCACCTGTGGTTACAAAGATTTTTGACCTTATTGAAAGCATTGAAAAAACACTGGATTTTGTAAGCAACATTGAAGATTTCAAGCCCTCAATGATAAAAGAAATTTTTTCTGAACACACAGAGTTTCTTAAGGTTGCAAACTATTCTGTTGATGAGGTGCTGAAGGCTTTTGGCACAAGCCAAAAGACAAGAGATATTCTTAACGGATACTGGTGCTATCTCGGTCAGCCCACAGATGAGCTCAATGCAATCCACTATTTCACAATGCTTCACTCATATTTAATTGACGGCGCTGTTATCCCCAAAGGCAGAAGTCACCAGATAAGCACAGCCTTGCTTGAAGCTTTTACCGAAAACGGCGGTGAGGCATGGTTTAACACAAGTGTTAAGAAAATAATTATCAAAAACGGTTCGGCAACAGGCGTTATACTTGATGACGGCACACAAATTAACGCCAAAGCAGTTATCTGCAACGCTTCACCGTATAACGCCTACACAAAGCTTATTGATGAAAATGCCGTTCCCGATAAGCTCAAAAAAGAAGTTAACGCCAAAACATTGGGCGCAAAAGGCTTTGCTGTATTTCTTGGCCTAAACCGTTCCGCAGAGGAATTGGGACTTGACAACCATACATATTTTATTTACCCGACCAACGATAACAGAAAATGCTATGAACTGAGCAAAAAAATTGAAACAAATGATGTTCAGGCAACGGTTTGCCTTAACAAAGCCTTTGATGACTGCTCTCCCGAAGGCACAAGCATTCTTTATATGACCTCCATTTTTGCAGGAGATGAATGGAGCAAGGTTTCAGTTAAGGATTATTATAAGACAAAGCTTGCTTTTGCAGAAAAAATGATAAATAATTTTGAAAAAGCAACGGGTATATCAATCAGAGATTACATCGAAGAAATTGAAATCTCAACGCCGATGACCTATGCCCGATATACAGACGCTCCTGCAGGAACCATTTACGGATACGAAGCAAGCAAGGAAGACGGAATTGTCAAAAGAATTGTTTTTGATATGATAGACAAAGGAATACCCGGTCTTTATTTTGCCGGCGGCTACACAACAAGGCATATGGGCTATTCACCCAGCTACACAACCGGTGATATGGCAGCAAAGGCCGCAATACTCGCTATGGAAAAGGAGGCAAAATAAATGAGCAAGAAAAAGTTTTCTGTGAACGGCAACCTCAAAGACAGCCTGAACACTGTTAAATTTTTAACAGAGAGAAAACATTTTATAAACAGTGCTGCAGCTGCTTTGCCAACCCGAACCGACGATTTCGGCGTAAACAGGGTTGCCAAAAGCATTCACCCGAAAGAGCAAAAACTTGTTATCAGCAGAATTGAAGAGCATTCAGACATTGCAAAAAGTTACTTTTTCAAAAGCGAAACAGCTCTTGCTTATTTTAAAGCCGGTCAGTACCTCACCTTCAGGTTTGAGATAGGCAACGCTGTTGTTACCCGTTCATATTCAATTGCATCCTCACCTGCAAGTGCATTAAACGGTGAATATCAGATTACCGTCAAGCGCATTAATGACGGCTTTGTTTCAGATTATATTCTTCACAATTGGACGGTCGGTAATGAGGTGACTGCATATGCTCCTGAGGGCAATATGACATACTGCCCGCTGAGAGATGCAGAAAATATTGTTGCTGTTGCAGGCGGAAGCGGCATCACTCCCTTCCTTTCACTTGCAAGGGCGATAGATCAGGGCGATGAGGATTGCACGCTTACTTTGCTTTACGGCTGCAGAACATCAGATGAGATACTTTTCAAATCAGAGCTTGACAGCCTTTCTGCCAATAACAGCAAAATCAATGTGGTTTATGTTCTCAGCCACAGCGACGAGGAAGGCTATGAAAAAGGATTTGTGGGTGCAGATATCATCAAAAAATATGCTCCCGAAGGAAATTACAGCATTTTTGTCTGCGGACCCGGCGGATTATATAAATATCTTGAATCAGAGCTTCCCAAGCTTCAAAAAGAAAAGAAATATATTCGTTTCGAAGTCTTTTCTTCAGGCAAAAAGTCAGATGAAGAGCCTACAGAATACAGCATCACGGTTATCAACCGCGGAGTTGAATCGGTAATCAAAGCAAGCAGCAGCGAAACCGTGCTTTGTGCGTTTGAAAGAGCCGGTATAGAAGTTCCCGCAAGATGTCACACAGGTGAGTGCGGTTTCTGCAGAAGCAAGCTTGTAAGCGGCAAGGTTTATATTCCCGAAGGTGAAGACAGACGCCGTATTGCAGATATGCAATTTAATTTTATTCACCCTTGCTGCTGCTACCCTGAAAGCGACCTTGTTGTAAGAATAAACTAAACGAAACAATTGAAATCTGAAAAAACAGATTCAATGTACGGAAATTTAATTATCACAAATTTTTTTCGCATTCATTATAATATTTTAAAGATAAAATCAAGCGCACCGGGCTCTAACTCCCGTTGCACTTGATTTTATCTTTTTATACTATGTTTTTCTGTGAGATATCAGGAATAATTGCCGTCAGAGTCACAAAGCAGAAGAATATCGGGGTCTGTCGGCAAGGCAAAAATATTATCACCTCGGCAAGGCAGTTCCATATCCGTTTCGCTGACCTGCTTGATTTCACCGTCTTTAAGACTGAATACGCACATAGTCATTTGTGTGTCTGCTCCGTCGCTTATTTCGCTGAAAACACAGAGGAAGCTGTCACCGTCTGCGGTTTTGGCATAATACGGACTCATGGTATAGGCAAACCAGTCAGCCTCAAAGCTTGAACTTTGGGAAGAAACAGCAAGCGTGTAATAATATCCTCCGTCATAGTCATAGTTACCTGAAACGGTAAGCTCATCTGCACGCTTGTCACCCGTGATGTCGGTAAAGAACGGTGACGATAAGGGCAGGCTTACAACATAAGCATCAGGTACGGCAGTGTATTTTTCTTTGAACAAATCGGGATATTCCGCAAAGGTCACGGTTGCTGTCTGAATACCGAAATTTGTGGGGGCAATGATGCCCTGTTCAAAATAAAAAGTTATGCCGTTATAATCAAGCACCCATGTCACATCATCTTCAGGGGTGTTTTTGAAATAATCAGGAATGGCAGTTTTTCCGAAGGGTTCTTCTTCACCTATACGGCTCATAATAACTCTTTCGACAATCTCGGGAATATTTGAAATATCCGTTACAACATCAGAAAGAGCAAGCAATTTTCCGCTTTCCGTGTCGTAATTAAGACCGTTGAAGGAGCGTGAATTCTCGGTGCCGTAATCTTCAAGAACACTTACAGCAACACTGTCGGCACGGCGTACCTGAACATCAAGAGTTGATACATAGGTTGAAAAGGCATCGCTGTCATTCAAAAATTCTTCGGTAGCAGTAACGATGAGATTATCCTTTTCTTCTTCCATAGCTCTTTTTCTCATCTCAGAAGTTTCAGCGAGGGCTTTAGCAAGATGCGGATATTTTTTCTCCATTGATTTATCAAGGATAACATCCGTATATTCGCTTCTCACAAGCATTTCGGGATAATCCTCATACCGTTCATAATGAGTGATATATTCTTTATTAAGTGAAAGAACGGTTATTTCTTTGTCCGCTTCATTTACAGCAGTTTGTGTTGTTTCATTTGGAGCAACCTCCTGCGGAGACTCTTCTCCGCAAGAGGTAAAAGCAACCATAAAACACAGAACTAATAAAATGCTGACAATATTTTTAATTTTACTCATTAACATCAAAACCCTTTGACGATAAACGCAACAACCTCTGTTGCCGAACGGTCTTCACGCTCATCTGTCATAATTGTAATTATGCTTCCGTCATCAAGAACTGCAGAATCACAGAACCACGGATAATTAGTGCTGAACAGCTCGCTGTCGGATATTTCGGAAATAAATGTACCGTTGTTATCCCAAAGAAGAACATCTCTCATATTTCCGTCAAAGGCTATATATCCGTTTGCGGTCTGAGTTACAAAAGTAACGCTTCCGAGCCCCTCCCCTTCAGCATCGCAAAGGGCTTTTTGAAGAACTCCGTCTTTGTTATAAACGAACACCTTGTGACCACTGTCATCTGCGGCATTTGCACAGACATAAACATTATTTTCATCAACGCAGAGCTGCATTATTGTATCCGCTTCTTTGAAAGTTACGGGAACAGAGGTGTATGTATTGCCGTTGAAGGTAACAATCGCACATTCGTTGGAAGTGAAGAAGTTAACGCCCCATGCACCTGACGGATGAATTGCAAGGTTATCAATGTCTTCGTATGTTGCAATTACATTGCCGTCTCTGATGCAGAGGATATCATTCATTGAGCCGCTGACCCAGAGAGTGCCGTCTGCAGTTGCTTCAATTCTGTCATAATCATCTTCGGGAAGCTCAATTTTATTAACAAAGGCAAGAGTTGTGCCGTCATAGTGACATTCGCTGAGTTCGCCGTCAACAAGAACATATACTCTGTCACCGATTGCGGCAACGGAATGGTCGAAGGTTTCAAATGTTGTAACAGCTGCTTCAAAGGGAACAAATGTTGATGTAACGGTAAACGAACCCGCATTCACGCTTGCAGAATCCACCGAGAATCTTTCGCCTTCCCACTCCCACGGGCCGTCAACATTGCCGATATCCTCAAGATTGAAGGTTATACCGTCAAGAAGAGCTTGGATACGGCTGTCTTTGGTGTCGGTTGTGTCAAATTTGACATAAACAGATGCGTTTGCCCCTTCAACACGGTTGAAATAAACGAGAGTATCATCACCGTCGTCATACTTAAGAAGGTCAACGCCGCCGACTTTTACGGTTTCATAAGCGTTATTTTCTTTGTACTCATACTGATTGAAGCCGTAATACACAAGGTCTTCACGGAAATCGTACGGTTCGTCAATTTCAACACTGATTGTTGCTTCAACCAAGTAATATTCGTTGTCCTCAGGATCGAGAATCTGAAGAACAGCTTTTGAATATCCTTCTTCATTTTTGAAGTCATCTTCAATGTTTATCCAATCGCTGTCAAAATCAACTGTAAAAAGCGATGCTTCAACATCTGCATCGGAATTGGCCGACGGTGCTTTTGTGTTATCGGGTTTTTCGGGAGTATCATCGCCGCAGGCGGCAAAGGAAAACAACATTGCAAGTGTGAGAAGAACTGCAAGTAATTTTTTCATAGTAATATCTCCTTTACTTTATTTATGCCCAAGGATCTTCCTCTACGGGCACACGGATATCCGAAAGACATTGGATTTCAACAAGGAACCACTGACCTGTTGAAGGCTTTCTGCGAAGCTTCATCGGTCTCGGGTTATCTGCGCCTCCGCTTTTGACATAGAGCGTTGCCCAATCTTCATTATCGAAGGAATATGGGTTTTCGATAACGGTAATTCTATAGGGCACATCAGGCTTATAGCTGTTCTGAGGAGTTGCGCCCTCAAAATATGAGCGCGCTTTGTAGCCTTCAGAGCCGAGATGCTCTTTGATAAACTGTTTTTCAAAGCCACTGACATCTGCAGGACCTTTTAAAAAATTAAGCATTTCAATTGTTGCATCGGGATTGTGCTCGTAATTGCACAAAGCGGCAAGGGTGAGTGCCGTTGTTTTAAAGGCGGAATCAAGGCTTGCTTCAGGCAGAGCCTGAAGCTCTGCAACATTTGTCGGAAGTGAAGCAAAGGTAAAGGTTTCGCTGTGGTTTTTGCCTTTGCCTGCTGACTGCACGGCATTGTTCACCGCTTTGTTAATTCCCTGTGAAACCTCTCTTTTAAGCGCTGATTCTGCCTGCCTTTTGAGTGAATCAAATAATCCCATTGGTAATACCTCCTAATCTTTGATAAATCTGTAATTCATAAAGGTAAAATATCCGCTTTCGTCAAGCGGCCTTACCCATGCTTGAGCTTCTTCGTCAAAAACCTCGCCTTTAATTCCTGTATCATACCACAGCTCACCGTCACGCAATTCCCACTGCATTGGCGAATCGGCAATCATACCGTCAACAAGAGTGAAATATCCCGCTGCAACCGCTTTGTCAACCTCAGCCTGCGATACGCCCTCGGGCAGAGGCATCAGCATATACAGCTTGCCGTCATCACATATTTTAATCTGCATGCCGATAATCTTCTTGCGTTCTTTCATTTCTTCGGCAACGGCATCCTCATCTGTTTCATCTATGTAAAACATAGGTGAAGCAAGATACTCTTCTGCCGTCAAATAAACAAGTTCGTCATTATCGCTGAATACTCCTATTGAGTGAAATTTCCATTTGCCGATAAAATCCATATACTTTCCTCCCGAGTTAATTATTCTTATTCTCTGTAGGCTTCGGCTTTTCTCTGCGTTCAATGTTATTATAAAGAAAATTGTCCGCACTGCCCGTTATAACCATACTGCCCGGTCGGGTATATACAGTTGCATTTTCCTGCATTTTTACTGATTTGTTTTTTGAAGCAATGCCGTTAATTATGAGGAAACCGATAAGCAGGCCTATCAGAAGCGAAACGGGCAGCCAGATGATTGAAACGCCGTCTTTTTCTTCGCTTGCGCCTGTTGTATCGGTATCGTTATTCAAAGGCTCTCCGTCATAAACATATCCGCCTGAATAACCGTTCTCAAGATATTCTTCTGCAAGCTCATAGCAGGCATAAATTCCTCCGTAGTAGCTGTCATTGCTGTCATACGCATCAATCATACTGTCAACAGCGGCATCTGTCAGAATTTCTTCTGCACTGCCCGAAGTGAACACAGAATATGATTTGTTCCAATCGTCATTAACAAAGATTATGCCGTTTTCGTTATCGGTGTGATCGCTATATGTTCCCGAAGAAAATTCATCGGCAGTTACATCGCCCGTACCTTCGGTTATGCAGAAAAGCACGGTAACGCCGTAAGCTGACTCGAGCTTTTCAGCAAACAAATCAAGCTCTTCAATTTCACCCTGAGAGAGCTTATCGGCGTAGTCTATTACATACTGCTGAGTGTAAGCAGATGCAGAGAATACGAACGAAACACAAATAAGAGCTGCAATAATTATTGCAAAAATCTTTTTAGTCATTTTCCGCACCTCCTTAAAGCAGCTCAATCAGCCACATAAGGCCGTAAATTACTGCGCCTATGCCTGCACCGAGTAAAAGTGAAGCCTTTGTGACAGCTTTTTTATCGGTCGGAATATTACCGACGAATTTGCCTGTCTGTCCGTTCATTGCAAAGGTGAAGTTTTCGCCGTTCCACTTTGTGTTGAGAAGCCACACGGGGTAGAGTGCATACTTATAAATGCCGTTTGCAACGTTCATATTTGCACCCTGATTTTCAACCTCGTCATATCCCTTTACGGTTTCCCTGAACGAATCAATAATGCTCTGCCTGATTCTTTCATTGGCTCTGGGCATACTTTCTTCGGCTGTAACGTCATATTTGTCCGCAAGATAGCCTGCAAGATAAGCGGTATTGAAATCGACGGCCTGCGACAAATCAAAGGGTTCAACGGATTCCATAAGATCGTCGGGCATTTTGGTTGAGCCGTCAACGGGAATGTTGTCAAAGCCTATATTGCCGCTTCTGTAAATGTCAAAATATGAGGTTTCGGTGTATTCGTAATTTTCGTCAGACCACTTCTTTACCTTTGTAGCTTTATAGTTTGCGTTACCGATTGCATCACAGGAAAAGAGCCAATGCGGCACATATACGCCCTTGATTTCTTCAAGACGGTTGTCAGCAAGGAACGATTTCGGCACGAATTTTTTTGATGAAATATGTTTTTTCAGCGCTTCTTTTGCCGCTTTTTTATCAAGCTTGAAAGGAATAACCAAATCAGGCTTCAACGCACCCGAAAACTGCCCCTTCATAACAACTTGATTACCGCAGTACGGGCAGGTTGTTGCACCTGTTGTGCTATCGGCAACAATTTCACCGCCACAGGAATTGCAGGCATAAACGCTCATGCCGTATGTTTCGCCTGCGCCCCACTGTGCGCCCTGCGAATTCCAGTTGATTTGCTCAACCTGATTTGCCGTTTCTTCGGGCATCGCAGTAATATCAAACTCAGTGTCACAGTAAGGGCATTTCAGCTTTTGTGCACCTGTATTGAACTCAACAGCGCCGCCGCAGCACGGACATTTCTGTTCAAGAATTGTTGACAAGGTTAATCATCTCCTTGCTTATTTATATCTGCATCATAATAAACCATACCGTTTTTATCGGGCACATAGAATTTTGTTTTGTAATACCACACGCCTGCTGCAATGGCGACAACCAATGCAGCAATCACAATAATAACGACTGCGGTTTTCATTCTGCTCATCTCTGTCGGGATGTTCCGCAGCAAGCGCAGAATGCACCGCTTTCGTTTGTTGCGTTACAAGCGGGACATACCCAAGCCTGTGATACGGGCTGCTGACCGTAAGCAGGCTGCTGATTGTAGCCCTGATTCATAGGCTGATTATAGCCATTATTCATCGGTTGATTATACTGATTCTGCTGAGCATAGGGATTAGGCTGTTGCTGTGCATAAGCATTCTGCTGAGCGTAAGAATTCTGCTGAACATAATTATTCTGCTGTGCATACGGATTAGGCTGTGCCTGCGGATTCTGATACATTCCGCCTGCCATACCGAAAGCAGGGTTAACAGGATTGGGATTCTGATAAGGCACTGCATTTGCGGGTGCATAACCGCCCATACCCATTGCACCGTTGTTCATCGGCATACCAGCATTGCCGTTTTGTGTAAGGTTATTGATAACCTGCTGTGCCATCTGCTGATAGCGGTTATATTCCATTGTACCCATACCCTCAACATCGTTGTCATTGAGTCTGACGGTAATTTCATCAAAATAGGGATTGTTTACATTAATATCAATGTAAAAATCGTATGTAAACTTGTATCTCGGAGGATTGTAGCTTACCTCCTCGCCGTCCTTGCCCTGTGTATAAATTTCCTCGCGGTCTTCATCAACCCTGAGGTTGCAGCCCGTAACGCTTGAAAGAGGAATAACATCGGGGTTTTCATCGCTCCAGCTTCCCGGATTGCGGCGTGAAACAACAAAGCTCTGCTTCATAGGGTCAATATAAATCTTGTCGTCTTCACCGAAGGTGAACATAGCGGAAAAGCCGGCAAGAATCTGCTTGTTCTGCTCTCTGTAGGCAAGCTGCTGTTTGATTTCTGCAACAGTCGAGCTTCTTCTGTCGCTGAAAAACGGTGAAAGCTTCTTTGCGCATTCTTTGCACATATTGCCGTCCTCAAGTTTTCTGTTGCCCAAAATTCCGATCTTGTCGCCGCAGATGTCACAATATTTTTTGTCAAAAAGTCCCATGTCATATTTCTCCTTTCGGTTTTAAATATAATTATGTAATTCTATTTTATTAATTTGTATACATAAAAATAAGTAGCCCTTAAGGCTACTTCCATCAAAAGAGGGCTACCTTTAGGGCTACCGTGTCAAAAATCTCCGTTTGAATTTGTGCAAAACCACAAAACCGGTGTTATATTCCGTTGTTTGACACTGTGAACAAAATATGATAGAATAATAGAAAATCAAAAAAAGGAGGGATAATATGTCAACCATATACGGAATTGCGTTTTCTGTTTCTTTGCTTATGATTGGTGTTTACTTTTTTGTTGACAGCAAGCATGACAAATGGTTATTGTCGCTGTTTATCTCCGTTGCGGTATGTGACTTTGGCTATTTTTTGTTATCCCTTTCAAAAACACTTGATGCTGCGCTTTGGTCAAACAGAATAGCATATCTCGGAAATGTCTTTCTTCCGTTTTCGCTTCTGATGATGATAATGAGTCTGTCACGCTTTAATTACCCCAAATGGTTACCGAAAATTCTTGTTGCAGTAAACACGGTTATGCTTTTGATTGCCGCAAGCGGAGGATTTTTGCCGATTTATTATAAGGAAGTTTCACTCGGATTTGACAACGGATATCCCGTGCTTATCAAAGAATACGGTCCGCTTCACCCTGTTTATAAGGTTTTTCTTTTTGCGTATTTTACCGCAATGGTGGCGGTTATTGCATATACCGCAGTTAAGAAAACTGTTGTTTCAAGCAAGCACACAGCTTTCCTCGCCTTCGTTGTTATCGGAAATATCGCAATATGGCTTGTTGAAAATATGATTCATTCAAGCTTTGAGTTCCTTTCAATTTCATATATTGTAACCGAAGGGATGATACTTTTCCTTTATTCGATACTTCAGGACTACGGAATAACCGACACACCAAAGGAAATTGTTACGGTAACCGAGCAGCACACAGAAACAGTCGAAGTATTAAAAGCTTTCAGCGATGAACAGATTGAAAGTATTATGAAAAATTGGGATGCAACAGAAACGCTTTCTCAAAGAGAAAAAGAAGTTTTGCACTTCCTGCTTGAAAACAAGAAACGGAAGGTTATTGCAGAAACGCTGTTCGTAACCGAAAGCACAATCAAAAAACATACCGCTGCAATATACCGCAAGCTCGAAACAGCAAACAGAGCAGAGCTTTTTGAAAAAGCAAAAGAGTATTCCGCACAAATTTAATGTAAGATTTTTATACGCTTTAAATATCATATAATCATCACAAAAAGCCGACGGATTAAACTCCGTCGGCTTCAGACTGTTTATACAGCCTCCTTATGTTTTATTTGAATTTTACAGTGACCCTATGTTTTCCGATGCCTGTTTTTATTTCAAGCCTGCTGTACGGCGTATTTTCAACCGGAATGATTCTATGCTCACCATCAGTTTCGACACATTCTATTTCTTTATGAACAAAAATTTCCGTCGGAGCATCAAAAGAATTTTTCTGATTAAATTCCAGAACAAACAAACCGTTTTCTCTGTCGGTATAATATCTTTCAATTGTTCCGCATACGGCAACAGGCACGGTTCTGATAAGACTTTTTGAAATAGGGCTGTCAAACATTTCACGGTAAAAAGACCAATAGGTGTGGCTCCACTGATTTTCGTCAAACTTATCAAGAAGAAAATCTATATGCGACAGCCATTCCGTTCCGTCGGAATGGCCGCCCCATTCCCCTACCATCAGCGGCACAGCCAGCCTTTCGGCACTCTTTTTCTGCTCTTCAAATATTGACCACACTCTTGTATCACTTGCATATTTATATGCGGGAGTATCAACCATGAGGTCATAAGCATGAGGGGTATAGCAAAGATTTTTTTCACGCACGCCGTCATAATTAACGGCATGAGCACAATAAGGTATACCAAGATTGGAATAATAGCTGTTCTCCATAATGATTATTCCGTTCTCAGTTATGTTCCTGACTGTTTTTGCAGCCCTGCTGATAAAATCGGAATAAACCTCTTCATCAAATTTTCTCACAAGACTATCGCCTGCGCTTGTGACCTTGCGAAACAAATCGGGGTCATTGAACGGTTCAAGCACACGCACCGCATTGCCGGAAAGAAGCTGTTTTATCATCCACAGCTTTTTGCATCGTTTGTCAGTGATGACCGTTTTGGCAAGATTAAATATCAGTTTTCTGAACACTCTGCCACCGCTTTTGCCGAGGAAGGGTTCATTAAACAAGTCAAAGCCGAAAAGTGCAGGATGGTCCTTGAATCTTTCGGCAATGTGAGCCCACATATTAAGGAAGCGGGTCTGAATTCCGACACCGTCATATTCCTTGTTTGCCCAGAAATTGTCAAAGCAGTTGTGAACGGCTTTTCTGAAAAAATAGCCCTCCGCCCAGACAAATTTAACGGGCTTGAATTTTGCACCGTCCGTCATGCACGCCCATACGGGTGCACCGTCACCGGCATCACTCGGGCCGCCGTATAAATCCTGGTGCATATCAAGATAGAAATATACACCGTATTTTTCGCAAAGATTTGCAAAAGCTTCAATTTTATCAATGTATTCTTCATTATACCTGCCGGGCTCGGGTTCAATTGCAGCCCATGTAACGCCGAGACGGATAATGTTGAATCCGCTTTCGCTGAGCCTGCGCACCGCCTTTTCGGATTCCTCGTCACCGTTCAGATAAAAGGTTCTCGGCTCGCCCCAGCCGTTGTACCCGCCCTTATCACAGTAGTTAACACCGTTAAAAATTCTTTGTCTGCCGAAATTATCAACAAATCTTCTGCCTTCAACACGAATCCTGTCCATAAGACACCTCCCATACAATTAAATTATAAATGACTAAACAGAATTGTCAATACAACAAATCCGCACTGATTATACTTTTCCTGCATATTATCATCTGATTACAATTGAAATAACACGATATATGTGATAGAATTCAATAAAGTAAACTTTTTTCGGGAGGATGCCATGAGCGTAAAAACAGATATATTCATCAAAGACCGTGCAGACCCGTTTGTCACCAAAGGCAGCGACGGATATTACTATTTCACGGCATCGTATCCAATGTATGGCAAAGATGACAGCGAGGGTTATGACAGAATAATTCTTCGCAGGGCAAAAAGCATTGAAGATCTGGCAGATGCAGAAGAAAAAGTCATATGGGATGAAAAGGAATCACAGACTGCTTTCAGATTTATTTGGGCACCCGAGATTCACGAAATCAGCGGGAAGTGGTATGTTCTTTTTGCTGCAAGCGGAAGCGAAAAAAATGTGTGGGACATCAACTGTCATATCATAATGTGCGAAGGAAATGACCCTTATAATGACATATGGGTTGATAAGGGTAAATTTGAAGCCTGCGACGGCGACGATTTCTCATTCAGAGGTTTTTCACTTGATATGACACACTTTGAGTGCAACGGCAAACACTATGTTGCATGGGCACAAAACGGCGGAAATTCAAATGTTTATCTCGCAACGATTAATCCTGATATGCCGCACCGGACAACCTGCCCCGCAACTCTGCTGACCAAGCCTGAATACGATTGGGAAAGGGTGAATATTCCCGTTAACGAAGGCCCTGCCGCAATGATACATAACGGCAGAATTTTTCTTGCATTCTCGGCGTCGGCAACGGGTCCTGAATACTGCATCGGGCTTATGTACGCAGATGAAAAAGCAGATTTGACCGATATCTCAAGCTGGACAAAGCTCAGCACTCCCCTGCTCACTTCCGATGACCTTGACGGTGAATACGGACCCGGTCATAATTCATTTGTAAAGGATGAAAACGGAGATTGGATTTTTGTTTATCATTCAAGAGATGAAAAATGCTTCAAGGGCGAGTGCGGTTATTCGCACCATGACCCGCTTTATGATCCATGCAGAAGTGCAAGAAAAAGAAAAGTTTTGTGGGATGAAAACGGTTTTCCCATTCTTAACGGGTGATTGAAATGAAGGTTATGACATTCAATATTCAGCACGCACTGGATTTTAAAAGAAAAGTTATTGACACCGATTTATTTGCAGATGCAATCGCAAAGCACAACGCTGATTTCTGCGGTCTCAATGAGGTCAGAGGCGAAGGTCCGATTGAAAACTACACGGATCAGACAAATGCCATAGGTGACAAGCTCGGATATTACAGATATTTCGGCGAAGCAATCAAAGTCAGAGGCACAAGCCCTTACGGTAATGCGCTTGTGAGCAGATATCCGTTAAAATCGGTTGAAACAATAAGAATCCCCGACCCCGAAGCCAAAGATGAGCTTGACAGAGACGGCGACCCCGTGCACTATGAATCACGGTGCATCATAAAGTCGGTTATTGAGAAAAACAAAAAAGATATCTGCATTCTTGTAACCCATTTCGGGCTTGCGGAGAGTGAAAGAATAAGTGCAGTGAATAAGCTTTGCGAAATTATCGACAGAACTGATTTACCGCTGATTCTTATGGGCGATTTCAACACAGAGCCCGATGAAGAATTGCTTGCGCCTCTGTTTGGCAGACTGAAAAGCATTGATACATATGAGAATACCTTTCCGTCGGACAAGCCGCAAATAAAAATTGATTATATTTTATATAAGGGATTGGAATGCAAATATTCTGAAACAATCAACGAAGTTTATGCAGACCATTTGCCGCTTGTTGCTGAATTTGATATATAATATACAAAAAAGACCTCATTGCTGAGGTCTTTCTTTTTATGCAAATCTCATTGTCATTTCAAGAATGCGTTTTACGCAAACCTCAAGGTCTGCTCTTGTGAGCTCGCCTTTATCATAGGCGGTTTTGAGGTCTTCGGGGTAGCCGACAGGCATTTTCATATCATTGCCCGCCTTAACCTCCTTAACAGGGTCATTCTTAACACCCCAATCGGTTTCAACCATGCCCTTGAAGCCCCATTCACCTCTGAGAATACCCATAATAAGCTCGTAGCTTTCAGAGGTATGCTGACCGTTGATTCTGTTGTATGATGTCATTACAGTCCACGGGTCTGACTCTTTAACAACAATTTCAAAGCCCTTAAGATAAACCTCACGCAATGCTCTTTCAGAAATGCGTGCGTCAATATCATATCTGTTTGCTTCCTTGTTGTTGCAAGCAAAATGTTTGATTGAAACTGCCGTTTTTGAAGCCTGAACGCCCCTTGTGAGTGCTGCAGCGCATTTGCCCGATACAACGGGATCTTCGGAATAATATTCAAAGTTTCTGCCGCAGAGAGGGTCTCTGTGAATATTAAGTGCAGGTGCAAGCCATATTCCTATGTTATTCTCTCTGATTTCGTTACCTGCCGCTGCACCGACTTCATAGATAAGCTCGGGATTCCATGAGCAGGCAAGAAGTGTTGCACAGGGCCATGCTGTGGTCGGAATACCCGTTGCAGGCTCAAGACGCAAGCCTGCAGGACCGTCTGCAGTGGGCACGGGCGGAATATCAAGTCTTTCCAATCCGCCGAAGCAGCCTGTATTTGCAACGCCTGTGGGTGCGTGACCGCCGACAAAATCCATAAGCTCCTCAACGGTAAACTGAGCTACAAATTCGTCAAGAGTTATTGTTTCTCCGAATCTGTCAAACTTAACGATTTCGTCGGGTGCTTTTGCGCCCGAAGGCTCATTGGGTGCATAAAAATATTCTTCTTCACCCTGAGGAAGAGCTTCAAAGCTGCCGTCTGCAAGCATACGCTTTGCAAGCTTGAAGGGTTTGCACCAATTTTTAAGCTGCTCAACAACGGTATCTTCTTCAACCGAATATTCATAACCGAGTTTTACGGCATCTCTGACCGATGTGCCGAGATAAAATTCATAATTACCCTTTTCAAGCACATAAGCCGATTTTGCAATTTTGCCGAGGTCATCAAAGCTCGCCATATCTTTAGCATCAAAGCTCACAACAACGGTTTCGCTTTCATCGGGAGCAAGAAGCTTTGTTTTTTTGAAGGCTGCAAGCTCTCTTGAAGGCTTGCCAAGCTTGCCCTGAGGAGCTGAATAATAAAGCTGAACAACCTCTCTGCCCGCCACATCGCCCGTGTTCTTTACTGTTGCAACGGCAACTATTTTGCCCTCGCTTTCGCAGCATACTTTACCGCTGATTTCAAATGTTGTATACGAAAGACCGAAGCCGAAGGGATAGCGCACACTTTCCCTAGCCATCGTTTCAAAATAACGGTAGCCTACATAGATATCATCGGAATAATCAATATACTGAAAGCTCTCCCAGAATTCTTCCTTACAAGGGTAGCAATCATAGGATTTTGCGATTGTATCAGCCATTTTGCCCGAGGGGTTAACATCTCCGCAAAGAATATCTGCAATTGCAGTGCCGCCTTCCATACCGCCTTGCCATGAGAAAAGAACTGCCTGAACATCTTCTCTCTCTGCAAAAAATTCGCAGTCGATTGTTGCACCCGAATTAATAACAATAACAACCTTTTTGAAAAGCTCACAGCATTTATCAATAAGTTCTTTTTCAATATCGGAGAGATAATAGTCACCGCCCTGAGGTCTGCGGTCAACACCCTCTGCAGAGAAACGGCTGAGAGTAATAACAGCGGTTTCAGCCCATTCGGATGCAGATTTAATAAGATTTTCGGGCACAGCAGGCTCTTTAACGTGCATGCTTGCGAAAGTGTCATAGGTCATATCGTCACGCTTTGTGCAGAATTCCATTGCGTTAACAATATCCCAGGTTGCGTTAATCTGCTCCTGAGTGGGAATATGAACGCTTTCTTTTTCAACATATTCCTTATAAAAATCAACAAGAGGCATATAAACAGCGGCCTTGCCGTCTTTTTCTTTCTCTTTGAAGCCTTCAAATATATTGCGGATATATTTTGTGTGAACATCGCCGCTACCGCCGCCGCCTTTTATGTATTCAATAGTTGCCTTGCCGAAAAGCGCAACCTTTTCGCCTTTTTTAAGAGGCAAAGCATTGTTTTCGTTTTTGAGAAGCACCATACCCTCTGTTGCAGCTTTTCTTGAAAGCTGAGCGTGCTTTTTTGAGGCGGTGCAGCATCTGCCGTCTTCGCCCAGAGGAATACAGGGCTGATATCTGAATCTTGCGTATTTATTCATTGAACATTCCTGCCTTTATTTTAAAGTTAATTAATTATAGCATAACTCCTGCAATTATCAAGCTGTTTATCTTATTTCGTCATACATTACTTTAATTATTTTACAGGAGTTAAGCGGTGCTTCGCAATTATTGGAATGATAATAAGAAACAAGAAAATAATCTTCGCCTTCAATAATTGCAGGGTAGCAATAGCCGTTATTCGGGTCATCTTCAAGCGCATAGATACGGCTGAAGGTTTTGCCGTCATCCTCGCTTACGGCGCACACAAGCGGAGTTCTGCCCCACACGCTGCCGTCTGCGTTGGGTCTTGTTGTATAATTGGGAATCGGATTGAACACGGCAAGAGTGAACTCCCCTGCCTTTTTCATAAGAAGCGGTGAATCGGGCGATGAGAAAAATCTGTTTGGCGAAGGCTCAGTCCATGTTTCGCCGTTATCATAAGAAAAGCATTCAAACTGAAATCCCAAATCGGTGCGTGAAAAAGCATGAAGAACACCGTCGGAATGCTGATAAACCATAGTTTCCTGCAAACCTGTTTCGCTTTTATCTGAGAACGGTATATCCTGCCTTTCGGCTATTTCATGCCATATTTTCCCGTCATCATCGGATGCAAAAATACATTTTAATCCATGACCGATATATTTCATTTCACCGTTAATTTTCTTTGAGTGAATATTTGCAGGCAGAATAATTCTGCCGTTTTGAAGTCTTACCGCATGGTCATTTTCAATTACAAAATAGTTTTCGTTATCATCAACAAACTTTTCGGGAGTTGAAAATGTTTTGCCTTCATCTGCAGAGTGTGAAAAATAAGGAATTCCGCTTTCGTTTTCCTTGGCTTTTCGCAGATATATGATGCCTACATCACCGTTATTCATTCTCACAAGCGAAGGACACATATAATTCCTCGAATTTTCGTCATGGGCAAATAGAATCCGTTCATCAACCCATGTTTCGCCCTCATCATATGAGGTGAAAGCGGCGATATCGGCGGAGCATTCATCGTGCCAATCATTACCCGTAAATCTTGAATAAACAAAAAGAATTGAATTATCTTTTAATCGCAGAAAAGTACCCTCGCCGTTGCGGGGATTGCCGTCTTTTGCCGTTAAAAATAAAACTTCACGCCCGATTTTTTCCATAGTATCACCTTAATCTTTTTTCAGTTTCATCAATTTCAATATTCTCGGTCTGTTATATCGCTGAACAATTATAAAAACAGAATCAACTGCAGCCGCAAAAAACGAAGTTAACACAAAGACCAACGGCACTCCGAATTCCAGCGAGAAAAAAATCGGAATAAAGCTTAAAACAAAGATTATTTCATGCGTCAGTTCCGCACCGCACATTGTTTTTGATATTTCCTCAAGACTGTGTTTTTCAACAGAAAAAGCCTCCGGAAAATATGCAGGAACATGCCCCTTCCATTTCTTAACATTAAGAAACTTATATATTTTTCTCTCAAATTTTTTGGGTGAAAACCACCTGTTATCGGGAACCGTAAGCTTTTCAGGAAAAGCCCTTGAGATAAGACCGACTGCGAGTCTCATAACAAAATGATATGAAATCGTTAAAAATGTCACAAAAAGAGAGTAAAAAACAACGCTTTTTGTGAAATGATAAAAAGCATAAAAAGATACCGTTAAAAATAAAAATAACGGGGTTGAAATAAGCATTGCTTTTCTCATTTTACCACTCCTGATGTTATCCGAAAATTTTACATTTCAATGCACAGCCTGTAGGCGTTGCGGCACAGCCGCCCAAAGCTGTTTCACGAAGCTCTGCAGGCAAACCTTTGCCGACACGGTACATGGTATCGCTCATTTCGCTGAAGGGTACGGCAGCTTTGATGCCGGCAAGAGCCATTTCGGCGCTTGTGAGCGCATTTGATGCACCTGCCGCATTTCTGCTCTGGCAAGGCATTTCAACGAGCCCCGCAATCGGGTCGCAGACAAGACCGAGCATATTGCTGATTGTTATTGATGCCGCATCAAGGCATTGCTCGGGAGTGCCGCCCATCATTTCAACCGCCGCAGCCGATGCCATTGCGGCAGCAGAGCCGATTTCAGCCTGACAGCCTGCTTCTGCACCCGAAACCGATGCGTTTTTCATAAGCAGACAGCCGATAGCGCCCGCCGTGAAAAGCCCTTTGAGAAGTGTTTCATCGTCAAGATTGAATTCCTCTTCAAGAGCAAAAAGCACAGCCGGGAGCACACCTGCCGAGCCGGCAGTAGGTGCAGCAACAATAACACCCATTGAAGCGTTGACCTCAAGCACAGCCTGCGAATAAATGAGGGCTTTCGTGAGCACATTGCCGCAGATTGATTTGCCCTCCGTGCGTCTTTTTTCAAGCTTTTCAGCTTCGCCGCCAATCATTCCGCCGATTGAGCGAACAACATCTTTAAGCGGCTTATGGGCTGAATTGCGCATTATCTCAAGCGATTTTTTCATTCTTGCATCAACTTCATCGGCGTTTGATTCGCCGTAAATTATCTCCCTCAGACGCATTATCTCCGATATGGGTTTATTCTCTTTTTTGCATATTTCAAGCAGTTCTTCCGCAGTATTAAAATCCATAGCTATCTCCTTATGAGCATTGTGTCTTTTACAAATCCGTTTTTCTCAATTTCTTCAACGGTGTTCGGCGTTATTTCTTCATCGGATTCAATAATCATATATGCGATACCGCCCTTATTTTCACGGTAAACACGCAGATATGCAATGTTTACCTTGCATTTGCTCAGAACGGTTGTGACATTGGCGATAACACCCGGATGGTCCTTGTGAACAACGATAAGCGAATGATATTCACCCGTAAACAGCACCTTAACACCGTTGATGCGGGTAAGCCTTACCTTTCCGCCGCCTATGGATTCTCCTCTTACGGTAAGCTTCCTGCCCGTAATATCCTCAATCTCCATATCAACCGTGTTGGGGTGAACATCGGTTTCAATTGTGTTGGCGCTAAAAGAAAATTCAATCCCCTCTTTTTCGGCAATTTCAAACGAATCACGGATTCGAACATCATCCGTTTTAAAGCCCATCATGCCGCCGAGAAGTGCACGGTCGGTGCCGTGACCCTGATATGTTCTTGCAAACGAGCCGTAAAGCGTGAAATGAACGCTTTTCACTTTGTTATGCAGCATTCTCCACGCAAGGCGGGCAATCGAAGCTGCACCCGCTGTATGTGAGCTTGAAGGGCCGACCATATTGGGGCCGATAACCTCAAAAACACTGATAAAAGCCATAATAATCTCCTTAGATTGTTTATTACTGTTTTATTATATTTTATTACCGCCATAAAGTCAACCGAGGTGTTTAACGGATTTCAAATTATTTGCATATACTGATTTGAAAGAAGGTGACATTATGCCAAAGGTTTATCTGAGCCCGTCAACACAGGAATTCAATATTGCGCTGTCGGGTTTGTCGGAAGAATATTATGCCAATCTTATCGCAAATGCGATGATACCTTATCTTGAAGCAAGCGGAATAGAATACGGCAGAAATATGCCAAGCATGACCGCTCTTTCCTCTGCTCAGCAGGCCAACGCTGGCGACTATGATTTTTACCTTGCAATTCACTCAAATGCAGCGGGAGAACAGAACCCCGGCTCAGAAAGAGGAGCGGAAATTTATTATTATCCCACAAGCACCCAAGGCAGAAGAGCGGCAGAAATTTTTGCAAACAATTACAGAGAAATTTATCCCTTGCCCGACGAGGTAAGAATTATTCCGCTTGCAACACTTATTGAACTCAACAAAACACGAATGCCTGCAATTCTTTTTGAAACGGCTTATCATGATAATCAGCAGGACCTTGAGTGGCTTTCTGCAAATATAAATAATATCGGCAGAAATCTTGCCCTTTCGGTTGCTGATTATTTCGGAGTGGAATTTGTTGAACCTTTTGCAAGAGGAGTTGTAACACTCAGTTCGGGCAGCCTTAATATCAGAAACAGACCGAACACAAGAGGCGACATTACAGGTATATTAAGCAACGGAGATATCGTAAACATCATTGAATCTGAAAACGGTTGGTACAGAATCCACTACGGCGACACAACGGGTTATGTTAATTCAAGATACATCAGACCGATGAGATGATAAAGTAATATTCCTCCCGTGTATTTCATAACATTTAATGATAAGTATACGGGAGGTCTTTATTTTGAAAGGCATTGTTGAGCAAAGAGCCGTTGAGCTTGCGGAATATATTGTTGAAAACAAAGCTACCGTAAGAGATGCGGCAAAGAAATTCGGAATCTCCAAGAGCACGGTACATATTGATGTTTCACAAAGACTCAGAAAGTTAAATCCTTCGCTTTACAACGATGTGAGAAAAATTCTTGATATCAACAAAGCAGAAAGGCATATAAGGGGCGGCATGGCAACAAAACAAAAGTTTTCCAAATAAAATTTAAAGAAATATTGAATTCATAAAAAAACTGTGATAGAATTTATAAGATAAATGGGCAGAGCCCAAGTTTTCACAGAAAGGACCGTTAATATGAAGCAGCTTAAAATCGGCATCATCGGTGCCGGAAGAATCGGCTCTCTTCATGCAAAGTCAATAACATACAATGTGCCCACCGCAACAGTTGTGGGTATTACGGATGTTTTTGCGGCTAATGCAGAAAAGGTTGCGGCCGAGCTCAACATTCCCAAAATTTACAAAGATTACAAGGAGATGCTTGCAGACCCCGAGGTTGAAGCAGTTCTTGTTTGTTCATCAACAGATACCCACGCCGATATCGCTATCGAAGCGGCTCAGGCAGGCAAACACATCTTCTGCGAAAAGCCCGTT
This sequence comes from Clostridia bacterium, assembly GCA_017403185.1. Classification (GTDB taxonomy): domain Bacteria; phylum Bacillota; class Clostridia; order Oscillospirales; family Acutalibacteraceae; genus CAG-177. Next base: position 38,184 of record JAFQON010000011.1, read on the forward strand.
GACCTCACCCCCGAAAAGGTTAACGCAGTTATAGACGCAGTTGCAAAAGCAGGCGTTAAGCTTCAGGTTGGCTTCAACCGCCGCTTCGACCATAACTTTGCAAATGTAAGAGCAATGGTTAACGACGGCAAAATCGGCGATGTTCACATTGTTAAAATCACATCAAGAGACCCCGCTCCCCCTCCGGCAGAATATTCGGCAGTAAGCGGCGGAATGTTCCTTGACATGACAATTCACGATTTTGATATGGCACGCTTCCTTGCAGGCAGCGAGGTTACAGAGGTTTATGCAAACGCAACCTGCCTTGTTGACCCCGCAATAGGCGAAGCAGGTGATGTTGACACGGCAGTTATCAGCCTCAAGTTTGCAAACGGTGCTGTGGGCGTTATTGACAACAGCAGAAGAGCTGCTTACGGCTACGACCAGAGAATAGAAGTATTCGGCAGCAAGGGCGCTGCAGTTGCATCGAATGACACACCCACAAATGTTGTATTTATGGGCGATGAAGGCGTAGTTGCCGATAAACCCCTTTATTTCTTCCTTGAGAGATATATGCAGTCCTTCAGAGATGAAATGCTTCAGTTTGTTGAAGCTGTAATCGAAGATAAGGAAACTCCCACCACAGGTGCAGACGGTCTTAACTCAATCCTTGTTGCACTTGCAGCAAAGAAGTCAGTTGCAGAAGGAAGACCCGTTCAGCTTTCGGAAATGATGTAAACAAAACTTTGCTCCGCTTTTTTGGCGGAGCATTTTTTAATATTCAACGATATCGTTTTGTTTTAAACTGAATTCAACCTCGGTCTGCGGAACGAGCTTTTTACTTTCAACTGAAAAATACAGACCGTTTTCGGATAATACAGCGGCATATGAACGCCACTGAGTTTCATAATATCTGCATTCATCGCTCAGTTCTTTTGTGCCGAACAATTCTTTTGCCACGTTATCCGAATCATCTTCGGTTGAATAAACAGAAGCTATGCTCTTTGCACACAAAACAAAATCTGCTGCCTTGTCTGTCTGAACGCAGGCAAGGCTTATTTTATCTGAATTACCGTGCTCATCGGTTGAAATTTCAAATACAAGTTTTGTTTTATCTGCATAAACAGCATAACAGACCATCTTTTCATTTTCAAAAAAAGAGTTTTCAGTGTCAATGACCAAATTTTTATCTGTTTGCCGCATTCTTTCAACAAAAATCCACGGGCTCATTTTCTCCTGAACCGAACAGGCGGTCAGGGTTACAAAAACAAGCAGAAGAGCTGCAATTCTTTTCATATTCACCGCCGTCAATACTTCTTCTTTATTTTCAGATTAACCGCTGAAATTCCGCCGAAAACAGAAAAAAGCAAAATCAACGCACCGAGGACAAAAATTCCGTTGCCCGCCGACATACCGTTAACTGCAAACAAAACAACAGAACAAATCAACGCTTGCACCGCACCCGAAATCAACCCGTAAAGTATTCCTTTTTCTTTTATCGGTCTGACAGCAATAAAACCGCCTGCAAAGCCCGTAACCGCACCCGCCGCCATACCTGCAGGCATATAGCTTGATGCCGAAATGCCCGAGTTAATAGCCACCGCCGAAAATACGGCAAGAATAATGAAATACAAAACAGATGAAGCAACCGCTCCGATTATTATTTTGGCAAACGGTGCCGAAGCTTTCTCCTCCCTGCGGGATGATTTTGACCTTCCGCCCATAAAAAAACTCCTCTCATACTATTACTAATCAATAATATGAAAGGAGTAAGTAAATTATTCGGTTAATCAGCTGTCAAAGGTGTCGTCCTTTTTCTTGGACTTCTTTCTCTTAGCCTTGCTCTTATCGGCAGCTTCTTCCATCTTCTTCTGTTTCTCAGCTTCAGCAGCTTCCTTAGCAGCCTGTCTCTCAGCCTCAGCCTTTTCGTTTGCGGTGTTGTTGGTTGAAATTGCCCACTTCGCAATCTTCATCTTATTTCTGTCTGCGCCTGTTTCGATGATAAGGGTATCTTCCTTAACGGTTACAACACGGCCGATAATTCCGCCGATGGTTGTAATTTCATCGCCGATCTGAACGCTGTCACGCTTTTCCTGCTCTTCCTTCTGCTTTTTCTTCTGTGAACGGTTCATAAAGAACATCATACCAACAATAAGAATAAGAGGAAGCATCATTGTAAGCATATTTCCGTTGCCGCCTTCAGCACCGGCGCCTGCGGGTGCCATCAAAGTAATAAAATCCATTCGAGTTAACCTCCAAAACATAATGCAAATATTATACAATATGAAATCAAATTATGCAATAGCAAAATTAAATATTTACAAAAAAGTTAAATCCTTGTATCAAGCAAATCAACATATTTGTTTCTGTACTCTTCAAAAGTTCCGTTATCAAGGCTGTCACGGATTTCCTGCATAAGCATATTATAGAAATGCAGATTGTGCATAACACAAAGGCGCATTGCAAGCATCTCCTTTGCCTTGAAGAGATGACGGATATATGCTCTTGAGAATTTTGAGCACACGGGGCAGCTGCATTCGGGGTCAATGGGCTGAGCATCACGCTCATACTTTTTATTATTAAGGTTGATAATACCTTTTTTGGTGAAAAGATGACCGTGCCTTGCGTTTCTGCTGGGCATAACACAGTCAAACAAATCAACGCCTCTGTAAACCGCCTCAATGATATTCCCCGGCGTGCCGACACCCATAAGATAACGGATTTTATCGGCAGGCATATACGGTTCAACCGATGAAATAATGCGGTACATATCCTCCTTCGGCTCACCAACCGCAAGGCCGCCTATAGCATATCCGTCAAGGTCAAGTTTTGCGATTTCTTTCATATGATTTATGCGCAAATCATCATAGGTACAGCCCTGATTTATGCCGAAAAGGAGCTGATTTTTGTTAACGGTATCGGGCAGTGAATTCAACCTCTGCATCTCAGCCTTGCAGCGTTCAAGCCAACGGGTTGTTCTTTCACAGGATTGCTTTGCATAGTTGTATTCAGCGGGATTTTCTACACATTCATCAAAAGCCATGGCAATAGTTGAACCGAGGTTGGACTGAATTCTCATGCTCTCTTCGGGACCCATAAAAATATGTCTGCCGTCAACATGGGACTGAAAGTATACGCCCTCCTCCTGAATTTTTCTCAATGAAGCAAGAGAAAAAACCTGAAATCCGCCGCTGTCGGTAAGAATCGGTCCGTCCCATCCCGAAAATTCATGGAGTCCGCCCATATCACGCACAAGGTCATCGCCCGGTCTGACATGAAGATGATAGGTGTTTGAAAGCATTACCTGACAGCCGATTTCTTTTAAATCAACCGCAGAAAGCGCACCTTTAATTGCAGCGCAGGTTGCAACATTCATAAATGCAGGGGTCTGAACGGTGCCGTGAACGGTCACAAACTCTCCCCTTCTTGCATTTCCTTCTTTTTTAATCAGTTTATACATAGCTTATTCTCCGTAAAATACGCAGGCATCGCCGAAAGAAAAGAATCTGTATTTTTCTTCAACGGCAATTTTGTATGCGTTCATTGTGTTTTCATAGCCGCAGAATGCACTCACAAGCATTATGAGCGTGCTCTCAGGCAAATGGAAATTGGTAATCAGGCAGTCAATGCACTTGAATTCATAACCCGGATAGATAAAAATATTTGTCCAGCCGTCATCCTCGCAGATTTCGCCCTTGAACGAAGCGACAGATTCAAGAGTTCTGCAGCAGGTTGTGCCGACAGCAAAAACCCTCCCTCCGTTTGCCTTTGTGCGATTTATGATATCCGCCGTTTCAGCGGGCAGATGATAATGCTCCGAGTGCATATGATGCTCTTCGATATTATCAGCCTTAACGGGTCTGAAGGTGCCGAGACCCACATGAAGAGTAACAAAACCGATTTCAACACCCTTGGCTTTGATTTTATCCATGAGTTCAGGTGTAAAATGAAGCCCTGCAGTGGGCGCCGCAGCACTGCCCTCTTCCTTTGCATACACGGTTTGGTATCTGTCCTTATCCTCAAGTCTTTCGGTTATGTAATGCGGAAGCGGCATTTCTCCGACCTTATCAATAACTTCAAAAAAATTGCCCTCAAAGCCGAATTTCGCAATACGGTTGCCGTCAGGCAAAACCTCAATCACCTCTGCGGTGAGAATTCCTCCGCCAAATGTGAATTTATGGCCAACTCTCGCCTTTTTGCCGGGGCCTGTAATAACTTCCCATGTATCAAAGCTTTTCTGATTGAGAAGCAGGAATTCAACGACTGAACCGGTGTCAACTCTTTCGCCGTACATTCTTGCAGGCAAAACCTTTGTGTTGTTCAAAATAAGGCAGTCGCCGGGATTGATGTAGTCAATAATATCGCTGAAAACCCTGTGAGAATATTCACCCGTATTTTTATTGACGGCAAGCATTCTTGAGCTGTCACGGGGCTCAACGGGAGTCTGCGCAATCAACTCCTGCGGTAAATCATAGTAAAAATCGCTTCTTTTCATTAAAAACCTCAAAATTCTTTCAAAAATTCCAATATATTTGTATAAATAATCATTTGACTTGATACTGCGTTTTGTGCTATCATCATAATATTATTATATAGGTTTTTTGTCAAGGTTCATATTTCACAAAAATTATCCGAAAAGAGGTTAAACTTATGAAGAATTACAAAGTAGGCATCGTAGGTGCAACTGGTATGGTAGGTCAGCGTTTTGCAACTCTGCTTGATAATCACCCCTGGTTTGAGGTTACCGTTCTCGCCGCAAGCCCCCGCTCGGCAGGCAAAACATATAAAGAGGCTGTAGGCAGCAAATGGTGCATGGCAACCGATATCCCCGAAAAGCTTGCCGATATCGTTGTTATGGATGCAACTGCAGATATCGACAAAATCGCAGCATCGGTTGACTTCATCTTCTGCGCAGTTGACATGAAGAAGGATGAAATCAAGGCTCTTGAAGAAGCATATGCCAAGGCAGAATGCCCCGTTGTTTCAAACAACAGTGCTCACAGAATGACTCCCGACGTTCCCATGATTGTTCCCGAGCTCAACACAAACCATGCAGAAATCATCAATTCGCAGAAAAAGCGTCTCGGAACTGAAAGAGGCTTTATCTCGGTTAAGTCAAACTGCTCACTCCAGAGCTATGTTCCCGCTCTCTATCCCCTTGATAAATTCGGCGTTAAGGATGTGCTTGTTTGCACATATCAGGCAATTTCGGGCGCAGGCAAAACATTCGACACATGGCCCGAAATGGTGGATAATGTTATCCCCTACATCGGCGGAGAAGAAGAAAAATCAGAAAAAGAGCCCCTTAAGATCTGGGGTAAAATCGTTGGCGACGAAATCGTTCCCGCAACCTCGCCCAACTTCACTGCACAGTGCCTCAGAGTTCCCGCATCAGACGGTCATATGGCAGCTGTGTTCGTAAGATTCGAAAACAAGCCTTCAATTGAAGAGATGAAGGAAATCTGGAAAAACTTCAAGGGCTATCCTCAGGAGGCAGAGCTTCCCAGTGCGCCCAAGCAGTTCCTCAATTATTTCGAAGAGGATAATCTTCCTCAGACAAAGCTTCAGAGAAATCTTGAAAACGGCATGGCAGTTTCAATCGGCCGCCTGAGAGAAGATACACAGTATGATTATAAATTCGTTTGCCTTTCACATAATACATTGAGAGGCGCAGCAGGCGGTGCTGTTCTTATGGCTGAGCAGCTTTGCGCTCAGGGCTACATCACACCCAAGTTCAACTGACGAAAGGAGTCTACCAATGAAGCAGACTGTTTTTACCGGAGCAGGTGTTGCAATTGTTACACCTTTTACAAGTGACAATAAAATCAACTATGATAAGCTTGCAGAGCTGCTTGAATTCCAGATTGCAAACAAAACTGATGCAATAATCATCTGCGGTACAACGGGTGAAGGCTCAACCCTTGACCACGACGAGCATTCAAATGCAATCAAGTTCACCGTTGATGTTGTAAACAAGAGAATTCCCGTTATTGCAGGCACAGGCAGCAACGACTCAAACTACGCCGTAAAGCTTTCAAACGAAGCTGAAAAGGCAGGCGTTGACGCCCTTCTTTCAGTTACACCTTATTATAACAAAACCTCTCAGAGAGGCCTTGTTCAGCATTTCAACTATATCGCAGACAGAGTAAGCGTTCCTATCATTCTCTACAATGTTCCTTCGAGAACAGGCGTTAATATTTTACCCGAAACCTACCTTGAGCTTTCAAAGCACGAAAGAATCGTAGGAACAAAGGAAGCTAACGGTGATATTTCATCCGTTGCAAGAACAATTGCTCTTTGCGGCGATGATTTCTCGGTTTATTCAGGTAATGATGATCAGGTTACTGCTCTTATGTCGCTCGGCGGCAAGGGCTCAATCTCTGTTCTTTCAAACATCTGCCCCGAAGTTGCACACAATATCCCCGCAAAATTCCTTGAAGGCGATTACATCGGCAGCCGAAAGCTTCAGCTTGAATATATGGATCTTTGCCACGACCTTTTCATGGATGTTAACCCCATCCCCGTTAAGGAAGCAATGAACATGATGGGCATGGATGTCGGAGACTGCAGACTTCCCCTTTACAGAATGACAGATGCGGCAAGAGAAGCTCTCAGATGCACTCTTGTAAAGCACGGTCTTGTATAAATAATTTGGAGTAATAAAAATGACAGGAATTATATTAAGCGGCTGTAACGGAAAAATGGGCAAGGCTGTTACAAAAAGCGTTGCCGAAAACGAAGGCTGCGAGATCGTTGGCGGCATTGATATTTTTGCAGAAAGCCTGAGCGGCTACCCCGTTTTTTCATCACCCTCAACAGTTTCGGATGATATAACAAAAAAAGCAGATGTTATAATTGATTTTTCAAATCCCAGTGCACTCGCAGGTCTGCTTGAATATGCCGTTAAAAATTCAATCCCTGCTGTAATCTCAACAACAGGCCTTAACGAAGCACAGATAAATCTTATCAATGATGCGGCAAAAAAAATCCCCGTTTTCTTCAGCGCAAATATGTCGCTCGGAGTTAATCTTGTTTGCGAGCTTGCAAAAAAGGCGGCTGCCGTGCTTGGGGATTCATTCGATATCGAAATAATCGAGATGCACCACAATCAAAAAATTGACGCTCCCAGCGGCACAGCTCTTATGATAGCGGATTCAATCAGGGAAGAGCTTGACGAAGGCGTTAAATATGAATATGACCGCCATTCAAAGCGTGAAAAGAGAAGCAAAAATGAAATCGGAATTCACGCAGTCAGAGGCGGCACAATCACGGGTGAGCATCAGGTTATTTTTGCGGGACTTGATGAAATAATCACCATCTCCCACTCGGCAAGAAGCAAGGAGCTTTTTGCAACAGGAGCAATCAGCGCTGCAAAATTTATTTGCGGCAAGCCTGCAGGACTTTATAAAATGTCAGATATGATTTAAAAATGCGGAGGAATACAAATGAAGCTTGTTGATAATATTTTTGTAACCGAGGATGTAACTCTTTTTTCACTTTGCGACTCACCTGCCGATATATCGCATATGGCAGAGGTTTTCAAAATGATTGCAGATGCAGGAATTGATGTTGATATGATCTCACAGTTCCCGCTCAGCGGTTCAAGCTCAGGCTTCTCATTCACCGTAAGCGATAAGGACTTCGTTCCCGTTCTCTCCATTGCATCGGAGCTTCGCAGCAGATCACCGAAAACAAAAATCAGCGTAAGCAGCGGCAACAGCAAAATCACCGTCAGCGGTGAAGCAATGCGAGGCACCCCCGGCGTTTCCGCAGGAATTTTTAAAGCTGCGGCAAGCGTTGACGCCGATGTGAGAATGATTACAACATCAGAAATCGAAATTGCAATGCTTGTTGTTAATTCGGATGTTGACGATGTTGTTGAAGCAATAAAAAAAGAATTCTGTTAACAAAAAGCTCCGACACGAGGTCGGAGCTTTTTTATATTACATATCAATATCTTCAAAAAAATCCAAATCGGTTTTTGGGGTGAGCATACCCGTAAGAGAATCGCTCACAGTCTGAAACGCCTTAACCTTTTCACGGCATTTATCGCACACAAGAATATGACCGTTTACGGCAGCTGCAAGCTCAAGATTTTCTTTTGATATGCTGTCAATAGTCACAAAATTAATAATCTCATCAATTGTAAGGTGTTTCATTGTTATCCGACTTCTTTTTCGATTCGGCTGTTCATTCTGTTTACCCAATCGCTTACCGAAGCCTTCGCCCCCTTTTTCATATAAAAATCGCTGTACTTTTTGTCGCCTGTTCTCACTCCGCACGAATCCTTCTCATCAAGCTTTTTGCGAACATCATCAAGCTGACATTGATTTAGATTGAGCCATATTATAGTCTCTGACTGTTTCGTTATAAAATCAAGCATCTGATCAAGATTCATGCCGTCGCAAATATTTACCACGGATTCGGTCGCTTCAATTCTGGTGAGCCCGCCCTTTGCGATAACAAGCATCATTGTAACCCATGTCAAAGGAATATGTACCTTTGAATCGGAATTAAGAACAATGCAAAAACATCTGTTGAGCAAATCATAGTCATAATCGTTTTCAGCAGTATCAACACACACGCCTTCGGGAAGCTCGCCATCAGGTGTATTCGGTTCATATAACTCCTTGGCTCCCATTTTTTTCGCAAAATCGTTTCTGATATTTTTTGCAACGGTGAAAAGCCAGTTTTTAAAGCCTTCGGGATCATCGTTAATCACACCGTCACGCATAATGAATCCCGTTACACATTTTTTTATGAGCCTTATGTAAATTTCCTGCATCAGATCTTCCTCACAGTTTTTTAAAACAGGAGTCTGATTGCACCAGCCGCAAACGGATTTATAAAGCGTTTTTTCAGCAATATTTATAAGAGTATTATAGCAAACAGCATCACTCTGAGTAAGCTCAAAGAGCATCTTATGAAACTCCTGCTGAGTAAAAAATGCCACAAAAATCCTCCCCTCTCAATAATTGATACAGAGTATATCACATAATTCAAAAAAATACAAGAAAAAACGGCACAGCCGTCAAGCTGCACCGTTTTGTGAGTAAAAATTAAAGGGGCATGGGGATGAAAGAAAGAATTGAAGCAAGAGCGTTCTTTACAATTTCAACAATACCTGCTGCTTCTGCTTCGTTAACATAAGCAAGAATTTCTTCAACCATAGCAAGAATTTCAGTAATAAATGACATCTTTTTATCCTCCTTAAATTTTATAAGGCTTTATAGCCTGAATAAATTTTAAAATAAATGGGCAATAATGTCAATTATACAGATTTAAAATTTGTCTAAAAACGCACAAAACCGCCTCTGCCTGTGCATAGGTGCTTTTTAAGTGAAAACTTTATACCCCCGGAATAAGCAACATTCCGTTGCGGTCAACAAGGCTGTCTGCCAAATCATTTTCAGCCATTATCGCATCAACGGTTGTGTTGTATCTGCGGGCAATATCCCAGACTGCCTCTCCTTTATCGCAAAAATAGATTGTGAGAGCGCAGGCTTTATCCCGTTTAACGGCATCCTCGGACACCTCAATTGAGCTGATATATTTTTTGTTGCAAGCTGAGAGAACGATTCCCGAAACATCAATTTCTGTTTTAAGCTCAAGACGGCTGTCACCTGTAACGGCACAGGAGCAGGCCGTGATTGATGCCGAGCCGTAGCACACAATTCTTTCAGGCTTTTTACTCAGTTTTGCAGAATACTCAAAATCCACAGGCTTTTGCACTGTTCCGAAGCTGTTTTCAGAGTCCTTATAGATTACCGTTGCCTGATATGTTCCGCTGATAACACACTTATCGTCTTTTGATGTGAAATTATATTTTATATCCGAACACCATACCGCTACAACACAATCAACACTGACACCGATGCTTTCAAGGATTACCTTGTTTGTAAAGGTCGAATTGAATTTGTCACAATATTCGAGCAGTTCAATGTTTTTCGATGTGTTTTTTACCTCATAATCCGTTGAATATGAATCGGTAATAACCGTAAGAGGAGTTTCCTCAAAAGAAATCATAAATGCGCTTATTCGGGCACTCAGGTCAATCAGGCACATATTACCCGATGAATCTGCCTTTGCAACCGCTTCGCATGAGGTCACGCTCATCTTAAGGCTGCTCAGGCTGTTTTCATTCAGCCCTTCAAGCTCAACAATCTGACTAATCGGCATTGAATGCTCTGCCCTCTCAAGCGTGCCGTCCTCGGCGGAATAATAAATTCTTACAGTGCAATCCCCTTTTATCAAAGCCTTGTTGTTGATTATCTTTATTTCAGAAGCAACTGCGCACGGAGATACATTAATGATTTGTGCAACAGGCTTTTTATCGCTTTCAAGCTCAACAACCTCACTCATCAGGAACGCTTTTTCACACACACCTGTAACACTCGCAAAAGCAAAATCCTCACTCAGCAGCTGTATTCCCGCACCTTCTGCATGGCAAAGCATATCTTCGTTTCTTTTGTTTAAAGCTTTAAAAATAAAGGTGAGCATAGCTCTGACATCTATCCGTCTCGGATTAACAGCTCTGCAGTTAACATAATCCGTATTAACGGTCACACTCACCGAAGACTCGGATGAAATTCGGTTTGATTCAATAAATTTTTGTATCGGATAGCTTTGCTCGTAGCCGGCAATTTTTCCGTTTTCGCCAACATAAAGCAGTCTGACAACAGCATTGCCGTCTGCAGTTACCCTGCCCGATGAATTCTGAACGGAATTGATGTTTGTAATAACGTTGCAGCGCAAAATCCGCTGTATTTCAGGGCAATAATCGGGCAATGAGATGTCGGCATCAACAGACTGCTCTGCAGTTGTTTCAAAAACAGTTTCGCAAAAGCCGAGCTTTTGTGTTTCACAGTTAAAATTCATGGCGGTTCCTCCCGTTTACTTTATCACCACAATATATTCACATCATGTCCAAAATATGACGGTGAAGTTTTTTTGCAAAAACCCACTAATTTCAGTATATATTTTTAAAATTTTTAAAAATATATATTTACATTCTAAGAATTATATATTATAATGTCATTGTATAATTGAATGAAAGGAGCAACCAACATGCCCGAATTTACTTATGAAATCGTTGAATCAGTAGCAGTTCTCTCAGAGAATCCCAAGGGATGGACCAAAGAGCTTAACCTTATCAGCTGGAACGGAAGAGATCCCAAGTATGATATCCGTGAGTGGGCACCCGACCATGAAAAAATGGGCAAGGGCGTAACACTCAGCAAAGATGAAATGGCAGCTCTCAAAGAAGCTGTTAAAGGTCTTTAATTTAATCCTTAACTCAGGCGGGCGTTGCGGAATATACCGCAACGCTTTTCTTTCATCCTGTTTTAACTTCGGGAGGCTTTGTTAATCATGAGCAATAATGAAACCAACCGCAAAATTTCCGAATTTAAAGTGTATGACAGGCGCTATGTGGGCGCAAAGGAAACCTTCGCCTATCTTCTCAATGACTTTTCAAACGCATTTAACATCAACGGATACACAGATCGCTTCCTGTGGGATGTTGTAAAAATTGATTTCAAAACGAACGCATTTGTCAATCTTTTTACAGGCGCATGGGATATTATAAATGACCCGATTATCGCCGCTATCGTTGACAAAACAAGAACACGATGGGGGAAGTTCAGACCGTACCTTGTTGCTTTTCAGATTCCGATGACGCTTCTGGGCGCATTGTATTGGTTTATCCCCTTTTTCTTTCCCGGCACCTCGGGCACACATCTGCCAAAGCTGATTTACTACTTTGCATTCAATGTTATCAATGAAACGGCAGGCACCTTCACAAGCATTGCCAAATCAGGATACATGACCACCGTGACTCCGCACCCTAATGACAGGGCAAGGCTTATAACCCTTGCGGAGCTTTTGACGGGGTTTATGGGCGAGGATATGCCGAACTACATAATGGGCATTCTGATTGACCTGATAAACAACAACATTTTAAAATGGAAGCTTCAGAATGTTTTTCTTGCCATGGGCTTGGGAACAAGCATCATCTCATCGGCATTCACCTTGTATTTCTTTATTGTATCGAGAGAAAGAGTTATGCAATCCGTTGAGGCTCCAAGTGTTAAACAAGGATTAAAAGCCGTTATAAACAATTACCCTGTTTTGCTGATAACTCTCTCGGATTTTCTCGGAGGTTTCAGTGTAGGCTCAAGCAGCACAAACTACTTCATTGATGTTCTTGGCTCAGCTTCTTTGCAGACCATACTGAACCTGCCGTCAGGCATCAACGGAACGCTCAGCTACGGCTTTGTCAAGCCAATCAGAGAGAGATTTTCAACGAAAGCAATATGGGTTTTTGAGGATTTATACACAAGGTTCTGGATAATCCTGCTGTTTATAGTCGGCTCGATCAACAAAAACTACAAAAAGAGGCTGCTGATGTGCATTGCCTTCGGCGTTCAGGCGTGGTTTGACAAATGGGCCTTCGGTATCAGGAAGGTTGTTAAGGCAGAACTGTATAATGAAGCAATGGACTATTGCGAATGGAAAAACGGCTACCGTGTTGAGGCTACAATCGGCGTTGCAAGAAACCTTATATCCAAGGTGCAGAATATTGTTATGACATCGGTTAAAAGCCTTATTCTCAGTGCCATAGGCTATGAGCAGGGAATTGCAATCGGAACACAGACCGATAAAACAAAGTGGTGGCTTTTTGCTCTTTGCACAGGCATACCGCAATTAACGGGAATCCTTGCTGTCATACCCAAATTCCTCTATCCCCTCTCAGGCAATCTGAGAAATCAGATGTATGATGAGCTTATGAGAAGGCGACACGAAATAAACGAAAAAATGACTGATCAGAATAATGACATTACAATACGAATTGAAGAAAGCGTTTAATACCTATGGAAACTAAACCCCTGAAAACAATTATTGTAGGCGGCGGTCACAGAAGCCTTACCTACGCACAGCTTGCCGAAATCGAAAAAGACAAAATGGAGATTGTCGGCGTTGCTGACCCTGACGAAAACAGAAGAAGCTCCATTGCAAAACAGTTCAATATCCCCCCTGAAAGATGCTTCAAAACCGCACAGGAGCTTGCACTTGCACCAAAATTCGCCGATGCCGTTATCAACGGCACAATGGACCATATCCATGTTGAAACAACAATTCCGCTGCTCAAAGCGGGCTATGATGTTCTTCTTGAAAAACCGTTCTCGGTTAACGAAGAGCAGGCGAGATCGCTTGTTGATGCTGCCAATAAATACGGCAGGAAGATAATGGTGTGCTTCGTTCTGAGATATGCCCCCTTTTACAGAAAAATCAAGGATATAATTCTTTCAGGCGAAATCGGCAGGATAATAAGCATTCAGACAAACGAATATGTGAGCTACCATCATATGTCTACAAGCCATGTAAGAGGTAAATGGAACAACTTCGAAAAATGCCACAGCTCAATGCTGCTTGCAAAATGCTGCCACGACCTTGACATAATGATGTGGCTTATGAGCGAAACAAAGCCCTCTCTTGTGTCAAGCTTCGGTTGCAATATGCAGTTCAGACCCGAAAATGCTCCCAAAAAATCGGGCACACGCTGCCTTATTGACTGCCCCCTATCGGAAGAATGCCTTTATTCAGCAAAAAGGCTTTATATCGACCACCCCGACAGATGGTCATTCTATGTGTGGGATGCTCTTGAAAGCATTGAAAATCCAACCATTGAAGATAAAATTGAGCTTCTTAAGACAAGCCCTTACGGCGTTTGCGCATATAAAAGCGACAACAATGTTGTTGACCACCAAACGGTTAATGTGCTTTTTGAAAGCGGCGCAACGGGCACTCACAATATGATAGGCGGAACAAGCAGAGGCACACGCACCATATTTATAACCGGCACAAAAGGCACAATTGAAGGTGACTTTGAAGAGGGAAAATTCACACTCTCAAAAATCGATCCCCGACCCGACTGTGAGCATGAGGACACAGTATTCGATTTAAAAATCGATAACGACACACACGGTGGCGGAGACCTTGACCTTGTAAGAGATTTTGTTGCCTATGCAAGAGGCGAAGAAACATCGGTATCCTGCACAAGCATCAACGATTCCCTTCTCGGCCATCTTGTTGTATTTCTTGCCGACAAATCAAGAGAAAACGACGGTATTCCCGAAAAAGTTATAATCTGATACATACAACAGCCCCCCGAAGAAATGAATCTTCGGGGGGCAAATATTTTCACTTATTTTGCATCATTTACATCAAATCTGTCGCCGCATTCGGGGCAGAACTTGGGAGGATTCTTGGGGTCTTCGGGCTTCCAACCGCATTTATCGCACTGATAAAGAGGTGCTGCCTCGGGCTTTTTAGCGCCGCAGTTGGGGCAGAATTTGCCTTTGTTCACTGCACCGCAGGAACAGGTCCAGCCTTCTTCGGCAGGTTTCTTTGCTCCGCATTCCGTGCAGAAGTTACCGCTTACGGTTGCTCCGCAAGCACATTTCCAGCCGTTTGCGGGTGCTGCAGGAGCTGCCTGTGCGGGTGCCGCTGCTGCCTGCTGCTGTGCCATCTGCTGCTGTTGCTGCTGAACGCCCGCATTATACATCTGTGCCGCATTGAAGCCGCCGTTTGCATTCATTGCCATACCCATACCCATGAAGCCCGTGAAGGCGCCTGCTTCGTTGTTGGCGGCCGCTTCCATTGCATTTGCCTGAGCATCAGTCATTCTGCCTGCCATCATAAACGGATTTGAGCCCATTGTTGCGGCATCTTCCATCTGATTAATCTTCTGCATATCTTCGGGAGTGAGTGTAATCGGATTAAGTGCAATTGATTCAACGGAAATACCTCTGCGCTCTGTCCATTCAACCTTAAGGGCAGAATTCATTGCATCCTTAAGCTCTGTTGTATGAGCAGGAATCTGTGCAGGTCTGAGTTCAAGCTCTGTCAACCTTGCAAATGCAGGCTGAAGAGCAGAGATAAACTCGGTTTTGAGCTGCATATCAATTTCTTCTCTTCTGTATTCATCGCTTACATTGCCTGCAATCTTTGTGTAGAAAAGAAGAGGGTCTGTGATTTTGTAGGAATAAACACCGTTGCATCTTACCTGCACGGTTCTTGCCATGCCGAGACGCTTGTTCACGACCTCAAACATAAAGGGATTTGCGGTGCCGAACTTGTTATCAAGAATTTCTTTTGTGTTGAAATAATAAACTCTCTGGTCTTTGCCGGTATCGCCGCCGTATGTAAATCTTTTGCCGATAAGCTTAAAGGTTTCCTTAATGCTGTCACCGAGTTTGCCCGAGAAAATTGAAGGCTCTGTTGAAGAATCATAGGTGAATTCACCGGGCTCTGCGCAAACCTCAACAATCTTGCCCTGCTCAACGATAATCATGCACTGACCGTCAGCAACGGCAATACCCGAGCCGTTTGAAATGATGTTGTCGCTGCCCTTGGTGTTGGAGCTTCTGCCGCTGATGCGCTTCTGACCTTTCACCATAAGCACATCGTTTTCAAGTGAATCACAGTAGAAAAATTCCTTCCACTGGTCTGCCAATACTCCGCCGAGTGCTCCTACTCCTGCTTTAATAAGTCCCATAATATAACTCCTTTCTTATTTTACAAGTTTATCAACATCGGATAATTTAATTCTCTTTGATACAACATATGTTTTATATTTGCCGTCGCTGAGTTTTTCACCGAAGCAGCCGTATGTTGAGGTGACAACCGTATCATCATCAAGCACAACATTGCCGCAATAGCCTGTATCCGCATTTGCAGAAAGGACAGGCTCTTTCTGGTCAGCAAGATATGTATGAGCAAGCTTTATTCTGTACTGACCCTCTCTGCCGTTTTTGAGATCATCATAGGTGCCAACCCATGCAATCCAGCCCTCGCTGAACCAATTATTTTTACCCTTATAATTCTTTTCTGTTTTTTCTTTATCTCTTTCGATTGAACGGAAGGTTATGAACAGCCTGCCGTCTTTTGTGTAATCCGCCTTATGCCTTTCGCCGTTAAGCGCAGACGGCGCAAAAACGGGCTCTGACCAGGTTTTTCCCTCATCGCTTGAGAATGAAAGCAGCGAGTTATAATTTTTATTGTTGCTTCTTGCAATAAGGCAGAGCTCATCACCTTTGCCGCAATCAGAACGGACAACCTCGACCTCACACATATTTGCCTTTTTCTCCATCGCACGGTGCTCGGCAAAATAAGGCTCAGGCTTGCTCCATACGGGCTTGCCGTTTTCAAACGAAAGAATGGTTTTGTAATTCACGAAATCGGATTCATGAAAAAACGCCATCCATTTATCAACAAATTTCCCGTTTTCCTTAAGCCTTGTGAGAGAAGCCATTGAAACAACGGGTATAACCGTGAAATCATCCTTTTTGGAGAAACAAAGCTCAAATTCAGACCAGGTTTTTCCTTCATCGTCAGAAAGAGAAAAATTGAAGCCTCCTATTGTCCCCTTGCCGTCATGCCAATTCGGATTACCCGATATAAGAAGAATTTTGTCGGGAGTTCCGTCTGCAAATTCAAGGCGGTAAACGGTTGGTGTTTCTCTTGAGGTTTCCCATGACTTGGGCATATTTTCAATCTGCGAATCGTATGTTATGCCGCCGTCACGGCTTATGCTGCTTCTTATAGCACCCTTGCCGTGACCCGACGGATATACATCAAGAATGCTGCCGTCCTTGAGAAGAATGGCATCGGGATGGCCGAGATAATCAAGACCGTTATCAACAACCGAAAACTCATAAAGATACCTGAGCTCTTCCGGAGTGTTCTCCGGCATTACATCGAGCCTAACAAGCGGAATGGTGTAATCTCCCGCTCCGTTACGGTATTTTTTTTCAAATATTTTCAGGCACATATTTCTTTTCCTTTCACCTTAATAAATTATATTCATTATGCAGATACAGCCGTGAATCATCCGTTCTGATTCCTTTTAAGCAGAGGAATCATATAGGTATATCCGTCTGCATTGATGTTTCTTGAAAAAGACTCGGGGGCAACTGCAGATGTATTATAAACCGTAACGGTCTGAAGCTGATAAAGCGGGCATTCTATTGCCTGCTCCATAACAAGCTCCATGAGCTGAGAAGTCAATTTAACCTTGTTTGAGTAGCCTGCCGCACTGCGGATAAGAGAAGTAAGATTATCAATTTCAGGACTGCTCATACCGGTTTTGTTCAGCTTTCCGTTGCTGTTATAATACTCATATTTATCACACGAATTGCCGTCATACACATTTTCGAGCCACAAATCCGCCTTGCCCGAAGCAATTGCATTATCAACGCTCTGCTCATCGGCAGCAACAGCATTCAGAACTATTCCTTTTTCGGCAAGAATATTCTTATAAGCTTCAATAACTGTATCCGTAAGCTCATCGCCGTTTTTGCAATAATACAGTGACACTTCACTTATCGGCGTGCCGCTGCCCATGCTGTAAACCTTAAAAGCACTGCCGCTGTAAAACGGCTCCGTTACATCTGACGGATATTCCTCAAATCTTATGCTCAAGGGTCTCATAAGCCTTGTATAATAAGAACCGATTTGTGTTTCAAGCGCACCGCTGATATCACACAGCCCCATAAGAGCCTTTCTTTCGGACAAACTAAGAGTTTTGGTGTTAAAAAAGAGCGAGGAATAGTAATTGCAGTCATCAACAAAATACCGAACATCTTCACCGTCAAGCCTGCTTACGGTGTCTGCCGTTGCAAGTGTTCTTACAATATCAACATCGCCTGACAACACCTGCTCAATCGGGTCATCGTCCTCAGAAAGCTCAATAAATTTCAAATAAGAGAATTCGCTTGCTGCCTCGGAATAGTAGCGGTTTGAAGCCATTGAAACGACGCCGTCGGCATAATCTGTAACGATATAAGCACCCGAACATACTCCGTAACCCTCGGACTCTTTGATTTTTTCGGCTGAGCCCTTGACATATTCCGCACTAAGATATGCTTTTGATACAAGCAGGGCATTCAACTCGGCTATGGCATTTATATTTTTGGAATTAAAAAGCACGGTACAGGTATAATCATTTACTTTTTTTATTCCTTCAATACCTGCTACATCTATGCCGTCAGAGTAGTTTTCATCAATGTATTCTGAATACAGACGGTCTCTGTACCAATTCTCGGGATTATATTCAAGCGGATTGCTTTCTGCCTCTGCAAGAGCAACAAGCCTGATAACTCTTTTCTCCGAAGGACTGCTTCCGAGGTCTGAAATCGCCTCTTCATAGCCGTTTTTTATCAAGCGCTCTCTCCATGATAAACCTGAAGGTGATGCGGAATCAAGGTTGCCGTCAAACCTGCCCTCAAGCATCGTTTCGGCAAGATAATCGGTATAATCATCCGCTGAAATTGATGAAACTGTGTATTCTTCTTTAACCGTTTGCTCAATCTCATCAACAGATGAGCGATAGTTTTCATCATCAAAATAGTATTCCTTAAGCCCGACGATATCGTTCAGATACCAGTCGGAATAAGTTCCGTCATAGGTTGCATCGGCTATAAAATGATAGAAAAATATAACATCGTCAATTGTTATGTTTGTGCCGTCTGAAAAATACAGGTTTTCATTAATGGAAACAGTATATTTAACCTGATTTTCTCCATGAAACTCATACGATATTCCGCCGCTGTGATTGACAAGCTTGTTGTCGCCGTCTTTTCGCTGAATGCTTCTGAACATCTGCGACACAACCTCACGGTCCGCATTGCTTTGAGCATAAAATGGGTTAAACACTCCGCCAAGACCGCTGACACCCACCTTGAGCGTGGATGAGCCCTCCGCACCTTTGCAGCAAGGCAATATAACAATCAAAAAACAGCATATCAATGCCGTGAATGCCTTCAATTTTTTCATAAGGTAAATACATCCTCATTGTATTTTATAATGATATTTTACCACATTGAATGTTCAGATACAATAACAATTTATTAATTTTATAGTATAAAAAAGCGCCTTTCTGTTGTGAAAGGCGCTTTTGCATTATGTTTAGTTCTTATATTCCTTGAAATCCTTGTAGATTTCTTCAGTGTAAACATTGTTTTCGCTCTTGTCATGAAGAGGATACCAAACCTGAGCAAAGAAGGGGTTAACCTTTGCTTCATCGTCATATGCCCAGCGGAACTTCTTCTGCTCAGCCTTTTCAAGGCTTGAGGGAAGCTCTTCGGGGCACCAGTGACCGCCGCGAAGAACAAGGTTGGGTGACATCATGAACTCGTGACCGTGTGCACACTTCCAAAGAACGGGAGTATACATATCAACAATTTCTGTTGCAAGGCATTCGCCGCCTCTGAAAGCAGCAGCCTTTTTGAGGTCTTCAATTGTGAGTGAATTGAAATCTTTGCTCTCATCGTAGCCGTGGTCAAGCACACGAGCTTCTGCAGGATTGTCATTGGGACGGTAAACATTAACCTTGCTCCAATCGCTGCCGATAGCATCCCATTTCTCCTTTGAACCAACATAAGCGTTGATTCTGGGAGTAACATTGTTTTCTCTCCACCAAAGAGTACCGTAAACGGGAGTTTTTGCAATCTTCTTCATTACAGGCTTAACTGCGAATGAGAAGGGCTTTGCAAGAAAAGCAAGCTTATAGAACCATTCAACCTTATCCATCATGCTCTTGAAATACTGCTGAATGGGAACATTGGCACGGAAATGGAGGTAGTTCTCAAGAACATCTGAGTCAAGATACCACTGACCGTGGAAATTACGGGTGATGAACCAATCGGGGTCAAAGAGCTTTTTGGGATCGCCGATACCAAGACCGTACTTGCCGAGAAGAAGCTCTTCAAATTCCATATTTGTGATTCTGTATTCGGCGCCTGAACCGATGTTATAGAATCTTCTCCAGAACTCTTCGGGAACATCGTCACCGCAAACATTCACGAGAAGACGGCCTGAATCTTCAACTGTTGCCCACTCAAGAACACCGTTGATAACAACATGGTACATAATAGGCTCCATGTTCTTGAGGATTTCAGGGTAAAGGATACCTGACTGACGGAGTGAAACCCAATGCTTAAGACCTGACTCTGCAAAAACAGATTCAGCAATAACCTTTGATGTTGCGTAGTGGTCATAAACGCTGATTTTGATGGGGTCGCCTGTACGAGCCCAGTGGATGGGGTCATCTCTTTCGCCTGTTTCTGCAACAGTGCCGATGTAAACAACCTTGATATCGTCAGCGTTGGGCTGAGCCTTGACTGCATTAACAATATTCTTTGCTGCGCCTACATTGGTCTTGATTGTGCCGATGGGATAATAGTCGGCTGAAGGTGAAACCATACCGCCTACATGAAGAACATAGTCTGCACCGGTTACGCATTCAAGAACGCTGTCATAATTTTTAAGGTCGCCCCAAACGATCTTAACTGAAGGATCGTTCATATAAGGAGCAAACTGCTTTCTGTTCTTTTCGCTGTCACGAAGAAGAACAACAATGTTGAACTTATCCTTTTTAGCGTAGAACTGGTTAAAGCCTTCCCAACCCATTGTACCCGAAGCACCGGTCAGGAACACGGTCTTTTTCTGTGCCATTTCGATTTCCTCCAAAAAATTTATTTTTCGCCAAAATGTAACAATATGATTTTATCACAAAAAAACATATAAATCAATATCGTTTTTAGAGTTATATGTTCATTTTTGTAACAATCAGCCTACATTTAACATCTCTTTAACCATATTTTCAAGCATATACATTTCTTCTATCTCTCTTTTGTTTGCTTCGGTGAAGAGAGAAGCATCCTTGACACGGCACTTATAACCGATGTCAACGCCGCAAAGGCCAAGGTGGTACTTTGCATTCACGGGATACATCTGGCATTCAGCAAGAGATGCGAAACCGAGGAAAGCCTGCATTTTCTCAGCCTTTTCGGGTTCAGCTTCAAAGTTTTTGCAAAGCCACGAATAAAGCTCGGGGTGGAAGTTGCCCATAACACCTGAGAAGCCTGCACAGCCTGCCTTGAGCGACTCAAGAAGAATCGCTGAGTTTGCATTATAAATCTTAAGACCGAGACCCTCGACAGCCTTGAGCTTTTCTTTGATTTCGCCGATGCGGCAGCAGGTATCCTTAAGGAATTTGAGCCTGCCGTCAAGAGCGCATTCCCTGAGAGTTTCGGGAGCCATAAGACGCTTGTAAGGATAAGGACATTCATAAATGCCGAGACCGATTTCGGGGATTGAGGAAACCATTTTGTGATAGTTTTTAAGGAAAACGGTGTCATCCTCATCCTGCTTTGCAAAACGGTTGGCAATAAATACATATGCGTCAATGCCCTCTGCTATAAACGCATTTGCTTCATATATCTGCCTGTCAAGCTCGTCTGCCGTGTGACCCGATGCAACAACGCTCATATCGGCAGGCTTGTTTTTCATAATGAATTTAAGAAGCTCAAGTCTCTCCTCAAAAGAAAGGAAGAAAATTTCGCTTGACTGACAAATTGCAAAAATGCCGTCAACTCCCTTGTCATGATACCACTCAAGCATTTTGAGAACGCCGTTATAATCGATTCTGTTATCTTCCGTAAAAGGGGTTACCATTGTCGGGTAAACACCATCGGGAATATTCTTTATCATTTCTTTCAGTCACTCCAAAAATTAAAATAATGCGGCAGATATCTACCGCATTTAAGTTTAATATTTATGCACTGATTTGTCAATGCTATGTGGTCAATTTTTTTCTTATTTGTTCAAGAATAACCTTTTCCCGCCTTGAAACCTGCACCTGAGTCATACCGAGCCTGACTGCGGTTTTGGATTGAGTAAGTCCGCCGTAATACCTCAGCTCAATCATCTCTCTGTCCCGCCCGTCAAGAGATTCAAGCACCTGCCTGAGTGCAAGAAAATCTGATATCTCATCTTCGGGCGAATTAACCGGAATATCGAGCTGCCCCTCTCCGTCCTCGGAAGCGGTAAGCGAAACGGCAGGCATGGATGCGTTAAGCAGCATCGCCGCCTCGGCAGCCTCTATGCCAAGGCTTTCGGCAAGTTCGCTTATCGTGGGCTCTCTGCCAAGCTCAACAGCAATTTCTTCCTTTCTTTTAACAGCGACTCTTGATTTTTCTTTGACAGCCCGTCCGACCTTGACCGTTCCACCGTCACGGAAAATCCGCTTGATTTCTCCGAGAATCACAGGCACAGCGTAGGTTGAAAAAGAAAAACCTCTTGACGCATCAAAATTGTCAGCCGCCTTTATAAGACCCACGCAGCCTGCCTGAAACATATCATCGTATTCCGCTCCCCTGCCCTTAAAACGGTTTGCGCAGGCATAAACAAGGCCGAGATTATCTTCAACAAGCTTGTTTCTCTCAACCTTGGATTCAATCATTTTCCGCACCGCGTGAGCTGAACTTTTTTTCAAGAACAACCGTTGTTCCTTTACCCGGCTTTGACAAAACTCTGATTTTGTCGCAGAAGCTTTCCATAACAGCAAAGCCGAGACCCGCTCTTTCTCCGCCGGAAGTGGTAAAAAGCGGCTCCATTGCCTGCTTAATATTTTCGATTCCGCAGCCCTTGTCTTTTATTCTGACTCTGAACAATCTGTTTTCATAAATCGTTGCGGTTATATGGATTTTGCCCACATTTTCGGGATATGCGTGAACAATGCAGTTTGTAACCGCTTCGCTGACTGCTGTTTTTATATCTGAAATTTCTTCAATATTCGGGTCAAGCTGAGCTGCAAAGGCTGCAACCGCCGCTCTTGCAAACGCTTCATTTACCGAGCGGCTTTCAATCTGCAGTTTCATTTCATTAATGGGTTTCATTATTTCACTTCCTTTTTCTTTTTAAAGTTACAAGCTTTTCGAGCCCTGCAAGCTGCATCATGGAATAAAGCCTGCCCGAGAGATTGATTACCTCAACATTTCCGCCGTAGCTTTCAACTATTTTGTATCTTCCGAGAACAAAGCCGATTCCCGAGCTGTCCATAAAAGTGACATCACCGAAATCGAGGCGTACAGTCGGCGTTAAAGATGACTGAATCGCTTCATCCGCCTCAAGCCTGAAAACTGCGGCATTATGATGGTCAATTTCTCCCGTAAGCTCAATTGTCAACCGCATTGGTTCCGCTGTAATTCTGATTGCCATTTTTTCACTCCTTAAAATTTAAAAATCCCTTATCAACAAGGATAAGGGATTGATTATAAAAAAATTGTTGAATTGTAATACTGATTTAAAAATTAATAAGAATGTCTCTGACTTCGCCCGCAAGGTAAAATGAGCCGCACACAATCAGCGCATCGTCCGACTGCAGAATATTGTGAGCCGCCGTTATCGCCTTTGAAGGCTCAGGAATATCATAGCAGTTTCTGCAATATGCTTTTGCGTTTTCGGAAAGTTCAGCACTGCTCATTGCTCTGGGCACATCTGCCTTTGTTGCAATAAATGTATCTGCATAGCGGGCAACCATTGAAAGATATGCCGAAAAATCCTTATCAGCCATCATTGAGCTGACCATAATAATCCTTTTGCCGCAAAGATGCTTTTCAATAAAACCAGAGAGCACGGCGGCACAGCCTTCGTTATGACCACCGTCAAGAATCACAACAGGCTTTTTCTTTATAAGCTCTGTTCTTGCAGGCATGGCAGATGCCTCAATACCCGTTGCAACTGCTTCATCAGAAATATGAATTCCGAGCCTTGAAAGAGAACGCACAGCCTCGATTGCGGTGCACGCATTATAAACCATATGCTCACCTGCAAGAGGAAGGGTAAACTCAACACCGTCATACACGGCAACGGTGCCTTCAAGACGCTCTTCAACTGTTTTCAAACGGCTCACATCGGGAATTCGCAGCGAATTGCATTTTTCATCGCAGGTTTTTTTGATTATTTCCATTGCATTTTCATCCTGAAAAGGATAAGCCACTGTTTCCGCCCCGAACTTGATTATGCCGCATTTTTCTGCTGCGATTTCTTCAATGGTATCGCCGAGAATTGCCGTGTGGTCAAGCGATATGCTTGTTATAACGCTTACAAAGGGAGCAAGAATTACATTTGTTGAATCAAGCCTTCCGCCAAGGCCGACCTCAAGCACGACAAAATCACACTTTTTCTTTTCAAAATACAAAAATGCAGCAGCGGTGACAGCCTCAAATTCCGTTGGCTGAATACCCTGAACCGACAGATTATCAATGGCATTCTTCACTTTTTCAACACATTCGGCAAGCTCGTTCTTTTCAATCATGTTGCCGTTATACTGAATGCGCTCTCTGAAATCGGTTACATACGGTGAAATAAACAGACCGGTATCATACCCGCTCTTACGAAGAATGTTGGATATCATCGTTGAGGTTGAGCCCTTGCCGTTTGTGCCTGCAACATGAATAACCTTAAGCTTATCCTGAGGGTTGCCGAGCTCACGGCAGAGCGCCCGTATGCGCTCCATGCCGGGCTTTATACCGAATTTTTCAAGAGAATGGATATATTCTATTGCTTCGTTACAATTCATTTTTCCACCTGCTAAAAAGACGGCGGGAGCAAGCCCCCGCCTGATTTATTAACCTAATTTTGCGATGCTTTCTTTAAGCATTGCAATCTTTTCCGAATATTTTGCTGCCTGCTCACGCTGTGCCGCAACAACATTCGCGGGAGCCTTTGCAACAAAGTTTTCGTTCGAAAGCTTGTTGTTTACAAAGTCAAGATCCTTCTGCACTGCTGCAAGTTCCTTGTTGAGCCTTGCTTTTTCAGCCTCAAAGTCAACAAGCTCGCCCATGGGAATATAAATCTTTGCGTCCTGAGTAACAATGCAAACCGCACCGTCAAGCTCAAAAGCATCAGCAACCTCAACCTCGGAAGCACTTGCAAGCTTCTGCATGAATACTCCGCCCTGCTCAAAGGTTGACTTGTGAACGGTTGCAATGTAAACCTTTGCCTTCTTTGAAGGAGGAACATTCATTTCAGCTCTGCGGTTACGGATTGCACGAACGGCAGTCATAATTCTTTCCATTTCAGCTTCCTCTGCTGCAAACGAAAGTGCCTCATCATATTCGGGCCATGCCGAAATCATGATTGATTCGCCGTCATGAGGAATTGTCTGCCAGATTTCTTCTGTGATGAAGGGCATGAAGGGATGAAGAAGCT
Organism: Clostridia bacterium; assembly: GCA_017403185.1. Lineage (GTDB taxonomy): Bacteria > Bacillota > Clostridia > Oscillospirales > Acutalibacteraceae > CAG-177. Next base: position 63,222 of record JAFQON010000011.1, read on the forward strand.
TGAGAATCTTATCCATTACCCAAACAAGAACCTGCTTTGCGGTCTGCGCCTCATCGCCGCCCTTCTGAAGACGGATTTTCGCAATTTCAATATACCAATCGCAGAATACATCCCAGATGAAATCATAAAGCTTTGCGATTGCAACGCCGAGCTCAAACTTATCAAGGTTATCGGTTACTTCCTTTGCAAGCTTATTTACAAGGCTGATAACCCACTTATCTTCAAGTGCAAGATTTGCGGGAAGCTCGCAGGGAATTTCATCATCACCGATATTCATAAGAATAAATCTTGACGCATTCCAGAGCTTGTTTGCGAAGTTACGGCTTGCACTTACCTTTTCATCGGAGAAACGCATATCGTTACCGGGGCTGTTACCCGTTGCAAGAGTAAGTCTGAGAGCATCAGCACCGTACTGATCAATAATTTCAAGCGGATCAATGCCGTTGCCGAGTGACTTTGACATTTTTCTGCCGAGAGCATCTCTCACAAGACCGTGGATAAGAACGGTGTTGAAGGGAACCTGACCTGTGTATTCAAGAGCAGAGAATATCATACGGCTTACCCAGAAACCGATGATATCATAGCCTGTAACAAGTGTGCTTGTGGGATAATAGTGCTTGAGGTCCTCTGTTTCATCGGGCCAGCCGAGAGTTGAGAACGGCCAGAGAGCGGATGAGAACCATGTATCAAGAGTGTCGCCGTCCTGCTCAATATTCTTACTCGAGCAGTGCGGGCAGCAATCAATATCTGTCTTTGAAACGGTAGTCATGCCGCAATCGTCGCAGTACCATGCAGGAATTCTGTGACCCCACCAGAGCTGACGGGAGATACACCAATCACGGGTGCCTCTCATCCAGTTCATATAGTTCTTTGTGAAACGCTCGGGAACAAATACGGTTTCGCCCTTTTCAACAGCTTCAATAGCGGGCTTTGCAAGGGGCTCCATGCGAACGAACCACTGCTTTGAAATCATAGGCTCAATTGTTGAGTGGCAGCGGTAACAGGTGCCTACCTCATGCTTAAGAGGCTCAATATTCTTGATATATCCGCCTGCTTCAAGGTCTTCAAGGATCGCCTTGCGGGCTTCAAAAGTGGTCATTCCCGCATATTTGCCGCAGTCAAGAACCTCGGGTTCATCCGCCGCAGCCTTTCCGCTTGCGACAAGCTCATCATAAACAGCCTTGTCAGCCGCACCCGTCATATGACCGTCATAGGTAAATGTTCTTACCATAGGCAGATTGTGGCGCTTGCCAACCTCAAAGTCATTGGGGTCATGGGCAGGAGTAATTTTAACAACGCCTGTTCCCTTTGTCATATCTGCGTGCTCGTCGCAAACGATGGGAATTTCTTTGTTGAGAAGAGGAAGAATTACATGACAGCCGTGAAGGTGGGCATATCTTTCATCCTCTGCATTGATTGCAACAGCGGTATCGCCGAGCATTGTTTCGGGTCTGGTAGTGGCAAGCTCGAGCTGCTCACCTGTTTCTTTAACGGTATAAAGAAGATGCCAGAAGTTGCCGTCCTGCTCACTGTATTCAACCTCAGCATCGGAAATCGATGTCTGACAATGAGTGCACCAGTTAACCATTCTGTTGCCTCTGTAGATGAGGTCTTTTTCATAAAGCCTTACAAAAACCTCACGAACAGCCCTGCTGCAGCCTTCATCAAGAGTAAAACGCTCTCTGTCCCAGTCGCAGGAAGAGCCCATCTTCTTGAGCTGTTCAATAATGCGACCGCCGTATTTTTCTTTCCAATCCCATGCACGAACGAGGAAGCCTTCTCTGCCGAGGTCTTCTTTTGTAACGCCCTCAGCCTTCATTGCTTCAACAATCTTTGCTTCGGTGGCAATTGAAGCGTGGTCGGTGCCGGGAAGCCAGAGTGTGTCATAACCCTGCATTCTTCTGTAACGGATAAGAATATCCTGAAGAGTGTTATCAAGGGCGTGACCCATATGAAGCTGACCTGTGATATTGGGAGGCGGAATAACTATTGTGTAGGGCTTTTTGTCATTTTCTGTTTTGGCATGGAAATACTTTCCCTTAAGCCAGAAATCATAAATACGATCTTCAACATTTTTGGGGTCGTACTGCTTGGCAAGCTCTTTTGCCATAAGAAATCATCCTTTCTTCTTTGTGAGACAATAAAAAAATCGCCTCACGGATTTAAAATAAATCAATGAGACGAGTAAATATACCCGCGGTACCACTCAAATTGCACAATACTGTGCCGCTCTTTGGGCTCTGACAAGCCCTATGCGTTAACGCAGCAATCACGGAAAGGTTCTACTGATGCAAAAAGCACTTTCTTCCTTTCGGTTCAGGGGCTACAACAGGCATCTGCCGCTCATCGGCTTTACACCAACCGCCGACTCTCTTGAGAGCACATTTATGCCGCCCTCCCCGTCAAAACCTTTATATTGAATTTTGTTTATTTTAACATAGAACAAAATTATTGTCAATATAAATAATAGAGAGAATTTCAGTGTTTTTTCAGCTTACATTCAGCAACATATCTGAATAAATCCGCCGCAACAAAGTATTCTCTCACAAATCTTTTGTAAGATTCGGCGGGAGTGGGGCTGCTGACCTTGCCTATATTCACAAATCCGCAGTTTTTGGCAATAACAGAAGCTCTGAAAATATGGTAATCCGAAGAAAGAAACGCTGCTTTAACATTTGAAATATCTTTACCCGAATGAGCTTTGATTATTTCGGATGCAAACTCAAAATTCTCAACTGTGGTTGTGGATTTATCTTCAAGAATTATTCTTTCTTCGTCAATCCCCTGCTCAACAAGGTAATCCGCAATAATGCGGGCTTCGGACTTTTTCTGCTCCGGTCTGAAGCAGCCGCCGCAGGGAATCACAAAGCAATCTTTGTTCTCATTCAGGTATTCCGCCGCAGATTTCATGCGCTGAAGAAGCTGAGGGCTCGGAGTATCAGCGCCGAAAACATTGCCGCCGAGCACCATAAGATAATCGCAGCCGTCACGGTGATTTTTCTTTGCTTCATTAATAACAAAAGGCATATATGCACCTGCCGTGAGAGCAAAATACCCGCCGACCATACCTGCTGCACCCAGAATTACTTTTGATACCGTTTTCATTTTATCACTCCGTTACACCGTAGAATTCAAGCAATGCGGGGTTGATTATTGTATCGGTAAAATCAAAGCACGAGCTGTGACCGCCGCCGACAATCATCAATTCCCGGGCACCTTCTATTGATTTTGTGATCTTCTTTGAGTGCCAGCGCTGAATCATATCGTGCTCACCGTAAATGTTGAAAACGGGAACCTTGATTGCAGAGATATCCTCGAATGTAAGGCTTGGCTGACCGACCATCATACCCTTTATATCACGCCTGATTTTTGTTTCTTCATCGCCGAAAAGCCACGCTTCAACACAAAGAACAATGTACTGATAAGTAATCTGAATCTGGTCGAAGGTGTTTGTGCCCCATGTATTTATGTTTGAACCCATTATTGCAAGCGATTTCACTCTGTCCTGATGAGCGAGGGTAAACACCACGCCGAGGTTGCCGCCGTCGCTGAAGCCGAATATATTGGTTTTATCAATATTAAGGTAATCAAGGATTACAGCAAGATCATCGCTCATTATTTCAAAATTCATCGTGCCTTCGATCCAATCGGAATTACCCGTACCTCTGGGCGAAACGGTGATAACCATAAAATGCTTTGACATTTCAGGCAGAATGCTGCCGTCAAAAGAGTGCATATCGCCGCCGTTGGGAGGCAGAAGAAGCAAAGGCTCGGCATCACGGGAACCGTAAATGCCGTATTCTATATCGGCACCGTTGCAGTCAACAAATCCGTATTCAACAAGCTCCGGCATTTCACCGACTGCATATGACACGGGGGCAACGCCGAAAAGCATTGACAAAACAAGCAGCAAAGCTGTTATTTTAACAATTTTCTTCATAATATCACCTGCAAATTATTTTTTATTAAATTATAGTACACACCCTTCAAAATTTCAACCGTGAAAGAGTGAAAATATGAAAAAATCAAAATTGATGAAACACACAGCAATAATGACAGCGGTAAATCTTATTATGCGCTCTGCAACGGTAGGCTTCAATGCCTATCTTACCGCAAAAATCGGCTCAGCGGGGATGGGATTGTTTCAGCTTATAATGACCGTATATTCACTTGCAACCACATTTTCAACTGCGGGGATTCGGCTTGCAACAACAAGAGTTGCAGTTGAAATAAACACGCTCAGAAAAAACGATATGAACAAATCCGTTGCAATGTGTGTTACATATGCGGGGATATGCGGCTCAGTTATAGGAATAATTCTGTTTCTTTTTTCTGATTTCATAAGTGCTTCATGGATATCGGACACACAGACCGCCTTCCATTTGCGTGTGCTTTCGCTCAGCCTGCCGTTTGTTGCAATGTCATCGGCACTCGGCGGATATTTCACCGCAGCCGAAAAAATCCCGCAGTATTCCGCAGTGCAGATGCTTGAGCAATGCTTCAGAATTGCGGTTGTTGTGTTTCTCATTTCACGCATGCAGTATACAAACCCGTCATATGCCTGCACGGCTATTGTTGCGGGAATGACAGCGGCAGAGATTTTTTCGTTTTCACTTTCATCTCTTCTGAAAAAATTCACAATACAAAAAAAGACCGAAAAAAATCCGCTTGATATTCTGCGTATGCTCAGGGTTGCTCTGCCCGATGCCGCAGGAACCTGTGCAAGAAGCGTACTGCTGACAATCGAGCATCTTCTGATTCCGAAAGGATTTGAAAAATCAGGCGAAGGAGGCACGGCGGCGCTTGCAGCTTACGGCAACATTCACGGCATGGCACTGCCCCTGCTTCTCTTTCCGAGTGCCGTTTTATCATCGCTTGCTTCACTTCTGATACCCGATCTCGCAGCAAAAAATGAGGTTGGCGACAAAAGCGGCATTGACCGTTCCGTAAAGAAAAATCTGAAAACAACCTTTCTTTTTTCATGTGTATGTGCTGTGTTCTGTGCAATTTTTGCGCCGTTTATTTCACAACTGATTTATAAATCAAACGAAGCGGTGATGTATATAAGAATACTCTCACCGCTTGTTCCCGTAATGTATACCGATATGATAACCGACGGAATGCTCAAAGGGCTTGATCAGCAGATTTATTCAATGCGATACAATATAATCGACTCTGCACTGTGCGTTGCAATGGTATATTTTCTGCTGCCCCGCTATTCCGTTAAGGGTTATATTTTTATTTTGTATGCAAGCGAAATAATCAATTTTTATCTGAGCATCGGCAGACTTTCAAAAATCTGCAGCATCAGATTGTTTCAAGCACACGGAGAAGATAATTCCACACTCTTTCACATGACGAAACACTCAGACGCTCCTGCGGTGTGTGAATATCAAACATATCGGGGCCTAACGACACACAGTCAAGCTCCTCAATCTTGCCGCAGAAAATTCCGCATTCAAGACCTGCGTGAATAGCAGTAATTTCAATTTCTTTGCCGTACATCTCACGGTAAACCGCCGACATTTTTTCACGCAATGGTGAATCGGGCTTGAATTCCCATGCGGGATAAGGGCTTGAAAAATCAATTATACACGAATTCTTTTTGCATATTTCGCAAAGAGTGCCGCAAAGCTTTTCTCTTTCATTATCTTTTCCGCTTCTGACTGAAAAACCGAAAGAAACTTTATCATTTTCTGTTTTCAGAACGCCAAGATTAAGTGAGGTTTCAACAAGACCTTCAATTTCTCCGCTCATTGCGATAACGCCGTCGGGAAGTTCATTAAGAAGGCTGATAACGGCTTTTGTGCTTTCATTGCTCATAATCAGCTCCGCCTTGGGGCATGAAACGGCAGAAATAACCATGTCGGGGGCATTTGTTTTATATTCATCCGCAAGATTTTTTGAAATTTCGCAAACTGCACCGCATATATCCGCATCAGATGCAACAGTGCAGCTGCACTCTCTTGTTATGGCGTTATACATTGCGCCGCCGTTTATACCGCAAACATTAAAATCACATTTCAGCATAAGCTTTTCAAGCACTCTGCCCATAACCTTATTTGCGTTTGCATAGCCTTTATGAATTTCAGCACCCGAATGTCCGCCGTGAAGCCCGGAAACCGTGATTTCAAATGTGGTTTTTGCATTTGCTTCAAGCTGAGTGTCAAGCGCAATATCAGCTCTTACGCCGCCTGCACAGCTGACCCACAAAAAGCCCTCCGCCTCGGAATCAAGGTTGATCATTCTTTTGCCGTTAAGCAATGAAGCATCAAGCCCCTCAGCGCCCGACATTCCCACCTCTTCATCGGCGGTAAAAAGAATTTCAAGCGGCGGATGCCTGATATTATCGGAATCAAGCAGAGCAAGGCACATTGCAACGGCAATGCCGTCATCGCCGCCGAGAGTTGTGCCTTTTGCGTGAATATAATCGCCGTCAACCGCAAGCTCAAGACCGTCGGTTTCAAAATTTATATCTGATGTATCATCTTTTTCCCATACCATATCAAGATGACCCTGAAGTATAACAGGCTGCGTTGAATTACTGAGACAAGAAGGCTTATATATAATCACATTGCCCGCATCATCGGCAACATATTTCAAACCTCTTTCCGCAGCAAAATTCACGCAATAATCCCTGATTTTATCGGTATCACCCGACCCTCTCGGAACAGCTGAAATTGCCTCAAAATATTCAAACACCTTTTCAGGCTTTAATCCTTCAAGAATTCTCATAAAAATCACTCCGTTATTATTTTTATGCCTTCGGGCGCATTTATTACAGCTTTCTTCCCCTTTTCGGCATGGAATTCTATCATTCCGTATTCGGTGGGAATGTTGATTTTCGCATATTCAAGACCGTAAAGATTCGGCGAGAATTTCAGCTTTTTCATGCCCGGTTCAAGAATTTCAAGCCCCGTTATTGCCGCAGGCATCTGATATACGGGCGTGCCGCCCCATGCGTGGGAATGGTCAAACGAATAGCTTTCTTCGGGCGCAATCCAGCCTTCTTTAAGACCTTTGTCGCATTCACGGACAACCTCTGACCAGCGTGAAATCAGCTTCATGCCGTATTTATCAAACAAACTGTATTTTCTCACGGCACAAAGCAAGTAGTGCATAAAATAAGGCTGAATATCCTGCAATTCATCATTGAATATTATTCTTTCAAGAATATCAACAGCACGCTCTTCATCAGCGAGTCCGTAAAGAGGGGCAAGAATGTTGGGATATTTTGAAAAATACTTTTTATTAACATTGGCAGGGAGATAATGCTTTTCGCCGCCGTAAGGTGTGCCCAGACCGTCAAAATAAAGCTGCTTATCCTCATCAAAAAACACCTTGTTGAATTGTGTTTTAAATGCCGCCGCTTTCTCTTTAAGTTTTTCGGAAGCACTGCTTTCACCGATATAAGAATATATCTTCTCTGCTTCGGTAAGAGCTTTGTAATAAAAACAATTCAGCACAGTCTGACCGAGGGCTTTGGGCGGATGGTGCATTGAAAAGCCGTCAATAACAGTCCAATCCACAAACATAAAATCGGGCGGATTATCAATAATATCATTCTCGCCGTAATAGCTGTCAAATCTCAGAAGCAAAGCATCGAGAGCCTTTCTGCAATATAAAAGCAGCTCTTTCCTGCCTGTTATCATATAAACATCGTGAAGCATCTGCACCCATATGAGGCTGTAGGTTGTGTGAAACATCACGCCGTTGTTTGCACAAAGCCAGTCGGCGGTGCGCATAAGGTCAAACTCAGCAAGGCGCATATCGCCGTAGCAGAACATTGTCATAAGGCTTTCAATATAATAATCGCCCGTGCAAGCAAGCAATTCCTGATGCTTCGTGCTGTCAAGATGAAGGGTCTGGCGGCAGATTTTGAGTGTATGCTTGCATACATCGTAAATTTTGTTAAGATCAGCGTTATCCGTCACGAAACAGCCCTCGGATTCAACGGGATACCACGGTGCAATGAGAGATAAAGCTACAGATACTTCTGTATCGTCTTCGTTTTCGACGGTAAGGGTTACCATGCCTGCACTGTGCATACGGAACGAAAAATATTCACCGCCGCCCCTTCTGAACGCAACACTTTCTTCGGTTTGTTCCTGACCGCAAAGCTCACAGGTTTTTAATGATATATTACACATACCGTTTGAATGCAAAACAGGGTGAACGCCGTATATTTTATCAAGCTCAAAATCAAATGTTTCTGTTTTGCCTGCGCCGATTACAACACTTTTTTCAAAAACTTTGTTGAGCGACAGCGGCGGAATGTGCGAATCTTCGGCATTCCATATATCTTCAATTTCACACACAGGATAAAGCCATAAAGAATCACTGCGCTTTTTGTTATATTCCCTGAAGCCTCTGTAAGACATATCGGGTGCAGCGTTCCATGAGGAATCCGTTTCAAAATTTTCGGTTGTTCCGTCTGCAAAATCAACGGCTGCCGAAAGATAAAATCCTCCGTGCCCCCTTGAATAATGAGTGAGCATTTCGGGCTGAAGCCTGACCTTTGCCGAGATATCAATTTCCTCACCGTCAATATCGAGCTCATAATTATCGGCATAATGCTTCGGAGCTTTGCCCGTACAAAGGAAATCGCCTCCCGAAGATGCAGGGCCGATGCCGATAAGCTCATCATTTATGTGCAATATATATGCACTGTCGGCACTCACACGGATTTTTATTTTTTTGATTTCTTTGTCAAATTCATATTTTTTATGGAAACACGCCACACAATAGTTTATATTATCTTCGGGTTTGATCTCATGGGAATTCATTGTTGTGAAAATATTGTTTTGGAATTCAGGAAAAATCTTTTCATCAAGCCAGATCCATGGCATAAAAATCACCGCCTTTTCTGTAACAAATAATATCATACAAAAAAGGGATTTTCAACACAAAAAACAGGGCCTGCATCACAGACCCTGTAATTTTATTTTTGCCATGTACTTAAAATGCTTCCGTCTGACATCTGATAAACAGGATATCTGTTTTCAACCCTGAACATCTCACCTGTTACGGCATTGACGCACAAATCGTTTGTATCATTTTCTCTTTGAATATCAACGCTCATCTTTTTCAATTCGGTTTCATCAATGCAAAAGTGCCAGCACGGAACCAATTCAAGAGAACCGTTATCGGTTTGGTCAAGCATATACTCCAGTCTGATTTCAACAACCTGTGCGTATTCCGAAAGCCACAGGTCAGACAACGATTTTTTCACCGCCTCAACAGCCTCATCGGCAGTCATTATCTCTCCGTTCAGCACCTTCTTTTTCACCAAATCCAGACCGCACATACGAAGGTAAAATATCCCTCTGTCATCAATATATATGCTTAACTCAGAAGCGGCACCGCTGTAAACATCTGAGGTAACAGTTTCAAGCGGAAAACCGTCTGCATACTGCCTGTAGGTAAAAATATAAAATCCTGTTTCCGAATAACCTCTCCCGTAAAATCTGCGGTCTGATATTTCCCCTTTAACAAATCGAAAACCCTCCGCTTCTTTTCTTTTCAAAAATTTATCTGCAATTTTTTTTGCATCATTATATGATATTTCGCACCCCTCAGCATACCCTTCTCCTTTTGAAACAAGCTCTTTTTTGGTTGATGTTTCATCAATGCTTACGCCGAAATTTATTCCGCTGCCGTCAGGATACGATACACTCGCTCTTTCTGAATCACCTTTAAACAAGCGGTCTTCACCGCAGATAATCTCCCATATTTCGTCAGCAGAAAAAATTGTCTCTTTTGCTTCATATATACACATTTCATTCATGTTGCCTTCAGTAACAACATCTGCATCAATTTTAACCGTTTTGGTGCCACTGCGTAATTCCTTTGAAATATGATAACTGATTCCATCGTTTTTTCTTGTTTCGTACGCCACAATCAGATGAACAATATCCGTTTCATCTGTCACATAACCTGAATAACGGTGATACGCTGCCGTACCGATTGCAAACAGCAAAACAAACATACTGCAGACCGCAGCGACAGTTTTTCTTCGGTTATCTGTTTTTTTTGATAACACCTCAAAGTCAATAAGTTCCTTATCGGGACATATATTATCAAAAATTTCTTTATATTCATTTTTCACTGTACTGACTCCCTTCAAGAATTTTTTTAAGCTCACGCCTTGCCCTTGTCAAAAGCATTCTGACATTTGATTCACTTATTTTAAGTATCTTTGAAATATCGGACGTACTCAGATCCTCATAATAAAAAAGATGAATAACAGCATTGTATCTTTTGGGAAGCTGTGCAAGAGCGAAAGATAAATCATCCTTTTCAACCTGTGTGATTTCAGCACAATCATCAAGCTCAACCACCTTTGTTTTCCAAAAAGATTTCATCACGGTTTTACTGCAATTCAAAGTAACCCTGATAAACCATGCTTTTTCATGCTCATCGGAGTTAAAGCAAGGATTTTTCTTTATGTATCGGCAAAAAACCTCCTGATAAACATCATCGGCATCGTCTTTGTTTTTCATTTGAGAAAATGCCAATCGGTATACCATATCACTGTTTCTCAAAACAACAGCTTTTGTTTCATCCGATATACCGTCTTTTTTTGACATGATTTTACCCCCTTTCACTCCTAATACTTTTAAAAATTCAAAAAAGCAACACACAACAAAGAAAAAAAGCCCGAATTCCTGTGAATCCGGGCTGAATATTAATCTTCAACTATACCTTCAAGGTAATCTGTTTCTTTAACATATCCTTCGCTGTCAATGCGGAAGGTTTTGACCTCAAATTTTCTGAAATCGGCATAGAAGCCTGCATCCGCAATGTCGCAGACAATTGCAGCTCTGACAGCCCTGCCGTCTGTTTCGCAAAGTCGCATCATAACATCGCCCGAGCCGTCCTCACAGAATTTGAAAGCATCAAGGCGGATGTTGGGTTTGCTGATGCTGATAAAGCTTTTTTCACGGGGCAATTCACCTTTATGATAACCTGCGGGGATTGCAACAAGGCGTGAATTGAACTGAGCTGAAAGCTTCTGAATGCCGCTTGTTTCCGCTTCGCCTGCGTGAGGATAAATTGCGTATTCAAACCTGTGCAAGCCTTCGTCGCAATAATTGAAATCGGCAGCAGGCCTGTCTGAATAGTGGTCTGCAAAGATTGAATTTCTGAGCATTGTGAGCCTGAGAGTATTTCCCGGGCAATCATAGCTGTACTTTGCATCGCTGATAAGCGCAACGCCCTTGCGGCTGTCTGCTCCTGCGGTGATATCACCCCAAGTGAGAGCAGGCTCCTCCTCACCGTTGCAAGGTCTCTTTATAAATCCTGCGGGGATTTCGTAGGTTGAAACCGGATTTTCGCCGTCAACGGTTACAGGCATTTTGAGAATAGTCAAAGCCTCCTGCCAGAGAACTTTACATTTAACACGCAGATGCCTGCTTTCAGCAGCAAGAATGAAATCCTGAGTGAGATATGAACCGCCATAGGTGTGCTTGACACGGATAACCGCTCTTGCAGCACCGTTTTCAACAAGCTCAATTGACTTAAGGCTCATTTTGCCTATAACTTTATCAAACTTGAATATATTGTGCGCCCATGTATCAGGCTCAGTGTTGTCAACAACCGTGGGTATGCAGAATTCACCGCCGACATATTCAACGCCGTCTGCTTTTGTTACAAGGCTCTTTATTCCGCCCGTTTCGCCGTCAAAAACAGCCTTGAGATATTTATTCTCGATTGTAAGCTCATTTGCGGAAACATCGCTCTTTGCCTTGTATTCGCCGATGTATTCGGAATCGGCATGCCACAGCCAATAAGTTGCATAGCCGAGTGCAGGCACTTTCGCAAAGAAAACGGTATCAAGGTGAGAATCGTTTGAACGGGACGAACGCACATTCTGGAATATGACGCTGTTACCGTTACTGTCCTCAACCTTCTTTGAAGGATGATATGTTCTCACGGGAGTTTCAACCTCAAATGAGTTGGGATTGAAAACAATAATGGGTCTGGGGAATTTAAGATTGCGGCAATGGTGGCGTGCGTTGAGTGACTGAGAATCGGACACGCCGTCAAGCCATGTGTCAACCATACCCGCAATTTTGAGCATAGCCTTATTTTCTTCATTTGCAGCAATTTTCATTGCATAGCCCATTGAATCACGCACATCATCATAGGCTTCCATTATTGAACAGCCGCAGAAAATATCGTGGAACTGATTGAAGCAAACCTCCTTCCACGCCTTACCGAATTCTTCGGTTGCTTTGGGAAGATTTGAAATTTTTGCCGAAACAGTGTTCCATTTTTCTGCATTTGCAAGCCAATATTCAGCCTTTCTGTTAAGCTGCTTTACCATTGATGTTGCGGAATAGCAACCGCTTGCATGGTGCTGAAGCTCATCATTCCACACGGGCAAATCAAGCCTGTCCGCACACATTTCTTCAAAATAATCATCGGGTGATGAATATTCAAGCTCTTCATAGCCGTTATCCATAAGCTCAAGGATATAATCCATATCGCCCTTTGTGGGTCCGCCGCCGTGATTGCCGACGCCAAAGAAAAACATCATTCCGTGGCCCGTATTTTCGGCACGCTCTTTGAGAAGCGGAAGCTCACGGTCAATGTCGTTTTTACCGTTAACGCAATAGCTGTAAGGAATTCTGTAGGTCAGCACACGTGAACCGTCTGCACTGTCCCACCAGAAAAGATTCTCGGGGATTTCGGGATTTTCGTGCATACCGGGTCGCATCATAACATAGCAGCGCATACCGCCGTTATTGAGAAGCTGAGGCAGCATTGCGTTGTGACCGAACGAATCAACATTATAGCCTGTTTTGCAAATTTTGCCGAACTTTTCGTAATAATAAAGCTGGCTGTAAAGCGCCTGACGGGCAAAGCTTTCTGCGCTCGGCATATTGCAATCGGGCTGCACCCACCAGCCGTTAACGGGCACCCATTTGCCTTTTTTCACAAGCTTTCTGATTTCTTCAAAAAGCTCGGGGTCAATCTCTTCAACCCATTTATAATATGAAGCTGAAGAGCAGGTGAAAACGAAGCCCTTATACTGTTTTATTCTGTCTACGGCACAGCGGAAGGTCTGCAAAACCTCTCCGCAGCCCTCCTGCCATCTCCAGAGCCAGATAGGGTCAAGATGAGCATTGCCGATTATATGTAATTTATTATTCATAGCTTTACCTCATTATTCAAAGAATCCGTAGTATCTGCCGAACCAATATGCAAATGTATATACATAGCAGCTTTCAACTACCGTAACACCGCCCGAATCCTCGTTTTTATAATCAAGAGGATTGCGGTCATATTTTGAAATAAATCTTTCATCGGGAGGAAGAAGAATTGAAATCTCCTTGCCGCCGAGCTTCATGTTCTTAACGGGCACATCGTGTCTGCCCTCAAGCGAAACACCCGCTGCAAGACGGCTTGCATTTGTTCTGTAAAACCACTCTGCAAGGCGTTCAAAATCAATCTCATCATCGGGGCATGAAATTGCATAAGGAAGGTCATAGCCGGGATTGTGCTCTCTTTCAAGAGATGTTCTCCAAGCCTTGAAGCCCTTGCGGTATTTTGCAAGAAGCTTTTCGTCTTTTTCAAGAGTGCAAAGGCCCGTAAACGCAAGCACCGCAAGCATATGATCGCCGTACATAATATCCTCAACAAAAATGAATTCGCCCGAAAGGCTTGCCTGATAAAGCCTGTCAAAATGCTTTTCAGTCATATCGGCATAGCCGAGGTCATTTACAAGATGGTCATAATGCTCTCTCCACTTGCCCTGCTCGCCCGTAATTCTCATTGTAACAAGCAGATACATAAGAAGCTGTGCGGAGTTGAGCGCACCGTCAACCCAACCGAATTCGGTGTTGAAATATCTTGTGCTCCACTTTGCCCACGAAGTCGGCTTACCCGTGAAATCGTGAAGCTCATAGCCATGGTCAATGATATGATTCATCAGACCGACTGCGGATATTTTTATAAGCTCGCCAAGCTCGGGGTCATCGCAGGCAAGAAGCTCATAAGCATAAAGCATATGAAGGAAATGGTGTGTGATTTCGTCACTGCTTGTGTCTGCCTTATAAACGATATCATTAATCGTATATCCCAAATCGGTGTAAAGCTTTGCAAGCCTTGCGGGCACCTCGGCAGAAGCATCAATGACAACACCGTTGACTCCCTTTTTTATTGAATCGGTGGTTTCAAGGCAGGTTGCCTTGCCGTCTGTAATTCTGAAGAAAAGTCCGTCATCGGGCACGGGCTCATCAGCGCAGAGATAAGTTCTTGCAGCAAAACCGTTGCCTCTTGAATGAATATGTAAAAGAAGAAGGTTTGCTTCAACGGCGTTCGTGGCAATTACCTTTGCCTTTAATGTGTCGGGATGGTCGGCACCCTTTTCTCTTTTGAAGGTTGCATATCTGAAAATTTCGCCCATTGCATAGCCCGAAGTGAAGCTGCCGTCATTATCGGAATGACCGTAAGGCACTGCAGAATCAAGGTTTCTTGCTTCTTTAAGCTGCTTCTGACTAACCATCCCCCTGCGGCTTACAACTCTCAGAGTTTCATCAAGCAGAATATCCGCCTTCTCCTCCGCTCCGATAAGCTTCATTTCGATATAAGCTGCACCTGTTTCCGTAAGCACCCACACATTATCTCCGTCAGGCATAATTGCTTTGATATTATTATCAAGCAAATCTCTGGGTGCGCTGAAATACATTACGATATCTTCTTCCCTCTCGGCGTTTTTATCGTAACGGGTAAGGCCGTTTGATGCACCGTACCATTCAATATCCCCTGTTTTTGCAAAGCAGGTATAATCGCTCTTCTTTGAGGGAAGAGGATACGGGAAGCCTTCAAGTGACGGCTTTTCATTTTTAAAAGTCAAAAGCTCTGCAGGGATTTTTGAATCTCCTGTCTTATAAAATGTGCAGAATCTGCATAAATGCGGTTTAAGCTTGTAAGGTTTAATCATAAATGCACCTCAAAATATAAATATATAATAAATATAACAGAACAGTAAAATATATGCAATAGAAAAATATCTTTTTTTATGTATTTTGGTGAATTTGAAATATTTACATTCGATAGCGGAGATGATATAATACTCTCGAAAATATGAAGTAAAAGGTGCATTATGTTAGACTTCAGGAAAATAGAAATGAAAGATATTCCCGTGCTCAGAGCTTATTATTCCGCCTATCCCGCAAGGCAGTGTGACCGCTCTGCAGGCGCAACGGTGATGTGGAGAAACTATTTTGACAACAGATTTGCGATTGTTGACGGCACAATAGTATTCTCTTCAAACTTCAAAGGCGGGCTCTGCTTTGCATACCCTGTCGGCAGAAACATTGACAGCGCACTCGATGAAATTGAAAAGCACTGCGAGAAAAACAAAATTCCCATGGTGCTTTGCTCGGTAAACAAAAAAGAGCTTGAAAAGCTCAGCCAAAAATACAGTAATATTGAGGCTGATGCAGACAGGGACTGGTTTGATTATCTTTATGAAAAGGATGCGATGCTCAATCTTGCGGGCAGAAAATACGGCACACCGAGAAACCATATCAACAAATTCAAAAAGCTTTATCAGAATTGGGCTTTTGAGCCGATTGATGCTCATAATCTCCCCGAGCTTATCGAATTCACAAAAAACTTCACCTTCAATTCTCAAAAAGACGAAAGTGCTGCACTTGAGCTTGAAATGTGCATTGAAGTGCTTGAGAATTATGATGCCTACGGAATGCCCGGCGGTGCTCTCAGAGTTGACGGCAAAATAATCGGATATTCAATCGGAGAAATCATAGGCGACACCTTGTTTTGTCACATTGAAAAGGCAGACATCACTTATGCGGGAGCATATCAGATGCTCACGAATCAGTATTTACGGATGTATGCTTCGGGCGACGATGTTAAATATGTTAACCGTGAAGAAGACTGCGGCGATGAAGGCTTAAGAAAATCAAAGCTCTCTTATCATCCGGTTGAGCTTATCGAAAAGAACACTGTTGTTATCAGAAAGGATTGATTATATGAAACTCGGTATTATAAACGGTTGGAGCGAAGGCTGCATTAAGTATGTTCATGACAAAGGACTTGATGCTGTTGAATTCTGCGTTAACGACAACTACAACTCAGAAGAATTTCTCGCTCAGGCAAATGAAATCAAAGGCTACAGCGAAAAATACGGAGTTGCCGTTGGCTCCATGGGCAGATGGGGAATGACAAGAATTGACGATAACGGCGAAATCATTCCCGAAGCTCTTCAGGCAGATAAAAACATCATCGAAGCGGCTTCAATCATCGGCTGCCCCGTATACAACTGCGGCGTAAACTATGTTGACGGCAAAAGCTTCTATGAAAACTGCAACATAGCAATTGATTATCTCGGCAAGCTTATTGAATTTGCCAAAGACAAGGGCGTTAAAATTGCGGTTTATAACTGCCGATGGGAAAACTTTATTGTTGAGCCCAAGGCATGGGAGGTTGTTCTCTCCGCTCTGCCCGAGCTTGGCATTAAATATGATATTTCTCACTGTATTTATCATGACGGCAACTATCTTGCCGAAATGCGTGACTGGGGTGACAGATTCTATCACTTCCATTTAAAGGGCTGCGTATACTTTGACAACGATGTGTATGACGATGCACCTGCAGGGCTTGACAGCATAAACTGGGGAGCTGCAATGGATATTCTTTACACAAAAGACTATGACGGTATGCTTTCAATAGAGCCTCATTCGCAGTATTGGAAGGGCAAGAAAGGTCAGTGGGGAATTGATTACACAATCAAATATTTCAGACCGTTCATTATGCCTGAGGATTATGAATTCAGCGATAATCCGTATATGCCGTGAGGATAATAATAATGAAACATATTAAAATATCATTTTGTATTCTTCTTTGTGTTTTCATGCTTGCTTCGTGCGGCAAAACAGACAACACAGATTACTTCGCTTCAGCATTGCAGGGCAGCGATGAAGAAACACGGTATATGCCGCTTATATTCAAAAGCATGGATGCACCTGAGGATGTGAAGATTTCATCTCTTGCAGACGGCACAACAACATTCACCGTTGAAAAAAGCATCACGGCTGAAAGCGGCAAAACATATCAGTATGCAAACATTCATATTCAGAAGCACAATTCGGATATAAACGGTTCAATTGATGAAACCATAGATTCATATGTTGAAGAAGCGGAATCAATTGTCAACGCAGTAAAACACGAATACGGCGGCAAAAAATATGCTGTTTCATATGAAATACGCCCTGACCTTGATTGCACCGTTTTGAATGTGATTTACCCCGTAACGGATAATATCTCTGCATTTTTTGCTTTAAGACTGAGTGAAACACCCGACAGCATGACAGATGAGCTGCTTGACACAATCTGCAAAGATACCGAAGTTATGAAAATATAAAACAATCCGCCAAGACCGATTGGTTTTGGCGGTATTTTTTACATCCAGAAAAGCTTTTCTCCGTCTGTTTCACGAAGATGCGAAACATCGTTCTGCAATGCAAGCTTCGGCAGCTCGGTTTCACAGAAATTAATCTTTGTTACCGAGGTGTTATAAACAGAAAATCTCATAATGCCGAACGGTATTCCGAGAGCAGCACGGATAAGATACTGAGCATACATTCCGTGTGCAACAATTATCACATTTTCGTGATTGCGATGTTTTTCTTTTATTCTTTCAATTACCCTCTCGGCTCTTTCAATGCACCCGGCATCGCTCTCTTCAAAGTCCTCAAAGCCGTTTTCGGTTGCTCTTACTCCCCTTTCAAGCAAGTCATAATCAATAATCATATTATCCGAAATGCAGGAAGCGGTCTCTTTTGCTCTGTCAAGAGGGCTGACATACAGCGTAAATTCCTTTAAATCCTTAAAACGCTCACCCAAAGCGTATGCCTGCTTTTTGCCGTGAGAGGTAAGCGGCGGATTTGTTTTGTCAAAGGGCTCATCGGTTTCGATATTGCCCATGCTCTCGGCATGACGAATTATATAAAGCTGCAGGTACATTTCATCGTTTCTCATAATTACACTCCCGTTAAACACAATACAAATTCATATCCCAACACGGAATATAGGGGTGACGGCGAATAAAAAACCTGTAATCCGGGTTTATTCTTGCAATTTTAAGAGGTATTTCAAAAATATCGCTGCTTCTGTGATATAGGGCAATGTTAAGCTTTGGCTTTTGCTCTTTCAGCGTTTCTTTTGCGCCTTCCAACGCATCAATTTCAACGCCCTCAACATCCGTTTTGATGTAGCTTACAGCTTTATTTTTACAAAGCTCATCAACAGTTACCGCTTCAATTTCTTCGCCCTTTGATGAAATTGCAGACTGCCTGCCCGCATTGCTGCTGAAAATCAGAGTTTTGCTTTCGCTGTAAATTGCCTTTTGATATGCGGTTGAATTCGGAATCTTTTCAAGATAATCACAGAGCTTTTTATATGTTCTTCTGTCAGGCTCAAGAGCGGTTATGCTCTCATATTCCCCGCCGCAATACCTGAGAAATTCTTCAACGGTATCCCCTCTGTATGCACCCAGATCAAGGTAGCTTTCGTTTTTGCCTAAGCAAAGGATACTCTCAAAAACTTCACTTTTCGATGTTGTGATTTTTTGGAGCTTTTCAAGCTCGCCGCCGAAAATAAAATCAACGCACCCTGCGAATATTTTTTTTGAATCCTCTTCAAAAAGCTCATATGCAGCATTGATTTTTTCTTTATTTTTTTCAATAAAATCTCTGTTAAATATGTCATCGCCGAAAACGGGCACACAAGGCACAAGCACTATGTACTTTTCACTGAGAGAAAATATATGATTCATAACATCGGGAATGCAGGTTGCAAATGCAACGGCAATTATAAATTCACCGTCAAATTCAGAAAGCTTGGTCACCTTGTGACCCCTGAACATCTGCCCTCTCACAAAATCATCGCTTGCGGTAACGCCCTTAACGGGAATTTCAAGGCGAATGAATTCATCAATAACCTTATCCGCACCGTTACCCATGCCGTAAACCACAACAGGCAGACCGCTTTCTTTTATTTTCTCCCACGAGGATTTGTTTTCACTCATAAATTCAAGCATTCTATCACCGAATTTAATTTATCATAAACATCAATATATGTCAAACAAAAAGCAGCCTGCAAACGCAAGCTGCCTTGTTTTATAACGCAAGATATGAAATTCCGTTGTAAACATTCAGAATCACAAGCAGAATCATAACTGCCGTGAAGGTTTTTCTGATAAGCTTATCGTCAAATTTACGGTTAAGCTTTGAGCCGATTATTCCGCCGAGAATTGCTGCGGGCAGAATGAAAATAAGCGTTTTCCACTGGTGAAGATATGCACTTATTCCGTCGGAAGCAAAAATTGTTATCAGCTTTGAAAGCTGCGAAAAGAAAATTATCGCAACGGAATACACTGCAGACTCCTTGACATTCATTGAGAAAAAGAGAGTAAGCACCGCAACATTTATCGGACCGCCGCCTATGCCTAAAAAAGATGCAATAAAACCAAGCAAAAGCCCTACCGCACAAATTGCTGCGGGATTTTTAACACGGAATGAAAACCGCTGCTTGCTCACATATATACACACGGACAAAAGCAACGCCGCAAGCACAAACGCCTGAATGCACCTTATGTTTTCCTGAGCGAAGGAATTGCCGAGCAAATCCATACAGAATTTACCGAAAAAACCGCCCGCAACCGAGCCTGCCGCAAGAAAAATAATAATGCTTTTATCAAAGCTGACCTTGTTTTTTATTTGTTTTCCTGTTGAAACAATTGACATTGTGAAGACTGCAACGCATGAAAGAAAATCAACCTGTGCACGGGGCTCTTCGCCAATGAAATCAAGTATGGGTTTGATTATGACTCCTCCACCCAACCCCACAAAGGAGCCGAGGGTTGTTGCAACAAGAATTACAACGGCATAAATTAACGCAAGCATCAGAATCTTGCCACCATATCTGTAAAGGCATCAGCTATTGTTTTCTGTGCGCCGATACCCATTGAATTTGTTTCGTGATAATGGTTGAGGTCATTCTTATCCCTTACGCCGTTAAGATAAGGCTGTGTGGGGTTAAGAATGAAATCGTTGGGGGGCACAACATAACCCGACATATCGTTTGAAACGCCGAAAACTATCATATCAGGCTCTCCCGCAATTTCAGCAAGAGGTGTGGGGTTGATTTCGGGGCCCTTTTCAGTGGGAGCAACTTCCGCTGACATATAGCCGCCGTAAACTGTTGAAACAAAGCTTTCACCGGGGAGAAGCAGCACCTTTTTGCCGCCGATTGACATATAGGTCATCTCTGTCATCATTGCAATGCCGATATCACTCTCTTTGCAGGGGTATGCCTTGAAGCTCATAACATGGCGCATTGCAAGAAGAGTGAGGACATAGTTACCTACGGGAAGATAGAAGGGCTGCTGCATAATTTTCATTTCAGCGGGAAGCTCTTTATCGTTGTCAATTTTAAGCGCTGCATCTGCAATCATCTTTGCCTGAAGCTTGATGCAGTTGACATTATCCTCACTGTCAAGCTCCTTAACATCCATTGCACCGATTGCGCCGATGCCGAAGAGCACATTTGCACCGTTTTCAGCCTTAATCTGCTCACGCATGAAATAGGGATATTCGCCGCTGAGCATACGGTTACCGCCGCCGAGCGAGTTGGGATGACCGCCGAAGTTGAGAATCCATGTTTCCTTTGCGCCGTCATCGGGCACAAAGCGGAATCTTGAAAGAATCTCGTGCCTGTCAATAAAGCCTCTGCGGGTCTGAAGACCGTCTTTAATCTCGATATCGCCTATGTAAAGCTTGCCGCTCTTTCTTGCAGCATAAGCTTCTTCTGCAACCTTAACGGCTTTATTCATAAGCATATCCATATATTCGGGGTCCTTGCCGTCGGATGGGATGCTTACAAGATTGGGCTTGCCCCAGTAGCCGAGGGTATCTATACCCGAATGGCTGTGGGTGCAGCTGAAGTTGATGCACTTGCAGCCCTTGATTTTATCCGACGCCATAATCATCGAGCGGATTTTGTTAATCTCAATTCTTGTCATGCCGACAATATCGGCACCGAGCCAAAGCATACCTTCGTCGTTGCCGCAATCAAGCCATACCGCACTGATATAAACGGGTGAAAGCACGCCTTCCATTTTGTGGCCCGAGCCGTGGCCTGCAATCCAGTAGGTTTTGCCGCTGTCAAGGTCGGGCATAATCTCGTCTGTCGCAAAACCTGCTCTGTAGCCGCTGCCGCTGATAACCGTGGGAGCTACCTTTTCGATTTCGGGCGCAGTTTCTTTCTTGCATATTTTTTTGCCGAAGTTTTTTGTGATAGCCACTATGCCTTTTGAGGCGAT
This sequence comes from Clostridia bacterium, assembly GCA_017403185.1. Taxonomy (GTDB): domain Bacteria; phylum Bacillota; class Clostridia; order Oscillospirales; family Acutalibacteraceae; genus CAG-177. The sequence continues at coordinate 84,577 of JAFQON010000011.1, forward strand.
ATCCATAATATCCATATCTTTATTCCCTTTCTTTAAACATTCTTGCCGAATTTATAAATGCTCTGCGATTCAATATCAAAGTTCGGAATTATTACAGGCGGAATACCTGCGTTGACAGTGAGCGATGAAATCATTGTTCTTGCGTAAGGAAAAAGTTCCTTGAAGGTCTGAACATGAAGAAGCTCCCTTTTGACCTCGGGATTGTAGCTGAACATTCCCTGAATAACCGCTTTGATACGGAATTTTTCTTTATTTTCTTTGTCGTTGAGCTCAACCGTGAATTCACCGATGCAGATGTTGTTGTTTGAATACTTCACATTATATGAATACTTATTTTCAAACTCAAGCTTTGCACCGTTTTCGCATTTGTTGACAAACTCAATTTCGCTTGCACGGAACCCCTTGAAAACAATATTATTTGCCATCCGAAATCACCTCCGCTTTTTCAATAACAATGGGTGTTTTGGGCACGGAGCGTTTTCCGCTTGAATCAAAACCTCTTTCAACATCAAGGAAGGCATCAACAACCTCCATACCCTCGATAACCTTGCCGAATGCGGCATAATCGCGGTCAAGATAGGTCACATCGGTGTAGCAGATAAAAAACTGCGATGAAGCTGAGTTATAATCATCTGAACGCGCCATCGAAACAATGCCTCTTGTGTGTGAAAGAGTGTTCTGCCTAAAGCCGTTTCTTGCAAATTCACCCTTAATCTCTTTGCCGCTGCCGCCGAGACCCGTGCCCTCAGGGTCGCCGCCCTGAGCCATAAAGTCATCAATAACTCTGTGGAATGTCAGCCCGTCATAGAAGCCCTCTGATACGAGAGTGAGAAAATTCTCGCAGGTTTCGGGTGCATATTCGGGATAAAGCTCAATAATAAATGAGCCGCCGTTTTGCATTGTAAATTTAACCTTGCTGCCCGTTACGGCTTCCTCTTTTTTGCATCCGCTGAAGCTGAAAGTAACAAGAGCAGCCATTGTCAATGCCAGAAATTTAAAAAGTCTTTTCAAAGCTCATACTCCCCTTATTTTAATATGTTAAATACATTATATATTTTTATGGTGAAAATAGCAACACCAAAAATGAATTGTTTACTGAAATTTCGCAAAAAAATTCCGAGGACATTTCTGCCCTCGGATAACACTGATGATTAATAGTTTTCTTTTCTGACTTCAAAGTATGCCTGAGGATGAGCACATACGGGGCAAACCTCGGGAGCTTTCTTGCCCATTACAAGGTGACCGCAGTTGCGGCATTCCCACATTGTTTCCTCTGACTTTTCGAATACCTTCTGCATTTCAACATTGCTCAGAAGTGCACGGTAACGCTCTTCGTGTGTTTTTTCGATATCGGCAACCATGCGGAATTTTTCAGCAAGCTCAGTGAAGCCCTCTTCTTCCGCTTCCTTTGCAAAGGTTGCATACATATCTGTCCACTCATAGTTTTCGCCTTCTGCTGCGTGAAGAAGGTTTGCTGCTGTGTCACCAAGCTCGCCGAGAGCCTTGAACCACATTTTTGCGTGCTCCTTCTCATTGTTTGCAGTTTCAGTGAATATTGCCGAAATCTGCTCATAGCCTTCCTTTTTTGCAACGGATGCAAAATAGGTATACTTGTTTCTTGCCTGCGATTCGCCGGCAAAAGCTGCCATAAGATTCTGTTCTGTTTTTGTTCCTTTAAGATTCATTGTGTTCTCTCCTTTATCTGAATTATCTTCAACCGCCTCAACTCTTTCGAAGTCGGAAGCGGGATGTTTACAAAGCGGGCAGATAAAATCTGCGGGAAGCTCATCGCCTTCATAAATATATCCGCAGATTTTGCAACGGTAATAAACCTTAGCTGTCTTTTTCACTTCAGGCTTCGGCTTGATATACTTATGATAATAGTCATAGGTTACGCTCGGAACCTCCGAAAGCACCTCGCAATCCGTAACATCCGCAAGGAAAAGTGTGTGGGTGCCCAGGTCAGTTGCGGTTACAACCTTTGCGGAAATATAAGCGTTGGTTGTTTCGGTAATATAGTTTATGCCGTTTGCGCTTCTTTTCACATTATCGTAACCGTCAAACTTATTTGTATCCTTGCCGCTTCTGAAGCCGAAAGCTTTGAAAATTTCAAAAGATGCCGATGTTGTGAGCACACTGACATTGAATTCACCCGTTGAAAGAATCATGTCGTGAGTTTTGTTTGCTTTGTTTACGGCAACGGTAATTCTGTTGGGGTCTGCAGTGACCTGCGTAACGGTGTTGATTATGCAGCCGTTATCAAATCCGTTTTCTTTTGCTGTGAGCACATAAAGACCGTAGCCGATTTTGAACATTGCATTTGTATTCATAAAAACCTCCTTATGAAAAGCATTCAACTATTTTAATTTCTTTGCCCGTTATGCTATATTTGCCCTTTGCATTCTCAGGCATAAGAAAATAATCGCCTTTTTTGATTTTTTCGCTGTAATCCTCGCCCGTAATTTCTCCGCAGCCCTCGGTTACAACATAAACTGCCGCTCCCCTGCCAAGTTCAAAGCTTCCGCCGCTGAGGGTAATGCTTCTCACGGCAAAGCTTGTTGTTATTGTTTCATCAATAACAGCTTCATATTTTACGCCGTTATTGTCACAAATTGTTTTCGGGGTAAGCGGTGCGGGGTATTTCTTCTCAATATCAAAGCATTCAAGAGCATTTTCTCTGCTCAGTCCGAGATACATCTCTTTATCGGACAGCTTGTATTCGCCGCACCATCTTTCGGGCTGAATTGTAAAATCCGTTGGCTCCTGCACCTCAAGCAAAAGGCAGCCTCTGCCTATAGCATGAACCATTTTTGCAGGAATATAAATAACATCCCCCGCTTTTACATCTATTGAACAAAGCAGATTTTCCATTGCATCCGAGCCGTTTTCGCTTTCATCAATTGCTTTTGAGAAATCCTCAAATGCAACACCGTCTTTGAAGCCGAAGAAAATTTTTGCATCGGGTCTTGTTGCAAGGATAATCCAGCTTTCTTCTTTACCGTATTTTGAATTGAAGTATTTTTCTGAAAAAGCTTTATCAGGGTGAGCCTGCACGGGAAGCCTTATTGCGCTGTCAAGTATCTTTGTAAGTATGCCCAGATCTTCTCTGTTACCGAGAATTTCCGCTTTATATTTTTCAACCGCATCGTTGAGGTATAAACCGGTGCCCCTGATTTTTGAAACGCCTTCGTATTCATCGGTGCTGCCTTCGTTGAGTGCTCTGACGCTTGATGCAACCCATTCCTCGGGGTAAAAACCGTCTGTTGAATCGTCCCCGAAGAAATCGGCAAAAAGCTTACCGCCCGTATAAACTCTGAAAACCCTGTTTTTCTCAAAGAAAATAGGCTTGTTGTAAAACATAATCAATTCTCCCTGTATTTTATAAGCCTGCAGGCTTCGTCAATATTTTTATTTATTCCGCAGGCAACCGATGCCGCAAGCGCAGCGCCGTAAGATGCCTCCTCGGCATAAAGCGGAATTTTTATTTCACAGCCGAACATATCAGAAGTAATTCTTCGGAGTGCCGCATTTTTTCGCATACCGTTACCCGAGCAAATCAGCTTTTCGGCAGACTTACCGCCGCTTTTATACATATTATAAAGCTCACCTGCCATGCCGTTGAGAATTGCAAGGGCAAAATCCGCAGGAGTGAAATTAGCCTCAGACAGATTTGAAACACCGCCCCTGATTGATGGATCGTTTCTCGTGCCGCAGAAACGGCAGTCTGCCGAAAGAGTTGTTTCCGTTTTGGATTCAAGCAGCTTATCAAGATAAGGATAGAAGCTCTTGATTTCATTCTCGGATGCAAGATTTGCAATCCCCCTGAAAAAGCCTTCCAGCATGGCATAGGCTCTGCCGCCGCAAAGCGCACAGCCCGCCGCAAGATATCTTTTGCCGTCAAAGGGTCTGTTTTCAACAATATCGCCTTTAACGGGAGCTTCAGTAAGCCACGAAATCTGCGAGCCCGTGCCGACATTTATCAGAGCATCATCACTGCCTGAAACAGAGCCGATAAAGCTCGCCTGATTATCACCCAAAGCTACACAAACGGGAACACCGTTGTATAATCCCGCCGCCTTGAATTCGGCAGCGACCTCGGGAATGCGGGGATTATTGAGCGTAAAGCAATTCTTTTCAACATCAAAGCAGCCGAGGCTTGCGGCATTGGTGATGTGAACAAGCGGTTTTTTTAATCCGCAAAGATTCATTACCGCATAATCCGCAATCGTGCAAAGGGTTGCGGCATCATCGGGTATAAGCCCGTTTATTTCATTATAAAAATCGGTTGCAAGCCCGTATCCCGCAAAGCAGCCGAGAGTCTGCGCATATGATTTGCCGTCTTTATATTTCTCAGCGGCACGCTCATCCTGCCATGTATAGAGCGGGCTGACGGCTTTGCCGTTTTTATCAACATAAACTATACCGTGCATCTGACCCGAAAAGCCTATCGCCGCCGCATCGGTCAAATCAAGCCCGGAAATAACATCATAAACACAGCTCATTATCTCTTCCGGATTCTGAATTCTTTCATAAGCACATTCGGACTTAATAAAAGAATTGTTGGGCTTTGTGAGCGATTTGAGCATAGTTCCGTTTTCGGCATCAACGCAAACGCCGCAGATGCTTGTTGTGCCGATATCAATACCAATTAATTTCATAGTTCACCTTATGCAATCGCAGCAGATTTGGGGTCAAGTCTTGTGATGATATCCTGCTGAATTGCAGGCGAAAGATCAAGGAAGTTAACGAAAGTGCCGTGAATTCTCATGATATAAACACCGCTCGGAGCATATTTTTTGGGCTCAGCAAGCACTTTTCTGAGAATTTCAGCCGTTGTAACATTAACATAGAGGTAGAAGGGTGAAACACCTTCTTTGAGAGGATTGAAGAATAAAGGATTGATTACCTTATCTCTGAATTCAACACCCTTGCCTTCGTCTGTTGATGAGGTGAAGTATTTAGGGTCAATGCCGAGATGAGAAGCGTAGCCGCCGTTCATTTTTTCAAAAGGCATTTTCATGTTTGAAAGCATACGGAAGCCGAGGCCGTTTTCAGCGCTGCCGTAAAGCGGGTCAACACCGTAACCGAGCATATCCCTTGATTTTCTGCCGTCAGGCGTTGCTCCTACCCAATAGCCGTAAAGAAGATGGGTTGAGGGTGAGCTGAAATCGGGACGGAAGGAATTGCCGAGATAGTTCTTTGTTGATGAAACGATATCCGCAACCATCGAAGCGATTTCGCCGGCTTCTTTATCAACCTTTTCAATATTATTGCCGAATTTATCCGCCGAAAGCAGGAATTCTCTCAAATCTTCATATCCGACAAAATCCGCTTTGAGTGCGTCAACAAGCTTATCGGCATCCTGCGGTCTCTCGGCAAGGAGCTTATCAATAGCCGAAAAACTGTCCGCAATAACGGATACGCCGTGAATAAGGCAGCCGCTGCCGTTGTATTTTGTGCCCTGAGCATTGATATCTCTTGCATCAATGCCGTTTTCAAGGCCGCCCATAAGGCATGAAAGGAAGGGCACTCTCTGAGTTGAAAGAGCTGCGGATGCGCCGTTTGCAGCCTCACCCATTGCGGCAACAAATCTTTCAACATTCTTTTTGAATTCTTCCCTCACATTTTCAAGTGAGCACGCTTCAACCTCAACAAGCTTTTCGCCCGTTACGGTTGACACACCGCCCGTGAGAGTCATTTCAAGAATTTTGGGAAGGTTGAGCCAGCTGTTGGTCGTATTGCCGTTATCCTTGCCCATAATAAGTGGCTCCTGACAGCCCGCAATTGAGATATCCGCAAGGTCCTCACAGTCAACACCCTTTGACGCAAGAACTTCATAAAGCGAATCGTCGTTGAAGAACGAGGGAGTAAGCACGCCGGGAGTGAAAAGGAATCTGCCCATCTCTTCATAAAGCTTTGCAGGAGTATTCTTATGAAGCTTCACTGAAAGTATAGGCTGAGGCAAATTCATATCATAATATGCGTCCATGAGTGCATAGGTTGTGTCGTTTGTAAGGTCGTTGCCGCATTTGTCACGGCCGCTGACGATGATATTCTGCGAAATAGCCCAGCTTCTGTCTGCCACATTGAAGAAAACGAGAAAATGCTTGAACAAAGCTGCGGCGGTATCCCTGTCAAGACCGTTTCTGTAGGGTTCAAAAATTCTGTCCGCATTACCGACAGAGAACGCAAAGGGGTTGGGGGTCTGTTCAAGGCACATAATCTGCCACATAATGATAAATGCCTGAATTGCTTCACAAAGATTTTCGGCTCCGTTTTCGGGCACCTTGCGAAGAGTTTTTTCCATTATTTCAAGCTGAGCTTTTCTTTCATCAGTTGCGGTTTCAGCCTGCTTCGCCGCAAGATCCGCATAACGGTTGGCAAGAATAATTGCACTTTCAAGAGCGATTGCAAACGCCTTGTAGCCGTTGCCCTCTTTGCCTTCAATCTTTCTGAGCATTTCTTTTACACCGTATCTGATTGCAAAGCGCATATCGGGGATAAGGTGACCCGTAACCTGCTCAAAGAAGAAAATAACCTCTTTGGTGTAGCATTCGTTTTTGCCGTAAACTTCGCCGAGCTTAACGGCGTACTCTGTTTTTGCAAATTCATTTCTTGCCTTTTCAATTCTTTCGGCAGTGATTTCCCCGTCAGGCTCGATATCGGAGAAAACTGCAGCAGGGTCACAGTATCCGCTGAATTCCTCAACCTTAAACGAAGGATTGATAAGTGCATAGCTTCTTGCAAAGGCGTCATCCTGAGTGCCTGCAAAAATCTGATAATCGCTTAGATATATGGGAATGGTTTTAACAATTTCTCTGAGAATAAGAGCCTTTTTAACCTCTTCATTCTCGCCCTCGAATTTTTTGGCAAGCTCAAGCTCCGCTTCCTTTGCGATAAACCAGCCGTCAAGGCGGTTGCCCGCTCTTTTCTCAGCAAAAAGAGCCTTTGCCATTTCTGTTATTTTTTTGCTGTCAAGAATATTGTACATTGTTTATTCTCCTTATGTAACAACGGTTTTCATGCCGTTTTTTTCAAATAAATCCGTAAACTCTTTTATTTTTTCAGGTGAAACAAAGCCGTTTTCAATCTGATAGTTTCCCTTCCATTTATCTTTGCCGAATTCATGATAAGCAAGGAATTCAAAATCCGCATCGTATGTATCATACGATTTAAAGAAATCGACAAAGCCCTGAGGATTATCGTTTACGCCGTTAACAACGGGAATTCGGATATGAACGGGTATTTTTTCCGCAAAAACAAAACTGAGAAAAGCTTTTGTATTATTATTTGATACCCCGACCCATTTTTTATGCTCCGTATCATCATAGTGCTTGAAATCAACAATAAGCCAATCAACAAATCGGCAAAGCTTTTTCAGCACGGGTATTGAGCCGTTGGTTTCTATAGCGGTGTGAATACCGTTTTCTCTGAGCTTTTGCAGAAGCTCAATCAGCTCTTCACCCTGAAGGCAGGCTTCACCGCCCGTGAAGGTAACGCCTCCGCCGTCAAAAAACATCATGCGGCTTCTCATAATTTCATCGAAAAGCTCTTCAACGGAATAATCCTTTGCTTTCGGATTTTCAAGAGGGATGCTGTCTGCATTTGAACACCATTTGCAGGCAAAATTACAGCCCTGAAGATGGTAAACAAGCCGATTCCCCGGCCCGTCCTGCGAATAGTTGAACCCTTTTTGCAATATCTTCAAAGCACCATCTCCAAATGACCTATATGGATAAATTTTACTATTAATAAATCAAGTTGTCAACTGATTATTTATAATTTTTATGTTTATAATTAATAAATTCCATATTGAAATACAGATGATATTATGTTAAAATGACTTATCTTTTATTATCTGCAGGTGGAACAATGCACCGAATAAGCTTAATACAGCTCTCTGCTGTTGATTCAACAAACACATATGCAAAAAACAACTTTTCATCCCTTGCCTTACCTTCGCTCATAATTGCCGAAAAGCAAACAGCAGGCAGAGGCAGGCAGGGCAAGAGCTTTTATTCCCCCGAGGGCACAGGGCTTTATATGACACTTGTTTTTGAAGCTCCGCAGAATTGCACCCTCCTCACCCCCGCAGCAGCGGTTGCCGTGTGCAAATCACTTGAAAAGCTCGGAGCGAAGCCGAAAATCAAATGGGTAAATGATATTTATATTGACGGGCTCAAGGTCTGCGGAATACTGACCGAATGCTTTTCAAGCGGCGGCAGACCGTATATTGCACTCGGAATCGGAATAAACCTTACTACGGCGGTATTTCCCGACGAATTAAAAACGGCGGGCAGCGTTAATCTGTCATGCGACAAAGCCAAGCTTGCCTTTGATATTTCTGATAAAATTCTTGAATACGCACAAAACGGTGATGATAATTTTATCATTGAGGAATATAAAAGCCGTCTTTTTGTTGTCGGCAAACAAATCAGTTACACAAAAAACAACATTGAATATAAGGCAACCGTAAAGGGGATTAACACTCAGTGCAACCTGATCGTTGAAAGAGATGACGGATTTGCGGATATCCTCTCTTCGGGAGAAATTTCAATAAAAATATGAGGTGAAGCATGAAAAACAAAATCAAAATTTTATCTGCAACTGTGCTGATTTTCTCACTGCTTTTTTCCGTTTTCACAGCCTGCAGCCCGAAAAGCAACGAAACGGAAACAGGCACACAAGCAGCGGAAACATCAGAGATTCACGCAACCGATTACACATACAACACCGTTGCGGCGGCAACCGAAGACAAAACGGAATATGTGCACACCGTGCCTCCGATTCCCACAGAAAAAGAAGAAACGAAATCACAGACTAAGCATAATATCACACCTTCACTCCAATCGGAAACAACAAAAAAAGTTCCCTCCGACGGAAAGGTTGACGAATTAAGCAACGGGCTGAGCATTATCACAAAAACCTCGCCCGTTATCAAGGGTAATTCAGCAACGGTTGTAATTCAGGGCACTCCCGGTGCCGAATACACAATTGAATTCTATAAAAACGAAACAGAAAAAGCCTCATATGAAGGCATTGATAAAACAGCGGCGGATCCTTCAGGCTTCGCATCATGGACCTTCACGGTTGAAGATGACTGCGAGAGCGGTAACAGAAAAATAATAATAAAAGAAATCAACAGCAAAAAATATATCCAAACATCAATAACCGTTCAGTAAAGGAGATTTCACATGGAAAGAAAAGGATATTACAAAAGCAACAAATACCCTCAGCGCACCTGCAGCTATTACGGCGCAGGCAACGGTCTTGCATCGGATAAGGCATATTGTCTTGCAAGCGATGCAAACGGTGTTGTTTACATCGGCACTCAAGAAGGTCTTAACTACACAAAAGCCGACGGCTCATTCGGCACATTCAAGTGCGATGCGGTAACAACGCTTTACACCGCCAAAAACGGAACGGTGTATTTTGCAGCGGACAAAACCGTTTACACTGCAATTGGCGGAAAAATCACCGAAATGCAGAGCTTCGACAGCAAAATCTGCGATATGAGCGGAGTTGACGAGGTATATCTTCTTGCCGAAAACGCCCTTTACAAGCTTGACGGCGATGAATTCGTAAGATTTTTCCACAATGAGCCGTCATCAACTAAAATTGCGATAAACAACGAAAAAATCATTTCGGCAAATGACAGAACAATAAGCATTGTAAACGGTAAAAGGAAGCATTGGATGACCGTTTTCCCCGAGCATTCAACAATGCCTGAGTTCAAAATCAACTGCATTGAATTTGACAATAACCTCGGTTTCCTCTGGCTCGGCACGGATAAAGGCTGCTACATATTCGACTGCAAGTGCAACTGGTTCGGCCACAACGAACTCAATGCGCTCCCCGAAGAAGAGATATACAATATCAGCTTTGCCGATGACGGCAGAGTAATCCTCTCCTCTGAAGCAGGTCTCATAATCCTCAATAACGGCTCATGCAAATATCTCCCTGCAACCCGTTGGGCTTGTGAAAAGGATATCAATGCAGCAATTGCGGCAGGCAATTCAATCTGGACCGCCACGGATTCAGGCGTCACCAAAATAACCGAAACCGAAATGACCCTTGAAGAAAAGGCGGACTACTGCTTCAATCTTGTTGAGGATAAATATGTAAGAACCCTCGGATATGTGACCGGTATTGGCGATATTAAGAACTGCGATATCAACACGGGCAAGCCCAACATTACTGATAATGACGGTCTCTGGACTCAGATTTATGTGGGCTGCCTTTCATACGCATATGCCGTTACAAAGAACAAAAAATACCTTGAGGCAGCAAGACGCTCCATGAATGCAATGGTTTATCTCACAAAGGTTACGGGCGTTAAAGGCTTCACCGCAAGAGCGGTTCGATTTGAAGGCGAGCCCGGCTACGGCACTATTGTAAAAAGAGACGGTCAGGAATGGCACAAAGCTCCCAACGGCGAATGCGAATGGCTCGGCGAAACATCAAGTGATGAAATGACGGGTCATTTCTTCGGCTTCTCACTCTATTATGATTTCTGCGCAAACGATGAAGAAAAAGCACTCATCAAAGAGGTTGTTTGCGACATCGTTGACCACATTCTTAAACATAACTACAGGCTCTGTGATGTTGACGGCCTGCCCACAACATGGGCAGTCTGGGACCCCGACCAGCTCAACAGAAACAATATGTGGATTTGGGAAAAATGTATCAATTCTCTTGAGCTTCTCACCTTTCTCAATGTTGCATACCATGTTTCGGGTGACGAAAAATACAGAAAAGAATTCCTTCGTCTTGCCGTTGACGAGCATTACCTCCTCAACGCCGCTCAGCACAAGAAGGATGACGGTCACACAAACCACATTGACGATAACCTCGGCTTCCTTTGCACAATAACAATCCTCAGGCTCGAAAAAGACCCTGTAATAAGAAAATATCTGCTTATGGGTCTCAGACATCATTGGGAATACGAAAAAACAGAGCACTGTGCATTATACAGCATCGTATACGGTGCATTCTCGGGCGATTCCTGCAGCCTTGATAACGCAGTCAAGGAGCTTCGTGAATATCCGCTCGACTTCGTTAACAGACCTCTTTTCAACTCTTCAAGAAAAGGTCTTGTTTACGATACCGAGCAGGAAAAATGGGGAGAACCCGTTCAGCTTAAAGAAGCGCTTGACATTGATTCAAGAAATGTTCACAACTACGACACCAGCCCCTTCCGTGCAGACGAAGGTCACGGCAGAAGCGCATGCAGCCCCACTCCCTACCTTCTCCCCTATTGGTTCGGCAGATACTACGGACTTATTGAAGAATAACAAAAATGCACCCGACGAACAAATTCGTCGGGTGCCGTTTTAATGCTTAAGCAAAAGACAACCCCCGGTACAGCCGGGGGCAAAAAAGACTTCAGTAAAGCCAAAACGGGCGAGCTCAAAGCAAGCCCAAAAGGATTGAAAGATAATCAAACCTCCAAGTATAATAGTAGTGGTTTGGCA